>JAGBXX010000006.1 GCA_017629035.1 Alistipes sp. | reverse complement strand
TGGTTATAGCAGTGAGGTTCCACCTCTTCCCATTCCGAACAGAGAAGTTAAGCTCACTAACGCCGATGGTACTGCCTATTTAGGTGGGAGAGTAGGTAGCCGCCTCTTCAAGCCGAATCCTTTAGGGTTCGGCTTTTTTTTTTGCTTATGCACAAACGCCGAACCCGGTATTCGACTTGAAGAGCCGGCTAGGGCCGGTTATATTTACAATCCCACCAAACCTCCCTTTAAGTGCGCTGCGCTTCTTTTCGTTGCTACGGCTCGGCAAAGCACCCGAGCGTGCTCTGCCCTCGCCTTAATCGCAACGCTGATAAGGGAGGCTTGTTGTTGTCCTTTGGCCAACCCTGCCTTCGGCAGGAGATTTGATTGGTTTTTATTTTCGCAGGTTTCTGCTGCACCTTATTTGAATGGCAATTGGGCTGTACGATGAGTACTATCCCAATTGCCATTCTTCATTTCGGCGGAGCATAACCTCTCAGAAAATAGAAAAATCAAGAGACCGAAGAGCTTCTCTTGAAGGGGTGGCGATATGGGCTGTATAGGTAGTTTAGGGAATTTAGAGAGATTAGATGAAAAGAGAGAAAGATGATCGCTTGCGTGATCATAGGAATAGTGGTGCAGTGTACAGTAAATATCGAAAGCGTGAGGTAAAATCTCAGCTTTATGCACGATATATGCCTGAGGTGAGTGTAGAAAAAACCTACGTATTTGGACTTAATATATATATAATATAGGTATAGATAAAAAGAAAGAAGGAGACGTCTTCACAGATGGTCTCCTTCACTGTATGTTAGGTTAATGAGAATATTTAGAACAATGAGCTAATTGGTGTGTCCATGAGAATTATTCGAGATGTGTGTGCTCATTGTTCTTGTTTGCACTACAAAGATACGAACTAATTTCTAAAAAACAAAATATTTAATATAAAATTTCGCTTTAGCTGCATATAACGCACTATATGCACATATGTATTGCATATTTATGACAGTCCATTTTGGTCTAAATTGCACATTGGGTTTTGACCAAGTAGATGTGGAAAGGGTTGTGCACTTTGGTCTAAATTGCCCACAAGGCTATACCCAGAAGAGTATAGAAGGCTATCATTGAGCCTGCACCCTCGATCTTGAAGAGTAGGAGTGGGGCCATGAGAGATATACATAGGCCGATAGACATGAACGATGCAGGTGTTGTTGATGGTAGCAGCACGAAGCATGTTGTAAGCAGAAGCACGAGTATCTGCAGCTGTCGCCATATCTGTCGCGCGGTGAGCGAGATTGAGAGTCGGTCGTTGAAGTATATAAGCGATGTGCATATCTGCACAAACATTACAGCGCCGAGCATAACAAGACGAGGTATGCTCAAGTAATCGACATCGGCAAGTGCTGAGGGTGTGAGCATGCCGACCCAGAGTTGCTTCACGCTATCGAGCATGGGGTGTCCCAGGCACCACTCTATGTAGCTGTATGCAAATATTGGGACGAGTAGACCTATATATCCCACGATAATCTCACGAGGTTTCTTGCTCGAGAGTAGCAGCAGGAGTGGCGCTACGATGGCTGGTGCGAGCATCGAGCAGTCGAACAGGGGCATTGCTCCCAGTGCCATGCATGCCGTAAACATATAGTGGAGCGTAGGCTCGGGATGTACACAGTAGCCAGCTCGATATATAGCCTCGGAGAGCAGGAAGCCCACCATGAGTGTCGAGAGTATATTTCCGTGCATGCCCACGCCCATCATCACCACGGCGCTAAGCGACATGGTGGCAAGTGAGCCTACGGAGAATAACGAGTGGATGATTGTTGTGCGAGTCATGCGCAGCGACGTGATCATGATTATCGTTGCCGCAATTATTGCCGACCATACGGGATGCATGAGCATAAAGTCGCGCATTGCTGGCTGTAGTGGTGCAGCTGCAATGGTGGCGTTGGCAATGTTGTCATCAATGCCTACGAAGGCTATGACGACCGAGAGCATGGCCACAACGAAGAGGTAGAGAGCTCCCTCGTAGAATTTATGTCGTGCAATATCGAGTATCATCTTCAGTGCAAAGATAACCAGATTTAGACAATAACCGAAATTTTAGCGCCGTTTTTACTCAAAATTACACCACTATCTTGCCTCGGGCAGTGGACTAATATGGTTAAATGCTGGGTAATGGGTGGTGTAAGCGACAAAAATTTTGCGTATTATGATTTTTTTTATACCTTTGCACGACTATATGTCTACATACTTTATGTGTGTGGCTTAGCCTTGAAATTAGAAAGTAACAATAAATAAAATACTGATTATGAATATTACAAGAGAACAGCGTGATGGCGGCGTTTCAATTTTGAAGATCGTCGTTAACGAGGCAGACTACGGCCAGGCTGTAGAGAACCAGTTGCGTGACTACAAGCGTAAGGCTAACGTTCCAGGCTTCCGCCCAGGTATGGTGCCTATGGGTATCATTAAGAAGATGTATGGCAAGCACGTGGTTGCTGAGCAGTCATACCACCTCGCTTCAAACTCAGCTTTTGAGTACTTGAAGAAGGAGAATATCGACTACGTAGGCGATATCATCCCATCAGAGGAGCAGGGTGCGTTCGACTTCGAGAACAACACTGAGTTCGAGTTCGTATTCGAGTTCGGCGAGGCTCCAAAGATCGATCTTAACCTCACTGAGAAGGATAAGCTCGTTTACAGCAAGATCAAGGTTGACAAGAAGATGCAGTCTGAGTACCGCACTAACTACTTGCGTCGTTACGGCCGCTTGGTAGAGGTTGACAAGGTTGCTAACGACGAGGCGTTGAACGTAACTCTTGACAACGGCGATATCCGCATCGAGGAGGCTTACGTAGGTCTTATCTCTATGACTGAGGAGGAGCGTAAGGAGTGGAAGAACAAGAAGGTTGGTTACAAGACTAAGGTAAACATCAACGAGCTCTACAAGAAGCCTGAGCAGCGTGCTGCTATCCTCTCTGTTAAGGAGGCTGAGTTGGAGGGTATCAACCCTGAGTTCGAGTTGGAGATCACTAAGATTCGTCGTTTTGCTGATCCAGAGCTCAACGAGGAGTTCTTCAAGATGGCATTCCCTGCAGGCAACGTAACTTCTGAGGAGGAGCTCGACAAGTTCTTCGCTGAGGAGATTGAGCGTGAGCTTAAGCGCGAGACTGACTTCATGTTCGTTAACGTTGTTCGCAACTTTATCGTTGAGAAGGCTAACTTGCAGATGCCTGAGGAGTTCTTGAAGCGTTGGTTGTATGTTATCAACGAGGGCAAGTTCTCACGTGAGGAGATCGAGAAGGATTTCGAGGCATTCATCAAGATGTTCACTTGGAACTACTTGCAGAAGCACATCGTAACTGAGGCTAACCTCTCAGTATCTCCTGAGGAGGCTAAGGCTGAGGCTATGTCATTCGCTCAGATGCAGTTTGCTCAGTACGGTATGCCATCGGCACCAGCTGATATGCTCGAGAACTTCGCTAAGCAGATCATGGACAACAAGGAGCAGTTGCAGAAGATCTACGAGAAGCTCTTCGAGGAGAAGGTTGTAGAGTATGTTCGTGGCAAGGTGAAGGTTACAGAGAAGGCTATCTCTGCTGACGACTTCGCTAAGCTTGCACAGGAGCTTGCATAGTCTAGCCCCTTACTATAGCTTTTAAGCATTTTAGCATATTGTCGACGAATCCTGTGCCCAGAGCTCGGGATTCGTCTTTTTTAGAGTTTTCATTACAGAGTATAACAACTATTTGATGATGAAAGAATTTGATAAATTTGCACGTCTTCACTGCGGCATTAACTCTATGACCTTGCACGACTTCCGTGCTCAGTCGGGCTACGTGTCGCCAACGATTATCGAGGAGCGCAAGCTCAATGTTGCAGCTATGGATGTATTCTCACGTCTTATGATGGACCGCATCATCTTCCTCGGTGCACCTATCTACGACGATGCAGCAAATATCATCCAGGCCCAACTTTTGTTCCTTGAGTCTGTCGACGCAGATAAGGATGTTCAGCTCTATATTAACTCGCCAGGCGGCTCTGTATCAGCAGGTTTGGGTATCTACGACACCATGCAGCTCATCTCGTGCGACGTGGCTACAATCTGTACAGGCATGGCTGCGTCGATGGGTGCAGTGCTTCTTACAGCAGGTGCCCAGGGCAAGCGTTCGGCATTGCCACACTCACGAGTTATGATCCACCAGCCACTCGGCGGTGTTCAGGGTCAGGCTTCGGATATCGAGATTACGGCGCGCGAGATTGCTAAGACTAAGCGTGAGCTCTACGATATCTTGTCGCACCACTCGGGCGTGTGCGTCGAGAAGATTGCTGCCGATGCTGACCGTGACTACTGGCTCACAGCTGCCGAGGCTCAGGAGTATGGCCTCATTGATAATGTACTTTCAAAGCGTAAGTAAACCATTGAGTTAGATGACACAGAAATCACGTAAGGGTGGAGAGCACAAGGGTGGAGTATGCTCGTTTTGTGGTACTCCTGCAGAGCAGGCACCACTAATGTTCAACGGCGCTGATGGCTCGATGATATGCAGCAGCTGTATAGAGCATGGCTACGAGTTGCTCGTAGAGCATGAGCTTGTTGCTGCAAATAAGTCTAAGGCCTCTAAGTGCAAGAGTAAGTTTAAGCCTCTTAGCAAGGATGATGTCATGCGCCCAGCAGATATCAAGAGCTTCTTGGATCAGTATGTCATTGGCCAGGATGCAGCTAAGCGCTACATGTCAGTGGCGGTGTATAACCACTATAAGCGACTCCTTAATAAGGGCAAGGCCGAGGATGTGGAGCTCGATAAGTCGAATATCGTGCTTGTAGGTCCTACGGGTACGGGTAAGACCCTGTTGGCACGCACCATAGCACGTCTGCTGAATGTCCCATTTACTATTGTCGACGCTACGGCACTCACCGAGGCGGGCTACGTGGGTGAGGATGTTGAGAGCATATTGTCACGCCTGTTACAGGCTGCCGACTACGACGTCGAGGCTGCCGAGCGAGGTATCATCTTCATCGACGAGGTAGATAAGATTGCACGCAAGGGCGACAACCCTTCAATCACTCGTGATGTCTCGGGCGAGGGTGTGCAGCAGGCTCTGCTCAAGATTCTCGAGGGCTCGGTTGTCAACGTGCCACCCCAGGGTGGTCGTAAGCACCCCGACCAGAAGTATATCCAGGTTAACACTGCC
Organism: Alistipes sp.; assembly: GCA_017629035.1. Lineage (GTDB taxonomy): Bacteria > Bacteroidota > Bacteroidia > Bacteroidales > Rikenellaceae > Alistipes. The sequence goes on along the minus strand of JAGBXX010000006.1, from coordinate 82,525 downwards.
AATATCCTCTTTATCTGCGGTGGTGCGTTCGATGGCATTGAGAAGAAGATCGCACAGCGTCTGAATACCAATGCCATAGGCTACGGCTCGTCAATCAAGCAGCGTATCGACGAGAAGAGTATCATGTCTTATATTCTGCCTCAGGACTTGCGCAGCTTCGGACTTATCCCCGAGCTTATTGGTCGTCTTCCGGTGCTCACGTTCATGGAGCCACTTAGCCGTGAGGCGTTGCGCTCAATCCTCACAGAGCCTAAGAACTCTATCATACGCCAGTACGAGTGCTTGATGCGTCTGGATAATATCGAGCTCAAGTTCGACGACGATGTTCTTGACTATATCGTTGACAAGGCGTTGGAGTATAAGCTTGGTGCTCGAGGCTTGCGCTCTATCTGCGAGGCAATCATGATGGATGTAATGTTCGACCTGCCACAGGGCGAGGGTGAGTTTAGAATCACGCTCGACTATGCACGTGAGAAGGTTGAGAAGGGTGCATTCATCAAGGCGTAGCACCTATACCTATATTATATAATAGAGGCTGTCATCCGTGGGATGGCAGCCTCTGTTGTTTAGAACTCGGCCTTGCTCTCGAGTTTTATGCGCCTGCCCGTTGTGGGGTGGGTGAACTCTATCGTCTCGGCGTGAAGCATTAGTCGCTCGGCGCTCTTGCCATATATGTCATCTCCTACGATTGGAGTGCCCAGGCCCTCAGAGTGTGCAGCGTGTACACGCAGCTGGTGAGTGCGGCCCGTGATGGGGTAGAAGCGTATGCGTGTGCGACCCTCTGCATAGCCCTCGACCTTGAATATTGTGTGTGCCGCACGACCATCCGAGGCCACCATCTGGCGAGGACGGTTGTCGTAGTCGAGTTTCAGGGGTAGGCGTATCTCGCCCTGGGGCTCGCTGACAATGCCCTCGACAAGTGCCACATAACTCTTAGTCACGGTGCGAGATATAAACTGTTTCTGCAGTGCCTCGTGCGCCTCTTTGTTCTTGGCTATTAAGAGTATTCCCGATGTCGACTGGTCGAGGCGGTGTACGATCATAGCACCTGCGTAGCGCTCCACGGCCCACTCTTCGGCTGAGCGTACGCCCGACTTACCACGCACCGAGAGCATGCCACTTGGTTTGTCGATCACAACTATCGACTCATCCTCCCACAATATCTTTGGCTCGGGTGGTGCAATCTCCATGAGCGGGTTGGGCTCTACGTCGAGGCCCTGGAGCATGTGCTCCAATATAGGCTTGCACTTGCCGTTGCAGGCGGGGTAGAACGAGCCATGCTGGCGCACCTCGCCACGGGGGGAGTTACCCCACCAGAACTCGGCCATGCATATTGGGCGCATGCCATGCTTGAATGCATATTGGAGCAACTTTGGTGCTGCACACTCGCCAGCACCCGCAGGTGGTATCTGCTGAGCTGTGGGTGCAAATATCGAGCATAGGTCACGCTCCTTAAGCTCTATGTTGAGCATGCGGAACTGCTCGAAGAGCCTCATCTGAAGCTTTGCTGAGCGACGTTGCCTCTCGAGCTTAAGCTCCTCGATAGTGGCTTGTAGCTGGGTAAGGTGTGATGTGAGGCTATCCATCTCTATCTTGAGTGCTCGCCTCTCACGTGTCGCCTCGGCCTTCTCGTGCTGCGATTGTAGGATTAGACTCTGCTCGTCGACGTTACCCTCCTCACGTAGTCTGTTGCGCTCCGCCTTACCCCTTGCAAGGGCTATCTTTATTGCCTCAAGACGTTGTTCGTATCTCTCCTGTGCACGTTGCACATTGCACCTTACTTCACGCAGCTCCTCGCTCGACTCTAGCTGGCTTATCTGCTCGTTGATAGCCGAGATATTTGCCTCCTCGAGTTTGAAGAAGTCGTCGGGGCGCAGCATATCGTAGACGGCAGGTACGAAGTAGTCGTGGTCGTTTCTGCCCGCCAAGTTGCCCGAGTATGCGGCAAGGAAGCCGAGCTCGCCCTCCTGCTCTACGACGAGGACACCAAACATCTTACCCTCGCTGAGCTCCTCGTGCCACTCCTCGTGTGCAGCTATGTAGCGTTGCACATCCTCTGTGGCACGCACCGAGAGAGGGTGGGGCGTGTAGTGGAAGGGGTAGGTGAACTGCCTTGGCAGCTCGATATCTCGGATATCGCAGGAGAAACGATGTAGCATACCTATATATTTATATAGTGCAAAGTTAACTCTTTCCTCGGACTGCGCAATGGTGAGTGAGCAAAAAAAAGGCTGTCACACGTAGTGACAGCCTCTGTTATAGAACTAAGGTGTTGATTACAACTCGTACTCAAACTCCTTAGACTCGTTGATCTTACATACTGCTGAGTTAGCAACCTCCCAACGGCCGTTAGCATCCTTAGCAGAAACGATCACGAGAACTGACATGTTCTCATAGTTCCACTTGTTAGATACGATAGGAAGCTCGAATGCGAAGTCGCGAGTCTCGTTAGCCTCGAATGTGCAAGCATCACCCTGAACGTTTGTCTTAGAGTACTGGTGAGACATGTTACGAAGAGCGTTGTTGTAGATCTTGTGGTAGTCCTTAGTAGCACCTGACTGATTTGGGCTGTAGATACCGCTCTCGAGCAACCAAGCAGTAACCTTGTACTCCTTAGCAGAACCAGACTTGATCTGAGCAGCAGCGTAAACGCAGCTCTCGTCACCTGAAACAGCCAATGAGATACCTACGTCAACACCATTCTTCTGAATGTAGTTCTGGAGAACCTTGATGATATCGTTGTAACCGTAGCTGTTTGGCTTGCCGTAGAAGTTAACCAAGATACATGGGTAACCTGAGATCATGCTGCCCTGGAACTGGTTGAGAGCGTTAGCAGCAGCTGAGTTACCTGGGTCGCCACCAGCGTATGAACCAGCGTGGCAAGTTACCTCGTTGTAGTACTTGTGCCACTCAGTGTTCTCCAAAGTCTTGAGCTGATCAGTTGCATTTGGGCAGTAACCGCAGTTAACACCTGTCTGATCGATTACAAGACCACGGTGGTTGAACACGAAGTTCTCTGGCTGTGGGTCAGTTGGAACAACTGGAACGTCAGCCATAACAACGATAGTAACATAGTTAGAGTTCTTTGAACCGAGAGTTGCGAAGAACTCGTACTTACCAGACTCGTTGAAAGTAATCTGTGGCTCTACCTGGTTGAAATCTGCGTCGTAGATCTTAGCCTGTGATGTAACATCCTGACCCTCAGCGTCAGTAACAGTGAATGTTACAGTGCCACCCATCTCTACAGCTGTCTTATCTGCAGCAAGAGTGATGTCACCTGTAGGATGTGGAGGTGGAGGTGTTGGCTCATCCTGTGGCTTGTCAGTACAGCTAACGAATGCAAGCGCAGCGAGCGCAAATGCAAAAAACTTTGTAAGTTTCATAGTTGTAAAATGTTTTAAGTTATAAAATGAATAGTTTATTACTTATAATCGTAAGTTACGGTGTCGTCGATAGGGCAGATTGCCACGTTGGCAACATCGAACTTACCCTTGCTATTCTTAGCGCTCACGATAACCATAACCTTGAGGTTCTCACGTACCCACTTGTTGCCGATAATCTTGAGGGTGAGAGCCGTAGACTTAGTCTGGCCAACCTCCAAAGCACCAAGATCGATACCTGAGATTTCTTCGCTTGTTACACGCTGACGGATAGCATTGTCGTGAGTGTTCATCCACTCCTCGGTGCCGTTAGTCTGCTTAGCGTAGATACCATCCTCCAACAACCACGCAGTGATGCGGTACTCGTTGGCAACAGCAGCCTTAACCTCAGTGTTCACGATAACCGATGTTGAAGCGAGGCTTGCAGCAGCGGCGATACCTGCATCAGCACCCTCAGCCTTCCACAAAGCGTCGATCTGGCTCATGATGTGAGCATCGTTGTAGCTCGACTGAGTTGTGTGGTAGAAGTTGTAGGTGAGTGTAGGGTATGAACTTACACCGTGGTGGTTAGATACCACGCTTGCAGCACCCGAGTATGCAGGGTCACCGTTAGAGTATGTGTGAGCCATAGCCTCGTAGTACTTAGAGTGGTAGTCGCCAGTCTCAGCAACACTCTTGAGTGCCTTCATCATCTGAGGGCAGTAGCCGCAAGTGTTACCTGTGTGGTCAACGAGCAATATGCGGTGGTTGAACTGTGTATTCTCAGGCTCGCTATCCTCGGGCAATGCAGGGATAGTAGGCACAACATCTACCTTGATTGTTGGGGTGATGATGTTGTCAATAACAGCGTAGAACACATACTCGCCATCCATTGTTGGCGTGAATGGGTTTGGCACCTCGACATAGTCGTGCGACTTGTCGAAGATGATAGCCTCGGCAGTGAGGTCAGTACCGTCGGTTGCAGTCACAGTAAACTCAATAGGGGTGTTTACCTCGATCGAGCTGTTGTTGGCTGTGAGTACTGCCTCGCCAGTTGGCTTGTGCTGCTCGTCCTCAGGTTTGTCAGTGCAGCCAACAAACGCAAGTGCAGCGAGTGCCAAAGCGAAAAATTTAGTAAGCTTCATAAATTCTATTCTCAATTATTAGAATGAAAGAGTCATAGTGAGGTTCACACCTGTGTAAGCTGGCTGGAAGCGGCAAACACCACCAGAGCATACATAACCAGCACGGTTACGGCCATAAGAGAGCTGTGCACGGAAGCTGTTGTATGTGAAGCTTGCACCAACCTGGTAGTAGTGCAACAACTCGTGGCGATACTCATAGGTGTTTACATCCATGAAGTAGTTACCGTATGCACCATCCTGCATCTTCTCGCAGTTCCACATATCGCTCACGTAGAAGCTGAACATAGGTGCGAGGTTGTACTCAAGAGTTGCAGCAACCCAGTCACCCTCGTAGTCGTTCGATGCAAGGTACTGAAGCTCAGCACGCATAGAGTGCTTCTTGTTGAACTTGTATGTTACGTCGCCAACGAAGATGTGTGAGCGGCAGTAGTGTGCGTGAGGGCTATCAAAGTGGTTGATCTCCTCGTCCCAACGCTGGAATGAGTAGAGGAATGTAGTCTTGAGCTGACGGTTCCACTGGCGCTCTACGTCGAAGTTAGCGTCGATCCACACGTTGCGACCCTTCATCTCCATGTTAGCCATCTTGCTGTAGTGGTCGAGAGTGTTGAACATCGAGAAGTTAGCGTGGAAGTTCCAGTACTTGCCACGAGCCTTAGGGTTACGCAATGAGTAGTACAAGTCGATCTGACCACCTACCTCACCACCTGTGTGAACGCTTGAACCACGGTATGGGTTGAGGTTAGCAAGTGAGTAGGTGTGCTGACGAGTGAGCAATGGGAGGTATGTCATTGAGTTACCACCACCGATACCCATTGGACGGTACTCGATGAATGTTGTCATGTTCTGCTGACGACGGAATGTTGCAGAAGCAGAGAAGCGCTTGTAGTTGTAACCAAGGTCAAGGCTAATAACATTGCCCTTAGCAGCATCCTTTGTAGGGTTGTAGATATCCTCGTTGAGCTTTGCTGCATACTCACCACGGAGTGAGAAACCTGCCAACTCAAAGTTCAAACGACCTGAAACCATGTTGAGAATGTCGTTGTCAACACCCTTGAACATGCCACCCTCAACAGGGAACTTGATAGCTGCATCCTTCTGGTAGCGACCTACATAGCTACCCTCGATGCCAATGATACCATTGTTCCAACCAATCATATCTGAGATTGAGAGTGCGAGGTCAGCACCCCAAACAGTGCTCTTAGAACGTACGTCGTAGAGGCGTGGTAGGCCTGCCAATGCCTTGAAGCTCACCATGTTGTTGTAGTTGTAGTGAACACGAGCACCTGCGAGTGAGTTATTGAAGCCCAAGGCACGATCCTCGTAAGCACGGAAGATATAACCGTTACCAAACTGATCGAACAAGTCGCCAAGACGAACGCCCCAGTTCTGACCCTCCCACTGAACATACTTTGAGAGGAACATATTGAGCTTTGAATCGCGCAGGCAGTAGTCGTAGAAGTCGTAGCCATACAAGCCAGGAAGGTAACCATCGACCTGAACGCCTACCGAGAAGCGACCGAGTGAGTAGTCTACCTTGAGGTAGTCGTTCGAACCAAAGTTGCCACGAATACGCTTCTCTGGAACGACAAGACCAATATCCTCGAGGGTCTTATCCTTAGTATAGTAAGAGCTGTTGCTCTCCAAGGCGATAGTCACCTGACCCTCGCCAGCCTTGATCTGTGCAGAGGCCTCGTTCGATGTGAGCGATGCAACGGCAAAAAGGCTGATAAAAAGTAAAAATTTCTTCATTCCGGAAAGTTTATATTTTGGCACAACGGGAGTTGCAGATGCCTGCAACTCCCTATACCATAGTTATTTGGTCTAAATTATTTAATAGCCTTGATCTCCTCGAAGAGCTTCTGCTCGCTACCTGGAGTGTAGCCAGAGTGTGATGCTACGATATTGCCATTGCCATCAACAACGAATGTGTGTGGAGTAAGGCTCACGTTCATAGCACGCTTGAGATCCTGGTTCTTGTCGTAGAGGCAAATGTAGTCGTCCCAACCGTTACCAGATGTCATGCTGCGAGCACGGCTAACTGAACGAGCGTCGTCAACAGATACTGCAACTACCTTGAACTCTACCTCCTCCAACCACTCTGGAAGATAGTCGTTGATAGCGTTGAGCTCCATGATACATGGCTTGCATGTAGTAGCCCAGAATGAGATGATCATTGGAGTGCCATCAGCGAGCTCCTTGATAGAAACCAACTTACCCTCCTGGTTCTCAACCTTAACGTCTGGAAGTGACTGAGCTGAAGCTGTGAAGCCCACAAGAAGGGCAACCATCAAAAACAAAAACTTTTTCATGTGTTCAATAAGTGTTAGTTAATAATTATTCTCATGTTGTATAAGTATAAAATTTGCTAAGTCTTGTCGCTTGCTCCAGATACCTAACGCAGCAAAATGGTGTGTTGGTATTCAGTGACTTACATTTTCTATACCTTGTTATCTATTTTATTTTTGCGCAAGATAGTGATTTTCTCGCAATTTTAAGCAATTATAGAGTGAAAAAATAGGTGAAACGCCCAAAATAGGGGTTGAACATACCATTTAGTTCAAATTATTGCCAGTCGAAATCTTTGAACGGGCGTGATGTATGTATCGAAAATTTTGTTATCTTTGCCCAAAACAACTTTTGTGTAACAGAAAACTGATGTAACCAATGAGAATTTTTAGACTTTTGAGTGTTGTGCTTTCGTTGAGCCTCGCACTGGGCCTAACATCTTGCGGCTCAGAGTGTAATGAGAGCAGCATTATCACCGTAGAGAATGGCCAGTTCATGCGCAATGGCCAGCCATACTACTTCGTGGGCACCAACTTCTGGTATGGAGCAATTCTTGGCTCTGAGGGTGAGGGTGGTAACCGTGAGCGCTTGTGCAAGGAGCTCGACTTTATGAAGGCCAACGGTATCGATAATCTCCGTGTGTTGGTAGGTGGTGAGGGTGAGAATGGCCTGCTCGGAAAGATTGAGCCTAACCTTCAGCCTGCGCCTGGCCAGTACAACGACGATGTTTTGGCGGGCCTCGACTTCCTGCTCATGGAGCTTGGCAAGCGAGATATGACTGCTGTACTATACTTTAATAATGCCTGGGAGTGGAGCGGCGGTTTCACGCAGTATGTAGCGTGGGCCAACGAGACTCCAGTCCTTGTGCCACGTGTCGATGGCTGGTTCTCGTACAATGAGTTTGCAGGTGAGTTCGTACGCAACGAGCGTGCTAAGCAGATCTTTTATGACCACTTGCGCTACATCATCAGCCGCACTAATCGCTACACTGGTGTTAAGTATATCGATGATCCTGCTATCTTCTCATGGCAGATTTGCAACGAGCCACGTGCCTTTAGCGCAACACGTGAGGGCGAAAATCAGGAGGCTTTTGCTGAGTGGATTGCCGAGTCGGCAAAGATCATCCGCTCGATTGATCCTAACCACATGATCTCGACTGGCTCTGAGGGCTTCTATGGTTGCGAGTGGGATATGGATCTCTGCGAGAAGATTCACGCCCTCGAGGAGATCTCGTATGTCAACTGTCACGTGTGGCCATACAACTGGAAGTGGATGCGTGGCGATGCTATGCGCGAGGATTTGCAGAAGTCGTGCGAGAATACCGAGGAGTATATCAATATGCACCTTGAGCTTGGTCGCAAGATTGCAAAACCTGTTGTGGTTGAGGAGTTTGGTATGCCTCGTGACAACATGGACTTCCACAAGGGTAGCCCCGTAACTTGCCGTGATATGTACTATACATTTGTCTTCGATCTTATCGTCAAGGCACGTCAGGCAAACGATGTATTTGCTGGTTGTAACTTCTGGAGCTGGGGTGGCTATGCCGAGACCCATGTCGAGGACCACGAGTACTGGGCTAAGGGCGACGACTACACTGGCGACCCAGCGCAGGAGCAGCAGGGACTAAACTCAATCTTTGTTGAGGATGAATCTACGATGACAATCATCCGCAACACAAACCGCCAGTTGGGTAATATTAAGGAGTAACTAATCGATAAGCTATGCAGCGCTTTAGGTCACATATCACGCTCATCGTAGCCCTGCTCTTAAGCTCGTTAACTCTCTCGGCCAAAGGCCTTTTCGAGCTTCGAGTGGTCTGTACTAACGACTGGATATATACTGGCGAGGCATTCTTCAACGTAATGCTCACTGCGGGTGAGCAAGGTGCCTCGGGCAGTGTCGTTTTTAGCATTGCTACGGATAAGGGCAAGGAGCTTAGAAGCCTTGTTCGCAGCTATGCTATTGCCCCTGGTGAGCCCTGCCAGCTGCAGTTTATTGTCGATGATCTCGAGCCTGGCTTCTACCGTGCTTCGCTCTACGACGATGGTGCTCTATCCAAGAGCTTTATCTTCGGCATTAGCCCCGAAGATATCCTCTCGCCAAAGGATGCAGAGCCCGATATCTGGGAGTTCTGGGCCGAGGGTCTTGAGCAGCTTGCGGCTGTGGATCCTGAGTACAAACTAACGCTCGACGCTAAACTTTCGGGTAGTCTGCGAGATGTTTATGTAGTCGAGATGAAGTCGTGGGGTGGCGAGACCGTGCGTGGCTATTGGGCAGTGCCTAAGGCCGCAGGAAAGTACCCAACGATAGTGACATTTATGGGCTATGGTGCACATGCGTGGGCACCCAGCGGAAACTACTATGGCGATCGTGCGGAGTTTATCCTCTCGGTGCGTGGTCAGGGTCTAAATCAGCCATACAACACCTATGGCGATTGGATGTGCTATCAGCTTGGTAATAAGGATAGTTACTACTATCGTGGTGCGATACTCGACACCATTCGTGCCATAGATTTTGTCCTCTCGCAGACCAAGTGTGATAGCCGCTGTGTGCTGCTTCAGGGTGGCTCGCAGGGTGGTGGTCTGACGCTCGCTGCCGCATCGCTCGATAGTCGTGTTGCGGGTGCTGCGCCCCATGTGCCATTCTTGTCGGACTATCGTGACTACTTCGAGATTGTCGATTGGCCCGCTTCGGCCTTTCTGGCTGAGGCTCGACGCACGAAGCTTAGCCACGAGGCAATGTATAAGATGTTGAGCTACTTCGACCTTAAGAACCTTGCTGAGCGAATAGAGTGTCCTGTGCTTATGGGCTTTGGTCTTCAGGATATTATATGTCCGCCACATATTAATTTTGCCGGCTACAACTCAATCCGAGCACCCAAGCGCTGGATAGTCTCGGCCGAGAAGGGACACAACATGGGAACGGATCCTCGCTGGTTAGAGAGCAAGGAACAATTCTTCCAAAGTATTATAAAAGAGCGACTTGGAAAATAAAATTAGGCTGACTTGAGGGTCAGCCTAATTTGTTATATCTGCTTTCGCATTCGTGCCACGGGGATGTCGAGCATCTCTCGGTATTTGGCCACGGTGCGTCGTGCTATGCGGTAGCCACGCTCGTTGAGAATATCCATGAGATTCTCGTCTGTGAGTGGGTGGCGTTTATCCTCGTTGTCGATACACTCCTGAAGTATGGTCTTGATCTCGTGGCTCGATACCTCCTCGCCCGAGGATGTGTGCATAGCTTCGGAGAATAGTGACTTGAGTAGTATCACGCCAAAAGGAGTCTGAATATACTTGCTATTCACCACACGTGATATTGTCGACACGTCGAGCTCTGTGCGGTCGGCTATGTCACGCAAGATCATAGGCTTAAGCTTGCTCTTGTCGCCATCCTGGAAGTACTCCCTCTGGAAGTCGAGTATCGTCTGCATCGTGCGCATGAGAGTGTCGTGGCGCTGCTTGATTGCCGAGATAAACCACTTTGCCGAGTCAATCTTCGACTTTACGAACTGCACAGCCTCCTTATCCTCAGCCTTTATTGTGCCGTCGGGCGCAACCATATCCTTGATCATGTCACGGTAGCGGCGAGATATGCGCACCTCGGGAATGCCCTGCGAGTTGAGCGAAAGGCGTAGCTCGCCGTCGTTGTTGTCCAGGAGGAAGTCGGGGGTGATGTATGGTGAGGTGTCGATACCTCCCTCGGCATATAGGTTGCCAGGTTTTGGCGATAGACTACGTATATACTCTATAGCATCGCGGAACTCCTCTTCGCTCACGCCAAGGCGGGCAATAAGACGCTCATAGTGCTTCTTAGCAAAGGCCTCAAAGTGCTGAGATACAATTCGGTGTGCGAGATTTCGGGTGCTGCTATCGAGCGTCTGGCCACGCATCTGCAACAGCAGACACTCCTGCAGCGAACGTGCTCCGATGCCTGCGGGCTCGAGCTCGTGGACTATGGCGAGTATTCGCTCCAGCTCCTCGATGCTGATATCCAGGCCACGAGTAAATGCCAGGTCGTCGGATAGCGAGGCGAGGTCACGGCGTAGGTATCCATCGTCGTCGATGCTGCCGACGATATATGCCGCAACAATCATCTCCTGCTCAGTAAGCGAGCGGAAACGCAGCTGCTCGATAAGCGACTCGCCGAGTGAGCGTCCCTCGGAGATATATACGGGGCGCTGTTTGTCGTCCTTGGAGAAGTTGTTTATGCGGGCCTTGTACGATGGGGTGTCGTCCTCACGGCCGATATACTCCTCGACCGATATCTTTGTAGGCTCGTCGCTCTCTTGCTCCTTGCTCTCTACATCCTCCTCCAACACGATATTCTCCTCGATTTCACGCTTGATACGCTCCTCGAGCTGCATGGTGGGCAGCTCCAGAAGCTTGATCATCTGGATCTGTTGCGGCGAGATTTTGGTCTGCAGCGAGATAGTCTGTTGAAGTCGGTTTGCCATACTATATAGTTATTTATAATATACTCTGCCCTAAACAAAGAAGTCGTATAACATAGCCTCCAGGGCACTTATCCCCAAGGCTCTGTTAGACGGCTTCTTCTTGTTTGGTGTGTGAGCAGGCTTAGAACTCAGCGTTCTTTGGAGTACGTGGGAATGGAATCACATCACGGATGTTACCCATACCTGTCACGAAGAGCAAAAGACGCTCAAAGCCAAGGCCGAAACCTGAGTGAGGTGCTGAACCCCAACGACGTGTGTCGAGGTACCACCACAACTCCTTGCGGCTCATGCCCAACTCATCAACTCTTGCACAAAGCTTGCCAAAGTCGGCCTCACGCTCCGAACCACCGATAATTTCGCCAATCTGTGGGAACAAAACGTCCATAGCACGTACAGTCTTGCCATCCTCGTTCTGCTTCATGTAGAATGCCTTGATCTCCTTTGGATAGTTGATAAGGATGACTGGACGCTTGAAGTGCTCCTCAACCAAGTAGCGCTCGTGCTCAGACTGAAGGTCGCAGCCCCAGTCGCATGGGAACTCGAACTTCTTGCCCGAAGCCTTCAAAATCTCGATACCATCGGTATAGTTCAAACGTACGAAGTCGTTGTCAAGGACAAACTGCAGACGCTCCAAAAGACCCTTGTCCCACATCTTGTTCATGAACTCGAGGTCCTCACGGCAGTTCTCCAAAGCGTAGCGGATAAGGTACTTGAGGAAGTCCTCAGCGAGGTCCATATCGTCCTGCAACTCGTAGAATGCCATCTCAGGCTCGATCATCCAGAACTCTGCCAAGTGGCGTGGAGTGTTTGAGTTCTCAGCACGGAATGTAGGGCCAAAGGTGTAGATCTGGCCGAGTGCCAAAGCGCCGAGCTCACCCTCGAGCTGACCAGATACTGTGAGGCTACATGGCTTGCCGAAGAAGTCCTGAGAGTAGTCTACTGCGCCCTCCTCAGTGCGTGGAGGGTTGTTCATGTCGAGAGTCGACACGTTGAACATTGCACCAGCACCCTCGCAGTCCGAAGCTGTGATGAGTGGAGTGTGCAAGTAGTAGAAGCCCTTGTCGTTGAAGTACTTGTGGATAGCGTAGGCCATGGCGTGGCGGATACGCAACACAGCACCAAAGGTGTTAGTACGTGGACGCAAGTAGGCGATGTCACGCAAGAACTCGAGAGTGTGACCCTTCTTCTGGAGTGGGTATGTCTCAGGATCTGCAGTGCCGTAAACCTTAATCTTTGACGCCTGTACCTCGACACCCTGACCAGCGCCGAGTGATGCTACGAGAGTACCATCAACACGCAAGCAGGCACCTGTGGTTACAGTCTTAAGCTCTGCCTCGTCGATCTTCGAGAAGTCTACCACGACCTGAATGTTCGCTACGCACGAGCCGTCGTTGAGGGCGATGAAGGCAACATTCTTGTTGCCACGCTTGGTGCGCACCCAACCCTTAACGGTGATATCTCTGCCGTCGCCCTCCATCTTGAGGATCTCGGCAATACGTGTAAGTTTCATAGTCTATCTAATTTTTGTATATCAATTCTTTGCTTAGTTGCGTTATTAACGCAGTATAATCGTGCAAAATTACTAAAAAAAATGTAAACGATTGCATATTATCTGCTTTTTTGTACCTTTGTGGTAAATTGATTCTATGAAAAGATTTATTCTCTATACCATTGCAACGCTTTTTGTTGCACTTTTTCTGGTCGAGGAGCTCTCGGCACAGGCTCGAGTGGCTCGCTCAGAGTTTATCTGCTATGACAAGCGTGAGGATGCTCTGAACGATGTTCGTGACAATATTGACAAATACGTGAGCTTCTGCCCCGAGCTGCAATTCGAGGCCGAGGGTACGGTGCGTGCTGTCTACGAGCAGGAGGTCGATGTGCCCGCTGCGTGGGGCGACTTTAGCATCTATCTGCACATGGAGAATGTCGGTGCCGACTACTCTATATTTGTCAATGGCGAGCAGATAACAGCACCTATCGACCGTTTCACCCCCGTGGAGATACTCCTCTCGCCCTATCTCGAGCAGGGTCCTAATACCCTTGCCGTGGTAGTTGTCGACGAGCCTTATATGGAGCGTATTGCCGAGGGGCTTACGCAGCCTTCACGCAAGAAGTTCGAGAACTGCTACATCTTTGGTCAGCGCCGTGTGGGTGTCTTCGACTATAACGTGCGACTCATCCCCGACATGAAGAATACCTATGCCCGCCTCAAGCTCGATGCTGTTGTGGATAACACCTTTACCACCGATGAGGTTCTTGAACTGGGTTACGATCTCTACGATCCTACAGGTAAACTTGTTGATTATTCGGTAAATAAGTATACCTTCCTCGCTGAGTCACGTGATACTGTGACCTTCCAGCCATATAGCTACAACTCGAATCAGTTCCGCTGGTCGGCAGGCAACCCAAAGCTCTATACCGCTATGCTCTATGTTAAGCGTGGTGGCGTGTTGCGAGAGTATATACCTATGAAGGTGGGTATTGTCAAGTATAGCTATAACGACAAGGGTGAGATACTGCTCTACGACAAACCTCTCGTGCTTAAGAAGGAGGTCTACAACGCAGCCGTAGATGTCAAGACTACGGAGAGCCAGATTAAGGCGCTTAAGTCTAAGGGCGTCAACTGCTTATGTCCTCAGTATCCACAGCCTAAGTGGTTCTACTCGTTGTGCGACAGAGTGGGCATCTATGTCATAGATTGTGCCGCTATCTCGTCGCCCTCGGCAGGCGATAACCGTGATGTCAATGGCACACCCTCGAACGACCCTCTGCTTGTTGAGGAGTACTTGAGCCGTGTCGATGCCATGTATCGCAGGGCGCAGAACCATGTCTGCATCATCGCCTTCTCGCTCGGCAGCGCCGATTCGGGCAATGGATATAATATGTATAAGGCCTACGAGCTGCTCAAGTCTTATGGCGATACTCGACCCATAATTTTTGAGGGTGCCGATGGTGAGTGGAATAGCGATCTATAGTCGATTATGAATATTGAGCTTGTCGTTGTCGGTAAGACCGATATGAAGGAGGTTGAGGCACTTGTGTCGATGTACACCAAGCGCCTGAACCACTATGTGCGCTTTGCTATAACCACGCTTGCCGATGTGCGTAACACCAAGAAGCTGTCGGAGTCGGAGCAGAAGCGCCTTGAGGGCGAGGCTATCCTCCGCCTTGTGGGTGACTCGGACCACCTTGTGCTCCTTGATGAGCATGGTCTCGAGCTCCGCTCACTCGAGTTTGCCGACTTGATACAGAAGCGTATGTCGTCGGGTGTCAAGCGTCTTGTCTTTGTCATCGGCGGCCCCTATGGCTTCTCGGATGCGGTCTATCAGCGTGCTAATAGCAAGCTATCTCTTTCGAAGATGACATTCTCGCACCAGATCGTGCGTGCTATATTCACCGAGCAGTTGTATAGGGCCTTTACAATCTTGAAGAACGAACCCTATCACCACGAGTGATATATTCTGATAAGGGGCTGATTGTGGCTCTAATATAAAATGCCGTCAATGGGACACTACCCAATGACGGCTTTTTTGCTGGTATGGTCTTGTATGGCGCAAAAATGGAACTGCCCCACTTGCGATGGGACAGCTCACGGACACAAACAATCTTAACTTTACACTACTAATTTTTTACACCAATCTTACATCAATTCTTTAGTTCACTTAAAGTTTTCGTTTTGAACTCATCAACCTATTATTCTTATTAACCGATATTCGGTTTTTAGTCTTATTTCTTTGTTTCTGGTGCAAATATATGGCGAAAAAATCAATGTTGCAAATCAAAAATATTTATCACAATATAAGTTTTGGTTATAGTTAGCAAAATAACAGTCAAAATTTTATTAATCTATCTATTTTTTGAATATATCACACATAGTCCAGTGCGGTGGTTGGCCTGTGTGTAGTTGTGTAATTGGCTACTAACCAGAGTGGTATGGTGACGCAATATTGCCGAAAAAGCAAAAAATATAGAAAAAGTTATGTCGAGTGCAGAAAAAGTGAAAAATATTTGCGCCTCGACATTTTTTTTGCCTCCGAAGTCTAAATCGTGCCTTTCGAGGTCTATCCTTCAACCTCGAAAATCGGCCCAATTTTGAGATCGAAAAAGTGGCTTCGGAAGGTGCGGCGCATGGGGCTTTAATCAAAGAAGTGTGGCGTGAGGTGCTAATATTGTAAAATTTCGTACGAAAGTTTTGTATTTATTGAAAAAATTTGTACTTTTGCATCAATTGGAAAAAAGTGAACTTAAAAATGCCGAAGGTACGTGAACATTACGAGCATCTGCGCAAGCCTGATTGGCTGAAGATTAGCCTGCGAAGCACAGCTAATACAGCCGAGGTGGAGCAAATCGTCGAGGGACGTTGTCTGCATACTATCTGTAGTAGCGGAATGTGTCCTAACAAGGCGGAGTGTTGGAGTCGTCGCACTGCAACATTCATGATCTTGGGCGATATCTGTACTCGTAACTGCCGTTTCTGCGCCACTACAACCGGACGTCCGCTCCCTCCCGACGAGGATGAGCCACAGAAGGTTGCCGAGAGCGTAAGACTCATGGGCCTAAAGCATGTCGTTGTCACATCTGTTACTCGTGACGACCTCGAGGATCATGGTGCTGCAATCTGGGCACGCACTGTCGAGGCCATTCGTCGTGAGAATCCTGATGCAACAATAGAGCTCCTTATTTCCGATATGGATGCCCGCCCCGAGCTTCTCGATGTGGTGTTGGCATCTGGTCCCGACATTGTGGGACACAACATCGAAACCGTCGAGCGACTAACACCCGAGGTGCGTTCACGTGCAAAGTATCGCACGTCACTCGCTACCTTGAAGCATATTGCCGATAGTGGTGCGGTTGCCAAGAGCGGTCTGATGGTCGGATTGGGCGAGAGCGAGGAGGAGATACTTCAAACTTTGCGCGACCTGCGTGATGTAGGCGTGAGCATTGTTACCCTCGGCCAATATCTTCGACCTACCAAGGAGCACTATCCCGTCAAGGATTACATCACTCCTGCCAAGTTCGAAGAGTACCGACTCAGAGCTCTTGAGATGGGTTTCAGCTATTGTGCGAGTGCACCATTGGTGCGTTCGTCATATTTGGCCGATGCCGCACTTGAAGCTGTGAAGAAGGTATGCAAGAAGTAGAGATCAGAGATTTACAGAGTATGGCGTATGGCGAGTGCTGGGATTTGCAGCGTTCGCTATTCGACTCGTTGTGTCGTAAGAAGCTCGAGAAGAGTTTTACGGAGGATGAGCCACGTGGCACCATCCTTATGGTCGAGCACCCTGCAGTCTACACCCTTGGCAAGAGCGGTGATCAGCAAAATATGCTCTGCACCGAGGAGTATCTTCGTAGCCTTGGTGCTGAGTTCTATCATATAGACCGTGGTGGCGATATCACATTCCACGGCCCCGGACAGTTAGTCTGTTATCCAATAGTTGATCTTGACGCAATAGGCTTGGGTGTGCGACGTTATATTGAGGCACTCGAGCAGTCTGTCATCGACCTTGCTGCCGAGTATGGCATCGAGGCACATCGTTCGGAGGGTGCTTCGGGCGTGTGGGTGACTCAGGGCAACCACCTTGTTAAGCTCTGTGCTGTGGGTGTGCGTGCCTCGCATGGCGTTACGATGCATGGTCTGGCGATGAATGTGTCGACCGACCTCAAGTGGTTCCACCTCATCAATCCTTGTGGCTTCACCGATCGTGGTGTATGCTCGCTCTCTACGCTTACGGGCCGAGAGGTAACTATGGAGGAGGTAAAACCCAAGTTTATACACTACCTAACGAAAAATTTAAATGTTAAATATAAAAAGTAAAAATTATGCCCATAGAGAAAAGATGGGTTGTCAAGCCGCAGGGCGAGCGCTCGGTGGTGGAGTCTTTGGCTTCGCACCTACGCATGTCCCCAGTCTTGACCAACCTGCTGGTTCAGAGGGGCATAGACACCGTCGAGAAGGCTCAGAAATTCTTCTCGCCATCGCTACGCGACTTGCACGATCCATTCCTAATGAAGGATATGGAGCGAGCTGTGGAGCGAATCGAGAAGGCTGTGAAGACAGGCGAAAAGGTAATGATTTATGGCGACTACGATGTCGACGGAACCACTGCCGTGGCGCTGGTCTACAAATTCCTAAGCCAGATTGGACACAAAAATTTGTTGTTCTACATTCCAGATCGATATGTCGATGGTTATGGCATATCAATCCGCAGCATCGACCATGCTGTACGTAAAGGCGTTAAGCTGGTCATAGCTCTGGACTGCGGCATCAAAGCTGTCGAAAAGGTGGCCTATGCCAAACAGAAGGGCGTGGATTTCATCATCTGCGACCACCATTTGCCCGCCGAGGAGATCCCCGAGGCTGTGGCAGTACTCGATCCAAAGCGCACAGACTGCAACTATCCATTCGATGAGTTGTCGGGCTGTGGCGTTGGTTTCAAACTTGTCGAGGCCTATGCACGACGCAACAATATTCCGTTCAAGGAGATTGAGCACTTGCTCGATTTGTTGGTCGTAAGTATCGCTTCGGATATTGTGCCTCTTGTGGACGAAAACCGCATATTGGCATACTACGGACTTCGTAAGCTCAACGCTGAGCCTTCGAAGGGACTACTCTCGATCATCAAGATCTGCGGTCTTGAGGGTCACAACATTACTATCGACGACATCGTCTTTAAGATTGGCCCACGCATCAATGCCGCAGGCCGTATGCGCATGGACGAGGACGACGAGAATGCCGCACCTTCGGGTGGCCATGCTGCCGTGAGCCTTCTTATCGAGGGTAACGAGCAGGAGGCGGCAAAGTTCGGCGAGGTTATCGACTCCTATAACCAGGATCGTAAGAGCATCGACCGCAACGTTACGCAGGAGGCTCACGACTATGTTGAGTCTAACCCTGAGCTCAAGGCCAAGAAGAGCACTGTTATCTACAATCCTCGCTGGATGAAGGGTATTGTGGGTATCGTTGCCTCACGACTCATCGAGACCTACTACCGTCCTACGGTGGTGCTCACTAAGTCGAATGGCTTTGTTACGGGCTCGGCACGCTCTGTTGCAGGTTTCGACCTCTACCAGGCTGTTGAGTCGTGCTCCGACCTACTTGAGAACTTCGGTGGACACATGTACGCCGCAGGTCTTACGATGAAGGAGGAGAATGTCGAGGCCTTCACCAAGCGTTTTAATGACTATGTCGAGGAGAATATCAACCCAAGCATCCTTGTGCCTCAGGTAGATATTGATAGCGAGTTGCTCTTCTCGGAGATTACCGATGAGTTCCACCGCCAGCTCAATGGCTTCCAGCCATTTGGCCCAGGTAATACCGCTCCAGTCTTTATGACTCGTGGTGCTACCAACCATCGTGGCGATGCAAAGCTCGTAGGTGCAGAGTGCGACCACCTGCGCATGGACCTCATGCAGCGTGAGAAGCCTCACACCACAATACCAGCTATTGCCTTCCAGCAGCCTACACACTACGAGTGGGTGCGTGCAGGCAAGCCAGTGTCGGTATGCTATCAGATCGTGGAGAACCACTATCGTGGCACGGTGTCAAAGCAGCTTAGAGTTAAGGATATCAAGCCCGAGAGATAGTTTCGAGCAGTTACAAAATATTAAAGCCTGTCCCCAGCGGACAGGCTTTAATATTTTATATACCTATTTATTATATATTAGTCACGGTAGTTGTATAGCTGGTCACGTAGGCGTGGGGTAAATCCCGCACGACGTATTGTTGCCTGCATCGCCTCGCGGTCGAAGCGTGTTGAGGCACCTGCCGACGATACTACATTCTCCTCAATCATTATCGAGCCCATGTCGTTAGCACCACTCTTGAGTGCAAGCTCGGCAACCTCCTTGCCCACGGTGAGCCACGATGCCTGAATGTTGCGTATGTTGTGGAGTATGATTCGGCTCATGGCTATTATGCGCAGATACTCCGTAGCAGAGAATCGGGGTGCTATGCCCTCACGCTCGAGCTGTGTGCCCTTGGGGCAGAATATCCATGGAATAAATGCTGTGAAGCCTCGTGAGTGCTCGGGCTTTGCCGCCTGAAGGTCACGCAACGTGATGAGGTGGTCTATGCGCTGGTGTGGCTGCTCCACGTGGCCATACATCATCGTTGCCGTGGTGGGTATGTCGAGGATATGCGCCTCGTGCATCACACGTATCCACTCACGTGCCGAGGGCTTGGCCGGAGATATGCGCTTGCGCACCTGCTCCGAGAGTATCTCGGCGCCAGCACCAGGCAGGGTGTCGAGGCCCGCAGCACGCAGACGTTGTAGAGTCTCGATGGTTGTTATGTTGCTCACCTGAGCTATGTGTGCCACCTCGGGTGCGCCAAGGGCGTTGAGGCGCAACGTGGGGTACTCCTTCTTAATCTGCTGGAACAGACGCTCGTAGAACTCTATGCCCAGACGTGGGTGCATGCCGCCCTGAAGCAGTAGCTGGTCGGCACCCAGGGCCAATGCCTCGTCGATCTTAGTGCGATACTCGGCAATGGTTGTTATGTAGGCCTTGTCGCTCTGGTGGGGCTTGCAGTGAAAGTTGCAGAACTTACAGCCCGACTTGCATACATTTGTGATGTTGACGTTGCGGTCTATCTGCCATGTCACGACTTCGGGGTCGTCGACCGTGCTCTTGCGTATGGCGTCGGCAATGCTGCATAGCTCATGGAGCGGTGCATTGTCGTATATGAAGTATGCCTCCTCACGTGTCAGTGGCGTGCGTAGCAGAGCCTTCTCCAAGATATCTTCTATCTGCATAGCTAAACTCTTAATTTGTTGTTATAGAAGTAGTTTGAAGTCGAGTGTGCGGCGATTCATATCCACACCCTTGACACGCACACGTACACGGCTGCCAAGCGTGAGGCGTATGCCCGATGAGCGGCCCACAACCTCGTAGCGTGCCTCGTCGAAGCGGTAGTAGTCGTCCGAGTCGATGTCACGTAGGAAGGCCATGCCCTCGACATGTGTCTCGTCGAGCTCCACGTATACTCCCCACTCGGTCAAGCCCGATACTACGCCATCGAACTCCTCGCCGATGCGGTCCTTCATGAACTCCGCCATCTTATACTTGATACTTGCACGCTCGGCCTCCGAGGCCACAATCTCACGCTCGGTAGAGTGTAGAGCGAGGGATTCGAGTTGGCGCTTATCTGCCGTCTTTGCTCCTGCGAGGTAGCTTGCCAAGAGTCGGTGTACCATCATGTCGGGGTAGCGACGAATAGGCGAGGTGAAGTGCGTGTAGTATGGGAAGGCAAGGCCATAGTGGCCGATGTTGTCGGTGGTATATACCGCCTTGGCCATGCTTCGCACGGCAAGTGTGGTGATAGCATTTGCCTCGGCACGACCAGCGATGCCTCCGAGCAACTTGTTCATCTCCTTGGCAATGGCACGTCCCTTTGTCGCCTTGAAGTAGTGGCCAAAGCGCATGGCAAACTCTCTGAAGCGCTCAAGCTTCTCCTCCGATGGCTCGTCGTGCACACGGAATACCATGGGGCGTGGCACCTTGCGACCATTCGACACTCTGTGGGCGCAGAACTCGGCAACACGGCGGTTGGCAAGGAGCATAAACTCCTCGATAAGCTGGTTGGACTCCTTCTGTACCTTGGTGTATACACCAATAGGTGCACCCTTGCTGTCGAGTTTGAAGCGTATCTCGTCACGCTCAAAGGCTATGGCGCCATGCTTAAATCGCTCCTTGCGAAGGCCCTGAGCTAGGGTGTTGAGCGTGAGAATCTCTTGGCGGAAGTCACCCTCGCCACCCTCGATTACTGCCTGAGCCTCCTCGTACGTGAAGCGGCGGTTAGAGTGAATTACCGTGCGACCAAACCACTCGTCGATAATGTCGAGATTCTCATTTATTGTGAATACTGCCGAGAAGCAGAGCTTATCCTCGTTGGGGCGCAGCGAGCACAGCTCGTTGGATAGTCGCTCGGGCAGCATAGGTATGGTGCGGTCTACGAGATATACCGACGTAGCACGCTCCACTGCCTCGTTGTCGACCACCGAGCCACTCTCCACGTAGTGTGTCACGTCGGCAATATGTACACCGACCTCCCACACTCCCTCGCTGAGCTTGTGGAGCGAGAGAGCATCGTCGAAGTCCTTGGCGTCGGCAGGGTCTATTGTGAATGTTATGCGATCACGCATATCACGACGGCGGGCAATCTCCTCAGATGTGATACCCTCGTCAATGCTGTTTGCAGCACGAAGCACCTCACGCTCAAAGCGGTAGGGTAGGTCAAACTCGGCGAGTATGGCATGCATCTCGGTGTCGTTATCTCCCGCCTTGCCCAGAATATCGAGCAGCTCACCATGAGGCAGTCGCTCGCCCTCGGGCCAGTCGATCACACGTACCAGAACCTTGTCGCCCTCCTCGACCTTTGAGTAGTACTTGCGTGGCAGGTAGATGTCGCAGCCCAGACGTCGGGTGTCGGGTGTTACGAATATCGAGTTTGTGGTGAGCTGTGCCGTACCCACGTATGGGCGTGTTGAGCGCTCTGTGACAGCCACGATGGTGCCCTCAAGCTCACCACTGCGTGAGCGGCGTGCCACGACAATCTGCACCTTATCGCCCTCAAGAGCACCGCCACCATTGCGGCGTGCTACATATACATCGCTCTCCAGATCCTCGACCTCGACATAGAGTGCTCCAGGTGTGCAGCTACGCACAACGCCCTCGTAGCGTGGCATTGCCGAGCGCGAGAGGCGGTACTTGCTGCGTGCAACCTCCTCGACAAAGCCATCCTCCATGAGCTGGCGCACAATAGCAAAGGTCATGGTGCGGCCATCACGGTCGGCACCTCCCGAAGCTGCGGCAAGGTGCTTGAGCGAGAACTTGTTGTCGGGGAACTCGCGAAACATGTCTACAATGAACGAGGCACGCTCATCGCGGTTGTTACCTCGTTTATTTCTCTTTTTAGCCATCTAAAAAATATCTTACTTGTTCAAAACATGGAGCGCCATGCGTTGCATCATGCGCTCGCCAATCTCGATTGCTCGCTCGTCGGGCAGGAATGTCGCCGTATGCGAGCCTCCAGCCATGCTGCCCACGCCAAGGCGATAGAAGAGCGAGGGGTACACCTCGGTATAGTGACCAAAATCCTCGGCCGTGGTCATAGGCTTGAGCTCCCTAACTGTAATGCCCTCGTCCGAGGCCACAATCATAGCCTCGTAGGCGAGCATTACGTCGTTTACGACGCATGGGTAGCCATAGCTGATATCTACCTCGGCCTTAACGTTGTACTTCTCGGATATTGAGCGGGCGTTGTTGTGTAGATAGCTGTGCGTGCGCTCGCGCAACTCCTTGTCGAAGGTTCGCATCGTACCCTCGGCATACACCTTTTCGGGGATTACGTTGGTAGCGCCGTCGGCAATTACTCGGCCGATAGAGAGTACGCACTCTGCAGTGTTGAGCGCCGTGGAGCGAAGAATCATGTCGGCCATAGCCGATACACTGTCGTCGATAGTAGAGCGGCGTGCGGCGTGTCCTCCACGGCCCGAGATGTAGAATCTCAGCTCGTCGTTCGAGGCCATGAACTGACCAGGGCAGATACCTATCTCGCCCACCTCGAGTGTTGCGTCGACATGCTCGCCTATGACGGCAGCCACGTCGTAGCCCTCGAATGGATGCTCCTCGAGTACCTTGACAGCGCCTCCAGGGTTGAGCTCCTCGCCAGGCTGAAAGAGGCCAAAGAGCGTGCCCTCGAAATCTCGTTTTCGGTTCATTGCCTGCAACACGCCAAAGAGTATGGCTGTGTGCATATCGTGGCCACAGGCGTGCATAACGCCCTCACGCACTGAGCAATACTCAACGTTGTTGAGCTCCTTGATGGGGAGTGCGTCGATGTCTGCACGCAGCACCACAGCACGTCTTAGGTTACCACGCTCGCCCTCGATCTTGGCCAGAACGCCCGTGTTGGCAATCTTGCGATAGCTTATGCCCTCGGCCTCGAGAGCCTCAATTATGAGTCGCTGTGTGTCGTGCTCCTGGAACGAAAGTTCGGGGTTGCGATGCAGTGCACGGCGTAGTTCTATGCTATTCATTGCTATTAGTTTTGCGTGGTTTGTAGTGGCGTGCCATCTGCGCTACGCTGCGTGTGTACTCTGCTGTTGTGCCGCAGCAGCCGCCAACAATGCTGAGCAGGCCTCGCTCGGCAGCCGTGCGCAACGTCTCGGTGTGCTTCTTTACGCTCTCGGGATACTTGCCCTTAGCATCGGGAATACCCGCTGAGGGTGAGGCGTAGGTTGGCAGCGTGGTGAAACGTGTGAGCAGCTCGATGTTGTCGACAATGTTTTTGACGCCATACGAGCAGTTGAAGCCAATGGCCAGAGGCTCATATTTTGATACATCCTCGACAAACTTCTCGATGGGGCGACCCGAGATAAGTAGACCGCCAATCTTTGAGAGCGTTGCCGAGAAGATGATAGGGCACTCGGGGGCTATCTCACGACATAGCTCTGCCGCAATCTCGGCATTGCGCACGTCGGTGATACTCTCGATGAGCATGATGTCGGCACCATGGCGCTTAAGAGCCTCGATGAGTGTGCGATATGAGTTGCGAAGCTCCTCCTCCGTGAGGTCGATAGCAAGCGATATGTTGCGTGTCGAAGGGCCTATCGAGCCCGCCACAAAGGCCTCCTTGCCGCTACGCTCAATAGCCTCACGCACCAGGCGCATAGAGGCCTCGACAATGGTGTCGCACGACTCCTCGATGCCACACTCCTTGAGCATGAGTGGATCGCTTAGGAAGGTGTTCGAGGTGAGGATCTTTGCTCCCGCCTTGAGCGACGCCTCGTACATGGCAACTACGGCCTCGGGGTTGCTCAGCGAGAGGCTCTCGGGTGCAACATCACGGCGATTGCCCACGAGGGTGGTGCCAACGGCCGAATCCTTGACTATGATATGACGATCGAGTAACTCTAATATTCGTTGCTTAATAGTGCTCATAACTAACTAATATATGATCTCAATTTCGAAAATCTTGTTCCAATCCTTGCCCGTAACGTACAGGTGTCCATTCTCGGCGTTGTAGGCTATGCCGTTGCAGGCCTCAGCTTCGGGGTTTTTTACCAGGTGCTGGCGCAGTGCTGGCAGGTCGATATATGCCTCTACGTTGCCCGTCTTAGGGTTGATCTTGACGATAGAGTCCGTGAGGTATACATTTGCCCAGATATAGCCATCGATCCACTCCAGCTCGTTGATATGTTGCAGTGGCGAGCCGTCGTACATCACACATAGCGTATCCTCGGTAGCAAAGGTCTCGGGGTTTACGATGCGAATGATTGGCGTGCCATCCGAGAGGAACAGACGCTCACCATCGGTTGTAAGGCCCCAGCCCTCGCCCTCGAAGGTTATGGTGCGCAGCTCCTTGCCGCTCTTGTCATAGAGGTGTGCCACGTGCGAGAGCCATGTGAGCTGGTAGATGCGATCTTTGTAGTGTGTTATGCCCTCGCCAAACTCGTTGTCAGGGAGCGAGGCTACGATATTAACCTTGCCCGTTTTGAGGTCTATTGTCTGGAGGTGCGAGTCGCCCTCCTGGCCTGTGCCCTCCCACATCACGCCGTCGACATATTGCAGACCCTGCGTGTAGCTATCTGCCGAGTGAGGATACTGCGCCACAATGCGATAGTCTAATAACTTGGCAAATACACGCTTAGGCTTTGCCTCGACGCTCTTTGCTGTGCCACTATTTGTGCTATTCTGACCGCCACACGAGGCGATGAATATCAGCGACAGGAGTAGTGCTATATATCTCTTTTCCATATCTACATCTATATATATCTGCAAAGATAACCATTTTTATAAGATTTTTTCTATCTTTGACTGATAATTAACCATTATGTAATATATGATTCACTATATCGAGCAGACAACATCGACCAACGACGAGGCACGCAAGGAGTGTTACGACCACCTCGACGCCATCTGGAGCGAGTACCAGACCTCGGGCCGAGGTCAGCGTGGCCACTCCTGGCATAGTGCTGAGGGCGAGAATGTTACCTTCTCCGTGGTGCTCAAGCCAACCTTCCTGCCTGTTGTTGAGCAGTTTCTGCTTTCCGAGGTTGTGGCGCTTGCTCTTGTCGACACCATGGCCGAGTACGGCATTGAGTGTCGTATAAAGTGGACCAATGACCTCTATGCTGGCAACTCGAAGCTTGCCGGCGTGCTTATCGAGCACCAACTATCTACCGAGGGTATTGTTCGCACGATTGTGGGCATTGGCCTGAATATCAACCAGCGAGAGTTCCCTGCCGACCTGCCAAATCCGACATCTATGGCCTTGCTGCGTAGTGCCAGCTTTGATCGCCGTGAGGTGCTCGAGCGCTATATGGCTAACCTCGAGGCGTGGTACGGCAGATTGCTCGAGGGCAATAAATCGGCTATCGAGGAGCGTTACCGAGAGCTCATGTATCACCTCGACGAGCAGCATATATATGCCCTTGCCTCGGGCGAGAAGTTTAGAGCTATAATTCGAGGTGTGCGCCCCTCGGGCGAGCTGCGCCTGGAGCACGAGGATGGCACCATTCGTGAATATGCATTCAAGGAGGTGGAGTTCGTTCTGCCTCATAAACAATAAAAAACCTTACGACAATGAAAGTTCTTCTTATCAATGGCAGTCCTCATGCCACAGGAAATACGTTCGAGGCTCTAAATCACATGGTTGCAACATTCCGAGAGGAGGGTGTCGAGGCCGAGATTATCCATATTGGCATGCGTGCTGTGCAGGGTTGCATAGGCTGTTTTAGCTGCGCCCAGACCGGCACTTGTGCCTTTGGCGATCCGCTCTACATGCTGCTCGAGGCTAAGGCTAAGGAGTGCGATGCTCTTGTCGTAGGCTCGCCAGTCTACTACGCTGGCCCTAATGGCTCGCTCTGTGCCATCCTCGATAGATTGTTCTTTGCCGCAGGCCGTCATCTGCAGTATAAGCCCGCAGCATCGGTGGCCGTATGCCGTCGTAGTGGTGCCACGGCAACCTTCGATAGACTCAACAAATACTTCACGATCAACAATATGCCTGTGGTGTCATCGCACTACTGGAATAATGCCCATGGCCGCACGCCAGGCGAGGTGCTTCAGGATGAGGAGGGTCTGCAGTCGCTGCGTCAGCTGGCAAGAAACATGGTGTGGCTCATGCGCAAGATTGCCGCAGACAACACCCCACGTCCTGCTGCCGAGGAGCGTGTAATGACAAACTTTATACGCTAACAACGACGAAAAAGGTGGTGTCGGTGTAAAAAAGTTGTGTAAAATTTTTCAGTACGACAAAAAAATAATATATTTGTGGTTGCGAAACCAGCAAATTTGAAGCGAGAAACAACAAAACAACAATTTAATACTACTTGAATTATGGCTAATGTACCTGCTAATTTGAAGTACTCTAACGACCACGAGTGGTGCCGTGTAGAGGGTGATGTTGCCGTTATCGGCATTACTGATTACGCTCAGTCACAGCTTGGCGATATCGTATTCGTTGACGTTCCTACTGTAGGCGAGAATATCGAGGCTAACGAGGTGTTCGGCTCTATCGAGGCTGTTAAGACTGTATCTGATGCATTCTCTCCAGTATCTGGCGAGGTTATCGAGTTCAACGAGGCTGTTGAGGCAGACTCTTCACTCGTTAACAAGGATCCATACGGCGAGGGTTGGTTGGTTAAGATCAAGATGTCTAACCCAGCTGAGGTTGACGCACTTCTTGATGCAGCAGCTTACGAGGCACTCATCGGTTAATTCCTTGATAAGAGGCCGATTGTGGCCCTAACAAAAGATGGCGATAATGGGACGTACGCTTTGTGTGCGACCCATCGTCGCCTTTTTTTATTGTGTGTAGCTCTTGGCCACTTTTAGTGAGGGTGGTCGCTGAGTTTTAATGAGTTACAATAAGTTTCCGTGAGTTAATATATTTACCCATTAAAACCCACCATAACTCATCATATCCTAAAAATAAAAAAAAGGATCGGCCTCGTGGACCGATCCCCCTATCCTTGCCTCTCGGGCAAAGATGACACCCAATAAAAACTAAAAAGATCGTACTATAATTTACACCCCTCTGTTGGCTCTTACAAAGGTAATTTGCAGAGGGAAATTTTCATGGTGCAAAGATCCGACATATTTTCCAATCGTGCAATCACGCCATTTAGGTAATTATGCTCGAGACTCATCCCCACATGTTGGGATTGCTCTTTTGCGAAATTATCTATATATTTGCACTATAAATGGTGCGTAAGATTGTGTTGCGCATCGCAATACTTTGATATACAGATGAATAAGATAAATATAGTGGATCCTGTGTCGATGCTTTCGCCCGACATGAAGCTCTTTGAGCTTATCGACAGCCACCCTTCGTTGTTGTCTATATTTCTGCGTCTTGACATATCACTCCCCTTTGGCGATGTATCTGTCGAGGAGATTTGTCGTCGCGAGGGTTATCCTTCAGATCTATTCCTTATGCTCTGTGCTATGCACCTCTCGTCGACGTATCGTCCCTCGGATGAGTTGCTCAGAGTCGATATGCTCAAGGGTGTGGTGGCCTACCTGCGTGCTTCGCACCGCTACTACATAGGCTACATGCTTCCGCACGTTGCCTCGCACCTGGACAAGGTACTTGAGCACTGCGATATGATCTCGGAGCGTGCGCTGCGTAGCTTCTACAAGGATTATGTTGGCTTCCTTGCCACCCACTTCGAGGAGGAGGAGCGCAATATATTCTCGCTGATAGAGTGCCCCGAGGCCCGAGTATCGTCCGACTTCTCGATGCTCGAGGCGCCACATGGCGATATCGACGATCGTACAAACGACATCGCCTCGCTGGTGTTCAAGAGCCTCCCCGAGCAGGTGCCAACGCCTCTACGCTGCACCATGCTCGATCATATCTATATGTTGCGTGACGACCTACGTCGACATAGCGACATCGAGATGTATCTGTTGCGACCCCTGGTTGCTAAATTCAAAAACACGAAGTAGCGATGAAACGTACCTTAGTGCTAATTATCGAGCCGGCGAGGGTTGTTGCTGCGGGTGTTGAGTCGCTCCTGCTGCGCAGTGGCGAGTGCGAGGTTGTGGCTACCTATCGCTCCGTGGCTGAGTTCGAGGCCTCTGGCGAGCGACATGCTCAGGTCGATGTTGTCGTTGCCTCGGTGTCGCAGCTGCGTGCTGTTGAGGGGTGTGAGCAGCTCAAAGATCTGCCTGTGGTAGCTCTGCAGACGGCGCTTGTTGATCCGGAGTCGTTGCGAGGCTCTGTAGCGACAATCTCGATTTACTCGACTGCCGAGGAGATACTCAGAGTGTTGCGCGAGGCCCACGATGCCCCCGTGCAGCACAACTATGCCGAGAGCCACGATCTCTCGGAGCGTGAGCGTGATGTGCTGGTGCTTGTGGCCAAGGGATATACCAACAAGGAGATTGCCACTGAGCTATTCATATCGCCCCATACAGTGATTTCGCATAGAAAGAATATTGTGCATAAGACGGGTATCCGCTCGGTTGCGGGTTTGACCGTGTATGCTGTACTTAATAAATTGATTGACAGTGAAATACTCTAAGAATATCAAGACCGAGTTGTGTGCCTACTCGGTCGAGGCTTGCCGTGTTGCTCAGCGCCTTGGTGTTGACCGTGTTGAGCTATGTGCCTCGCCTGCCGAGGGAGGTGTTACCCCCTCGTATGCCACTATTGAGCGAGTATCTAAAATCGAGGGTCTTGGACTCAGCGTGATGATACGTCCACGTGGTGGCGACTTCCTATACTCCGACGAGGAGTTTCAGACCATGCTCCAGGATATTGAGTATGCACGACGTGCAGGAGCTACGGGCGTGGTATTCGGAATACTCACGGCCGACGGTAGGGTAGACATTGAGCGCACACGCCAGCTTGTCGAGGCGTCGCATGGCATGGAGACTACGTTCCACCGTGCCGTAGATATGACTGCGGATTACGAGCAGGCTGTTGAGGATGTTATCGCTACGGGTTGTACCCGTATCCTCACCTCGGGTGGCTACGACAAGGCTATTGACGGCATTGAGAATATAGCACGTGGTGTTGAGCGTGCTGCAGGACGCATCGAGATTATGGCAGGCAGTGGTGTTGTTGCATCTAATGCCGAGGCTCTTGCTGCTGTGGGTGTCGATGCACTGCACTTCAGCGCTAAGCGCATGATTTTGGGTGGCATGGAGTATCGCAACCCACGTATCTCGATGGGAGGCTCGGCGGCTGTCGACGAGTTCTCGCTCAGAGTTGTTGACCAGGAGGAGGTAACAAAGATTTTAACCCTAATTAAGAGATAGAGATGAAGAATTGGTTGTACATTGCCATCGGCGTTGTCATCGCCGTGATTATCATCCTCTGGCCTAAGGCCGAGGTAGATATCCCTGCAGGTATCCCTAACAGCTACCACGCTCCACTTAGCCAGGCTCTCGAGGAGTCAGGACGTTCTGCTGAGATTGTTGAGCTCCTTGGCACTCTCTCCGAGGCCGAGCAGCGCGACATGGCCTACCTGCTTATCAACATGTATCGTGAGGATCTCAAGAACATGGACCTCGAGCTCCTTCGTGAGAACGTGGAGTACTCGGCCATGGTGCGTGAGAAGTATTCGTGGGCACAGGCACTCCCCGAGGAGGTATATTTGCAGGATGTGCTCCCTTATCACGTTGTCGATGAGGTGCGTGACTCATGGCGCAAGGAGCTTTTCGAGCTCTTCTCACCTGCCGTAGATACGTGCAAAACTATGTATGATGCTATCTGCGCTGTTAATGCAAATATCCCACGCCTTACAGGTGTAGACTACAACACCAAGCGTGAGAAGACCAACCAGAGCCCACGAGAGTCTATGCGCCAGGGTATGGCTTCGTGCACAGGCCTCGCTATCTTGCTCGTAGATGCATATCGTGCTGTAGGTATCCCTGCACGATTTGCCGGTACTGCATCATGGCACGATGATCGTGGCAACCACAGCTGGACAGAGGTATGGCTCGACGGCCAGTGGCGTGTTACGGAGTACTACTTCCCATCCGAGCTCGACCACCTTTGGTTTATGGCCGATGCATCGAAGGCAAATGCAGACAACCGCACCTATGCAATCTATGCCACACGCTTTGGCAAGGCTGATGATTGGTTCCCTATGGTGTGGGCAGATGAGGATGAGAGTGGCTCGATCGAGGATCTCCCTAAGTTCGTTGGTGCTGAGAACGTTACAAAGCGCTATATCGACCTGGCATACGACCAGTACACTCGCCACATTGAGGCTGGTACTCACACCTTCTTGCGCATTGCTGGCTACAAGGAGCAGGGCAAGACTGAGCACTCTGATGATCGTGTGGCTATGGGTGTCGACGTGTTCCGTGGCACTGAGCAGATGGGTGGTGGCCTTACAGCGAGCGAGATTCGTGATATGAACGACCTCTTCTCGGTGCTTCTGCCTAAGAACACAGAGTATGAGTTGCGCTACTACACTGCTGCGGGTGAGCTCAAGACCATGAAGGTTGAGCTTGGCGAGGAGCCTCTGACCGTTCAGATCTTCCAGAAGTAATAGCCACGGCTGAATAAAAATAAGGGGTTGTCCACTGCGGATAACCCCTTTAATTTTGCATACGCTATAAGCCGAGTTCTGTACTCTCTCCCAAGGGAGCGAGCCTCTATCATTTATCTACTACGGCAATCACTTGCCGTCTCTAGCAACCTACCCCCCGACATTGGACGAGCAACCCTTAATTGTCGGTATACATGGTCTTGCAACCCACGAGGCGTACTGCCGAGGAGTATTGCTACCCTCGCGGTGGGCTCTTACCCCGCCTTCTCACCCTTACCTCTTGCGAGGCGGTTATTTTCTTCTACGCTACTATACCCTCACGAGTATCAAGCCGTTAACTTGCGTGGTGCTCTATGTTGCTCGGACTTTCCTCCCCCACTTGCGTGGCAGCGATAGAGCGCATATGCGGCTGCAAAGATATAAAAAAATTGTATTACAAAGATAATTTAACTATCTTTGTAGTATAACACACTCGAAACTATGGCAGACAACTATCTTGAGAAACGTATGGAGGATTATCGCAACCAGCCAGCCACAACACGTCGTGTGGCCTCGCTCGGTCGCCTCTTGCAGCGCAACCGTAGCTACCGTGGCTACGATAATAAGTTTGTGGTGCGCCACGACCAGCTACGCAGCATAATCGAGACAGCAACGCTATGCCCCTCGGCACGCAACCAGCAGGTGCTGCGCTTCCGCCCAGTACTTTCCGACGAGGCTGATAAGGTGCTCAAACATATACGCTTAGGTGGTGCTCTGCCAGAGCTTCATCTTCCATTCTCAGGCACTGAGCCACGTGCCTTTGTGGTGATATGTTCAACTGTCGAGGAGTCGAAATATGTCGATATGGACCTCGGCATTGTGGCGCAGTCTATGCTTCTGCGTGCCACGGAGCTCGGTCTTGGAGGTATCTGCATCGGTGCTTTTGACCATGCCGAGATTCGTGAGGTGTTGCAGCTTCCTTACGAGCCACTGCTTGTGCTGGCCATAGGCCGCCCCGATGAGCGTATAGAGCTTGTGCCATGCCACGAGGGCGACTCGCTCACGTACTATCGTGAGGGTGGTGTGCACTATGTCCCAAAGATTTGTGTTGATGATCTAATTATTAAGTAGCTATGCGACAACTTATTATATCTATCCTAACTCTTCTCTGCTGCTCTCTTGCCACGGCCCAGGAGCGTCCAGTGTGGGAGCAACCCGAGATATTTGCCATAAACCGCATGCCTCATCGTGCGACCCTTGTGCCATACCCTTCAGTCGAGGCTGCAGCGCAGCGTGGCGTGTCGGAGTATGTTGTGGATATTAGTGGCGAGTGGAAGTTCTGCTGGTCGAAGTGTCCTGCTGAGCGTCCCGAGGGTTTCTGGAGTCTGGAGTACGACGATTCTAAGTGGGCAACTATTGCTGTGCCAGGTAATTGGGAGGTCTTGGGCTATGGTGTGCCTATATATACCAACGTGAACTATCCATTCCCCAAGAATCCGCCATATATACCCCACGACGATAACCCTACGGGCTGTTATCGCCATACGTTCGAGCTGCCAAAGGGTTGGGCCGAGCGACGCACTATTCTGCACTTCGAGTCGGGTCTTGCGGCGATGCATGTCTGGGTGAATGGCCACAAAATAGGATACTCGCAGGGTACAAAGACTGCTGTTGAGTTTGATATTACGGAGTATGTCGCTGAGGGCGAGAATATGGTTGCTGTGGAGGGCTACCGCTGGTCGGATGGCTCATACCTCGAGGATCAGGACTTCTGGCGTCTGTCGGGCTTCGACCGTGGCGTGAAGATCTACTCGGTCGACAAGGTGCGTATTGCCGATGCATTCGTAATTGGCGACCTCGATGCGAGCTACACCAAGGGTCTTTACTCGGCTGAGGTTGTGGTGGAGAATGTTGACTCAGAGCCGTTTAGCGGTATTGTTGAGGTAGAGTTGCGTGATGCCGAGGGCGCTGTTGTAAAGCGTCTTGAGAGGGCATGTAGCGTTGATAAGGGTTGCTTAGAGCGAATAGATTTCAGCCTCGAGCTACCTAAGGTCAAGAGCTGGAACTACGAGAAGCCATATCTCTATACCTCGCTACTCACACTAAAGGATATCAAGGGCAATGTCGTGGAGTCTACGGTTGTGCGCACAGGATTTCGCAAGGTCGAGATTCGTGATGCGCAGCTATGGCTCAATGGCAAGCGTCTGATGATAAATGGTGTAAATATCCATGAGCATAACCCCGCAACGGGCCATGTGGTTAGCCGAGAGCTTATGCTCAAGGATATCACGCTTATGAAGCAGTTTAATCTCAATGCCGTGCGTACGAGCCACTACCCTCAGCCTACCGAGTGGTATGACCTATGCGACGAGTATGGAATCTTGCTCGTTGACGAGGCAAATATCGAGGCTCACGGCTGTGGCACGGGCTATGATAGCAGCTATCCTAAATTCCACCCCTCGCACCGTGAGGAGTGGAAGGCGGCGCACCATGACCGTGTGCAGGCCATGGTTGAGCGAGATAAGAACCACCCCTCGGTGATCATCTGGTCTATGGGTAATGAGAGTAGCGATGGCGAGGTATATGGCGAGATGTACGAGTGGATTCACGAGCGTGACCGTACACGCTTTGTGCAGCTCGAGCAGGGCTATAGCGGCCCACATACCGACATAAGCTGTCCGATGTACCCTCCAATGGAGGAGTTACGCCGCTGGGCCGAGCGCAAGGATGCCGTGAAGCCATATATCATGTGCGAGTTTGCCCACGCCATGGGTAACTCTACAGGTAATTTCCGTGAGTATTTCGACATAATGGCTCTGGGCAAGCATATGCAGGGTGGCTTTATCTGGGACTGGGTGGACCAGGGTATCGACGCCGTGGGCAATGATGGCAGACACTACTGGGGCTATGGTGGAGATTTCGGTGCTTGGATGTATACCCACGACGAGAACTTCTGCTGCAATGGCGTGGTGTCGCCCGACCGAACACCTCACCCAGGACTCTACGAGGTGAAGAAGGTATATCAGGATATTCGCTTCGAACTTGTTGACGCTGATCGTGGTAAGCTACGTATATATAACGACCAGTTGTTCTCTACACTTGACGACTATGCCTTTAGCTACGAGGTGTTGTGCGAGGGTAGGGTTGTTGCAAGTGGCAATATCAAGACCCCAAAGTGCGCCCCTGAGAGCTATGTAGATATTGTGCTCAAGCTCCCCGCATCGGACGTTGGCGAGTATATGCTCAATGTGCGTGCTACGCAGAGAGCGGCGCATCCGCTTATCCCCGCAGGTCATGTTGTTGCCCAGGAGCAGATCGTACTCTCGGCCTACGACTTTGAGCGAGCAGTGTCCGAGGGTAAGCTCGAGATTGAGAAGGGTGATGGCTGGCTGGTGGCCTATGCTTCGGATGAGGATGAGACAGGCGTGCTCTTTAATACCCGCACGGGTGCTCTTGTGCGCTACGTATCGGCAGGTCGTGACCTCGTGTCGCAGCTGCCTGAGCCATGGTTCTGGCGTGCTATGACCGATAATGACTGGGGCGAGGGTCTTCAGCGTACGGCTAACGTGTGGCGCACAAATCGCCGTAAGTCGCTCGGTGGCACGGTCGAGGAGCATGAGGATAGAGTTGTGGTGCGTGGTGAGTACTACTTAGTCGATGCACCATCGAAATATGTTGTTACATATACATTTATGGCCGATGGCTCGTTGCAGGTTGAGGCCGAGTGGGAGCGTGAGGGCGACTATGTGCCTGAGTTGCCTCGTTTCGGTATGCGCATGATACTCCCTGCTGATTATAAGAACTTTACATATTATGGCCGTGGTCCTTGGGAGAACTACTCTGATCGCAAGGAGTCTGCATTCTTGGGCCTCTGGGAGCAGTCGACCGATGAGCAGCTATTCCCATACGTGCGCCCTCAGGAGTCGGGCAATAGGTGCGATGTGCGCTGGCTGGAGCTTACCAATGGCGAGGGTCTTGGCATACGTGTCGAGGGTCTTCAGCCACTGAGTGTGAGCGCTATGCCTTATCGCTCGGAGGATCTCGACCCAGGATTTACCAAGAAGCAGATGCACTACTCCGACATTGAGCCTCGCCGTGAGGTGGTGCTTCATGTCGACCTTGCGCAGCGTGGCTTGGGTGGTGACACATCGTGGGGAGCACAGCCACACGATGAGTACCGACTCACTGCCGATAGATACTCTTACGGCTATGTTATTCGCCCAATAAACAGGTAATACCTTATATATAAATAATAATGGCTGACTTAATCGTAAGTCAGCCATTACTATTTTATTCGGCATCGAACGCCCTACCCATAAACCAGCGAGGTAGGTTGCAGCCTATATAGTTGCCTACGACCGACAGAAGCCATGCGCCTATCATCCAGGCCTCGAAGTCGCCAAGAACGATCGCCATGCAGTAGTAGAAGGCGTCGGCAATGCAGTGCGGAAGTCCACACATGATAAATACCGGCACACCATATAGCAGTGGCAGGTAGGTGCCCTTGCGCACGCCATATACTGCCAGGGTCACAATGACGCCCGTGCCTACCGATGTCACGAGAATGTTCCACGATGCCGCCTCACGGGCTGCCATGATTGTGTTGAGCGTAGCAGCAGCAGAGGCACTGCTCTCAACGGTTGAGTATGCTATGAGTGCCATAAGAAGGCAGCCAATAGCATTTAGCGCAACCATGGGTACGAGCTGCCTCGACTCCTTAAGGGGCAGAAAGCCCGCCTTGCCTGTGAAGAGTAGTGACTTGCTTATGGTCACTGCCATGAGTCCAAAGGCAAAGAGTATGGCACCTCCAAGACCGCCGACATGCAGAAAAACAAGTCCCGCAATGCCGATCAGAAGACCGGCAAAGAGGGACATTGATACGAAATTTCTCATTACATCACGATGTTGATGATCTTGCCCTTAACGACAATGATCTTCTTAGGCTGCTTGCCCTCGAGCCACTTCTGAGCGCCCTCGGTGGCAACGATATCCTTCTGGATATCATCCTGTGACATATCGAGAGGATACTCCTGCTTGAAGCGCAACTTACCATTGATCATGACTGGGTACTCGAACGAGTTCTCGACAAGGTACTCGGCGCAGAACTTAGGGAACTCAGCGTCGCATACGGTTGTTGTCTTGCCCAACGCCTCGTGCCAGAGCTCCTCGGCAATGTGAGGTGCAAATGGTGCGATAAGCGATGTGAGAGGCTCCAAGATCTCACGCTTAGAGCAGTCGCCAAGCTCGTTGAGGCAGATCATGAAGGCTGCAATCGAGGTGTTGAACGAGAAGTTCTCGATATCCTCCGAGATCTTCTTGATAGTCTTGTGCAGAGTCTTGAGCTCGGCAGGTGTAGCCTTCTCGTCGTTGACCATGAGCTGGCCCTCACGAGAGTAGAACTTACCCCAGAAGCGACGCAAGAACTTGTGTACACCGTCGATACCGTTGGTATCCCATGGCTTAGACTGCTCCAAAGGACCGAGGAACATCTCGTACATACGCAATGTGTCGGCACCGTAAGCCTCGACAATATAGTCTGGGTTCACGACATTGAACATAGACTTCGACATCTTCTCGATAGCCCAGCCGCAGATATACTTGCCATCCTCGAGGATGAACTCTGCATCCTGGAACTCAGGGCGCCATGCACGGAAGGCGTCGAGGTCGAGAACGTCGTTCTTCACGATGTTTACATCTACGTGAATCTCCTGTGTCTCGTACTCCTTGCGAAGGTTGAGCGACACAAACTTGTTTGTGCCAACAACACGATATACAAAGTTGGAGCGACCCTGGATCATACCCTGGTTCACGAGCTTCTTGAATGGCTCAGACTCGCATACGTAGCCCAAGTCGTAGAGGAACATATTCCAGAAACGTGAGTACATAAGGTGACCTGTGGCGTGCTCGATACCACCCACATAGAGGTCTACGTTGCGCCAGTACTCGTTGGCCTCCTTGCTCACAAGACCCTCGTTGTTGTGTGGATCCATGTAGCGGAGGTAGTATGCCGATGAGCCTGCGAAGCCTGGCATTGTTGAGAGCTCAAACTGGTAGCCCTCCTCGTTGCACCAGCCCTCGACACGTGCCAAAGGTGGCTCGCCAGCCTCGGTAGGACCGAAGTCCTTGATTGATGGAAGGGTGAGTGGAAGCTTCTCTTCGGCAAGTGGATATGCTACATCATCCTTGTAGTAGATAGGGAATGGCTCGCCCCAGTAGCGCTGGCGTGAGAAGATAGCGTCACGCAGGCGGTAGTTGATAAGCTTCTTACCCAAGCCACGGCGCTCAACCTCCTCGAACATGAAGACGATAGCATCCTTTACGTCCATGCCGTTGATAAGCTCCGAGTTGATAACCTTACCCTCCTTAGCGTCGTACGACTCAACCTCGAGGTTTCCACCCTCGACAACTGGGATGATATCGAGGCCAAAGTGGCGTGCAAAGGCGTAGTCACGTGAGTCGTGCGCAGGAACAGCCATGATAGCACCTGTACCGTAGCCCGCCAATACGTAGTCCGAAACATAGATAGGAATCTCACGGCCAGTGAATGGGTTGACGGCATAGGCACCAGTCTTAACACCGCTAACACGCTTAGTATCAGCAATACGCTCACGCTCCGAGCGACGCTTAGTCTCGGCGATATAGTTCTCCACAGCCTCACGGTTATCCTCTGTTGTAAGCTCCATAACCCACTCGTGCTCAGGGGCAATAACCATGAATGTAACGCCATAGATTGTGTCAGGACGTGTGGTGAAGATCTCGAGCTTGCGCTCTGAGCCTGCAACGTCGAAGAATACCTGTGCACCTACCGAGCGACCAATCCAGTTGCGCTGAATCTCCTTGAGCGACTCGCTCCACTCCAACTTCTCAAGGCCGTCGAGCATACGCTGTGCATAGGCAGTAACACGCAACAACCACTGCTTCATGCGCTTCTGCTCCACAGGGTAGCCACCACGCACTGACAAGCCCTCCTTAACCTCGTCGTTGGCAAGCACGGTGCCGAGTGCAGGACACCAGTTAACCATAGTGTCGGCACGGAATGCCAGGCGGTAGTTCTGCAATGTCTGCTCCTTGTCGGCCTCGCTCATGGCGTTCCACTCCTGGGCAGTAAACTTGAGGTGCGAAGTCTCTGCTGCGTCAATACCCTCCGAGCCGTTAGCCTCGAAGTGTGACACGAGGGCTGAGATAGGCTCTGCCTTCTGGCTCTTGTTGTTGTACCAGTGGTCGAACATCTTGAGGAATGCCCACTGTGTCCAGTGGTAGTACTCAGGCTCGCAGGTGCGTACCTCACGTGACCAGTCGTACGAGAAGCCGATCTTGTCGAGCTGTGAGCGGTAGCGTGCGATATTCTCCTCGGTAGTCACTGCTGGGTGCTGACCTGTCTGGATAGCATACTGCTCAGCTGGCAAGCCGAAGGCATCGTAGCCCATAGGGTGAAGAACGTTGAAGCCCGACTGACGCTTGTAGCGTGAGTAGATGTCGGATGCGATGTAGCCAAGTGGGTGGCCAACATGAAGACCTGCACCTGATGGGTATGGGAACATATCCAATACGTAGAACTTGGGGCGAGAGTTATCCACGTCGACACGATATGTGCCCTCCTCGCTCCATCTCTTCTGCCATTTTTGCTCAATGGCCTTAAAATTATACTCCATAAAACTCTCTTTGTTTATTTTGTTTTTGTTTGTCTTTCTCTTTAATCCTCATCCTCGTCGATATCCTCGTCCGAGTCGTAGAAGAAGCCATCCATCAGGGCGTCGATGTTGCGTCGATCCTTCTTTGTTGGGCGGCCCATGCCTCGCTCACGGAATACGAATATTGTCTCGTGGGGCACGTTGAGCTTGTCGAGCTCCGATTGTGGCGTGCAGTTAAGACAATATGTAGGTACATTCTTGGCGGGCTGGCGACTCGACACCAGGTCGAGCACCTTGTAGCTATATGTCACACGCTCACGGCGCACGGTGATATGGTCGCCAACCTTAACCTCACGCGAGGGCTTGGCATAGGCGTCGTTTACGAGCACACGGTTGTGGCGTATGGCGTCGGCAGCGTCGCTTCGTGTCTTGAATATGCGCACTGCCCAGAGATATTTGTCAAGACGTATATCGCTCATCGTTGCTTAAGTCTATTTTGGTTTGTGCGGCTCACGCTGATGATCATGCCCAGGGCCACGGTGGTGAGTATGAGTGACGAGCCTCCACGTGAGATGAATGGTAGGGTCTGACCCGTCTCAGGAAGTATGTTTACCTGCACAAACATGTGTAGTATGGCCTGTCCTGTGATTAGAAGTCCAAGACCCAGGGTCATCAGCGTGGGGAATGGCGTGGTACACTTCTGGCCGATGTCCATGGCTCGGAAGAATATCCAGATGTAGAGCAGCATGAGTATCAGACCGAAGATGATGCCATACTCCGACACGAAGAAGGCGTAGGCGTAGTCACTCTCGGGGTGTACGACAAGCACTCGTGAGCTACTCTGTCCGGCACCCTCGCCCACAAGGCCTCCCTCGTGGATGGCTATGAGTGCACGCTGAGTATCCGAAATCTCGGATATGCTCTTGGCGGTGCTATCGCCAACCCACTCGTTGCCCCACTTCTCGAGTCGTGCCATGGCAGTATTAAGACGGCCCATGCCCAGAAGCTCCATGCCACCAAGACCCAATACACCCACGGCGCATATCACCATGAAGAACTTGGCTATCTCCTTGAGATTTACACGGCCAATGTAGAGCATGATAATCGAGGCGATGAATACAATGAGTGCCGACGAGGTGTGGGCTGGTGCGATTACGGCACACGAGAGCAACACAGGGCCCAGTAGAGGTATCGTGTTTTTCTTTATAATCTCAAGCTGCTCAGGTGAGCGGAACTTGAACGACGTAGGGATAATCTTGAGGGTGTCGATTACCGCTTGACGTGACTCCATGGCTCGGGCAAGCATGAGGATTGTAGCAATCTTAAGCGCCTCGGAGGGCTGGAACTTGATAGGGCCGATGCTCAGCCAGCGTGCTGCGTCGTTGGTCTTCTCGCCCACGACATATACGGCCACGGTCAGCAGAATACACAGTATATACGCCACATAGGTCCATCGCATATATATTTTGTAGTGTATCTTGTGGGTGACGAATATAGCCATGATCGAGAGCATGACATACATCACCTGCTTCTGCAACGCATCGAACAGTGACATGTTAGCAGCCGTGTCGTAGGTCATCTTTGCCGTTGAGGAGTATACCACGAGGATAGATATGACCAGCAACACTGTGAAGATAATCCACAGCGAGCGGTCACCCTCGAATACTCGTGATCTGATCTCGGCCTCGGGTGCTGGCTTTTGCTCTCTTGATAGTTGGGACATTGTCGTGTTACTTTAGTACATTCTCCTTAACCCACTCTTTGAACATGCGACCACGCTCCTCATAGTTGCGGAACAGGTCGAAGCTTGCGCATGCTGGCGAGAGGAGCACTGTGTCACCCTCCTGGGCGAGCTCCTTAGCTGCACGCATAGCATCCTCAAAGGTGTTGCAGTTGCGAATCTCGGGGATGATGCCCGTAAACTCCTTCACGAGCTTGCTGTTGTCTACGCCCATGCACACAAGTGCCTTGACCTTGCGACGTGCAAACTCCTTGAGAGGGTTGTAGTCGTTACCCTTGTCTGTGCCACCTGCAATCCATACCGTAGGACGCTTCATGCTCTCAAGGGCGTACCACACAGAGTCCACGTTGGTAGCCTTAGAGTCGTTGACCCACTGTATATCGTTCTTTGTGCCCGAAGGCTCGAGGCGGTGCTCCACAGGCGAGAAGTCGTAGATAGAGCGCTTGATCTGCTTAGGGTCGATACCCGCAGCGAGTGTTGCCAGGGCTGCTGCCATGGCGTTGTATACGTTGTGCATACCCTCGATCTGCATCTTACGTGTATCGAGCGTCACAGACTTCTTGCCCACGGTGGCAGTGAAGAAGTGGCCCTCGAGTATAGCGTCGCCATCGCCGCTGGCAATAGCTGTGTTGATGGCAAATGGGAGCTGGCGACCACGCAACTTGTCGTCCATCTCCGAGAGCATAATGTTTGTCTGCTCGTCGTCGGCCGAGTAGATGAAGCAATCCGAGGCTGTCTGGTTCTGCGTGATGCGCATCTTGGAGCGTGCGTAGTTCTCCAGTTTATAGTCGTAGCGGTCGAGGTGGTCGGGGGTGATGTTCATCAACACGCCGATGTCGGCCTTGAACTTAAAGCAACCGTCGAGCTGGAATGAGCTGAGCTCCAATACGTGCCAGAAGTAGCGGTCTGTAGCCACGGAGTAGGCAAAGCTCTCGCCGATGTTACCACCCAACGATACCTTACGACCTGCATCTGCCATAATCTTGTAGATGAGCGATGTTGTTGTGGTCTTGCCGTTCGAGCCAGTGATACATATTGTCTTTGCCACACCCTTGTAGCGTGCTGCAAACTCAATCTCCGAGATTACGGGTATGCCACGCTCACGGATCTTCTTGACTATAGGTGCTGTGTCGGGGATACCTGGCGACTTGATAACCTCGTTGGCATCAAGGATGCGCTCCTCGGTGTGCTGACCCTCCTCGTACTCCACGCCCCACTCGTCGAGGCGCTCCTTGAACTTAGGAGCGATCTTGCCCATATCCGTAAGGAAGGTATCAAAACCCTTCTTCTTGGCTAGTATTGCCGAGCCGTAGCCCGAGATACCTCCGCCCAAAACTACTATCTTGCGTTTCATATATTTACTCTGTGTTTTCGTTTACTGAATCTTGAGGGTTACTACTGTGAGGGCTGAGAGCAGGAGCGAGATGATGAAGAATCGCATCATGATCTTGGTCTCAAAGAGGCCCTTCTTCTGGTAGTGGTGGTGGATAGGCGACATGAGGAATACACGGCGTCCCTCGCCATACTTCTTCTTGGTGTACTTGAAGTAGGTTGTCTGGATGATTACCGAGAGTGCCTCGACAAGGAAGATACCACACAAAAGTGGCAGGAGCAGCTCCTTGCGGATGCAGAGGGCAAACACAGCAATAAGACCACCTATGGTGAGTGAGCCGGTGTCGCCCATGAAGATCTGCGCAGGGAAGGAGTTGTACCACAAGAAGCCCACCAAAGCACCTGCAAAGGCTGCGGCGAAGACTACCAGCTCACCACTATCGGGCAGATACATGATGTTGAGGTAGTCAGAGTAGATGAGGTGGCCCGAGAGGTAGGCAAGCACGCCGAGCACCAGCACGATAGGTACCGATACACTTGTGAGCAGGCCGTCGATACCATCTGTGAGGTTGGCGCCGTTCGACACTGCCGTGATCACGAAGATGGCGATGAAGATATATACAAGCCATGCCAGGGTGTCGTTGCCACCTGTGAGTATGTTGTAGTTAAGCTCCGTATCCTTGAGGAATGGGATCGATGTCTTTGCCGACTTGTCGGGTGTGGTGTGCGACACATACTTCACTGTGTGGTGGTCGACAACCTCGCCCGTCTCGGTGTTTACGATGTTATACTGTGTGCTGTCGAAGCTCTTCTCGTGGATTACGATATCCTGCGACTGCCACATTGTTGTGCCCACGATAATGCCAAGACCTATCTGTCCTACGATCTTGAAGCGACCCTTAAGACCATCCTTGTTGTGGCGGAAGACCTTGATGTAGTCATCCAGACCACCGATAAATCCGAGCCAGATGGTCGATATTAACATGAGCTGGATGTATATGTTCGAGAGGTCGCCAAAGAGTAGCACGGGGACAAGCACGGCAAGGATGATGATGATACCACCCATGGTTGGTGTGCCCTTCTTCTGAAGCTGACCCTCGAGGCCGAGGTCACGGATATCCTCGCCAATCTGCTTGCGGCGCAGGTAGCGGATGATGCGCTTGCCCATGAAGATTACAATAAGCAGCGAGATGATGATTGCTGCACCTGAGCGGAACGAGAGGTACTCACCGATACGCATTCCTGGGAGGTCGGTGTTCCTGTGCAGATAGTTAAGTAGCCAATGTATCATTGTTTGTATCTTGATGTTTCGGGTTAATAATCGTCTATGTCGCTTTTAGCGGTTGTGTGTTGCGTCGAATGCCTCACGTATCTGCTCACGGTCGTCGAAGTGGTGCTTCTCGGTGCCGATGATCTGATAATCCTCGTGGCCCTTGCCGGCAATGAGTATTATGTCGCCTGGCTTGGCAAGCATCGAGGCTGTGCGTATCGCCTCACGACGATCTGTTATGCGCAGGTAGTTTGTCGCCGTGCCTACGCCCGCAACCATATCGTCGAGGATAGCCTCGGGAGACTCGGTGCGTGGGTTGTCCGAGGTGAAGATTGCCGTTGTGGCGTAGCGCAGAGCTATGGCCGCCATCTCTGGGCGCTTGGTCTTGTCACGGTCGCCACCGCAGCCACATACCACGAAGAGCTGCTGCGACTCCTTGCGCACCTCGTCGATAGTCTGGAGCACGTTGTCAAGGGCGTCGGGCGTGTGGGCATAGTCCACAACAGCTATGGTGCGATCCTTGGCTGTGATTGTCTCGAAACGACCACTCACGGGGCTTAGTGCCGAGAGTACGGTGAGCACCTCGAGCTTGTCGATACCCAGGAGTGTTGCTGCAGCATATACTGTGGTTAGGTTGTAGGCGTTGAAGCGACCTGTGAACTTAACCCACAACTCGTGGCCATCGAGGTTGAGCTGCATGCCGTCGGTCATGAGCTCTATGAGGCGTGTGTGGTAGTCGGCCATGGAGCGCAACGATAGGCGGTAGACCTTAGCTCGTGTGTTCTGAACCATTACCTCACCATTGCGGTCGTCGATGTTCACCACAGCCCAAGCGCTCTTGTCCAGAGCGTCGAAGAATGACTTCTTGGCACGGATATACTCCTTGTATGTGCCGTGGTAGTCGAGGTGGTCGTGTGTGAGGTTGGTAAAGAGAGCTCCCGTGAAGTTGAGGTAGTCGATGCGGTGCTGCGCTGCGGCGTGCGACGACACCTCCATGAAGCAGTACTCACAACCCTCATCAACCATCTCACGCATCATGGCGTTGAGGCGTATAGAGTCGGGAGTGGTGTGCGTAGAGTCGATACGACGCTCACCAATGCGGTATACCACAGTAGAGATGAGGCCGGCGCTATAGCCCATAGCCATGAACATGTCGTAGAGGAGCGTTGCCGTTGTAGTCTTGCCATTTGTGCCAGTCACGCCGACAAGCTTAAGCTCGCGCGAGGGGTGATTGTAGAAGGCTGCAGCCATAGCCGCCATGGCGATGTTGCTATCCTCGACAAGGATATATGCCACCTCCGAGTTGGTCTGCTCAGGGAGACGCTGGCATACAATTGCACGTGCACCCTTCTCCACTGCCGAGGCGATATAGTCGTGACCGTCGCTTGCTGTGCCCACCACGGCAAAGAAGCAGTCGCCAGCCTTCACCTTGCGTGAGTCATACTCGAGACCCTGAATTGGGGGATTGGACTCGATGTTGTTTAACACTCGGACATCGCCGAGTAGTTCGCTTAGTAGTCTCATATAGTGTCTTGTGTTATATGCTTAGTGTTAAGTGTATCTTTCGTCGTTTATCCGTAATCTTGCTTCCGTGAGGTATACTCTGCTTTGTGACACGTCCTACGCCCGAGTGCGTTACCTCAAGACCCTGCTGCTCGAGCAGGAAGAGGGCGTCAACAAGGCCCATGCCCTGAACATTGGGGACACGTCCCGAGGCGATGTTTAGGCTC
Organism: Alistipes sp.; assembly: GCA_017629035.1. Classification (GTDB taxonomy): domain Bacteria; phylum Bacteroidota; class Bacteroidia; order Bacteroidales; family Rikenellaceae; genus Alistipes. The sequence goes on along the minus strand of JAGBXX010000006.1, from coordinate 38,085 downwards.
TGGACTGTCGTCGAGCCACTCTCGTTGACAAATGCCGAGCACCACTCCGAGTCCAGGCCCTCGGCGTAGTTCATGTTGCATAGTGACTCTGTGATGCGTGCCACAGAGCTCGCCTTGCCATCCTTAATCGTCGTTGGACGGTAGCCCTTGCCGCTATCCTCGACTCTTGGGTGTAGCGTGAGGTCGTTGGTGTGTAGGAACTCGATGATGTCGCACACCACGTCGCCTGCTACACGACCACCATAGTATGTAGGATGCTCGTCGGTCTTCTCCTTGGCAATGGCAACCATGATGGTGTACTTAGGCTTCTCGATAGGCATGATTGCCACAAGCGAACCGAGGTAGTACTCATGTTTATCTGGACCAAAGCCCTCTATAAAGTTGAGCGAGTCGAGAGGAGAGTTTGTTGGGAATGAACCCCAGAGCTGTGCTGTACCTGTCTTGCAGCCGATGTTTACAGGTAGGTTGCCAAAGCGACGACCCATGCGGTCGGGCACTGCGGCAGCCTTGAGGCAGGTGAACAGACCGTCGATAGTCTGCTCGGAGCACATATGCTCGAGGAGAGTCTCATGGGGCATACGCTCAACGGTGATACCGCCCTTCTCGATGCGATCCACAAAGCGTGGTGCCATCATCTTACCTCCATTGGCCACGCCGTTGTAGAGCGTGAGGGTCTGGATAGGTGGAATCTCGACAACATAGCCGTAGGGCATCTGTGGGAATACCCACTCGGGTCCACCATTCACCTTCCAAGTGTCGGACTTGGGGCTTGGTACAAGACCTCGCTTGGCACCAAACTCCTCGAGGCCAATATGGCTATTCAGCATGAGGCTATTCAGGAAGGTGGTGTATACGCTTGGGTCGTTCTTGAAGCGCTCGTACACGGCACGTGAGAAGAATATGTTCGAGGAGTGGGCAAATCCCTCGACAAGCGTAGGATTGGTGATCTGCGTACCCTCCTCATCACGCATGGTGTGGGTATCACGTATGGTGCGTTTGCCGACCTTCTCCTCGGCATCGGGGACACTAACCTTGGTGTTTACCGTGGCGCCACCAATCTCGAGGAGTGCCATGGCCGATGCGAGCTTGAACGTAGATCCTGGGGTCATACGTGTGCGCATGGCGTGGTTGATGTTCTCCTGGTAGTTATGGCCACGCTGACGTCCTGAGCTGAGGTTTACCATGCAGAGCATGTTTCCTGTCTCGACCTCCATGACCATAGCAACGCCAAACGAGCCACACTCCTTCTCAAGCTGCTTGCGCAGACACTCTGTGGCCATGCGCTGCAGGTTGCCATCGATCGTTGTCACCACGTCGTGGCCATCCTCGGGCTTGCGGTTGCGAGGATCCTCCTTGCGTGCCCAGAAGCCGTGGGCAATACGCTGCTCGATATATTGGCCATTGACACCAGCAAGCAGCGAGTCGTAGATCTTCTCAAGACCTGTGGTGCGGCGTACGATAGTATCCTTGTAGATAATCTCGGTATATGTGCTGTCATCCTTGGTGCGTGTAACCTCGTACGAAGGGGTCTTTGAGCGCTCGCCACGGCACTCGCCAATGAGCTGCAGGGCAAGATCCTCGTGTGGGCGCATACGCACCTCGACCTCCTCATCTTTGTAGACCTTGCCCAGGCTGTGGTTTATGATAGGGAAGTCACGGCGCATCATGTTCCACTCGTCGAGCACCACAGGGCGGGGGAAGATGCGCACGGCACGATTGCCCTTCTTGGCCTTGAACTTCGACATGAAGAAGTCGTAGTACTCCTCCATTGAGCGATATTTGTAGCCGTAGATCTGAGCGTCGGCCTTGTTGAAGTGGTGGGCCATCTGCTGGGCGAGCTGCTTGAGCTCTCGTGGCACTCGGTCGGGATCTATCTTTTTATCCTTCTTGTACTCCTTAAGCATACCCTCCGAGGCGAAGTCGACAATAGGCTCATGGCGTAGGCTCGACATGGCCAGTGGCTCGCCGTTGCGTGTGAGTATGGCGCCACGGTGTGCTGGGTCGATCTCGGTGTTGGTGATATTACGCTCCATGACCTTGATATGCTTCTCGACATTCTTGTCGGCCACCTGAATCCATATCAGGCGGGCAGCAATGGCAAGTCCGGCGATGATAAATATGGCGTAGAGGATATATACTCGGTTGATAATATCCTCCTTGGCGCTGGTGCTCTTCTTTCTATTTTTGTCGGCCATCGTTGGTTGTTGTGGCTGTTATTGTTCTACGATAATTGGCTCTGCGGGCAGCTCGTCGGCAGGTATCACGTGGGTGTTGTCGTCGAGGTCCTTGAGCTCTATGTTGTGGCGCTCGAGAAGCTTGTCTACCTGCTCACGTGAGGAGATGTCGTAGCGACGCTCCTGGAAGACTATTGCTCGCTCACGAAGCACCGTGGCACGCTTCTCCAGCTGGCTATACTCACGGTCGGCGTTGAGCGACATGAACGTGAGGAAGATGCAGGCAAAGCACATCACGGCAATGGCGATAAGCATGCGGTAGTATATCGCTGCGCTGTCGCTCGAGAGAAATCCTCCGGTGAATATGTTGATGATTATGGAGCCCTGCTTGCGCTTCTCACGCTCCTGTTCGGCTATGCGCTCAGCCTCCTCCTCGGCCATGCGCTGCTTCTCCTGCTCAATCTCCTCGTCGCTCTCTCCGTTGTTTACCTTGATGATCTCACGGCGTATGCGACGCTTGAGCCTCTCCTCCTCCTCTTCGTGGCGCAGCTTGGCTATGCCTTCGGGGTCGAAGCTCTCCTCCTCGGGAGTATATTTATCCTCTTGGTGTAGGTTCATTGCGTTGTTCGGGTTTTTATAGTTTCTCGGCGATGCGGAGCTTGGCTGAGCGTGAGCGTGGGTTGCGCTCTATCTCCTGGTTGCTTGGCGCTACGGCCTTGCGTGTGATGACCTTGAGCGCTGAGGTGCTATTGCCGAAGAAGTCTTTTTCGATGCGTCCCTCGGAGTTGCCGCTGCGCATGAAGTTTTTCACAATGCGATCCTCGAGCGAGTGGTACGACATGATCACAAGGCGACCCCCAGGCTTAAGTATTTTGAGGCTCTGCTCCAGGGCCATGCGTAGTGCCTCCATCTCGCCGTTGAGCTCTATGCGTAGTGCCTGGAAGAGCTTGGTGAGAAATTTTGCCTCATCCTTGGGTGGGGTGCAGGGCTTCACTGCCTCGACAAGCTCGGCGGTGGTCTCGATAGGCTTTGTTGCACGTGCACGCTCTATGCAGTTGGCAATCTTCCATGTTGTGTCGAGCTCGCCGTAGTCGCTGAATATCTTGGCCAGGGCATCCTTGTCGTAGGTGTTTACGATGTCGGCAGCAGTGCGCTTCTGGCGGGTGTTCATACGCATATCCAGAGGTGCCTCGCCACGGAATGAGAAGCCACGATGCTTGGCGTCGAAGTGGTGCGACGATACGCCGAGGTCGGCCAGGATGCCATCAACCTGCTCCACGCCACGAAGACGCATGGCGCCACGCAGAAAGCGGAAGTTCGAGGCTACGAACGTGAAACGCTCGTCCTGAGGTGCATTGGCCTGTGCGTCGGGGTCCTGGTCGAAGGAGTATAGGTGACCCTCGGGGCCAAGGTGGCGCAATATCTCCGAGGTGTGGCCACCGCCACCCATCGTCAGGTCAACGTATGTGCCATTAGGCTTGATTGCAAGGCCCTCGATGCACTCCTGAAGCATTACGGGAATATGGTATGTTTCGATGCTCATTTTCGCTGCTTTTTACTATAAGTAAAATTAACGGCGTAAAGATAGTCAAAAAATGCGAAATATATTCCAGCGACAAGCAAAAAAATATCCGCCCTATGGACGGATACTCTTTGTCTGTGGTTTTGTGCGCTATAATCTATCGAGTGAGCGGCGGATGATGGTGCAGCACTCCTCGATCTCTGCTTCGGAGATTGTGAGCGGGGGAGAGATACGGAAGGCGGTGTCGCAATAGAGGAACCAGTCGCTCATAATGCCCTCCTCCTTGAATATCTCCATGAGGCGGTAGAGGTACTCTGACTTGCCGAGCTCCACAGCAAGTAAAAGTCCCGAACGGCGAATTTCCAATATTTTGTCGTGATCCTTTATGAGGCTTTCGAATAGTGCACCCTTGCTCTCTACACTCTCGACAATATTATTGTTTTTGAGATAGTTGAGTGCTGCAAGGCCTGCGGCACAGCATACGGGGTGACCACCAAATGTGGTGATATGTCCGAGGCAGGGGCTATGTGTAAAAGAGTCCAAAACCTTTCTTTTTGCCGCAACGCCACCAAGAGGCATTCCGCCACCAAAAGCCTTGGCCAAGCAGATGACATCTGGCTCAATACCATACTTCGAGCATGCAAACATCTCGCCCGTACGACCCATGCCTGTCTGAATCTCATCGAATATCAAGAGGGCTCCCACCTCGGTGCATCGCTCTCTGAGAGCCTTCAACCACTCGGGGTTAGGTAGGCGCACGCCAGCCTCGCCCTGAACAACCTCGCAGAGCACGCCCGCAGTGCGCTCGGTGATCTGCTTGAGATCCTCGAACGAGTTGAAGTTTATCGACTTAACATCGGGAAGTAAGGGTCTGAATTCTGACTTCCACTCCTCACCCTCGGGGGTTCCCATCATCGACATAGCGCCATGTGTTGAGCCGTGGTATGCTCGTCGCATGGAGATAAGCTCGGTGCGCCCCGTGTGGCGTTTCACGAGCTTCAGGGCAACCTCGACAGCCTCGGCACCCGAGTTGACGAAGTATACGCAATTTAGCTCGCCGGGGAGCAGCTCGGCAATGCTTCGTGCATACTCCACCTGTGGACGCTCGACCATCTCGCCGTAGACCATAACGTGCATATAATCTGCTGCTTGCCTCTGCATGGCAGCGATGACATCGGGGTTGGCGTGGCCCACGTTGCTAACAGACACACCCGCCACAAGGTCGAAATATCGCTTGTCGTCGGGGGTGTAGAAGAACGAGCCCTCGGCACGCTCCACCTCGATCATCATGGGCGAAGGTGAGGTCTGGCCCACATGCTCCAAAAACTGCTTACGAAGTATCATAGACTCTTGCTTTACTCTTTAATCTTTAGTATTCCCTCTTCTTCGCCACGGCGCAGTATGCGCTCATAGTCACGCACAGAGGACATGGTCCAGCGTGTGAGGAGCTTTAGTGCCTCGGAGTCGCCAAGCTGCCAGTTGTCGGTCTGCTGGCGTATGCGCTCCGAGAGCATATATATAAGGATGGCTGCCGAGGCACTCACATTGAGGCTCTCGACCATGCCACACATAGGTATCATGAGGAACTCATCGGCTGCCTCGATAACCTCGTCCGAGATGCCTGCATGCTCGGTACCGAAGACAAGGGCAAACTTACCCTTCGTTACGTCGAATGTCTCGGGTGTGGAGCTGCAGCGGTGGGGTGTTGTGGCAACGATGCGGTAGCCCTCAGCCTTGAGTGCTTCGAGTGCCTCCTTTGTGGTGTCGTGGTGCTCCACGTCGACCCACTTCTGCGTGCCACGCACGATATTTACCGAGGGGTCAAACTTGCAGCGATCCTCGACGGTGTGTATCTGCTGTATGCCGAATGCCTCGCAGTGGCGCATGATGGCGCTGGCGTTCTGCGGGTGGAACATGTTCTCGGTCATGATGCGCATATAGTGGGTGCGCTGCGAGAGTGTGCGGCGCAGAACTTCGCGGCGCTCCTCTGTGAGAAATTGGGTCATATAATCAAGACGCTCACGAAGCCACTCGTCGGAGTGCTCCTCGGTGCGCAGTCTACTTGCGATATTTGTCATCTTCGTCCAAAATTTTCAGGTAACTCTCATAGCGTGACCATGCCACACGGCCCTCCTTTACTGCCTCCTGAACGGCGCAGCCTGGCTCGTGGGTATGGGTACAGTTGTAGAAACGACACTCGGGCGAGAGGCGCATCATCTCGGGGAAGTAGCGGCATAGCTCCTTGTCGTCGATATCTATGAGGCCAAAGCCCTTGATGCCTGGGGTGTCGATGATATATCCACCCTCGAGCGAGTACATCGTGGAGAATGTCGTGGTGTGCTTACCCTGGTGGTGTGAGTCCGATATTTCGCCTGTGCGAATGTCGAGTGTAGGGTCGATAGAGCCAATGAGCGTAGATTTGCCTACGCCCGAGTTGCCCGCCACGAGTGTTGTGTGGTCACGGAGCATGGCACGTATCTGGTCGACACCCTCGCCCGTAATGGATGATAGGCGGATAACGTCGTAGCCAGCATCGTTGTATATGGCTGTGAACTCCTCGGCCTCGGCAGCTGCCTCCTGATCGAGGATGTCGGCCTTGCCCAGGACAATAGTCACAGGGACCTTGTAGGCCTCGCAGGTGATAAGGAAGCGGTCGACAAACTCACGTGGCGTGGTTGGCGAGTGGAGTGTTACGATGAGTAGTGCACGGTCGATGTTGGCGGCGATGATGTGCGACTCCTTCGAGAGATTTGAGGCACGACGTATGATATAGTTGCGTCGTGGCAAAATCTCGACAATAGCACTGCTGTCACCATCGGGCTCTACCATCACTCTGTCGCCCACAACAACGGGGTTTGTGGAGCGCACGCCCTTAAGACGTAGGCGGCCACGGATGCGGCAGTTGAGCATGCCCTCGGCGGTAGCTACCTCGTACCAGCTACCCGTAGAGCTTATCACAGTACCCTCAGTTCTTCGCTGTTCCATGGTGTGAGCTATAGGTTAAAGAATATATCCTCGCTTATGGCCTTGTGTGCCTCGGTGCGGATAACCTCGTCGAAACTCTTGATTGTGGGGATTATGGCCGTTCCAAGGTGAGCAAGAGGGTAGAACGTGTACGATGACTCAAGAGTCTGGTAGTCAACATACTTATGCTCGAAATACTCTCGCATCTCAGAGTCTATGTCGGCGTTGCTCAGGGCCAAAATCTTCTCCTTGATATCGCCCTCTGTATGGTTCTCGACCATCTCAATGAGCCTCTCCTGCTTGATGTTTGGGCTGAGGTTTATGCGGTCAAAAATCGAGAAGAGTGCGGCGATGACTATCACCACGGTTGCCACGTTGAGTGCAGCACCCAGAAGGGCGTCGATACCCTTCATCGGCTTCCAGATGATGAGTGCCTTGATAAGTGGTGCGATTATCCAGATAAGGATCACGGCAGCTGCCACGATAAGGATAAATCCTGCGAGGTATGCCTTGCCTGGGTCGTCCATAAATATCGAGCCCACCTGTGTTGCGAACTTAGGGGCAAAGAGTAGGGCCATGTAGAGGCCAACCAGATGGCATAGCTGCACCACAAAGCCTCGCTTGATGCCGAGCACCAGGGCCCACACTACGCATATAAGAACTGCTATATCAATCATTTTTACAATAATTTAGTGCGTTATTAGTTGATATTTCGCACAAAGTTAGCAATGTTTTTTGTTTATTCGTATATTTGCACTTATAAAATACCCATTATGCGAAGCTATTTTACCATAATTGTCGCCCTTATTACCACCTTTGTTGCGGTGTTTGCAACCCCTGTGTTTGCCTTACAGAGTGAGCCACGTGCGCACTACTCGCTCAACGAGGGGTGGCGTTTCAATGATATATCAAAGCCCAATGCTACGGTGCAATATCTCGACCTTCCGCATGTGTGGAGTGTCGGGGATGTGGTGCCATCTACGGCGAGCTACTCACGCCAGTTGCATGTGCCTCATACGTTGCGTGGCAAGCGACTATTCCTGCGTTTTGGCGGTGTCATGACCCAGACAAATGTATTTGTCAATGGCAACTGGGTTGGTGAGCATCGTGGTGCATATACAGCCTTCACATTCGAGATTACGGACAAGGTGCGCTATGGCGAGAATAATACGATAACTGTCCATGTATCAAATAGTTCTAAGTTCGATATCTTCCCTGTATCGACCGAGCACAACCTGCCTGGTGGCATATATCGTGACGTGGAGCTTATGGTCACAGGTCGCAATATCATCTCGCCCACGTTCTACTCTTCTGCTGGCGTATTTGTGGAGCAGCACGAGGTGTCTACGGAGCGTGTGTCGGGTGTTGTCACGCTCTATCTCTCGGCCATGGACGAGGGTGCTCACAACATCACCGTTCGCTTTATTGCCCCTGATGGCTACGAGGTGTGTCGCTACACGGCCAAGGCTGGAAAGGCCGAGAAGCAGAGTGGCGTGGAGATACCTTATAGCATCGACTATCCCGACTTGTGGAGCCCCGAGTCGCCCACGTTGTATCGTGTGGAGGCTATGGTGGGAAATGCCGACAAACCGAGCGATAGGGTGAGCTTCGACATAGGTTTTAGAAGTGTTGGCGTGAGCAAGAATAATCGACTTACGATAAATGGTAATGAGGTTGATATCCACGGTGTTAACCTTGCCCACGACCGTGCTGGTGTGGGTGCTGTGCTCACTGATGCGGAGTTGCGTCAGGATCTCGATCTGGTAAAGGATATGGGCGCTAATGCGCTGCGCTCGGTGGTAGGCCCTCACAGAGAGTCGCTCTACGATATGTGTGACAGAGAGGGTGTCGTTGCGTGGGTAGATATGCCCTTTACCCGCAACTCGGCACTCTTTGGCGATATATGCTACTACCCCTCTGAGAGTCTGCGTGAGAATGGCTTTGAGCAGCTCAGAGAGGTGATATACCAAAACTATAACCACCCCTCGGTCGTGATGTGGGGACTCTTCTCGCTGGTGAGCCAGCATGGCGATGATGTGGTAAAGTATGTGCGTGAGCTCAACGACTTGGCTCATCTGCTGGATAAGTCACGCCCCACGGTGGGATGTAGCAATGCCGATGGCGATATCAACTTTATCACCGACCTCATCGTCCTGCGCCAGGATGTGGGATGGTACAAGGGTTCGTTCGAGGATGTGAGCGTGTGGTGTCGTCAGCTGCGTGAGAACAAGAAGTTTAAGGAGCTGCGCTATGGTGTATGCTATGGTGAGGATGGCTGCATTAGCCATGTTGTCGACGTGGTGCAGCGTGTGGAGCGTGGTGCTCGCCTGCGCCCTGAGCGTGCGCAGACGGCTATGCACGAGTGTTACTCGTCAATAATCACTGAGTCAGGACAGTTCTGGGGTGTGTGGCTTGATAATATGTTCGACTACGCCTCGATGTTCCGTGTCGAGGGCATGAACTACTCGGGCATGGTGGGTTACGACCATAAGACTAAGAAGGATGCATACTACCTATACCGTGCGCTGTGGAATAGCAGCGAGCCTACGCTCTATATCGCTGAGCGCAGGTGGAAGAGCCGCTGCGATGCGGTGCAGAGGGTGCGTGTGTATAGCTCTTTGGAGCGCCCTATGCTTATTGTTGACCAGGATAGTGTTGAGCTGCACGAGGTGTCGAAGTCACGCTGGCAGGCGGACTCTGTGGTGCTCAACGATAGGAGTATAGTGCGTGTTGTCGATGGCACGGGGTTGCACCGTGACTCGGTCGAGATTACAATCGACAAGATGCGAGTATCTCGTTAGCCGAAGGGCCCTCGCACATTATAAGATCGTAGATCGAGAGGCGAGGCTCGAACTCAAACCTGTCGCTAAATACTTGAATATATGGTGTGGCCTCGAAGGTCGCACCACTCTTTTTATTGCGTAGGTCTATGTCGTTCTCCGAGGCTACGATGTAGCTCTCCGAGAGGCGTGGCATGGGGCGTTTTAGGATTGCGCAAACCTCCTCAAGCGTTGCAAGGTTCAAGTCGACGAGGTATTTCCACTCCTTGTTGTAGAGCTCGGCAAAGCGCTCGCCGTAGTAGTCGTAGTAGGGCGAGTTGCGATATGCCGACTCCATTGCCACGAGGTGCTGGTGCTGCCAACGCTTCGAGTAGTCGAGCTTCACGCTACGCATTGCCTGGCGTGGGCGGTTGGCATGGTGTATGTGCGCCGTGAGCTGCATGACACCTCCCGAGGTCATTATCTCCGTGCGGTTGCGCTCCGAGCGCTTGACATAGTGCTCGCCCAGATCGATGACAACATCGTCGCCATGCTGAACTATCGCTGCCCAATACTCCGTAGAGCCAAAATATACCGATGGCAATATAATCATAACTACTTATTATTTACGAGTTTAAGCGAAACCCACTCCTCCTCCGAGATCTTGTCTATGAGCTCGATATTGTACACTTTGCACGCCTCGACAATGCTCTCTACATCCTCGTGCAAGAAGCCACTCAGCACCAGATGACCTCCCTTGTTAAGCGCTGCTGCGTAGCGCTCCAAGTCGCCCAGGATGATGTTGCGGTTGATGTTGGCAAGTATGGTGTCGTATGTGCGGCCCACGATAACCTCGACAGTGCCCAGCAGGACATCCATTTTGTTCTCTATGGCGTTGAGTGCTGCGGCCTCCGAGGCGCTCTTTGTTGACCATGGGTCGATATCTACTGCGTCGACATGCTCGGCACCCGCCTTGAGTGCCACGATAGAGAGTACTCCTGTGCCACAGCCCACATCGAGTGTGTGGCCGAGGTGCGTGAGCGAGAGTATGTTGCGACACATCATGCGTGTTGTGTGGTGGTGGCCCGAGCCAAACGACATCTGGGGCGATACCACGACATCCATAACATCTGCTGCGGGCGCAGGGTGGTGGGGCGCACGAATCAATATTTTGCGACCATCCTCGCACTCTACCTCCACGGGGTTGAAGCTCTCGGCCTCCCAGGTGGCGTTCCAGTTCTCGGACTCGATCTCCTGCTCGCTACGCACGGTGCCATAGTCGGCAATCGACTCTAGTGCCTCGGTGCGACACTCCGCCCAGCTCTCGGAGAGTATGTAGCCACGTAGCGTGGTGCTCTCGGCCGAGGTGTCGGTGTCGAAGCTCTCGAAGGGGTAGTCGGCCAAAAATGCGGTGATAATCTCGGCCATCTCGTCGTTGGCGCACTCAATGCAGAGTTCGGTATAGTGCCTCATAGGTCGAAAAATGTCGATTAGTGTGTGATATTATGTAAAATTTTTGTATCTTTACCACAAAGATATAGATAATATGGCAGATTGTGCTAAAAAGTGGGAGAAAATTCGTGCGGAGTACCACCGATACATCCGCCTCGAGAAGCGTTTGTCGAGCAATAGTGTCGATGCATACATGCGTGATTTCGAGGAGTTTATGCACTACATATTGCGTATGTACGAGGTGGCACCCGAGCATGTTGAGCCGGTGATGATCGAACGCTACATATCGTGGCTCTACGAGCAGGGGCGTAGCGGTGCGTCGCAGGCACGTCGTCTGAGTGGTATCAAGAGCCTCTATAACTTTATGCTCCTGAGTGACCGCATAGATCAGCTCCCAACAGAGCTTATCAAGGCCCCCAAGCCTGGTAGACTGCTTCCCGATACGCTGACACTCCAGGAGATAGATGCACTCATCTCTACGTTTGATATTACTACGGCCAAGGGTTGTCGTGATAGCGCCATTGTCGAGGTGTTGTACTCATGCGGTCTGCGTGTCTCGGAGCTCACGTCGCTGCGCCTCGAGGATCTCTTCTTTGGCGAGGGTTTTATACGTGTTGTGGGCAAGGGCGACAAGCAGCGTATTGTGCCCGTTAGCTCGGCGGCACGTGACAAGATTCAGCTCTACATGGAGTTTCGCTCGCCCAAGCAGCCCTCGGAGCCCACGCTCTTTCTGAACAATCGTGGCATGCCACTCACACGAGTCATGGTATTCAATATCATCAAGGGTGCGGCAAATGTTGCGGGCATAGATAAGCAGATTAGCCCCCACACCCTGCGCCACTCCTATGCAACACATCTGCTTGAGGGTGGTGCAAATATTCGCCAGGTGCAGGAGCTGCTGGGCCATGAGAGTATCGTCACAACGGAGATATATACACATCTCGATAGCAAGCACCTGAGCCGTGTTGTCGAGGATTCATTTACTAATATTGATATACTATGAGAGGGTTTATTAACGCATTGTGTACCATGCTGTTGGTTGTGTGTGCGCAGCGTGCTGTGGCAGCGAGCGAGGAGCTCAAAATTGAGACGGAGTGGGGCAATATATATGCCACGTTGAGTGTACCTGAGGGTGGTGGCGATACGGCCTTTGTCATTGTTGCGGGCTCGGGAGCTACGGATCGTGATGGTAACTCACTCTCGGCGGGACTCAAGACATACTCCTACTCGATGCTCTCTGACGAGCTTGTAAAGGGTGGCTATGCGGTGTTGCGCTACGATAAACGAGCAATAGGCGAGAGTGTAATCCCTCAGGCAGATGTGCCAAACCTTCTGTTTGAGGACTATGTCGACGATGCGGAGCTCGTTGTTGAGTTCTTGCGCTCAAGAGGCTTTAGACGTGTTATCATGGCAGGACATAGCGAGGGAGGTCTGATCTCGCTTGCTGTGGCCGAGCGTCAGCGTGTAGTGCTCGATGGCATTGTGCTGCTATGTGCCCCAGGATATGCTATGGATTCGATACTTCTCACGCAGCTGGGGGCGCAGCTTATGCCCGCAAATATCGCTCTGATGTTCCAGGCCGAGCGTGTGATAGGTAGACTCAAGCGTGGCGAGAGGGTGGCCGAGAGCGAGATTCCTCAGGCGCTGCTGGGACTCTTCCACCCCGTGGTGCAGCCATTCCTAATCTCCGAGATGCAGTACGACCCTCAGGCGCTCATTGCGCAGTGTGACGAGCCTATACTCATTGTGTCGGGAGGACGTGATGTTCAGGTATCGGAGGCAAATGGCGAGGCGTTGCTCAAGGCCAACCCCGGTGCTGTGCATAGAGTATTTGAATATATGACCCATGTGCTTAAGGATAGCAACACGGAGGATCGTGTGCAGCAGATACTTAGCGTGTATGCTAACTCTAATATCCCTATTACCGAGGGTCTTAGCTCGACAATAATAGAGTTTGTAAACAATATAAAATAGTTTAGCCTATGTCATTTTTTAGTAGACTTTTTGGTGCCAAGAAGGCGCCTATGTACCCCGTTGATGAGGTTGTGGTAAATGGCGTAAAGCTCAAGTTGACATTCTTTGCTCACGCCTCGTTGGCTATCGAGTACGAGGGCCGATGGATATATGTGGACCCTGTGGTAGGCAATGCCGACTACTCGAAGCTGCCCAAGGCCGATATGATCCTTGTGACGCACTCACACTATGACCACTTCGATATGGCGGCTATCGAGATGCTCCAGAGCCCCGATACCCGTATCTTGCTCGATAAGACCTCGGCCGAGGGGTTGCAGGGTAACTGCTTTACGATGTTGCCCAAGGCCGTAGCAGAGCCATTTGATGATATCAAGGTTGAGGCTGTGGCAGCATACAACACCTCGGAGCACCAGTTGCAGTTCCACCCCAAAGAGAGAGAGGATTGTGGCTATGTGGTGACCCTGGGTGGCAAGGTGCGCATATATATCTCGGGCGACACGGAGCCTACTAATGAGATGCGTGAGTTGAAGAATATCGATATCGCGTTTGTATGTGTAAATCAGCCATATACCATGACTCCAGAGCAGGCTACCGAGGCTGTTAAGGCGCTCAAGCCACAGATATACTACCCATACCACTATGGTCAGGTTGACGAGCCTACCGATGTCGAGGCTCTGGCTAAAATGTTAGAGGGTGTGTGCGATGTCAGAATCAGACCAATGGCATAACACCTCGTGGCTTGGTGTTGCACGACGTAGAGTAGAGTCGACACCTGCGCTGCTCCTGTTGCTGCCCCTGCTTGTCGGCATATTTTTGAGTGGGAGCGTCAGCCTGGGGTGGGGTGTTGTGGCCCTTGTGGGCGTTGCTCTCGTGGCGCTTTTGGTCATGCTGCCCCGAGGCCGTGTTGCACATATTGTCGTGCTACTGCTGCTCGTTGCCGTGGGCTATCTTGCTGCTCAGAGTGCTGAGAGTAGGGCTACGGAGGAGGCGTTGGGAGATAACGCCCTGCACCGCTCAGCTAAGGAGCGTATCGAGCGCTTTGCTAAGGATGATGATAGCTATGCCGTTGTTGAGGCGATGGTCGTGGGGCGCAGGGAGCGTATCACGAGTGAGCTCAGGAGCGACTATGCACTCACGGGCTTTGCACATATTCTCGCCGTGTCGGGTCTACATCTGGGCATTGTGATGACACTCTTCGGCTGGCTCTTCTACCCCTTGGGTATTGTGCACCGAGGACACAGAGTGCGCAGTGTGGGTGTTGTGGTGCTCGTGTGGTTGTATGTTGCAATGACCGGAGGCTCACCCTCGACGATGCGTGCGGCAGTTATGCTGAGTGTGCTTATGCTCGCTCGTGGCACGGGAATGAGCCACCTGCCGACAAATAGCATTCTGATCACGATTGCGCTGCTGTTGCTCTACGATGCGACACTTGTTGATAATCTGAGCTTTAGGCTCTCTGTGGCTGCCGTGCTGGGTATTGTGCTCTGGGCGCTGCCACTTGTCGATGCAGTATATCGCCGTAGGCTGCCTTGTCGAGGGCTGCTCTCGACACTCATAGTGGGTGGTGTGGCCTCGATATGGGTCTTACCACTCATATCCTACACCTTTGGCAACTTGCCGCTGATGAGCATACTTGTGACACCATTCATAATGTTGCTTGTCTACGCTATCTTGGCCCTGGGCATGCTGCTACTCTTTCTGCCCGATGTTGTGGCGGAGGTGGTGTATGGTGTTGTGGAGCGTGTTGCTATGTTGCATAACGCTGTTGTGAGCCGTGCTGCCGACACCCCAGGCTTTGTGCTCTATGCCACGCTCAATGGCTACGAGGTTGTCGCTATCTACATAGGTTTTGTGCTCTTTAGCTTCGTGGTGAAGGTGTGGAGCGAAAAAAAATATTTAACTTTGCTCGATGATGAGCCAGAATACAGACTACAATTTGTCGATACTCAGCACCCCGGAGGTGCGTAGTGCCGTGGAGCAGAATATCGAGAGCGATCCTGCGCAGATTGCCCTGCGTAGAGGTGTGCCCCATGCTGCTGTTGTGGCCACGCAGGTGAAGTACCTGCAACGTGCACGACGCAAGCTGCCAACACTCTATAAACATCGCTGTGTGATACCGCCACGTGCCTTTGAGCAGTGCTCGAGCGAGGAGTCGGCCGAGCGTAAGCCTCTGTCGGGTAGGAGCTGTCTGGATCTCACGTGTGGCCTGGGTATCGACACGATGGCTCTCTCACGACACTTCGAGAGGGTGGTGTCGCTGGAGCGTGATGAGGCTCTTGCCGATGTCGTGCGATACAACATGGAGCTTATGGGTATTCGCAACGTAGAGGTCGTAAGTCGTAGCTCGGAGGAGTATGTCGAGGAGTGTGATGAGCACTTCGACTGGGTATTTGTCGACCCTGATCGGCGCTCCGAGAGTGGTAATAAGATGGTCTGCATGGAGGACTGCTCGCCCAATGTGCTCGGCATGATGCCACGCCTACGAACTATTGCCGAACGTGTAGCAATAAAACTTTCGCCAATGTTCGATTGTGCCGAGGCCTTCAGGCTGCTTGACCCTGCTGAGGTCGAGGTGGTGAGCCTTGGTGGCGAGTGCAAGGAGCTGAACATATATACAAATGCTGCCAAGAGCTTGCTGCGTATTGCCGTTATTGGCAGTGGCGAGTGGGAGTTTGAGCCGAGCGATATGCTTGCTACCTCAGAGCCCTGTGCCGTATCTCCCGAGTGGCGCTATCTGCTTATTCCCGATGTGGCGTTGCAGAAGGCTCGTGTGGCAATAGCTGCACTTCGAAAGTGGGGAGATATATGGAGCAACAATGGCTTTGCCTTTGCCAGTGAGTTGCCCTGTGAGGCGTTGCCCGTGAGGGCCTACAAAATAGTCAGCATAGAGCCCTACCGCCCTAAGGAGCTTAAGCGCAAATATAAGGGCATGGGTGTAGATATCATCAAGCGTGATACGCCGCTCTCGGTCGAGGCTGTGCGTAAGGCTATCGGTGCACGTGCGGGCAGCGAGGCTACGCTGGCACTCACGACAATTGGTAAGGAGAGCGTGGTGCTGAGCCTCGAGAGAGTATAGAGTTTAACCTGAAACAAGGATATGGTGAAGCGACTGATTAACAAGATTCAGCATGTTGTGCACGACTCGCTGTTGCGCTACGACATGGAGGGTGGCAAGGCACATAGGTTTTTTGTGCGTAGCTACCGACTGATGTACTATACCGTGCGCAGCCGTAAGCTGCACAGAACATTTGTGGATAGTGCGGCACTCACGCTGCAGACAATGATTGCGGCCATTCCGCTGCTGGCGTTCATGCTCATCATCATGCGTCTGCTGGGCACGTGGGAGAATACGCTAAATAGCATATATGAGAGCTTCGACGAGTGGCGCTCGCTGGTTGAGGTTGTTGTCGAGGCGGCGAGTGTTGCTGCCGATAAGATCCCTGGTGGCTTCTTCGCTATTGTCGGTCTTGGCACGCTGCTGTGGATGATATTCATCGTCTTTAGAGCTGTCGAGGAGTCGTTCAACCATATATGGGGTGTGCGTGAGTCACGAGGCTTCGTGAAGCGCTATGTGTCGTATATTGCCGTTGCCGTTATCGTGCCTGTGTTGTGGGGCTTGTCGACCACGTTTAGACTCGACTCGGCGAGCTGGTTTGAGCTATCGTCGGATATCAGTGCAGGTATTACACGTGTGCTCTCGATTGTCATCTCGGCATTTGCCACCTCGCTGCTATATAAGTACCTGCCTCATGCCGAGGTTAGGTGGCGCTACGCTATGGCGGCTGCGGCACTTGTGAGCTGCGTGCTGGTGTTGTGGCAGTGGGGCTATGTCTACGTGCAGGTCTACATGACGGGTATTAATACTATCTATGGTAGTTTGGCAGCCGTGCCTCTGTTTATTGTCTGGCTGCGTGTGTCGTGGAACGTAATACTCTTTGGCTGCGAGCTATGCTGCGTGTGGCAGAATGCAGCACGCTACGAGGCTATCGACCAGCGTCGTCTTGGCTTCAAGGCACGTCGCAAGCAGGCGCTTATGCGTGTTGTGGTCATCGGCTCGGGAAATGTTGCAGAGGCCTTTGCTATGGCGCTCAAGAGGTGCAGGGGTGTGGAACTCGTTCAGCTATTTGCTCGCAATGAGGCTCGTGGCAAGGCTATAGCCGAGAGGGCAAACACCCTTTGGACTAACCGTGTGGAGGATATTGCCCAGGCAGATATATATATCATAGCCGTGAGCGATAGGGCTGTCGAGGAGGTGGCTAAGGTGCTGTGCTTCAGCCCTGAGGCTACGGTGGTGCATACGGCAGGTAGTATCCCTATGGAGGCTATCGAGGAGCGTGAGGGTGGTCGTGGTATCATCTACCCGTTGCAGAGTTTCTCGGCAGGACGTAGCATCTCGCTCGACGCCGTGCCACTATTTATCGAGGCCGACTCGGAGCGCTCACGTGAGCGTGTCGAGGCTCTTGCAAAGCAGCTTTCGTCACGTGTGGCCTACGCTACGTCGGAGAGTCGTCGCACGATACACCTTGCCGGTGTTATTGCCAACAATTTTGTAAACCACCTATACGCCACTGCCTCCGACATTGTGGCTAAGGAGGGTCTAGACTTCGATGTATTGAAGCCTCTGATTATCGAGACTGCGCAGAAGGCCGTGGCCTCGGGAGATCCACGCACGGTGCAGACAGGTCCTGCCTCACGAGGCGATATGTCGGTGTGCGAGCGTCATGTAGATATGCTCCGTGAGGATGAGATTAAACAGCAAATATATAAGCATTTAACTGAAAGTATATGGGAAACTTCAAAGAAGATATAGCGCTTGTCGAGGCTATTGTCCTCGATGTTGATGGTGTGATGACCGATGGTGGTATAATACCTACGCCAGAGGGTGATTTCATACGTCGCTACGACGCCAAGGATGGCTATGCCATTGCCTCGGCACTGCGTGAGGGTCTGAAGGTGTGCGTTATCTCGGGTGGCCGTGGTCGCATGCTCGAGAACCGACTCACGATGCTCGGCGTGAGCCGTATGTACCTAAATTGTATGGATAAGGTGGCAGCTATCGAGGAGTTTATGCGTGAAAACAACCTAACCAGCGAGCAGGTGCTCTACATGGGCGACGACATCCCCGACCTGGAGTGTATGCGCATAGTGGGCATGCCAGTCTGCCCGGCAGATGCCTGCATGGAGGTTGTCGAGGCCTCACGCTACGTGTCGGAGTTTACGGGAGGGCATGGTGCTGTGCGAGATATTGTTGAGCAGGTGATGCGTGCCAAGGGGCTCTGGGCCCGAAACCTCAAGGGGGTGCTCGGAATACCACAAAAGTAAGAAGAAGAGGTTGTCCATAGTGGGCAACCTCTTACTCTTTCTACTTAACCTTCAGCCATGAGCCGAGCTCTCGCCACGAGGGGCGTTTGCCGTGCATGAAGATACCTATGCGGTAGATCTTGGCAGCAAGCCATGTGGTGAAGATGAAGCTCAGGTAGAGAACAACCAGCGACACCACAATCTCCCACGTAGGAATGCCAAAAGGTATGCGGGCAATCATCACGATAGGCGAGGTGAAAGGTATCATCGAGGCCCAGAAGGCTACTGGCGAGTTAGGGTCGTTGAAGACCGACATCATGACAATCATGGCGATGATGATAGGCATCATGATGATGGTGTTGAACTGCTGACCATCCTGCACAGAGTCGACGGCAGAGCCCGAGGCGGCATACAACGAGGCGTAGAGCAAGAAGCCGCCAAGTATGAAGAGCACGAGATAGACGAACAGCTGTGCTATGTAGGCTGTGTCGCCTAACGTGCCTATAACACCCTGAAGCATCATGTCGCTCGTGGCGGCAACATCGGCTGTAAAGAGCGCCGGGATGAGGAACTTCGAGGCGGCGATGACGAGAACGGCCCAGATAGCTATCTGTGTGAGGGCTACCGAGGCGATACCCAATATTTTGCCCATCATAATCTCGAAGGGTCGGCAGCTGGTGACTATGACATCGAGCACACGGCTTGCCTTCTCCTCGACAACCGAGGTGAGCACCATCTGTCCGTAGATGATGATAACCATGTAGAGCAGCATGCCCAGCACAATGCCCAGTATGTAGTTTATGCCTGCCGAGGTACTCTCCATATCCTCATTGTTGCCTGTGCCGTTGTTCTCAAAGGTAGAGAGCGTGATAGGTGTAGCCACATCCTGGAGCATCTGGTCGAGGTTGTCGATGTTGTAGCGCTCCTTGAGCTTCTCCTGCTCCACGATATTCTCGATTTGCGAGGTGATAAGCTCCTCGAGCATGAGCGACGACGATGAGTTGATGATGAACTCCACGTTGCCACTATCGCCGACACGCTCGTCGATGTAGAGAATGCCAAAGATGCCACTCTCGGCGTTATATATCTTGCACGCCTCAGCCTTGTCCATGTTGTTCTCTGCAGTGAATAGCACCTCCTTGGAAGATTGCAGTCGGGGGCTTACGATGCCCGAGTGGTCGATGACCACCACCTGTTTCTGCTCACTGCCACCGTAGAGCATCATGAGCGAGGGTGCCACCATCATGCCAATCATAAATATCGGCATAAGGAGCGTGGTTAAGATAAAGGACTTTTTGCGCGCTCGCTCCACAAACTCACGAGCTATGATTAGGTATATCTTCTTCATAATCCGAACTGTTGTTATTTGAGTGTTCCGTTTACCGCACGTATAAAGATGTCATTCATAGACGGCATCATCTCCTGTAGAGAGCGCAGCTCGCACCTGTCGTTGAGTCGACGGATAACCTCACGAATATCCTCGTTGTGTGGGATATGGATCTTCGTGGCGGTATATCCTCCCACTATGCCACGGCTCTCTCCAAGCGGAGTGGCAAGGCCTGCCAATGTTGCTGATAACTCCTCGTGGCTGGAGCGGTGTGTGATTTCGAAGATGTTGCCACCAGCGGTGCGGCGTATGTCGTCGACCGAGCCTGAGAGTATGTTGCGTGAGCGGTCGATGAGGGTTATATGGTCGCAGATCTCCTCGACCGAGGCCATGTTGTGGGTAGAGAATATCACCGTGGCACCTCTGTCACGCAGACGCAGGATCTCCTCCTTGAGCAGGTTGGCATTTATGGGGTCGAAGCCCGAGAATGGCTCGTCGAAGATTAGAAGCTTAGGCTCATGCAGCACGGTGGTTATAAATTGAACCTTCTGGGCCATGCCCTTGGATAAGTCTTCGACCTTGCGGTCCCACCAGTTAAGTATGTCGAGGCGTGAGAACCACTCTCGAAGCCTACGCTCCGCCTCGTGCTTGCCAAGACCCTTGAGGCGGGCAAAGAATATAGCCTGCTCGCCAACACGCATCTTCTTGTATAGTCCTCGCTCCTCGGGCATGTAGCCGATGTTGAAGACCTCGCTCTCGGTAAGAGGCTTGCCATCAAGAAGCACGCAGCCACTATCGGGCATGGTGATGCGGTTGATGATACGCAGAAGTGTGGTCTTGCCAGCTCCGTTGGGGCCCAAAAGACCATAGACCGAGCCACGAGGAACCTCCAACGAGAGATCGTCGAGGGCCTTGTGCTGCGTGTAGCTCTTGGTGATATGCTGAACACTGAGTATTGAGTCCATATATGTAGTGTGTTGATTTATCTCTACAAAGATAGTAAAATTACGACGAAATGTTGCACGTGAGCAGATATTTTACCTGTCTTTGACAATAAAATAGTTGTTTGGACGTAACTCTATATTGATAATATGGGGTTTGGGCTAAGCTATCCTCGATATTTTTTTGTATATTTGCACCTAACAAGAGTAATAAAACAACAAACTTAATACAATTAACCTATGCGTAAACTATTATCACTTGTCGTTGCTCTGGGCGTTACGTTCTCGGCGATGGCTGATGAGGGTATGTGGCTGCTGCCCTACATCAAGAAGATGAACGAGAAGGATATGAAGGCACACGGCGCTAAGCTCAAGGCCGAGGATATCTACTCTGCAGAGAAGTCGTCATTAAAGGATGCTATCGTGATTTTCGGCGGTGGCTGTACTGGTGAGATTGTGTCGCCCAACGGCTTGATATTCACCAACCACCACTGCGGCTACGACGCTATTCAGAAGCTCTCAAGCGTGGAGCACGACTACCTCAAGGATGGTTTCTGGGCGCAGAACAATGGCGAGGAGCTCCCTGCCGAGGGTCTTTCGGTGCGCTTCGTGCGCCATATCTGGGATGTTACGGCCGACATCGTGGGCAACATTCCATCAACTGCTGGTGAGAAGGAGTTTAACTCTATCTCTTCGGCCAACAAGCAGGCTAAGATTGCTGAGCTCAAGGCTAAGTATCCGGGCTACGACATCATCATCCCAGGATTCTTTGGTAACAACCAGTTCTTTGCCTTTGCCCTTGAGACATATACTGACGTGCGTTTGGTAGGTACTCCTCCGTCGTCTATCGGTAAGTTTGGTGGCGACACCGACAACTGGATGTGGCCACGCCACACTGGCGACTTCTCGGTATTCCGTGTATATGCTGGCAAGGACAACCGCCCTGCGGCATACTCTAAGGATAATGTCCCTTACAAGGCAGAGAAGTGGCTCGAGATCTCGCTCAAGGGTATCAAGGAGGGTGACTTCGGCATGATCATGGGCTTCCCAGGCTCTACACAGCGCTACATGACATCGTACGAGATTGACTATATGCTCGAGGTGGACAACCCTCAGCGTATCTATATCCGTGGCGAGCGCCAGGCTATCTTGCGTAAGTATATGGACGCAGACCAGGCTATCCGCATCCAGTACGATGCTAAGTTTGCACGCTCGGCAAACTACTGGAAGAACTCTATCGGTATGTCACGTGGTATCGAGAAGCTCAACGTGCGTGACAAGAAGGCGAAGCAGGAGGCTGAGTTCCAGGCGTGGGCCAATGCAAATACACTCCCCGAGGAGGGCTATATCGACGCCCTCAAGCTCATCGAGCAGTCGCAGACCGAGGCTAAGGCTGAGAATGCTACGTTGCAGTACCTCTCGGAGGCATTCTTGCAGTCTGTGGAGCTCCTTGGACCTCTCTTTAGCCATGGTGATATCGAGCAGTTCTACAAGGATTTTAATGCCGATGTAGACCGTGCTGTGGCTAAGCGTATGCTTCAAATTTACCGCGAGAACAACACCATCCTCCCTAATATATATGACAAGATTGACGCAGAGTTTGGTGGCAACAGCGACGCATACGTTGACTGGCTCTACGACAACTCTAATCTCACGTCGTTGGAGAAGTACCAGGCTGTGTCTGCTCTTGATGAGGAGGCTCGTGACGAGGTCTTTGCCCAGGAGCCAGCTGCCGAGCTTGCACAGTCAATTATAGAGCTCTACCGAGAGCTTATGCCTAAGGCTATGATGGCAGAGCAGAAGTACTCGGAGGGTCACCGCAAGTATATCGCAGGTCTTATGAAGATGAACCCAGATAAGGCGTGGTCTTCGGATGCAAACTTCACAATCCGCCTTACGTATGGTAACGTGTTGCCATATAGCCCTGCCGACGGTATCATCTATCAGCACTACACAACGCTCAGTGGTGTAATGGCCAAGGAGGACCCATCGAACCCAGTAGAGTTCACCGTGCCTGAGCGTCTTAAGGAGCTCTATGCTAAGAGGGATTATGGTCGCTATGCTGATAAGAGTGGTGAGTTGCCCGTGGCATTCCTCGTGAACTGCGACATCACCGGTGGTAACTCAGGCTCGCCTGTGATGAACAAGAAGGGTCAGCTTATCGGCTTGGCATTCGATGGCAACTGGGAGGCTATGTCGGGCGATGTGGCATTTGAGCCAGCATTGCAGCGTACAATCGCCGTGGATATCCGCTACGTATTGTTCGTAATCGAGAAGTATGGCCAGGCAGGCTGGCTTATCGATGAGCTTACAATCAAGTAAACAGACAAAAGAGGCTTCCACAACGGAAGCCTCTCTTTTTTTATCTCAGCGGCGAGTCGGGCTCTCTGCTCATAACTGCATAGAAGAGTCGGTCGACAAGCCCTGGGCAGAGCTTCTTGACGAAGTGAGTGAGTCGTCCCTCCCACTCCATAAGGCATAGGCGCTTACGGCGCTTGAGGCCTCGTGCCACGATGTGTGCCACCTGCTCGGGGGTCATCATGCGTGACTCGTTGCGTGGTGTCTCGCCCTGCTGTGTGCCGTCGGCCGTAAGTGCCGAGAAGCGGACATTCGAGGCGGTGAAGCCTGGGCAGGCGGTCATCACGTGTACACCCTTTTTGAGGTTCTCAACACGTATGGAGTCCAGGAAGCCGGTCATGGCATACTTCGATGCCGAGTAGCCCGTGCGTCCTGGTAGTCCATGGATGCCGGCCACGGACGAGATACCCACCAGAGAGCCTCGTGACTGCTGGAGGTAGGGTAGTGCATGCTTGGTGCAGTATACTGTGCCCCAGAAGTTTACATCCATGAGCTTGTGCAGCACGCCAAGGTCGCACTCGTCGAATAGCGCTCGCATCGAGAGGCCAGCGTTGCATATCATAATATCTATACCGCCAAAGCTCTCAACGGCTCTCTCGATGAGTGCCTTGCAGTCGCTCTCACGGCTAACGTCGCAGACCGCATAGGTAACCTTGCCACCTCGCTGCTCAATATCTCGAGCTACGCGCTGCAACTCCTGCTCCCTGCGTGCACCGAGCACCACACGTGCGCCCATTGCGGCATACTCACGGGCCATAGCCTCGCCAATACCCGACGAAGCACCCGTAATAACGATAATCTTATCCTGTAAAAATCTTCTCATTGCTTGCTCTTAAATCTCAATTATTAGTCCGTCGTAGGCAAATTGCACACCTGGGGGAACTCTCTTCTCGGCCTCGGTGTATAGGCCAATATTGTGCGACATGTGCGTGAGAAATGCTCGCTTGGGAGCCACACGGCGAATAATGTCGAGCGCCTGGTCTACTGAGAAGTGTGAGTTGTGCTCCGTCCAGCGCAAGGCGTTTATTACCAAGCACTCCACGCCCTCTAATTTCTGGAGTTCGGAGTCGCTTATAGCGTTAAAGTCCGTGAGGTAGGCGAGCTTGCCGATGCGGAAACCGAGGACTTTGAAACGCTCGGAGTGTTGACCCTCGATAGGCACGATATTGAAGCCCTTAACCTCGAAACTCTGCTCGGGGCTGATGGTGTGTAGCTCTATGACGGGCACGCCCTGGTACTTGTTCTCGGCAAAGGCGTAGTCGAAGTCCTTGGTTATGGTGGCTATTGTGGCCTCGTTGCCGTAGATGTGCATGGAGTGTATGGTGGGGAAGTCGACAAAATTAAAGGCACGCACATCGTCGATACCCGCCGTATGGTCCTTGTGCTGGTGCGTGAGGAGTATGGCGTCGAGCCTCACGACACCCTCACGGAGCATCTGCTGACGGAAGTCGGGCCCTGCGTCGATGACAAGGCGTAGGCCGTCGACCTCGACCATTGCCGAGGTGCGTAGACGCCTATCTCGTGCATCTCGGGAGCGACATACCTCGCAGCGACAACCTATCACGGGCACGCCCTGCGATGTTCCTGTACCAAGAAATGTTAGTCTCATACTCTACTCATGCTGAATGGTTGTACCCTCCGCCGAGGCCTCGATTTGAGAGTCCAAGGCCTTAATCTTGTTGTGCGAGGAGCGTGGGTGGAAAATTTCGGCCAGCACCATTATCGCTATGACGATGACTATGGCCACCACATAGCCCCAACGTATAGGCTTAGGGCCACCATTTTGGCTATTTACACTGCTATCCATAGTGACAAAGGTACGAAAATATTTTGATATTTTCAGAAACATTTACTATCTTTGTTTTTACTATCGGGCCCAAGAGAGTCCTGAGAGCCCCCGTGGGTCAAGAACGAATACAAACAAAAACAAACAAAACTAACTAATACAACTATGAAGAGACTCTTTACATTTGTAGCTCTTTGTGCAGCTACACTATCGCTTACAGGTTGCTTTGGCGAGAACTACGAGGTACGTGCACGCAAGTGGATCTGCGACCATGTTGACCACTACGTGAACTTGAACAAGGAAAAGCCTATTCTCTACTTCTTCGAGGAGTGGAGGGGTGATAGCGACATGCTTCTCCATGTCGACCTCAAGAGCTTGGAGGCGCAAGATATATGGACTATTGTTGGAGAGAATGACGTGTGGTACAACCTCGAAAACGGTGTCGAGGGTTATATCATCCCTGCAGACAAGGGCTATAGCGGTGAAAATAAGTCGTTTGTAATTGCTGGTAGCGACCGCAATTTGGGCTACGACAACGATGAGTTTGCACTCATCTTCAACACCGATACCATGCGTGCTAAGAAGATCTGCCAGGGCGCTTATGTCAACGTACATGGCAATATCATCTCATGCTGCACCGCTACAAGCGGCTATGGTGGCGTAATCACAAATGTCGATGTCTTCGATGAGAATGGTAACAAGCTCGTGCCTCAGCGCTACCACGGCACTATCGCACGCCAGGATGTTACGGTTGAGCTTGTGGAGAAGGATGGCAATCTCGCCGGCTCATACTACTACACTAAGTATGGCCCAGCAAACCGCATCTATATCTATGGCGATCTCGACGATACAACCGAGTTCTTCATCGAGGGCTTCAATGCCAACGGCTACAACTGCGAGACATGGGAGGGTACATTCGAGAATGGCGTAATTACTGCCGAGTTCACAAATGAGTACAACGGCAAATCTTATGACTTCACACTCACTAAGATGGTAGAGTAGTCGCCGAAAACTACATCTTTTTATTCACTCTCTTAGGTTATGGGGGCTGGCTAAGTTACTTTTTAGTCAGCCCTATGTTTTTTTTTGTGGTATAGAGAAGTGGGTATCATTGCTCCCGAACACCCGAACACCCCGAACACCCCGTGTCTGTTTGTTCGTTTGTTCGGCGAGTTCGAAGGTGGGGTTAGCTCTCTACTATGCGCACGATGTTGTTGTCGTCCTTGCTCAGTGTGCCCTGCTTGATGAGGCGGTGAATCTTCATGCGGGCGTTGTCCTGCGTGATGCCGAGTAGCTCCTGGCATTTTGTCGTTAGCGTCATGCGCTCCACGGCGCCGCTGAAGTGCTGGCGGAGGATGGCGACAACGGGGTTCTCGAGGTTGCTCTCGCTGGGTAGGTTGCATAACTGCGGTATGCCCTCAGCGGAGATAGCAAAGGCAAAGCGCTCGAAGGGCTCGTTGCGGCAGAACTGTGGCTCGACAACGGAGCTCTCACCCACACGGTGCACGAAGATGACACTCTCGGCCTTGCGTTGTAGCGACGAGCCGAGGTGGCCACGTGCCTTGTCCGAGCCGGGGTTGGTGTGTAGCACGCAGAGGATATGTGCTCTGGTGTGTGTAGAGAGGGCCATGAGCTCGCCTATGAGTGCGTCGCTCTCCTCCAGGTCGTTGGTGTTGCGCTGCAGGTCGGCAATGCCGTCGATGACGATGATGTCGTAGTGCTTAAGACGTAGTGCATCGTACATCACCTGCTTGCGCTCTGCGGGGTCTAACTCTCGGAGTGCAAGGGTGGTGAGGCGAGGCTCCGACAGAGCACCTCCGGCCTTAGCTCCCGTCATCGTGCTGATACGCTCCACAACACGGCGTACATGCTGCTCGCCCTGCTCGGTATCTACCCACAGCACCTCGATATCCATATTCTTATCTACACTCTCAAAGTTATCGAGTATGGGTGCTGGGATTGCCATTGCCGAGGCTACGAGTGCCGAGGTGAGAAATGTCTTGCGACTCTTTGCCTCGCCACATACGGCCGAGATGTTGCCACGTGAGCATACACACGAGCCATTTATGCTTATGAGTGGCTCGATGTCGGGTATGCGCTTGCTCATGTCGACGATGTAGGGCTCTACACGCTCCTTGGCAAGGTCGAGCTCCAGGAGGCGTGAGGCACGCCTCAATTCATACTCACTCGGTATGTGAGGTGTGGGCGTGGGCGTAGACGAGGGCGTAGAGGTGGCTGCGATGACACTATCCTCGGGTGGGTTAGCCTCAAACGAGTTCAAAAATTGACTAATACTAAAGCCGAGTGGCTTTGGATTACTCTCTTGCATAGTGTTAAGGGTTTTATATGTTATACGACTGGTACGCATACACACAATTTATATATTATATAATAATATATAGTCTTGTGTATAGTACTATTAATTGTGATTGTTATGCCTTTGTGCTACGCATTGTGATGTGCCTGTTGGCGTAGCATGGTTGGGGTGAATTCCCGCTGCAAATATACAACATGAAAAAGCAAAAGTCAAGTATTTTGACATATTTTTGCTCCTAAGGGTAATTTTCTGAACAAACGAACAAACAGACACGGGGTGTTCGTGGTGTTCGGGTGTTCGGAGGGAGAGGGTAGTGGGTATCAGGGAGGGGTATATTAGGGAGTTTAGGGAGTTTAGGGAGTTTAGGGATTTTTGGAAGGGAGTGGGTATCATTGCTCCCTAATTTCCCTAACTTCCTTAACTTCCCCAACTTCCCTATCGCTCCCACTCCCTCAATTCCCTCGTGAGCCACCGCCCGAGCGCCGATTTTTCTACCAAAAAATTTGCTTTTCGTCTTGGGATTTCGTAAATTTGTCGTGTTTTAGACCCATAAAGAGCGTACGTGCGTGCGTGCCCAGTGGGTTAGTGCAACAATGTTCGAAACATAAGATATTATATATCACACACTTAAAAACAATTAAATCTAAAACAACTATGGCTAATACCAAAGAAAAGTTGTTCGCGGAGTTCCCACCAGTATCGACTGAGCAGTGGGAGGCCGTTATCACAACTGACCTTAAGGGCGCTGACTATGAGCGCAAGTTGGTATGGAAGACTGGTGAGGGCTTCAACGTACGTCCTTACTACCGTGCCGAGAACCTCGCCGAGGTAGAGTATCTTGGTGCTGAGGCTGGTGAGTTCCCATACGTTCGTGGTGTGTCGAAGGACAACACTTGGCGTGTGCACCAGACTATCTCTGTAGAGTGCGCTAAGGCTGCTAACGAGGAGGCTCTCAAACTTCTTAACTCTGGCGTTGACTCGCTCGGTTTCTGCTTCTGCAAGTCTTGCGCTTGCGAGGTAGATGTTGATGCATTGTTGAACGGCATCGTTCCTACAGCTGTTGAGCTCACATTCTGCGGCTCGAATGTCGAGGGTCTTGCTACTTTGGCTAAGAAGGTGCTTGCAAAGTACGCTAACGAGCCTAAGGACGACCTCCGTCTTAACTTCTGCATCGACCCTATCGTTCGTAACCTCTCTGTTGAGGGTGCTATGGACGAGGCTGCGTTCGACACCCTCGCTGAGCTTGTTAAGGCTACTGCTGAGTACAAGCGTGTGAAGGTTGTTAACGTTGCAGGTGCTACATTCTCTAACGCAGGTTCTACTATTGTTGAGGAGCTCGGTTTCACTCTCGCAGCTGCTCACGAGTACCTCGTTAAGCTCATGGAGAAGGGTCTTACAATCGACGAGGTAGCTCGCAAGATCCGCTTCACATTTGCAGTTACATCGAACTACTTCCTCGAGATGGCTAAGTTCCGTGCAGCACGTCTGTTGTGGGCTAACATCGTTAAGGCTTACGCCCCAGCGAAGGATTGCTCATGCAAGATGGTTGCTCACGCCGTGACATCTACTTGGAACCAGACTGTTTACGATCCATACGTGAACATGTTGCGTGGTACTACCGAGGCTATGTCAGCAGCTATCGCTGGCGTACACTCTCTCGAGGTATTGCCTTTCGACTACTGCTTCGAGGCTCCAACCGAGTTCTCTAAGCGTATTGCTCGCAACGCTCAGCTCTTGTTGAAGAAGGAGTCACACTTCGACCAGGTTATCGACCCAGCAGGTGGCTCATACTATATCGAGTCGCTCACTAAGAGCATCGCATCTGAGGCTTGGGCATTGTTCCGCGAGATCGAGGCTAAGGGTGGCTACGTAGCAGCCTTCGGCGAGGGCTTCGTAGTAGGCCGTGTTAAGGCTTCGGCTGAGGCTAAGGATAAGAGCATCGCTACACGTCGTCTTATCTTGCTCGGCGCTAACCAGTATCCTAACTTTACGGAGGTTGCTGACGAGAATATCTGCGAGTGCAAGGTTACACGTGAGGTTAAGGAGGGCAACGTGCTTGTACCTTACCGTGGCGCTATGGCATTCGAGGCTATGCGTATGCACGTAGACCGCTCAGGCAAGGCTCCTAAGGCATTCATGCTCACATGTGGTACTTTGGGTATGGCTCGTGCACGTGCACAGTTCTCATGCAACTTCTTCGCATGCGCTGGTATCCGTGTAGAGGATAACACATTCTTCAAGTCAGTTGAGGAGGGTGTTGAGGCAGCTTTGGCTTCAAAGGCAGATATCGTAGTAGTATGTGCTTCGGACGACGACTACGCAACTGTTGCTCCACGTGTTAAGGAGCTCCTCGGCGACAAGGCTATCCTTGTTGTTGCTGGTGCACCTGCATGCGCAGCAGAGCTCGAGGCTCAGGGTATCAACAACTTTATCAACGTTAAGAGCAACGTTCTTGAGACCTTGAAGGATTACTTAAAGAAGTTGGGCATCTAATCAATGTAAAGCTATGAGAGCAAATTTTTCAGATCTAGAATATAAGGCAGCAGCCACAGAGTGCTGCGCCAAGCAGAACGCTCCAAAGCAGGATTGGTTGACTGCCGAGCGTATCCCCGTTAAGGAGAACTACACTGCTGCTGACCTCGAGGGCATGGAGCACTTGAACTATGCAGCAGGTATCGCACCATTCCTTCGCGGTCCTTACTCAACAATGTATGTTATGCGTCCATGGACTATCCGTCAGTATGCAGGTTTCTCTACTGCCGAGGAGTCTAACGCATTCTACCGCCGTAACCTCGCAGCAGGTCAGAAGGGTCTTTCAGTAGCATTCGACCTTGCAACACACCGTGGCTACGACGCTGACCACCCACGTGTAGTTGGTGACGTAGGTAAGGCAGGTGTATCTATCTGCTCAGTAGAGGATATGAAGGTGTTGTTCAACGGTATTCCACTCGACCAGATGTCAGTGTCAATGACCATGAACGGTGCCGTACTCCCAGTTTTGGCGTTCTACATCGTAGCAGGTTTGGAGCAGGGTTGCACCCTCGACCAGCTCGCAGGTACTATCCAGAACGATATCCTCAAGGAGTTCATGGTGCGTAACACTTACATCTACCCACCAGAGTTCTCAATGAAGATTATCGCTGATATCTTCGAGTACACATCTAAGAACATGCCTAAGTTCAACTCTATCTCTATCTCTGGCTACCACATGCAGGAGGCTGGTGCAACAGCAGATATCGAGTTGGCTTACACCTTGGCCGATGGTCTTGAGTACTTGCGTGCAG
Organism: Alistipes sp.; assembly: GCA_017629035.1. GTDB lineage: Bacteria > Bacteroidota > Bacteroidia > Bacteroidales > Rikenellaceae > Alistipes. Next base: position 7,926 of record JAGBXX010000006.1, on the reverse strand, counting down.
GTATCAACGCAGGTATGTCGATCGACGCCTTCGCACCACGTTTGTCATTCTTCTGGGCAATCGGTATGAACCACTTCATGGAGATTGCTAAGATGCGTGCAGCACGTCTTCTTTGGGCTAAGATCGTTAAGCAGTTCGAGCCTAAGAATCCGAAGTCTTTGGCATTGCGTACTCACTCACAGACCTCAGGTTGGTCGCTCACTGAGCAGGATCCATTCAACAACGTAGCACGTACAGCTATCGAGGCTATGGGTGCAGCTTTGGGTCACACTCAGTCATTGCATACTAACGCTTTGGACGAGGCTATCGCCCTTCCTACCGACTTCTCAGCACGTATCGCACGTAACACTCAGATCTACATCCAGGAGGAGACTAACGTATGCCGTTCAGCCGATCCATGGGCAGGCTCATACTATGTTGAGTCACTTACGCACGAGATCGCACACAAGGCATGGGAGCACATCCAGGAGATCGAGCAGCTCGGTGGTATGGCTAAGGCTATCGAGACAGGTATTCCAAAGCTCCGTATCGAGGAGGCTGCAGCACGTAAGCAGGCTCGCATCGACTCAGGCGTTGAGACTATCATCGGTGTTAACGAGTACCGCCTCGAGAAGGAGGCTCCAATCGATATCCTCGCTGTAGACAACACAGCAGTTCGTGAGAGCCAGGTTAAGCGCTTGCAGGAGCTCCGTGCTAACCGTGACAACGCAGCAGTTGAGAAGGCATTGGAGGCTATCACCGAGTGCGTACGCACTGGCGAGGGCAACTTGCTTGCATTGGCTGTTGAGGCTGCCAAGGTACGTGCATCTCTTGGTGAGATCTCAGACGCTTGCGAGAAGATCGTTGGCCGTTACAAGGCAGTTATTCGTCTAAACTCAGGTGTATATTCAGCAGAGGTGAAATCAGATTCAGCATTCGAGAAGGCAAAGCAGATGTGTGCTGACTTTGCTAAGAAGGAGGGCCGTCAGCCCCGTATTATGATTGCTAAGTTGGGCCAGGATGGTCACGACCGTGGTGCAAAGGTTGTTGCAACAGGTTACGCTGACCTCGGCTTCGACGTAGATATGGGTCCATTGTTCCAGACTCCAGAGGAGGCTGCAAAGCAGGCTGTGGAGAACGACGTTCACGTAGTAGGTGTATCGTCACTTGCAGCAGGTCACCTTACCCTCGTTCCACAGATCATCGCAGAGCTCAAGAAGCTCGGTCGTGAGGATATCGTGGTAGTAGTGGGTGGTGTTATCCCAGCTCAGGACTACGACCAGCTCTACAAGGATGGCGCCGCAGCAATCTTCGGTCCTGGTACCCCTGTTGCTACTGCAGCTATCAAGATGCTCGAGATCTTGGCAGAGTAATCTCCCAACCTCGGTATCAGGTGCTTGTGGCTCGTCCATAGCACTGCACATTACGAAGACTCCAGACTTTCGGTCTGGGGTCTTTTTTTCATGCTCCGAACGCCACGAACGCCACGAACACCCTCATATCTGTTGTTCGGAGTGTTCGGAGTGTTCGCCTGTTCGCCTGTTCGCCTGTTCACCGCACCGAGAGGGTTGATTAGTGAGAGTAGAGAAGATAGGGAAATTAGGGAATTTAGTGAGCAATTATCCCCAAATCCCTAAACTCCTTAATCTCCTTAATCTCCCTAACCTAATACCCAGCCGCCGCCACGTATAGACACAAAAAAAGCGACTAACTGCTGTTAATCGCTCTTCGAGGTCTGAAGCGGATTCGAACCGCTGTAGACGGTTTTGCAGACCGTTGGTTAAGCCACTCGCCCATCAGACCGTATCAAATCGGGTTATATCACCCAATCGGAGTGCAAATATAGGCATTATTTCTTAATTACCAAAATTTTCGGTAAATATTTTTCCGAAAAGGGCACCTTAGCTCTACTTAGCCGAGGCTATACCCCTGGCACGACCCCCAACCTCACGGGTTACAAAAACGTAACCCACGACAATGAGGTGTGCAACCTATTCTTGCCAATGGAGGAAATCCCCCCCCAACTACACGGGTTACAAAAAAGTAACCAAAAGGTTACAAAAACGTAACTCATGACAACATGGAGAAATCACGCATTTGCTGAGTTTACTCTCTCAAACCACACGGGTTACAAAAATGTAACCCACGACAACACAAGGGCACAATCACTTTTCGCAGAGTGTTTCCTCCAGCCACACGGGTTACAAAAACGTAACCCGCAACATCGCATGGTAGTTGTCTATCTAATCTGGAAGCACTATCCAACCACACGGGTTACGTTTTTGTAACCCGTGTGAGAGGGGTTGCATCTATATATTAGTTAGCCTCGACTCTTTTTCGGTCGCACCGCACGAGATAAAAAAAGACCCCCAACTGCTATGGTCAGGAGTCTTTGTGTTGTGAGTGGTGTAGACTACTTGCGGCCGTCGAAGTAGTATGGGGCATAGTGCCAGCCGTTAGCCTCGTAGAACTTGCGCAAGATGTTCATCTTCTCACGGATAGTGCTCTCATCACGGCGCTCTGTAGCCCACTGTACCTCGCACATGGCAGCAAGGCGTGGAAGAAGCTGAATCTCGATGTCCTCCATTGTTTTGAGGTACTCGCTCCAGAGGTTGCACTGCACACCAATGATATTCTTGCGTGCCTCGTCGGTGATGCCCTCATAAGGATCCCAGCCATAGACCTTCTCGAAGTTGATATGTCCGCCGATATGCAGACCCTCGCCCTCGCGGCTCTCGGTCTGGTAGAAGTCGAAGTAGCAGATTGGAAGTGGGGTCATGACAACCTCGTTGCCACGCTCAGCAGCATATACGCCAATCTTTGCGCCACGCCATGCCATAACTGTGGCTGTAGGTGTAACGCCACCCTCCAATATCTCGTCCCAGCCAATGATGCGACGACCCTTAGTGTTGAGATACTTCTCGATGCGTGCCACAAGGTAGCCCTGGAGCTCCTCCTCCGACTCGATACCCTCGGCCTTCATCTTTGCCTGGCAGTGCTCGCACTCCTTCCAGCGATCTTTAGGGCACTCGTCGCCACCGATGTGGATAATCTCAGATGGGAACAGCTCAACAACCTCGTCGAGGACATTCTGCAAGAACTCGTATGTACTCTCCTTGCCGGCGCACAACACCTCGGGCGTAACACCCCATGTTGTCCATACGTCAACAATCTGCTCCTCACAGCCAAGCCATGGCAGTGCGTGGAGTGCTGCCTGAGAGTGTCCAGGCATCTCAATCTCGGGGATAATGACCATAGAGCGCTTTGCTGCGTATGCCACAATATCGCGCACCTCCTCCTGGGTGTAGTAGCCACCATGAGGCTTGCCGTCCCAGTTCTCAGGGTTTAGGCCGTGGCCTACGAGTGTCTCCTTGCGCATAGATCCCTTCTCGGTGAGCTCGGGGTATGCCTTGATCTCGATACGCCAGCCCTGGTCATCTGTGAGGTGCCAGTGCAGACGGTTTACCTTGTGTGCTGCGAGGATGTCGATATAGCGCTTTACCTCCTCCACGCTGAAGAAGTGGCGTGATACGTCGAAGTGTACGCCACGATATGCGAACTGAGGCTCGTCGGCAATGAAGCAGCATGGCACCACGCCGTTGTACTCCACGATCATCTGACGCAGCGTCTGCAAGCCGTAGAAGATACCCGCCTCGGAGCCTCCTGTTACGAAGATCTCGTGTGGCTGGATGTTGAGCTCGTAGCCCTCCTCGGGCACAAACTTATCTGTGCGCACCTTGATGCCTGAGCCACGCTTCACGCAGCGCAGAGGCTTCTTGCTGCCAAAGTATTGTTGCATATCCTGGGCAAAGACCTCGGCAGCATCCCATGCCTCGTCGTAAACCACGATCTTGGTCTTCTCCGTGATTGTGAATGTGCCTTGAGCCATGTCGATATACGAAGGCTCAGGGATGATATGTGGCCTCTGGGCATGAGCCACGGCGATGGTGAGCACCATGCATAGTGCCACCAAAAGGGTCTTAAATAGTCGTCTCATTGCTCTTTGTAATAGTTTAATTGTACAAATATAACCAATATTTGTCTACCTACCAAATAATTTGCTTTTGTAGCCCATGGTGAGCTACTATCCACCTACCAAAGTTCTGCACGATAGTTGCTTACTGGGGGGAGGAACAAATATCTTATGTCGTATGAATAGTTATAATAGTGACTACTCGGAGCAGCTGATAGGACGTTGGTGGCTCTCGATTATCGTTGGCCTTGTGGCACTCGCCGCAGGCTTCATTGTGCTTATCAACCCGCTCACGAGCTACATCACCATAGCCATCTGGCTCGGTGTGGCGGTGCTTATAAGTGGTATTATAGGTCTGGTGCAGAGTTTCTCGAGCGATAGTGCTCTTGTTCGAAATGGCTGGGTGATACTCGCCGCCATCGCCGATATTATCATCGGACTACTCCTTATATTTAATATGGTGATTACTGCCGTTATGCTGCCCATGCTCTTTGGCGTCTGGTTGCTATATCGAGGCTTTATAGGTGTGGTCATGGGCATGGACCTTCGCAGCTGCCGTGTGCCAAGCGCTGGGTGGGTTGTGCTGGGCTCTGTTATTATGATTGTTATCTCGTTGGCTGTGCTGCTCATGCCCCAGACACTCGGCGTCGAGGCTATAGTCTTGTTTGTCGCCGCCGCCTTTCTCATCTATGGCTTCAGCTCTATATCGCTTGGTTTCAGACTCTACGAGGTGCATCGCCGTGCTCGAGAGATGGAGTAGAAGTGGCTAAGTATTTATGCTCAATTTTATTATGTATATATCTTTTTGCTGGTTCGTAGGGTAGCATCGGGCGAAAAAAATACTACCTTTGCCTCGTGTGTGCGCCCCCCATTTTGCGCCACATGCAAACACTAAATGTACTAACAATTAATAGAATTAAGGATGGTAGATATTTTTGATCGTTTATCGAACAATGCAGGTGGCCCTATCGGTCAGTATATGTCGGCTGTTCATGGCTATTTCGCATTCCCTAAGCTCGAGGGAGAGCTTGGTCCTCACATGATCTTTAGAGGCAAGCCTGTGCTCAACTGGAGCCTTAACAACTACCTTGGCTTGGCTAACCACCCCGAGGTGCGTGAGGCAGATGCCGAGGGTGGCAAGCAGTATGGCATGGCCTATCCTATGGGTGCCCGCATGATGTCGGGACAGACCAAGTACCACGAGCAGTTGGAGCGTGAGTTGGCCGAGTTTGTGGGCAAGGAGGATGCATTTTTGCTAAATTATGGCTACCAGGGCATGATATCTATTATAGATTGTCTGCTCACCCCACGTGATGTTGTGGTCTATGATAAGGAGTGCCACGCATGTATCATCGACGGTCTGCGCATGCACCCAGGCAAGCGTTTTGTCTATGCTCACAACGACGAGGAGTCGCTCCGTTTGCAGCTCCAGCATGCTACGGAACTCGCTGAGAAACAGAATGGTGGCGTGCTTGTTATCACCGAGGGTGTATTCGGCATGAAGGGTGACCTCGGCTTCCTCGATGTTATTGTTAAGCTCAAGAAAGATTTTCAGTTCCGTCTGCTTGTCGACGATGCTCATGGCTTTGGTACTATGGGTAAAGGTGGCCGTGGTACAGGAGATCATTTCGGTGTACAGGATGAAATTGACGTTTTATTTAATACCTTTGCAAAGTCGATGGCCGGTATCGGTGCATTTGTGTCGGGTCCACGCTGGTTGATTAACCTCTTCCGCTACAACATGCGCTCACAGCTCTATGCCAAGTCGTTGCCTATGCCAATGGTTATTGGAGCTCTGAAGCGTCTGGAGCTTATCCGCAACCACCCAGAGTATCAGGAGCGATTGTGGGAGATCACACGAGCGTTGCAGAAGGGACTTACCGACAATGGCTTTAACATCGGCGTTACCGAGTCGCCTGTTACACCTATCTACATGAAGGGTGGTAACGAGGAGGGTACAAACCTTATTGTCGACCTTCGTGAGAACTACGGATTGTTCTGCTCGATTGTCATCTACCCAGTGATTCCAAAGGGTGAGATCATCCTTCGTGTAATCCCTACTGCGGCACATACCATGGAGGATGTGGAGTACACTATCAACACCTTCAAGGCCGTGCGTGCTAAGTTCGAGGCGGGTGAGTATATCAAGCCTATCCCTCAGATGGCCGAACCTGACTTTAAGGTTAGATAACGTCGCTTGATATTGTAAAGTTTTTGCACCGTGGGCTGTCCCGAGCTTTGTGGCTCAGGATGGCCCATGGCGTTTTCGGGTAGAGTGAAAATTTGATAAATAGATTTGCAGTTATGAACGAACGTAAACGTGTGTCGCTAGCTATCTTTAGCTTTGTTGTTGTGGCCCTTGGCTTCTTGGTGTTGGGTATCTATGGTTTTCAGCGTATGGGTGTCGGGGCTTATGCCTCTGATGCCGATGTGTCGCCCTCGGCGCTAAGGAGCACCACGCCCGAGAGCGTAGGCCTTGATAGTCGCCGCCTTGCTCTGGTAGATACTCTTGTTGAGGAGTATATCTCGGAGGGTGCTTTCCCAGGTGCCGTTGTTGGCATTGTGCGCGATGGCAAGATGGTCTATCGCAAGAGCTTTGGTTATCGTCAGGTTAAGGGCGATAGCCTGCCCATGACCCTCGATACACGCTTCGACCTTGCCTCGCTTACCAAGCCTGTGGTTGTGGCCACTTCGGTTGTGCAGCTCGTGGAGCGTGGCAAGCTCTCTCTTGGCGACCGTGTAGATAGGTATATCCCGGGCTTCCGTGGCTGGGCCGAGGCCAAGGAGGATGACACTAAGCCTACGGCTAAGGATACGGTGCATATACGCATTGTGGACCTTATGACCCACACCTCGGGACTTCCGCCCTATGTCTCGCCGAAGAGCCTTGCGGCAAAGTATCCCGATGCAACGTTCCCTAACCCCGATCTCGTGCTCGACTATATCGCTACGTGCGATCGCTGGGCTGTGGCACGCACCGAGCGTATATATAGCTGCCTGAACTATGTTACCCTCGCTCGTATCGTCGAGATCGTTACGGGTATGCCTATTGATGAGTATGCTGCTGCCAATATTTTTGACCCACTCAATATGTGTGATAGTGGCTATCAACCCTCAAAGGAGCAGGCGGCAAAGTGCGCACCTACCGAGCTTACACGTGATGGCCGCCTATATCAGGGTGTTGTCCACGACCCTCTGGCACGTGAGGGCATGGGTGGTGTTTCGGGCAATGCAGGCCTCTTCTCTACGCTCGATGACCTCTCTGTATATGTCGCCATGTTGCTCAATGGTGGTAGCTGGGGTGGTGCCGAAATCCTCTCGCCCCGAGGTGTAAATGCCATCTTTGAGCGTCCTCTTGGATACCAGGAGTGGGATAGAACACTCGGTTGGGAGAACTATGCAAGGTGCTCGCAGACGGGTGGCGACCTCTTTTCGAGCCGCACAATTGGCCATACTGGTGCCACAGGAACATCAATTGTCATCGACCCAGAGCTCGATATTGCAGTTATTGTGCTTACTAACTACGTGCACTCCACAACAAAATCGTCGTTGCTCGAGTTCCGTTCACGAATTTCGTCGGTCGTAGCCGCCTCGGTGCGCTGGTAGCCTATTATATTATATATAGGTATGGGGCCTAAAATGGGGCTATTTTGAAAAAAATGGGGGTAACAACAAAAAAAAGTGGGCAGAGTGTTTCACGTTTCGTAAAATAGTTATATATTTGCACTCGATTTTCCGTCATAGTCAATTCGACCCTTGAAAATAGGCGATTTTGACCCCGGAAAAGGTTCTTTGACAGGGCGTACGAAAATTTTTTTGAAAAAAGTTTGCAAAAAATTTGCAAATTAAAAAAATAGTAGTACCTTTGCACTCCGAAATGGTTAACGCCGATGTAGCTCAGTTGGCCAGAGCAGCTGATTTGTAATCAGCTGGTCGGGGGTTCGAATCCCTCCATCGGCTCTTAAATATCAAAG
>JAGBXX010000041.1 GCA_017629035.1 Alistipes sp. | reverse complement strand
GATGTAGATCCTCAGTATGAGGAGGATTGGGTTAAGTTCGGTCTTCGTGACCTTAAGATGGTTAACCCAGAGCCACAGGTTCGTGCATACTCTTGCGCAACTTACCCTGCTGAGGGCGATATCATCAAGCTTAACGTGCGTATCGCAACTCCTCCATTTGACCGTGCTACAGGTGGCTTCATGAATGTGAACCCAGGTGTATGTTCATCATATATCTACTCACTCAAGCCAGGCGACAAGATCATCATGTCAGGTCCATTTGGTGAGTTCTTCTTGCCAGATAACCTCTCTGACGATCAGGAGCTCGTATTTATCGGTGGTGGTGCAGGTATGGCGCCTATGCGTTCACACATCATGCACCTCTTCAAGACTGTTAAGACTGGTCGCAAGGTTAACTTCTTCTACGGTGCTCGTTCACTCAAGGAGGCATTCTACCTCGAGGACTTCAAGCAGATCGAGGAGGAGTTCCCTAACTTCAAGTTCCACCTTGCTCTCGACCGTCCAGATCCAGTGGCTGACGAGGCTGGTGTACCTTATGTTGCAGGATTTGTTCACAACGTTCTCTACGAGACATACCTCAAGCAGCACGACGAGCCAGAGGGTATCATCTACCTCATGTGTGGTCCTCCGATGATGGCTCAGTCTGTTGTCAACCTTCTTGACAACCTCGGTGTGCCAGCGGAGAATATCTTGTTTGATAACTTCGGCGCATAATTTTATCGTGATAGCGGCGCATCTGCGGCGCTTCAATCAAAGCCACCAATGGGACGTACGCCAAGTACTACCCATCGGTGGCTTTTTCATGTCAGTGCCACATCTGCACCACTCTGACGATAAAATGGGTCGGTGGAGGTAGAGTAGGTTGCGCAATATAGAATTGCTCTTAAGCGAAATTTTGCTACCTTTGTGGCTCATAACCCTTCATCTCGATGCGAACTACTATATTATATATACTAATGGCGGTAATTGCGCTCTGCGGTGTGTCGTGCTCCGTGGAGAGCCATGTAGACAACCCAAATAATGTTACTCCGCAGCGCAGCTATACCGTCATGCTCTATGGCAGCGGTGGAGGCCTTGATATTGCCGACGAGCAGATGATAAACTCGCTGAACAAGCTCAAGATACCGAGCAACATAAACGTCGTTGGCCAGTTTAAGTGGAGCCTGGGTTATCGCTCGGAGCTATCCGATGGCAAGGGCGGGGTGTCACGCTTTAAGTTTAACCACTCAACGCTTCGTAACGACTTCGAGCCATTTGCCTCGAACGACTATCGTATCGACGATTCGGAAAATCTCTCGGAGTTTATCTCCTGGGCACGCACCGAGGCACCAGCCGATGAGTACCTTATTATATTTATAGGCCACGGCAATGGCTATCACCCTATGTATGACGCCCCAACACGAGGTATTCTGCGTGATGATATGTACTCTACCTATCTCGGCATTGACGCTATACGTGAGGCATTTGCAGCGGCAGACATCAGGTTCTCGCTTACGATGATGATGTGCTGCCTGGTAAATACCATGGAGTATGTCACCGAGTTAGCACCATATACCGACTACTACTACGCCTCGAACCATGTCATGGTGCTCACCATGCTCGAGCTTGAGGCTATTGTCGAGGGTCTTATCAAGTATGGCAAGCAGGAGGATGCTGTGCTGAGTGCCTCGAAACGTATGATAGATATGATCTACGATAACCCCACCGAGCAGCTCCCCTTTAACGAGGTGCTTGATGCTACACTCACGCAAACGTCGGCAATCACGGAGCTTAACAAAGCCGTGAAGCGTTTTGTGGATAGAGTGTCGTGGTTCTACGATCGGCAGGAGTGGATCGGTGAGGAGGCTATGCGTGAGAGCTATGGCTTCGATACCTCGGAGCTCGATGCCGCTATGGCTGAGTCATACTACCTCATAGGCCCATATCTTGCCCACTCCAATAGCTCGGTGAGTGAGTTTCAGTGGTATCGCAATGTATATACCTACGATATTGTAGATATTGTTACACGTATTGCGGAAAAGAGTTGTGATTCAACGCTTAAGAGCTGTGCTGAGAGGGTGGTGTCGGCAGCTGCGGAGGCCATAGCCTATCAGCGAAGCTATCGCCTTAGTGGGGTAGATAGAGTCTACTATGGTGTTACGCTTGTTAACTCCGATGAGTGGGCTAAGTTTGGCTACGAAGCGGCACACTACGACGCCTTGGCCTTTGATAGGGCCACGGGGTGGAGCCGTCTGCTGCAACTCAACCGGGCAATATATCCCCATACACGATAGTGGTACGTGGGTGTCGGAGATGGTGTACATTGGCGAGAAAGAGAACAATTTCGGCCGATGTGTACCATACTCTTTTTGTGGCTTGGTACAGGGTGTTGTGTACTGTTAAAAAGTTAACAACGAAAATGCTATGATTTTTCATTGTAAATGTGTACCTTTGCACCGATTTTTGTTGAGCGTGAAGTGTTATTCAGCTCACAAGGGCTCTCCAGGGGCTTTTGAGCCACTATTTAGAGTTACCCCTATGGGGTAGTTGAAGGGGGTGGCCCACACCAAAAATGACAAAACAGAAAATTTAATAGGAATAAAAGTATGGCAGAAAAGAGATTTATTACTTGTGATGGTAACTACGCCGCAGCGCATATCGCTTATATGTTCTCGGAGGTAGCTGCTATCTATCCTATCACTCCATCATCGACTATGGCCGAGCTTGTTGACGAGTGGTCAGCACAGGGCAAAAAGAACATTTTCGGTGATACCGTTAAGGTGGTAGAGATGCAGTCTGAGGCTGGTGCAGCAGGTGCTGTGCACGGCTCATTGCAGAGCGGTGCGCTCACTTCGACATTCACTGCGTCGCAGGGTTTGTTGTTGATGGTTCCAAATATGTACAAGATTGCTGGTGAGTTGCTCCCAGGTGTGTTCCACGTATCTGCACGTGCACTCGCAGCGCAGTCACTCTCAATCTTTGGTGACCACCAGGATGTTATGGCAGTGCGCCAGACTGGTTTTGCTATGCTTGCAACATCATCAGTACAGGAGGTTATGGACCTTGCAGGTATCGCACACATCGTGTCGCTCAAGGCTCGTATCCCATTCGTACACTTCTTCGATGGCTTCCGTACATCACACGAGATTCAGAAGATTGAGCTTATCGACGAGGCATCGCTCACAGCAATGTTCGACCGCGAGGCTCTCAAGGAGTTCCGCCGCCGTGCGCTCAACCCTAACGCTCCTGTAACACGTGGTACTGCTCAGAACCCAGATATCTACTTCCAGACTCGTGAGGCTTCGAACAAGTTCTACAACGAGGTGCCAGATATGGTTGCTGAGGCTATGGAGAAGATCTCGACTATCACTGGTCGTGAGTACAAGCCATTCACATACTATGGTGACCCTGAGGCTGAGAACATCATCATCGCTATGGGCTCAGTTACCGAGACTATCAAGGAGTGCGTAGACTACTTGCGTACTCAGGGTAAGAAGGTGGGTGTTATCACCGTACACCTCTACCGTCCATTCTCGGCTAAGTATCTCTTCAACGTATTGCCTAAGTCGGTTAAGCGCATCTGCGTTCTCGACCGCACTAAGGAGCCAGGTTCAAACGGCGAGCCATTGTTGCTCGATATCCGTGATGCATTCTACGAGTGCGAGAACCGTCCAATGATCGTTGGTGGCCGCTATGGTCTTTCATCAAAGGATACTACACCTGCTCAGATGTTGGCAGTATTTGCTAACCTCGAGTCAGAGCAGCCTAAGAACCACTTCACAGTGGGTATCAACGACGATGTTACAATGCTCTCACTCCCAGTTGGCCAGGAGATCTCTATGGCTAAGGAGGGTACTTTCGAGGCGTTGTTCTTCGGTCTTGGCTCTGATGGTACTGTAGGTGCTAACAAGAACTCAATCAAGATTATCGGTGGCTCTACTAACAAGTATTGCCAGGCATACTTCTCATACGACTCTAAGAAGTCGGGTGGTTACACATCATCGCACTTGCGTTTTGGTGACAACCCAATCACATCGCCTTACTTGGTGACAACTCCTGACTTCGTAGCTTGCCACGTGCCTTCATACGTGGAGAAGTACGACGTGTTGAAGGGCTTGAAGAGTGGTGGTTCATTCTTGCTCAACTCGGTAAACGACGCTGAGACAACTTGCCGCACACTCCCTGCACACATGAAGCAGTACTTGGCTAAGAACAACATCAACTTCTATATCATCAACGCTACTAAGATTGCTGCAGAGCTTGGTCTTGGCTCACGTACCAACACCATCATGCAGGCTGCATTCTTCAAGATTGCCGACATCATTCCTATCGAGAAGGCAGTTGAGGAGATGAAGAAGGCTATCTACAAATCTTATGGCAACAAGGGTGAGGATATCGTTAACATGAACTACGCTGCTGTTGACGCTGGTTGCGAGGCTGTTGTTAAGGTTGAGGTTCCTGCTGAGTGGGCTGAGATCGAGTGCAAGGCTGAGGCAGCTGTTGAGGATGCAACAATCCCAGCATTCGTTCGTGAGGTATGTAAGCCTATCGACGCTCTCAAGGGTGATCAGCTCCCTGTATCGGCATTCAACGGCCGTGAGGATGGTACTTGGGACAATGGTACTGCTGCTTACGAGAAGCGTGGTATCGCAACATCTGTTCCTGAGTGGAAGATTGAGAACTGTATCCAGTGTAACCAGTGTGCTTACGTATGTCCTCACGCTGCTATCCGCCCATTCCTCGCTACTGAGGAGCAGGCTGCAGCGTCGGGCCTCGAGTGGAAGCAGGGCTTGGGCGAGACTAAGGCTCTCAAGTTCCGCATCCAGGTATCGCCTATGGACTGTACAGGCTGTAACAACTGTGTTGACGTATGTCCAGCTAAGGAGAAGGCTCTCGTTATGCGTCCTTTGGCCGAGCAGGTTCGTGAGGCTAAGAACTGGGACTATGTAACTAAGAATATCGGCTACACTGAGCATGTAGATAAGACTAAGTCGGTTAAGAACTTGCAGTTTGCACAGCCATTGTTCGAGTTCTCGGGCGCATGTGCTGGTTGCGGTGAGACTCCTTATATCAAGGCTATCACTCAGCTCTTTGGTGACCGCATGATGGTTGCTAACGCTACTGGCTGTACATCAATCTACTCTGGTTCGGCGCCTTCAACTCCATACTGCACAAACGCTAAGGGTCAGGGTCCTGCTTGGGCTAACTCACTCTTCGAGGATAACGCAGAGTTTGGTCTTGGTATGCGTGTGGGTGTTGAGAAGATACGCGAGGCTTTGGCTGACGTTATGCGCAAGGCTATCGCTGAGTGCTCATGCTGCTCTGAGGAGCTCAAGGGCGTAATGCAGGAGTGGATCGACTCACGTCACCTCGCTGCTGCTACACGTGAGATCACTGCTCGCCTCCTTCCTATGGTCGAGGCTTGCGACTGCCAGAGCTGCAAGACTATCCTCGAGTACAAGGATTGGCTCGTTAAGCGCTCACAGTGGATCTTCGGTGGTGACGGCTGGGGCTACGATATCGGCTTCGGTGGTGTTGACCACGTACTCGCATCGGGCGAGGATGTAAATATCCTTATCGTAGATACTGAGGTTTACTCTAACACTGGTGGCCAGTCGTCTAAGTCAACTCCTGTAGGTGCTGTTGCTAAGTTCGCATCTGCTGGTAAGCGTATCCGCAAGAAGGATATCGGTGCTATCGCAATGACCTATGGCTATGTATATGTTGCTCAGGTATCTATCGGTGCATCGCAGCAGCAGCTCTTCAACGTGTTGAAGGAGGCTGAGGCTTACCCAGGTCCATCACTCATCATCGCCTACGCACCATGTATCAACCACGGTATCAAGGGCGGTATGACACGTACACAGACCATCGGCAAGCAGGCTGTAGAGTGTGGTTACTGGCACCTCTGGCACTACAACCCACAGCTCGAGGCTGAGGGTAAGAACCCATTCGTGATGGATTCTAAGGAGCCAGACTGGAGCAAGTTCCGTGACTTCCTCATGAAGGAGGTACGTTATACCTCACTTAAGAAAGCCTTCCCTGCAGAGGCAGAGCAGCTCTTCGAGGCAGCTGAGGAGAATGCTAAGTGGCGTTACAACTCTTACATCAACCGCACAAAGTAATTTATTGTGATAAGGGGTCGATTGCGGCCCCTAACAAAAAATGCCGTCAATGGGACGTACGCCAAGTACTACCCATCGACGGCATTTTTGCCGAGTGTAGCACTCGGCACCCTTCTAACAATAAATTATGTCGTGGTGCTAATAAAGGTCGAAGCTATGAGTTTATATGTGTTCCTATATGTTTATATATTAACTCATTATAACTTATCAAAACTCATAATAACCCATCAACCCCCTCACATCTACCTCTCTCTCTTAAGCGCATCCTCGGCGGTCATGGTCGTAACAAGTATAACACCATTTACACCCCTGAAGCCATACATATTCGAGCCTTTGATGATCTCCACAGACTTAACATCGTAGAGGTTTATAAGCTCGGGGCGAGTCTCCATGCCATCGCAGAGTATCAGCACCGCAGAGCTGCCATTTATCGAGTTTCGAGTAATGAGGCAGAGTTCACCATTTATATACCTTAGGCCTGGGTAACATATCATAATAGCATCCCTTAGGTTGCTGCATCCCGTAGCACGTAGCCTATCGCCCGAAATGCCAGACGAGTAGTCTATGCTCTCACGGCGCTTGACATATCCATAGCCATAGTTCATAAGCTCCTCAGACTCCTCGGCGCTATACAACACCTCGTCCTTGCGGAGCACAACGACCTCTACGCTACGTTTGCCCTCGAGAGGCACTGTCAGCGTGTCACGCTTGATGATCACCTGCAGCGTGTCGTCTGGTTTAATATCCGTTAGGCCGAAGCGTCCCTTGCTGTCGGTGCGTGTAAACTTGTCGCTGCCAACGACCTTAACTGTCGCCCTAACACCTTTGCCCTCAGCATCCCTCACACGTCCGTTGAAGGGCTCCTCTGCCCAAGCACTATTTATCGCAAGAAGGGCCACGAGAAGTAGGTATATCTGTCGCATAGTTCTCCTTTTTTATAGTTTCTACTGTTGTAAAGTTACACAATATTTGCGAAAAAATGGAATATTGAAGAAAAAATTGTTATTCCTAAAAATATTTTTTATCTTTGTAGTATTGAACGAATATCTTTAATTACAAAAATCAATACATTATGAAAGAGGCTATTGCAATTCTCACAGGTGGCGGTCCTGCTCCTGGTATGAACACCGTTGTTGGCTCTGTTGCCAAGACATTCCTTGCAAAGGGTTATCGTGTTATCGGTCTTCACTATGGTTATTCAGGTCTTTTCAACCCTAATCCACGTTTCGAGGATCTCGATATGTTCCGTGTGGACTACATCTTCAATCAGGGTGGTTCGTACCTCACTATGAGCCGTTTCAAGCCTACTGACGAGGATTTCGAGAAGAACTTCAACCTCGACTTCTTCAAGGCTAACAACATCAAGCTCCTTGTAACTGTGGGTGGCGACGATACAGCGTCGACAGCTAACCGTATTGCTAAGTTCCTCGAGGCTAAGCAGTATCCTATCGCAAATATCCACGTGCCTAAGACTATCGACAACGACCTCCCATTGCCAGCAGGTATGCCTACATTCGGCTACCAGTCGGCTAAGAATGCTGGTTCGGTTATCGGTCGTGCAGTATACAACGATGCTCGTACTTCGGCTAACTGGTTTGTTGTTGCTGCCATGGGTCGCTCAGCAGGTCACCTTGCCTTCGGTATCGCTTCGGCTTGCCACTACCCAATGATCATCATCCCTGAGATGTTCAACAAGACTAAGATCACTATCGACAAGATCATCAGCCTCATCGTATCATCTATCGTGAAGCGTAAGATCGTGGGCATGGACTACGGTGCTGCAATGGTATCAGAGGGTGTATTCCACGCCCTTGACCAGGAGGAGATCCTCAAGTCAGGCATCCAGTTCTCATATGACGACCACGGCCACCCAGAGCTCGGTAAGGTATCTAAGGCTGAGATGTTCAACACACTGCTCGAGAAGCGTTGCAAGGCTCTCGGCGTCAAGGTTAAGTCACGTCCAGTGGAGATCGGCTATGAGGTACGTTGCCAGACTCCATGTGCCTTCGACCTTGTATACTGCTCACAGCTCGGTATGGGTGTCTACAAGCTCTTCTCTGAGGGTAAGACTGGTTGTATGGTTTACATCAGCCAGGAGGGCTACGTGTCGCCTCTCTACCTCAAGGATCTCCAGGATCCTGAGACAGGCAAGATTCCACCACGTCTTGTGGATATCAACGCCGACAAGATCCACCAGGTTATCGACAACCTCATGCACTACATCACTCCTGCAGACTACGAGGCAGCGAAGGCTTACCTTCCTAACCCTGAGGAGTATGATTTCCGTAAGATTCTCAACTGGTAATTTGTTGTGATAAGCCGCAATCTGCGGCACCAAACTTAACTCCTCGAATGGGACGTACGCCAAGTACTACCCATCCGAGGAGTTTTCATTTGGCACCACATCTCACGACTTCTAACAACAAATTATCACATGGGTGGTAGGGTGGTATCTGTGCCTCATAATAAATAAAAAGAGTGAGATTGGTCAATGCCAATCTCACTCTTTGTTTTTAACCTCTTTCCGCTCTTAGTCCAGAGGGTAGGCTGCAACGAAGCAGTCGGGGGTGCGGAGCTCCTCCTGGTGTGCCTTGAGGTTGCTGAGTGTAACATCGCCCACGATGTAGTTATACTCGTCCGAGGTATACTGCTCACGGATCTTGAGGAAGTTGAGCAGGTTGCGCTGCTCGGCACTCTTATAGCGGAAGTATACACGGAAGGTGTGGTCGGTAGTGTAGTGTGGAAGCACCGAGTCGTTACGCTTCTTATACTCGTAGCGGTAGTTATAGGCGCAGGCGGTGATATCGCTCAAGACTGCTGAGCCAGTAGGGTGGCCACCAGCACCACGGCCGAACATAAACTGCTTATCGTAGAACAAGCCCTTGATAACCACGCCATTAAACTCATCCTCGACGCTATAGATATACTTATTACGTGAGATAAGCTGAGGAATGACGCACATGATAAGGCGGTCGTCGATCTTCTCGACATGAGCCACGAGCTTGATGCGGCGATCCTTCTCCTCGGCAAAGCGGATATCCGAGTCGTTCATCGTAGAGATACCATAGGTAAAGATGTTCTGTGGCTCAACATATACGCCAAAGGCGTGCATTGTGATGATGATAAGCTTGTAGAGCGAGTCCCAGCCATCGATGTCGAGTGTAGGGTTGCTCTCAGCAAAACCGAGATCCTGAGCAAGCTTAAGCGCATCTTTGTAGCTCATCTTCTCGTTGAAGATCTTTGAGAGGATGAAGTTCGATGAGCCGTTGAGGATACCCTTAACCGAGCAGAGGAGGTCGTTGTCGTAGTACTCCTCGAGGTTGCGGATAACAGGGATAGAGCCACATGCCGAAGCGTCGTAGAGAAGCGCTGTGTTGTACTGCTCCTGGAGGTCGATAAGCTCTATAATATGGTGGCCAAGCATCTTCTTATTGCCCGAAACAACAGGGATACGGCTCTTCAAAGCACGCTTAACGATGTCGTAGGCAGCCTCAGCGTCGTCGATAACCTCGACGATAAGGTTGATGTCACGATCCTCGAAGATGTCGTCGGGGTTGTTGGTAAACTCAGCCTTCACGCCACGCTCCTTCTCAAGATCACGCACGCAGACACGCTTGATATGTACATTGTTGGAGTTGATGCGCTGCAAAACGTCGTAAAGACCACGACCCACGTTGCCAAAGCCAAAGAGGCCTATATTTAGATTTTTCATATTACAAATTAGTTTATAAAGTTCTCAATTATAGTGTTCAATTTCTCATGTTCTACAAGGAAGCCGTCGTGACCAAAGCTCGACTCTATGAGGTGGTACTCAACCTGCTTAACATGCTCACGCAGTGGTATGTGTGCCTCGGGGGGGAAGAGTATATCCGAGGATATTGCTACTACGAGTGTGCGTGCCTCGATACTCTCAAGAGCCCCTGCAATAGAGCCACGGCCACGGGCGATGTTGTGCGAGTCGACAGCCTCCGAGAGGCGGTAGTACGACAGGGCGTTAAATCTGCGGCGTAGCTTCTCGCCCTGATACTGCTGGTAGGTGTGTGCTCTACGCTCGAACTTAGCCTCAACGGGGTCCTCCTCCTGCTGTGTGGCGTTGTATGCCGAGCCACCACGATAGCTTATCAGCGCTATTGAGCGAGCTACGGCCATGCCGTCGATTCCTGCGTCGTCGCGCTCCTCGCCCCACGTAGGGTCAAGGCGTATGGCCATGCGTTGTGACTCGTTGAAGGCTGCAGCCCAGGGCTCCGAGCAGGTGGTGGTGGCAATGAGGGCAAGGTTCTCCATGAACTTTGGCTCCATGATTGCCCACTCCATACACTGGAAGCCACCTATTGAGCTGCCAATGAGTAGCTTAACACGCTCTATGCCGAGTGCTCGGGCGAGTATCTGGTGGCAGTGCACCATGTCTCGCACGGTGATACGTGGGAAGTCGTAGTACCACTTGCGGCCCGTAGCGGGGTTAACCGAGAGTGGCGATGTTGTGCCGTAGTGCGAGCCGAGGAAGTTGGCGCAGACGATAAAGTAGCGCTCAGGGTCAAGAAACTTGCCCCTTTCGACAGTATGTGGCCACCAGTCGGCAACATCGGAGTTTGCCGTGAGTGCATGGCATACCCAGATGACATTGTCCTTAGCCTCGTTGAGCGTGCCGAAGGTGTCGTAGGCAATCTCAAGGCCCTGGATCACCTCGCCCGACTCAAGGGTTAGTGGCTTGTTGTGTCTATATAGCTGTGCCATGGTTAGATCTGCTTAAGCGCCTCGTCGTAGTCGGCGATGATATCATCGACATTCTCCAGACCGAGTGATATGCGAAGGAGCGTAGGTGTGATACCTGCAGCACGCTTAGCTTCGTCGGAGAGCTGCTTGTGTGTTGTTGATGCAGGGTGCGTAACTACAGATATAGAGTCGCCAATCATGGTCATGTTGCCCGAGAGTTTGAGGCTCTCGACAAACTTAACTGTAGAGTCGATGTCGCCCTCAAGCTCGATGGTAAGCACGGCCGAAGCACCAAAGCGGAAGTACTTCTTGGCAAGCTCATGGCTTGGGTGAGTGTCGAAGCCCACGAAGCTAACGCTCTTAACCTTAGGGTGTTGGCGACAGTACTCGGCAAGCTTATATGCCGACTCTACCTCGTGCTTTACACGTAGAGATAAGGTCTCAAGGCCTATGAGCATGAGGTATGCGTCAAATGGCGAAGGTGAGCAGCCAAAGTCACGCATGCCGTCAACACGACACTTAACGATAAAGGCCTGGGCACCAAAGGCGTCGCATAGATTAAGGCCGTGGTAGCCCTCCGAAGGGCCGTCAATTTGAGGAAACTTGCCCGAAGCACGCCAGTCGAATTTGCCGCTGTCGACGATGATACCTCCCATGGCTGTTCCGTGGCCATTGATCCACTTTGTTGCTGAGTCCACGACGATATCTGCACCCCACTCAAATGGGTTGCAGAGATAACCACCCGCACCAAATGTATTATCTACAATAAGAGGAATGTTGTTCTTGTGAGCAACCTTCGAGATGGCCTCGATATCGGCCACTCGGCATGTTGGGTTACCCATAGACTCTACAAATATAGCTCGTGTGTTCTCGTCCACAAGTGCGCCAAGATCCTCGGCCGAGTCGCTCTTTGCCAGGCGACACTCAATGCCCAAGTTGCGCAGCGAGATAACAAACTGGTTGTGTGTACCACCATAGAGATATGGTGAGGCCACGATGTTCTCTCCGTGCTTGGCTAATGATGTGACTGTAAGGAGTATAGCCGACATTCCCGAAGATGTTGCCAGGGCTCCCACACCGCCATATAGTGCAGCAATACGCTCCTCGTACGAGGCTGTTGTAGGGTTGTGCAGGCGGGTATATATGTAGCCTGGCTCGCTAAGCGTAAAGAGGTTGGCTGCGTAGTCGCATGTTGGGAAGTGGTAGGCTGCAGTAGGGTGTATGGCAATGCCTCGTGCCTGTGACTGGTCTACGTGATAGCCTCCGTGTATCTGTATAGTCTCGAACTTAAGTCTTCTGTCGCTCATAGTCGTATATTGAGTTTTATGGTCAAATATGGGTGCTCGCTGCGCCCTGTAAAGCGCAGACCCGATAGGTTGTATGATTTAGGTTGTGAAAGCTGTGCTGCACGTGGCGCACATGTAGAGATAGAGTGCCCTAGAGGCACATTCGCATAGTCATGACGAGAAGCATCGCACTCATGCGACGTGTCGTGAAGCTCGTTGATATATCTCTTTTTCTCGTCATACTCTCGTTCGGATCTATCGCAAAATTAAATAATTTGTTTTAATTATGCAAATTTTTTGTTAATTAATTGACCTTGCCAACTAGTCGATATTCATCTTAATAAGCTTTATTCCTCGCTTTGTTTTCAAAATTGGCATTAATTTATTACCTTTGTGGCCTATATGTACTATTTCATAGTAAATCGATAAAAAAAGATGGGATATCTTAAGATTATATTCTACGGCATACTCGCCTTTGTTGAGCGTAATCCAATCTTTACGCTTTTCCTAATTCTGCTTGGAGTATTTGCCCCCGTGGTCTTCAAGGCTATCGGCTGGGTGATTTTGGGTATCATTATTTTGGTCTTGATTCTCGTGGCTTTGGCTTCATTGCGTATTCACCGCATGCGACGCCAGATGGAGGATCAGTTCCGCAATGCTGGCTCACAGCAGGGCTTTGGTGGTTTCTCCTCAGGCTTTGGCAATACTCAGGGCATGACCCTCGAGGAGCTTGTGCGACGTATGCAGGAGCAGGCAAATGCCCAGAAGCAGGCGCAGAACTCGTCGCAGCAGACAACAACACATCACGGTTCGTCGCAGACCAAGCGTGTTAACGACAAGGTGGGCGACTATGTAGATTTCGAGGAGGTTGAGTAGGACTTCTCAAGAGCGATGACTCAGCTATTGTAATTTGAATGCAAAGTTATTAATGCAATGATAAATCTATTTGAAAATATCGGTCGATACTTTATGCTCCTTGCTAAGGTCTTCTCACGACCCGAGAAGATGAGCATCTATCGACAGCGTATATCGTTCGAGATTGAGGCCCTGGGCTTCAACTCTATCTCGCTCACGGCGATTATCTCGGCATTTATCGGTGCCGTAGTGGCTCTCCAGATGGCTATTACGCTCGAGTCGCCA
This sequence comes from Alistipes sp., assembly GCA_017629035.1. Classification (GTDB taxonomy): domain Bacteria; phylum Bacteroidota; class Bacteroidia; order Bacteroidales; family Rikenellaceae; genus Alistipes. Next base: position 10,745 of record JAGBXX010000041.1, on the reverse strand, counting down.
TTTATCCCTAAGTTCATGATTGGCTATGCCACACGTGAGGTTATGGTTCTCGAGTTCTCGTCTACGGTAGTGGCGCTTATACTTGCGGGTAAGGTGGGCTCGAATATCGCCTCGGAGATTGGTACTATGCGTATCACGGAGCAGATCGACGCTCTCGAGATCATGGGTGTTAACTCTGCCTCGTATCTTATCCTGCCAAAGATTGTCGCTACGGTAATTTTCTTCCCTATCCTCACGCTCTTTAGTATTGCCGTGGGTATCGTGGGTGGTTATGTTATCGCCTCGAGCACGGGCATGATGCTTACGGGTGACTATATCGAGGGTCTGTTCTACTGCTTTGAGCCATTCTCGTTCACCTATGCTCTTGTCAAGGGTGCAGTCTTTGCCTTTATCATCACCTCGATCTCGGCATACTGCGGCTACTATGCCAAGGGTAACTCTTTGGAGGTGGGACGTGCCTCGACACTTGCCGTTGTTGCGAGCTCGGTGACAATCATGATTTTTGACCTTATCCTAACACAAATTATGCGAGTATGATACGTGCTGACCATATATCTAAAACCTTCGAAGGGCGTACGGTGCTCGACGATATCAGTGTAGAGTTCGAGACAGGTAAGACAAACCTTATCATTGGCCGCAGTGGCTCGGGAAAGACCGTGCTCCTAAAGTCTCTCGTAGGCCTTCATGAGGTGGACTCGGGAAAGATCTTTTTCGACGATGTCTGCTACACAGACCTTGGCTTTCGTGAGCGCAAGGAGATACGCAAGGATATAGGTATGATCTTTCAGGGTGGTGCGCTGCTCGACTCCTCGACCGTAAGGGAGAATGTGCGTCTGCCACTCGACCTCTTTACCGAAATGACCGAGGGCGAGAAGCGTGATAGAGTCGACTTCTGCTTGGAGCGTGTGCGCCTTGTGGGTGCCGACCACTTGTATCCTTCGGAGATTAGTGGTGGTATGGTCAAGCGTGTGGCTATTGCACGTGCCATTGTGCTCAACCCTCGCTACCTCTTCTGCGACGAGCCTAACTCGGGTCTCGACCCACAGACCTCAGTGGTCATTGATAACCTTATCCATGATATCACCAAGGAGTTTAATATCACAACAATTATCAACACCCACGACATGAACTCGGTGATGGAGATTGGCGAGAAAATTGTCTATATCCACGAGGGCCACAAGTGGTGGGAGGGCTCTAAGGATAATATCCTTCAGGCCGAAAACCCTGAGCTGAACGACTTTGTATTTGCTTCGGCTATGGCAAAACGAGCAAAAAGCGTTGCAAAATAGCTCTTAGGACGTTAAAAAAGAGGATAATTTTTTGTTTGTTCCGCCAAAAGTACCTATTTTTGTACTTTAGTAACAGATACGAAACAATTAACTATTAATTTAAATACTTTATAACTATGTCACAGATTAAGATTGGTATTAACGGTTTCGGTCGTATCGGCCGTATGGTATTCCGTGCAGCTTGCGCTCAGCCTGAGAAGTATCAGGTTGTAGGTATCAACGACCTTTGCCCAGTAGACTACTTGGCTTACATGCTTAAGTACGACACAATGCACGGCAAGTTCGACGGTACTGTTGATTACTGCGAGGAGAAGAACACTCTTATCGTTAATGGCAACGCTATCCGCGTAACTGCTGAGAAAGATCCTGCACAGCTTAAGTGGAACGAGGTTGAGGCTGAGTATGTAGTTGAGTCAACAGGTTTGTTCCTCACTGCTGAGAAGGCTCAGGCACACATCGAGGCTGGTGCTAAGTATGTTGTTATGTCAGCTCCTTCAAAGGATTCAACTCCTATGTTCGTATGCGGCGTTAACACATCTGAGTACGCTGGTCAGACTATCGTTTCTAACGCTTCATGTACTACAAACTGCTTGGCTCCTATCGCTAAGGTTTTGAACGACAACTTCGGTCTTGTTAACGGTCTTATGACAACTGTTCACTCAGTTACTGCTACTCAGAAGACTGTTGATGGTCCATCGCTCAAGGATTGGCGTGGTGGCCGTGCTGCTTGCGGCAACATCATCCCATCTTCAACAGGTGCTGCTAAGGCTGTAGGTAAGGTTATCCCAGCTCTTAACGGTAAGCTCACAGGTATGTCTATGCGAGTTCCTACTCTCGACGTATCAGTTGTTGACCTTACAGTTAACCTCGAGAAGCCAGCTACTTACGAGGAGGTTTGCGCAGCTATGAAGAAGGCATCTGAGGGTGAGTTCAAGGGTATCCTTGGCTACACTGACGAGGCTGTTGTATCTTCAGACTTCCTTGGCGACGCTCGTACATCAATCTTCGATGCTACTGCAGGTATCGCAATCACTGATACTTTCATGAAGGTTGTTTCATGGTACGACAACGAGTGGGGTTACTCTAACAAGGTGCTCGACCTTATCTCAGTGATGAAGGCTTACAACAAGTAATAACTGTTGTTGGTAGTGCTGCACTAAGCGGCATGCACAAAAAAGAACCCATGGGACTCTATCCTGTGGGTTCTTCTTTTTTTGTGCCCTTCAGGAGGGCTAAATTCAGAATGCTAAATTAGGTCTCTTTTGTAGTTGGTCTTGAGGTAGTCCTTGACCTTGAAGCGTGTGGGTCGTTTCTCGCCATTAATGCTCTCCACGTCGGTGCGTATTCTCAGAGCCTCGCCGCCTATTACGTAGTCACGTATAAATTGGAGTATAAGGTCGCACTTATCCCAGAGTGGTGTGCCGGCAATGCGGTGGTCGGCATACTCCACAGAGTAGAACCAGTAGGGCGAGTTGAGCTTGTCGAGCTGGCGTGTGATATACTCCGAGCCGTAGAAGCCTACGCCAAATAGCGAGGCGTAGTTGTATGGTACGTTGCTGTCCGACGTGCCGTGGAACAAGAGCATAGGTGCTGGGGCACTCTCGAACTTAGGCTTGCCCTTGAGCGAGAAGATGGCTCCTGCGCACGACACCACGCCTGCATACTTAAATCCCTCGGGTAGCACATCGGCCCTCGGCATGCCATTGCAGCGCATCCACTCGGCCTGAATGGCTGTGATTGCACCAGCACTCGAGCCGCTGATCATAATCTTGCTGCTATCCACGCCCCACTCCTCTGCGTTTTGGAGCACGTAGTTTGTTGCCGAGTATAGATCCTCGACTGCGATGTTCACAGCATTGTCAAAGGCCTCAATCATCGCCACAACGCCTCCCTCCTTGGGTAGGTTTCTGAGTCCCAGGCGGTAGTCGATAGATACCACAACGATATTCGCCTCGGCCAGTCTGCGAAAATACTCCGAGTAGTACTCGTGGTCACGCACGCCCTGCACAAAGCCGCCACCAAAGGCAAAAATCATACATGGACGTGGCTCCGAGCTCTCGGCACTGGTCGTATATCTATCGAGGTATAGCTCCTGGTTGTCGGTAGTAGCGTAGTGGAACGTGGTGCGCACAACACCTTCGGCACGTAGCGATACTACACTTAGTAGTAGGATTGTTGTTAGAATTAGTCGTCGCATACTTTTATCTTTTATTGACTATCTCGGCCATTCGCCGATCTCCATATTCTTAATCTCTCCCGCCTCGATATCAAAGCGCACGGCTGTGCGTAGTCGGTGCACGCCGTAGAGCCCTGCGCCACCTGGGTTGATAAATAGCAGGTCGTATATCGGGTCGTAGATCACTTTGAGTATGTGTGAGTGTCCAGCAACAAATATCTTGGGCTTCGAGGTGTGGATATGTTGCAGGGCCTTGGGCTGGTAGTGGCGGGGGTAGCCACCGATATGGGTCATCAGCACCTTGACACCCTCGCACTCAAAGAGCGAGAAGTCGTGGTAGACACGGCGTGTTATGCCCCCGTCGATGTTGCCATATACAGCCTTGAGGGGTTTGAACTGGGCAATCTCGTCGGCAAGCTCCAGTGAGCCTATGTCGCCAGCATGCCATATCTCGTCGCAAGGGGCCAGGAAGTTGCGTAGCACCTCGTCGAATGTGCCGTGAGTATCTGATATTACACCTATCTTCATATCGAGTGTGGCATTTGAGCCATTGCAAATATACGAAAAATATCGTACCTTTGTATATAATATTAATATACGTTGGTTATGAAACGCTCTCTTTGCACCTCGTTGTGGCTTTTGGCCCTCTCGCTTACTATCTTTGTTACGGATCTTACTGCGCAGCAAAATCTGTGGCAGAAGCGTAGTGTCGTGTCGCCCGAGATTGGTGCTGATCGCACCGTCACGTTGCGCCTCTATGCCCCTGCAGCTACCGACGTGAAGCTCCATGGCGACTTTATGGAGGGTAGCAAGAGTGGCTCTATGACAATGACCCGCTCTGAGGATGGCGTCTGGGAGTACCGCTCCGAGCCCCTTGAGTCGGAGCTCTACTGCTACTGGTTTCAGGTAGATGGCATAGACCATGTCGTAGACCCATCGAATAGCTATGTTATGCGTGACGTGGGCTCGCAGATGAACTACTTCATCATCCCTGGTGAGCGTGGCGACCTCTACTCCGCACAAGATGTCGAGCATGGCACCGTGGCACGTGTCTGGGGCGAGGTGAGCGATGGCCGTGAGCGACGCATGACAATATATACACCCTCGGACTACGAGGGCTCTAAGCGCCGTTACCCCGTACTCTACCTCTTGCACGGCATGGGTGGCGACGAGGAGGCGTGGATTGCCACAGGTCGTGTTGCCGAGATTATGGACAACCTCATTGCCAGCGGCAAGGCGGAGCCTATGATCGTGGTGATGACTAATGGCTGCACGAAGCATGTGTCGGCACCAGGCTACTCGCACGAGGGCATGTGGACACCATATATGTCGGGCTCGATGGATGGCTCGTTCGAGGCTATGTTCCCCTCGATTGTAGAGTGGGTGGATAGCAACTATCGTACCATTCGCAAGTCTAAGTCACGTGCTATCGCAGGCCTCTCGATGGGTGGCTTCCACTCAATGCAGATATCTAAGGAGTACCCCGAGATGTTTAATTATGTAGGTCTATTCTCGGCTGCGATATTTAGAGGTAAGCAGGGTGTTGCAACCTACGAGGATCTTGAGTCAAAGCTCGAGCGTCAGTTTAGTGGCGACCTTGAGCTATATTGGATAGCTATCGGCAGCGAGGACTTCCTCTACGACGAGAATGTAAAGTATCGTGAGCTGCTCGACTCGAAGGGGTACAAATATGAGTATCGTGAGTCGGGCGATGGTCACGTGTGGCGCAACTGGCGTATCTATATTGCCGAGTTTGTGCAAAAGTTGTTTAAGTAGGGCTAACCTCTTTAATTATATATGTTTATGAGGAGATTGATGTTTGGAATAGGTCTTGTGTCGCTTCTTTCGATCATTGGCTGCGTGGAGCGTAGTGTCAAGGTCGAGGATAGCGCTACGATAGTAGACCTTGTTGCTACCGCCGAGAGTAGCGATGTGTCGTGGTGTGTGGATGATATGTTGGCTGTTGTTGAGTCGGGAGAGTATGGCAAGGCCTCGTGCCGTGAGGTTGATGAGACGGGTCGTGGCATATTCTCGCTAGAGCTGGTGGACGATAGCCGTGAGGAGTATATGTTTGCTGCGCTCTTTCCAGAGTCGGCACTCCTGAGAGATGATAGCGTTAATGTGCGTAATGTGCGTTTCGAGATCGCCTCGGAGCAGTATCCTCATGCTACCTATCACGATATAGATGCCGATGTGCGTGTGGCACGCTATGTAGAGTGCGCTCCTTGCCCCGACTCCTTGAGCATGGAGTTTCGCCGTGTTGTGGCCCTCGGTGCCCTGGAGCTTAAGAATATGCCCGAGGAGGCCTTTATCTCTGAGGTTAAGCTCACGCTCCCTGGCGATAAGCTCGTAGCTGGAGAGTGTCGCGTAGATATGCTCTCAGAGCAGGTGAGCTACTGCGTGGCAGAGGGAGTGTCGCAGCTCACGCTCACCTTTAACGAGCCTCAGCCAGCCTCGACGCCTATATACTTTGCCTGTGCCCCCTTTGAGCTTACGGGTGGCGAGACATATAGTGTTGAGGTGCGCAGTGGCGAGGATCTGTATACGCAGAGGGTCGTTGTCAGCGAGGAGGATAGCGTGCAGCTCGCCCTTGGCGATGTTACCACGCTTAGTGTCACTATGCCCGACCCTGAGCCCGAGCCCCAGACCTTCACGTTCCGCCGTGTTGCCAAGGTGACATCGGGCAAGTCGTATCTCATTGCTGCCGAGCGCCATATCGCCGAGGCGATACACTCCGACTACGGATACCTCGATATCGAGGATGGCGACAAGGATGATGATGGCGAGATTGTGGTGACAAGTTGCGAGAATGCCTTTATCTTCGAGAGGGTCGATGGCGGATATACCATCAAGCAGGCCTCGGATGGTAGCTATCTCTACCAGACAGGCAGCTATAATAGCTTCAACGTGGCCTCTAACCCCGCTGAGGGCAAGGTGTGGAGCGTTCAGGCGCAGAACGACAATAGTTTCAAAATTACTAACAAGGCTGTGGGTAAGTTCGTGCAGTATAACGACGACTACTCGACCTTTGGTAGCTACTCTACGATGCAGAAGTATGGCTCTCTGCCCATGCTCTATGAGCTCGATGGCGAGCTTGTTGTCGAGCAGCCTAAGGCTACGTCGTCACGCACTAAGGTTGTAGACCTCGACCTGCCTGCTGTCAAGGATAAGAGCCTATATCCCGATGCTCAGGTGGTAAATATGGTCGTGGATAACCAGCGTAACTATACAGCCTTCTACGACACCTCGCTCTATACCTCGCTCTGGGTGGCCTATACACTCTCTGCCGACCACATGGGCGATATCAAGCGACCAGGCGGCTGGAGCTATAACCCCTATATAAGTACCTCGGATCAGGTTAACCTCTGCTCACGTAGCTATAACGATGACTACTCACGTGGTCACCTTATCCCTAACGCCTCACGCAATGGCAACCGAGATATGCAGCTACAGACCTTCTATGTCACTAACTCCGTTCCGCAGATTCAGAATGGCTTTAATGGTGGCATCTGGCAGCGCCTGGAGTCGGCCTTGCAGGGTGTTGCCCAGCAGGAGAGCATATATATCGTTACGGGAGTATCATTCTCTAAGGCGCAGGAGAAGCGTAGCCTGAACTATACTACGGCCAAGGATGACTCTAAGCGTGTGCCCGTGCCAAACTACTTCTACAAGGTTGTGCTCAAGGTCGAGACCGATGAGTCGGGCGCTGTTGTCGACGCTACGGGCGTAGGCTTCTGGTTTGAGCACCGCTCATATAGCGACTCGTTCGAGAAGTATGCCGTGTCGATTGATCAGATCGAGGAGTGGACAGGCTTCGACTACTTCCATGCCCTTGACGACGAAATCGAGCTCACGGCTGAGCAGAACAACTCTTGGAGAGAGTTCAAAGCCTGGTAGGGGTGATGAGTTTTATGGGATTTAATGAGTTTTAATGGGTCTTAATGAGTCAAAATGGGCTACGTGTGTAGCCCATTTTCTTTTTATGTGCGGTTGCGATTTAATGTCAAAATAGTGCGGTGACTGATTTTAGTGTCAGAGTGGTGCAGCAGTGGCGATGACATGAAAAAGCCCTGGATGGATAGTACTTGGCGTACATTCCATTCAGGGCTTTGATTGAAGCGTCGCTGATGCGCCGCTATCACGCTAAAAGATTACTCCCACTCAATTGTTGCTGGTGGCTTCGACGAAATATCGTAGACTACGCGGTTTACGCCACGTACCTTATTAATAATCTCGTTCGAGAGGCGAGCGAGGATCTCGTATGGGATATGTACCCAGTCAGCGGTCATGCCGTCGGTAGACTGCACAGCACGCAAGGCTACGCAACGCTCGTAGGTACGCTCATCGCCCATAACGCCCACAGACTGAACAGGGAGCAGGATAGCACCTGCCTGCCAGATCTTGTCGTACCAGCCAGTCTCACGCAAGATATCGAGGTAGATCTTATCTACATTCTGCAGGATCTCCACCTTCTCACGAGTGATCTCGCCGAGGATACGGATAGCGAGGCCTGGACCTGGGAATGGGTGACGGCCGATGAGGTGCTCAGGCATACCCATAGAGCGACCTACACGGCGTACCTCGTCCTTGAACAAGAGGCGCAAAGGCTCAACAACCTTCAAGCCCATCTTCTCAGGAAGACCACCCACGTTGTGGTGCGACTTGATGACTACAGCTGTGCCGTTAACCTGTGCAGACTCGACAACATCGGGGTAGATGGTACCCTGGCCGAGCCACTTAACGCCCTGGAGCTTCTTAGCCTCCTGCTCGAATACCTCCACGAAGTCGCGGCCGATAATCTTACGCTTAGTCTCAGGGTCGGTAACGCCTGCTAAGTCACCGAGGAACTTCTCCGAAGCATCTACGCCCTTAACATTGAGGCCCATGCCACGGTAAGACTCGATAACCTCCTCGAACTCATTCTTGCGCAAAAGGCCAGAGTCAACGAAGATACAGTACAAATTTGGACCGATAGCCTTGTGGAGCAACAACGCAGCAACAGATGAGTCAACACCGCCTGAGAGGCCGAGTACCACCTTGTCGTCGCCGAGCTTCTCCTGGAGCTCCTTGACGGTGCTCTCAACAAAGCCTGCAGGTGTCCACGAGCCAGAGCAGCCGCAGATACCCTTCACGAAGTTCTCGATCATTGTGAAGCCCTCCTCTGAGTGGTATACCTCAGGGTGGAACTGAATACCCCAGGTCTGCTCACCAGCGATGCGGTATGCTGCCACAGGAACATCCTCGGTCGAAGCGATGATGTTGTAGCCCTCGGGGATTGTTGTGATGGTGTCGCCGTGCGACATCCATACCTGTGACTCGGGGCTGAGGCCCTTCATGAGCTCGTCGTCGGCACTCTTGACGATCATGCGTGCACGACCATACTCACGGCTGGGCGATGCCTCTACCTTGCCACCGAAGAAGTGGGCGAGGTACTGAGCACCGTAGCATACACCGAGCAATGGTAGCTTACCCTTGATGGTGTCGAGGTTGATGCGTGGAGCACCCTCGTCACGCACTGAGCGTGGCGAGCCCGACAACACAACGCCCTTGATCGACTCGTCGAGCGCAGGCACGTTGTTGAAAGGGTGGATCTCGCAATATACCTGCATCTCACGAATGCGTCGTGCGATGAGCTGCGTGTACTGCGAGCCAAAATCGATGATTAAAATCTTTTCTGTCATATATTTTTATATTGTCTTTTCATCCTTGTTTATCGAGAGCCGAAGCCCTCGAATAGGAGAACTACTCGCCACGTGAGTAGTTAGGGGTCTCACTTGTGATTGTGATGTCGTGTGGGTGGTTCTCGGTAACACCGCTCGATGTGATGCGGATGAAACGTGCTGTCTGCAATGTGTCGATATCCTTAGCACCGCAGTAGCCCATACCTGCACGGATACCACCTACAAGCTGGTATACAGTCTCGGCGAGCTTGCCCTTGAATGGCACACGACCCACGATACCCTCTGGTACGAGCTTCATGACATTAACCTCGCCCTTCTGGAAGTAGCGGTCAGCAGAGCCTGCCTTCATAGCGTCGATAGAGCCCATGCCTCGGTATGCCTTAAACTTACGGCCGTTGTAGATGATAGTCTCGCCTGGTGACTCCTCGGTACCAGCGAACATCGAACCTACCATCACGCAGTTACCACCTGCAGCCAACGCCTTGACGATATCGCCCGAGTAGCGCAAGCCACCATCAGCGATGATAGGCACGCCAGCCTTCTTAGCCTCGGTCGATGCGTCGTAGATTGCCGAGAGCTGTGGAACACCCACGCCGGCGATGATACGTGTAGTACAGATTGAGCCTGGGCCGATACCCACCTTGATACCGTCGGCACCATTCTCGATAAGATATTTTGCTGCCTCGGCAGTTGCGATGTTACCAACAACAACGTCGAGGTGTGGATATGTCTCCTTGATCTTGCGGAGAAGGTCTACAACACCCTTAGTGTGGCCATGAGCCGAGTCGAGAACTACGGCGTCAACCTCCTCGGCAACGAGTGCAGCAACACGATCCATTGAGTCTGGAGTGATACCTACACCTGCAGCTACACGCAAGCGACCCTTTGAGTCCTTACAAGCATTAGGGTTGTCCTTGAGCTTGGTGATGTCACGGTAGGTGATAAGGCCCACGAGCTTGCCATCGTTGTCGACAACAGGGAGCTTCTCGATCTTGTTTGCGAGAAGTACCTCGGCAGCGCTCTTGAGGTCGGTCTCGTGAGTAGTCACGATATTCTCCTTGGTCATAACCTCCTCGATGCGGCGATCCATGTCGCTCTGGAAGCGCAAGTCACGGTTGGTAACGATACCGATAAGCATGCCAGCGTCGTCGACAACTGGAATACCACCAATCTTGTTCTCCTGCATGAGCTGGAGTGCATCGCCCACGGTGTTCTCCTTGCGGATAGTCACAGGGTCGTAGATCATACCGCTCTCGGCACGCTTAACACGGCGCACGTGAGCAGCCTGAGCTGCGATAGACATATTCTTGTGGATAACGCCAATACCACCCTCACGAGCCAAGGCAATAGCCAAGTTGGCCTCGGTAACGGTGTCCATAGCGGCAGACACAATAGGAATGTTGAGCTGAATATTGCGAGAGAAGCGACCTACTGTCGATACCTCGCGAGGCAAAACCTCAGAATAGGCAGGCACGAGCAACACATCATCGAATGTGAGACCTGTTGTCTGTACCCTTTCATCGATAAAAGACATAGCAATCAGGTTTATAATTTTATGTTGCGCACAAAATTACAAAAAAAATCCGAGAGCAGCAATAG
>JAGBXX010000040.1 GCA_017629035.1 Alistipes sp. | reverse complement strand
GTGGAAGTAGTCAACATCAGTTGGGATAGTGTAGCCCTTTGGGATGTAGCTGTAAGTCTTGTCCTCTGAAGAAGCAACGATCTCAACATCGCCATAGAACTTAGCCTCCTTAGCTGCCTTCTTAGCCCAAACACCAGTCTGCAAGTAAGCAGCCTTAGTCTTGAGAAGGTTAGCTGGAACCTGGAAGAACTGTGTAGAAGCACCACCACCTACGAAGAATACTGCGTAGTCATCTGGGATGTTAAGGAGGTCACGCCAAAGCTGCTCAACCTCAGCCATAACACGCTCCCAGCCGGGAGTACGGTGAGAAATCTCAAGGATACCGATACCAGTACCGTCGAAATCGCGGATAGCCTCGATAGCTGCCTCTACGGCCTGCTTAGGGAGTACGCAAGGACCTGCGTTGAAATTGTGTTTCATAAGTGTTTAAGTGTTTTAAAGTTTGTATTGGTAAATAAAAATCCTTGTATTCTTCTATATGTTTGCGACTTAACATCCACGACACACGTCGGACGATTTTATAGTCACACAAAGATAGTCATTTTTTATCATTTACAAAAATAAAACAGTAAAATTTTCACGCAAACTGCAAAATGGCTCATAAAAAGCCTCAAAAGCCAATAAATAAGAGAGCGAACAGGGGATACTCAACATATTCCCTACTCGCTCCCGATAGTTTAGAGGCTCGATCAGCCTCCCACCCTTTGGGCATTAAAGTCTGCGTGCACCGTCAGAGATAACCACAGGATATACCTTAGGCTCGTGGCCATACTTCTCATTGAAACGAGCCTTAGCCGTTGCAATGAAATCATCGTAAAGCTCACTCTTGACAAGGTTGATAGTACAACCGCCAAAGCCACCACCCATGATTCGTGAGCCAGCAACGCCGCACTCCTTAGCAACCGTAGCAAGGAAGTCGAGCTCCTCGCAAGATACCTCATAATCCTCGGACATACCCCAGTGAGTCTGATACATTCGCTCACCCACTCTCTCATAGTCGTTCACCTTCAAAGCCTCGCACACATCGAGCACTCGCAGCTCCTCGCCAATAACATAGCGAGCACGCTTGAAGTCCTCCTCCGAGATCTTATCATTGATAGCCTCGAGCTGCTCCATGGTTGCGCCACGCAAGAACTCCTGACCAAGGACAGCAGCAACACGCTCGCACGATGCACGACGGTCGTTGTATGGCGAACCAACAAGCTCATGCTTGACAACTGAGTCGAGCAACACCACCTTATAGCCATGCTTCTCGGGGTCGAATGGGAAATACTCGAACTCCATAGAGCGACAATCAAGACGCATCAGGTGGCCAGCCTTGCCAAATACCGATGCAAACTGATCCATGATACCACACTTCACACCGCAATAGTTATGCTCCGTAGACTGACCTATGCGAGCGAGTTCAAAGCGATCAATACCGAGCGAGAAGAGCTCGTTGAGGGCGTTAGCAAATGTAGACTCGAGAGCTGCAGATGATGACATACCAGCACCAAGAGGCACATCGCCCGAGAATGCAGTATCGAAGCCAGAGATCTTGCCACCACGCTTCTGAATTTCACGACACACGCCAAAGATGTAGCGTGCCCAGCTTGCCTGAGGCGCATCCTCCTCGTTAAGACCAAACTCCACATAATCTTCAAGGTCAACAGAGTATGCACGCACCTTATCAGTGCCATTGAGTTTTATCTCTGCCACCATGCCCTTGTCGATAGCACCTGGGAAGACAAAGCCTCCGTTATAGTCGGTATGCTCACCGATAAGATTAATTCGACCTGGCGAGGTAAACATCTCGCCCGATGTTTCAAACTTTGCCTTAAAATGCTCGTTGATAAGATTTAGATTCATAGCTTATATTGTTTTAGTTTCGTTTGCGCATTATCCTTACAAAGTTAGGAAATTTATTCCAAACATGCAACAACTTCTCTCTTTTTTACCTATATTTGCACTATGGAACGACGTGATAAAGTTTTCGGTTGGCTCGATGAGCACAACATCAGCTACTCGTGGTACGAACACCCCGAGGCCCCCACTATTGAGATAGCACGAGAGTATTGGCGCAAGGATGGCTCGAAGCATTGCAAAAACCTATTCTTTCGCAACCACAAGGGCAACCGCCACTACTTGGTTGTCTTTGACTCGGAACAGTCGATGGCCATCCACGACCTTGAGCATATACTTCACCAGGGTAAGTTATCGTTTGCCTCGCCCGAGCGCATGATGAAGTGGCTCGGCCTGTGTCCAGGCTCAGTGTCGCCCTTCGGACTAATCAACGACGAGCAGAACCACGTGCATCTATTTCTTGACGAGACACTACAACATCAAGAGTCGCTGAGCTTCCACCCAAACGACAATCGTTTTACGGTAGTTATCAAATGTGAGGAGTTTGAGCGTTACCTCACTCTCGTGGGCAACACATACGAGTATATCAAGCTCTACTAATTTAATATATTAAAAAGATGAATGGGGTTATCCACGAAGGACAACCCCATTTCTATTTTACATCTGAGATATTAGCCTACTGCTTAATCTTGAGCAAGTCACGAATCTCAGCAAGCAAAACCTCCTCCTTTGTTGGCTCTGGCTCGGGAGCTGGTTCTGGAGCAGGTGCAGGAGCAGCCTCCTCCTCTTTCTTGCGAATGGTAGAGAGCTTGTTGATAAGCTTAATCATCACAAATACGCTGATTGCAATGATAAGGAAGTCGATAACCTGCTGAATGAAAGCACCATACTTCCACACAACCTCGGCAACTGCAGGGGTAACAACCTCACCAGCCTCGTTGAGCACCTCGGGCACAGCCTTCTGGATAACAACACCGAGATCCTTGAAATCTACACCACCAGTGAGCACACCGATAGGAGGCATGATAATATCGTTAACCAATGATGTTACAATCTTACCGAAAGCTCCACCGATGATAACACCGACTGCCATATCCACAACATTGCCCTTCAAAGCGAAGGTCTTAAACTCTTGTAAAAGTCCCATAATTCTCTATTTAATTAGTTTAGTTAGTCGTTTGAAAACATTTGTAACGCAAATGTAGGGATATTTTTTGATTTTTGCAACAGATTTTATCAATAAACAAAATTAGGAGAGGCGAGCAGCAAGCATACTACCCATCCTCTCCACAACCGAGAGACTCGGAATTCAAACTTTATACTTAACTATGCATAATGGGACAAGTATCTACCCATTTAGTCGAAAAAGATAATCTCATCAACCTCCACAACCCAGTCAAAGAGATCCGACGCACACTGACGCTGCATCTGCTCGATTTGTGAGTTTGCGGTCGTGTCGGCGAGCACAGCATTGAAAAATGCAGAGGTCGAGGCAAAGGTGTTGTCCACGCTATTTGCAAAGCACTGATAGAATGCACGCTGGGCCTGGCGATCGAGATTTGGCGGGAGTACACCCTTGGCAACAAGCTCCTTGTAGGGGTACAACTTACGCATATTGTGAGCATCGGCCTGTAGCTCGCTTACAATAGTCTGAACGACATAGACCTCGACAGTATCGCCACGGCCTGGCAGCTCAACAAAGGTGGTATAGACAGGATAGTCTATCTCGATAGCCTCGGTGACATCGCCAGCAAAGATATCGAACTCTACCTCTTCGAGATTATCGAGATATGCCATATCACGATAAGCACGCACCTCACGGCGCACATCGGCACGCTCCTTTTCGCTCCATCTTCTGCCCGACGAGCAGCCTACAACGCACGCAATAGCGGCGATAGCAATAATAGCTAAAAGTGTTCTTTTCATCATGAATTATTTTTTTGGTTCGTCAGCTACATCAGCAACTCCCGTGCCATGTTTTGCCACGTGGCGATTATAGAGCGAAGTGATATATACCGTGAGCACCGGAAACATCGCCGTACCCAGCACCGGAAGCAGCACACATATAATTTTACCTATGGCAGTGACGGGAAATATCTCAGCACCCACGGTCGTAAGATTCATGGCTGCCCACCAGAGAGCATCGCCAAAGTTGCGCACCTGGTCGTTAACTGGCGACTCATACTCGTAGAATAACAACGATGCGAAATAAGTACAAAGCAACACCGTGGAGATATATGCCCACAGCAGACGTGTGGCGCGACGCTCTATAAGCCAACGAAGTGTAATAAATAATGCCATCACACCACGCAGCATAACTACCCCACTGAGGATTATAGTGACAAGATGATTTGGCTCAAGGCCAAGCAGTTGTATTATGGCATGATAGGGTACGGAAAGCAACAACATCAAGAAGTTGCGCACGAAGAATTGCAGGGGATTGCTACTTGCCCACATGAGCATGAAGAAGTCGACAAGAAAGATGATGCAGACAACGAGCATCGACCATGTATAAGCCGTAGAAAACTCAGCAAAGGCACGAGAGTAGAGCACCTCGAACGACAACGAGGCGAGCAACAAGATGCTTGCAACCAGCGCAAGAATACCAATTAAACGTAGAAATATCGACATTTTTTTGACTGACTTACAAGCAAAATGCGTGCCCCAAACAAAAAATTTCGAGGGGGGGGGAATTTTCTTGGATATTAGCGCAAAAATAGATACATTTGTCCCAAATTTTTCGCAAACAAACCCATTGAGAAAATTATAACATTAGAATATTAAACTATGAGAAGAATTTTGCTATTTGCAACCATTATCTCGAGCCTTGTCTTCGCATCGTGCGAGAACAGCGAGATAAATGGCAAGGAGGCAATCAAGATTACCTCTTCTACCTCAGTCGAGGTAGGTCTTTACGCCGGTGAGTTCGACATCACCTACGAAATCCTGGGTGTTGCTGATGAGAGTGCCAACGTAACACTCACATCGAGCTGGCTACGCATAGCCGAGCATAAGCCAGGTACAATCAAAGTAATGCACGAGAAGAACACCTCGGGTGGCTCACGCCAGGCTGCAGTAATGCTCAGCTACAATGGCTCGACAGCAACCGTCGTGGTATCGCAGTCAAGCGAGGCGACAACACCTATCCTCACACTCGTGGGCGAGGATGAGATCAACCTTGAGCGTGCAGGCACAAAGGTGAATATCGAGTACACCCTCGAGAACGAGAATGCCGAGGACTACATCTTTGCTAAGACATCGGCCGACTGGGTATACTCTATCGACTGCTCAAAGTCGGGCAAGGTGACACTCGGCGTAGCTACAAACATGTCGGGCAAGGAGCGTGAGACAAAGGTAACCGTGGGCTATGGCACCGCTTCGTTCGACATCATGATTAAGCAGTCTGGCTCGGGCGACATCAACTTCAATGCGCCAATTCTCTGGGGCGACTACTATGGCGACGCTCTAACACCAGGCGCTGCAAACTACTGGTTCTTCCTCTCGGATCGTGGCTTCGACATCGAGGGTACATCGTTGCCAAACACCACATACTACCGTATCGACGCATACGGCCCTCTTGCCTCAACAACAGGTATCGTACCTATCCCCGATGGCACATATACCTACGATCCTGACAACACCTATGCTCAGTGGACATTCACAGCAGAGTGGAGCGGTTTCTGGGTAACAGACAGCAACGCTCATCGCGACGAGATAAGCAAGTTTGAGAAAGGTAGCACACTCGTGGTTGAGGGCAAAAAGATAACTCTCAACGCCGTAGTAAATGGCGAGGTGCACCACGTGACATACGAGGGCGATAACGCTCTTCTTGATAGCCAGCATGATGTCACCGTACTCACCACACTCGAGGGCGACTACGACACCGACCTCTCAGACCACCGCATGATATATGAGTGCTATGGCGACTACTACGACTATGGCGCATTCAACTGGATGTTTGTGCTCATGCCTAATAGCGGCAGCGGCGACTGCTTCCAGTTCGACATCATCACAGGTCACAACGACAAGGAGAGTGGCTTCGTCGGCGAGTACTTTGCATCTGACGTGCTTGCACAGTGGTCGTTCATTCCTGGCTGGACAGATCAGGTAAACTTGCAGTGTAGCTGGTTCTTCACAGCAGACAACAGCGAGATAGCACCATTGCGTGGTGGTAGCATGGAGGTCGTAGATAATGGCGATGGCACCGTGACTGTCAACATCGATGTTACCGACGATCGTCGTAACCGCATCACAGGTACCTGGACAGGAACACCTATGGCATACAACTAAGAACAACAATAACTAATACTAACTATCAAATGAAAAAGTTTTTTAGCATCATTGCTACCCTATCACTCCTCGCTGGCGTAGGTTGTCAGCGCCCAGCTGATACGGATGGCAAGAGCTCATTCCAGCTCGCAGAAACCGAGATCAGCGCTACTGCCGAGGGTATGGATGTAGAGGTAAACTACGAGATCAAGAACCCTCAGAGCGGCGCAGTAGTTCTCACAGAGTGCAAGGACAACTGGATCAAGAATCTCAGCACCGCAGTCTATGGCACTATTAAGTTCACAGTAGCCCCTAACTACAAGAAGGAGGCACGTGAGACTCGTATCAATGTATTGTACACTGCCGTAAATGAGAAGTTTGAGATCGTGGTTAAGCAGGAGGCTTCTGATTTGAATGCATTCACCTACGATGTACTCTCGAACGACTCTACAAGCCTCTCTATCGAGGTATTGCCTGCCGATAGCGAGACTGCATACATCTGCCGCACATATACCAAGGCACACATGGATGCATTCGGTCTTATCTACGACGAGGGTATCATCAACTACGACCTCGACGCTATCGCTGCCGAGGCTACTGCTGCATCGCAGACCCTTCTCAACTACTTGCAGAACATCGCTTACAAGGGCTCGGCTATCGTAGATTTCACCAACCTTGTACCAGACACAGAGTATGTTGTATACTGCTACCACATCAACCTTAACAATGGTCAGGCTACAGATGGCGAGGTATATACTGAGACTATCCGCACAGCTCAGACTCAGAACATCGACGATAACATCACAATGTCGTTCGATGTTAAGGGTGCTACAATCACTCAGACAGTGACAACAGAGAATCCTAATACATACTACTACACCGAGTGTTGGTCAATGAACGACTTCAAGGCATACTTCGGCTCAAGCGCAACACCAGAGGATATATTCCCTCGTCGCTGGAACGAGCAGGTGATGATCAAAAAGAGCATGGGCTACCAGCCATCAACAATCATCGCTGAGCTCTGCAAGCAGGGTACACAGACCATCAGCTACGAGTCGCTCAAGGCTAACACCGAGTATGTATTCTACGTATTTGCCGTAGATCCTACAACAGCATTCACAGCATCTGAGATTGTGACAGATCATGTATACACTTTGGATGTTAACGACTCGGGCGTGACTATCGCAATCGAGATCAAGAACATCTTCAAGACAACTGCCGACATCTACTTCACTGCCAGCGATCCTACTGCTACATTCCGCCGCACAGTGCTCACAAAGGCTCAGTACGAGGCTTGTGGTTCGACCGATGCGGAGCGTTTCGCAGCATTCGAGGCAAATGGCTACATCAACAGCTACACCGCTGTTGGCTCGACTGACATCAACTACACCAAGGGTGAGCCTGGCGTGACATTCGTAGCCTTGGCATTTGGCGTAGAGGGTGAGACACCTAACACTCGCATCTTCAGCAAGGAGTTCACATTCATGTCTGACACTCCAGGTACATCAAACATTAACTTCTCGTACACATCGCACTTCAACCTTGCAGAGGTTGCAGCTGTCGACGCTGAGCACTGGGGCAACTACACAGCATACGAGAACTATGCACTCGTGCCTATGACTATCAGCGGCGTGGCTGAGGGCGATCAGGTATACTACATGGTCGACACACGTGTAATCGACTGGCAGAAGGAGTCACAGTGGTTGGCAGAGGTAGCTCAGGAGAAGCACCTCAAAAATCTCTACCACAACTGCTACTTCACACTCGAGTATGGTAAGGAGTACACTATTGTTGCTGTTGCAAAGGATAAGAATGGCAACCTCGGTACACTCTACCTCGAGGAGATGATTGTCTACGCAAGCGACTCTACAGACGTAACAAACTACGTTTACGTTACTGAGAAGTAGTCCTAAGCTACACCACAAACTTAAGGGGTTGTTCGAGATATAGTCGAACAGCCCCTTAGTCATATATATATTTTATGGTAAAATTTTGGTTACTCAGTTTTTTTCTCTACTTTTGCGCTCAGTTGGGAAATAATCAAATAAAATATAAGACTATGAGAAACCTATTCACAGCACTTGCAATAGGCTTTGTAATGCTTTTTGCATCGTGCGAGCCAACTTCCCAGACAGGAAGCTATCAGCACCTATTCCTTGAGTCTAACCGCGAGGTTAATGTCAAGGCCGAGGGTGAGTCGGTAACAATCATGTACACCTTGGCAGACCCTATTGAGGGCCAGGAGGTCATTGCTGAAGTTACCCAGGGCGAGGAGATGATCGCCAACATCAGCTACCCTACAACGGGCATTATACGTGTCGAAGTGGCAAAAAACAGCACTGCACAAAAGCGTGAGGCATACATCAAGCTCAGCTACCACAAAGAGACTACGTCGATTATTATCTACCAGGCAGCAAATGGCAGCGGCAACAGCAGCAATGCCGATGTTGAGTTCTCGGCATCGTACATCAACGGCTACTACTATGGCGAGAAGTATGGCGCTGGCGCTGATCGCTACGCATTCTTCCTCTCAGATCAGGGTTTGAACAACGGTGGTCAGGCATATACCAATGGCACATACTACTACATCGACTGCTTCTCACCAGCCAACAAGAGCCTCACACTCCCTCTTGGCACATATACTTTTGATAAGTCTAACACTGGCAAGCCATTTACAATAAACAGCGAGAATAGCCAGCTTATAATCACTGGCGAGAGTGTCGAGTCGACCGAAGCTAAGTATATGACAGATGCCAAGATGGTGGTAACAGCAAACAAGGTGGTGCTCGAGGCAACAATCGACGGCAAGCTCCACAAGGTGACATTCTACGGAAGCCTTGAGCTCGAGGATGTCAGCGGCGAGAACCCCGACAATGGCGAGGATAACAAGGATGATATCACCGATGGTCAGGATGGCCAGGCGCAGTCAACACTCGAGGGTGACCGCCACGTGACATTCGACGGTGAGCACCGTGCAAAGTGGGGCTACGAGGGTGACTACTGGAACACAGGCTACTCAAACTACACAATCTACCTTATGAACAAGTCGGGTGGCTATGTATATGGCGACACTCTACAGTTTGACCTTATTACAGACAACAACTCGACAAATGGTCAGTTTGCAGGCAAGTACACCATCTCGGACACACCAGGTAAGATGGTCATGATGGCAGGCTTCACAAACAAGTATGCTCAGGCTGTGGGCAGCTGGTTCTACGAGTATGGCGGAGGCTCGGCAAGCGGATATAAGAACTACGCCATGATCAAGAGTGGTAGCGCTGAGTTTATCGACAACGGCAACGGCACATACACCGTGAAGCTCGATGGCTACGACTACAAGGGCAACAACATCACCTGCAACTGGACAGGTGTAATTGAGGAGGACTAACCCAAACTTCAACCTAAATACTTCCCGGAGCACTCGTCTTAGAACTAGTGCTCCGCTTTTTATACTTGAGGCTTGCTCCTAATATAAAATTATTTGTATATTTGTATTGCTAAACACTCACAACGAATAACCAAACTAAATAAACAATGAAAAAACTACTCATCATTTGTAGCCTCATAGCTATGGGCCTGGTGTCGTGCCACTCCACAGAGGAGAGCCATGATTCCAAGACCACATGGGAGCACAAAGTCATCAAAATTACGGGCAAGGGCATCAAGAGCCAGGCCGCACAACTCAACGAACTTGGTCTACTAGGCTGGGAGTTGATAAACATTGATACAGAGATAACAACCAGCTACACCAGAGGCCACAATTTTGGTGCATCGGTTAATGTCGGAACATGCGCTATTAATGCGGTTATGAAGCGCCCTATCGCTGGCATGAAGACACCTAATGGACAAACTGCCTGGGAGTACAACATCGTACAGATTGCTGGCAAGAAGCTCTCTTCGCAGAATAAGACTCTCAACGAGCTCGGAGCTCAGGGCTGGGAGGTTATAGGTTCATTCTCAGAGCTTGGCACCCTCAGAAGTAGCAGATATAGTAATGTATGCGACATCCGCACTACATCCGTAGACTACACCCTTCGCAACGCTCAGACGGAGATAACAGCACCCAATGAGCCTTCAACCGAGGCTGAGACACCAACCGTCGTAGAGAGTCCTAAGTGGGAGTACAAAATTTTGCAGGTTGCAGGCAAGAATGCCGATGCACACTCAGCTATGCTCAACGAGCTTGGTCGTGATGGTTGGTTGCTCGTGAGCTCGCACACCGAAAATGGCGAGAGCGGTCTACAGCGCAGTGGTTGGCGTGCAGCCTACATCAACACCTATGCTGTTGACCATATCTTCAAGCGCCGCATTGCGGAGCAGACACCCGTAACACCCGTAAAGTAACACATTAACATTAAAATATATACAGACATGAAAAAGATAGCATTTATCCTCACAATAATCGCAATTACATTTGCATCGTGCTCTTCTTTCAAACCAGCCGATAAGCCTACATCGCAGGAGCCTACAGCCTGGGAGTATAAAGTTGTAAAGATTGCCGATAAGGACGTGCTTACACAGAACACAACCATCAACACCTTGAGCCTTGAGGGTTGGGAGCTAATCAACACATATACAGAGATCAGCACCAGCATTGGACGCTCAGGCTATAGTGAGTATATCAACGTTCACACCACAAATATCAACTTCATTTTCAAGCGTCCACTAAGCTCGATAAGCACTACACAGCCAGCAGAATAGCCTCGAGTGGAGGGAAAATAGTGTTATTTAGGCCCATAGAGCAAAATTTAGGCACAAAAAAGTGTAAAAACTTTTGGTGTTCAGAAAATTGTGCGTATATTTGCGGGCTTAAAAACCCAAATGGGTTATGCGTAATTAATTTTTAACCAATAAATTTTATAGCAAATGGCTGTTAAAATTCGTTTGGCACGTCACGGTAAGAAGGGTTATGCTTTCTACCACATCGTTGCCGCAGATAGCAGAGCGCCACGTGATGGTAAGTTCATCGAG
>JAGBXX010000039.1 GCA_017629035.1 Alistipes sp. | reverse complement strand
GGCAAGAGGTGCAGCGAAGCTGTGCGGGGGTGGTGTGTCGGCCTGATGCTTGCATCAAGGGCTGATACGCCACACTCGGCAGTAGTCGGCGACTACCCTCTTGCCAAAACAAAAAAACGACCCTCGAAGTGAGAGTCGTTTAAGTTGGGCTACCTGGATTCGAACTGCTTTAGCAGTAGAGCCGATACCTCATAAAAAAGCGCAGGGCTTTGCCCGAGCAATAAACCTCTATCATATCGGCTCAACCAGCGGCAAGTGAGAATCAGGTGGCACAATATTCGACTGAAGGTGGCGTAGGGCAAGAGGTGCAGCGAAGCTGTGCGGGGGTGGTGTGTCGGCCTGATGCTTGCATCAAGGGCTGATACGCCACACTCGGCAGTAGTCGGCGACTACCCTCTTGCCAAAACAAAAAAACGACCCTCGAAATGAGAGTCGTTTAAGTTGGGCTACCTGGATTCGAACCAAGAATGACAGGACCAGAATCTGTAGTGTTACCATTACACCATAGCCCAATATTTTTGTTTGACGGTGCAAAAGTAGAATAATATTTTTGATTTGCAAAGAAAAATGTGAAAAAAATTTCATATCTTTGTTAAGTTTTTTACAAGGGTTAAACCCAAATGCATTAAAACTCACTGATTATGAACAACATAAAGTTCAAACTTATTGTGATGAACTTCCTACAGTTTGCTGTATGGGGTTCGTACCTCACATCCATGGGAGGTTATCTTTTCGCCGCAGGTTATGGCGAATTGATTGGTTGGTTCTATGCCATGCAGGGCGTAGTGTCGATGTTTATGCCCGCTATCATGGGTATCATTGCCGACAAGTGGATTCCTGCACAGCGACTCCTGGGTCTTTGCCACGGCATTGCGGCGCTATTTATTGCTGGTGCGGGCTACTGCGGTCAGAACGATATGCTCTGGCCAATGTTCACGCTCTACTCTATCAGCGTAGCCTTCTACATGCCAACGCTTGCGCTCTCAAACTCTGTGGCCTACACCATACTCGACCAGAGTGGCCTCGACACAGTCAAGACATTCCCTCCTATTCGAGTATTCGGCACCGTGGGCTTCATCGTAGCTATGCTTGTGTGTGATTTTGCCGGCTTTCAGGCCAGCCCTACGCAGTTCTTCCAGTGCGCATTTATCGGCATTCTCTTGGCTCTATATGCCCAGGCACTACCTAACTGCCCTGTGAGCCGTAGCCAGGAGGCTAAGAGCTTCGCACAGCGCATGGGCCTCGACGCCTTCAAGCTATTCAAAAACAAGCAGATGGCCATGTTCTTCATCTTCTCGATGCTGCTTGGCGTGTCGTTGCAGATTACCAATGGCTTTGCAAATAGCTTCATCACCTCGTTCAAGGGTATCCCCGAGTTTGCCAACACCTTTGGTGCTAACCATGCCAACGCACTCATCTCGCTCTCGCAGGTATCCGAGACGTTGTGTATTCTCCTTATTCCTTTCTGCTTGAAGCGCTTTGGTATTAAGCGTGTTATGCTCATTGCCATGTTTGCATGGGTATTGCGCTTCGGACTCTTCGGCTTGGGCAACCCAGGCCCGGGCTTGTGGATGTTCATCCTCTCGATGATTGTCTACGGCGTAGCCTTTGACTTCTTCAACATCTCGGGCTCGTTGTTTGTAAACGAGAACACAAGTGGCGATATGCGCTCATCGGCTCAGGGTCTATTTATGATTATGACCAATGGTATCGGCGCCACAGTAGGCACACTCGGTGCTCAGGCTGTTGTTAACCGCCTTGTACCAACACCCCAGAGCGATGGTGGCATTGTGACAAATGGCATTAGCATCGTTGAGGGCTGGAGCACCACATGGCTCGTCTTTGCTGGCTACGCACTCGTTGTGGCACTACTCTTCTGGGTGCTCTTCAAGTATAAGCACGATAGTAGCAAGCTTGCGGATATAAACCACTAAAACATAGGCTGCCTGACAACTGTCAAGCAGCCTTAATACCCAAATTACATGGCACAACTACCCTTAGCCGAGCGTCTGCGTCCACAGAGCATCGACGACTACATAGGACAGAAGCACCTTGTGGGCGAGAACGGCGTATTTCGCAAGTTCTTCGCCACAGGAAGCATCCCCTCGTTCATACTCTGGGGCCCTCCAGGTGTGGGCAAGACTACGCTCGCTAAGATCGTTGCCAACACCCTCGACCGCCCATTCTACACACTCTCGGCAGTCACCGCAGGTGTCAAGGAGGTGCGTGAGGTTATCGAGAAGGCCAAGAAGCAACACCTCTTTAGTGCCCGCTCGGCATTTCTCTTTATCGACGAGATTCACCGCTTCAGCAAGTCGCAACAGGACTCGCTGCTCGGCGCTGTGGAGCAGGGCATCGTGACACTTATTGGCGCAACCACCGAGAACCCCTCGTTCGAGGTTATCTCACCACTCCTGAGCCGCTGTCAGGTATATGTCCTCAAGCCCATGGACGAGGAGGAGCTCGACGTGCTCCTAAATCGTGCTCTTACCCAGGACGAGGAGCTCAAGATGCGAGATATCGAGGTTCGTGAGCGTGAGGCGCTATTCCGCTTCTCGGGAGGCGATGCACGCAAGTTGCTCAACATATTGGATATTGTCGTTGGCGCCTCGAGTGGCAAGATCGTAATCGACGATGAGCATGTCACGGAGTGTCTGCAGCAAAACATCGCCCTCTACGACAAGTCGGGCGAACAGCACTACGACGTCATCTCGGCCTTTATCAAGTCGGTGCGTGGTAGCGACCCTAATGCCGCAATCTACTACCTTGCACGCATGCTTGCAGGTGGCGAGGAGCCACGTTTCATCGCACGCCGCCTGGTGATTTTAGCCTCAGAGGATGTGGGCCTTGCCAACCCCAATGCCCTACTCCTGGCAAATGCCTGCTTTGACACTGTGCACAAAATAGGCATGCCCGAGGCACGTATCACCCTTGCCGAGACAACGATATATCTGGCCACAAGCCCCAAGAGCAACTCGGCCTATGCAGCTATAAACAAGGCACTTGCCATGGTCGAGAGGGATACCACCAACCGCCCCGTGCCGCTACACCTGCGCAACGCCCCAACCAAGCTTATGGATAAATTGGGCTATGGTGCTGATTATAAGTATGCCCACGACTATGCAGGCAACTTTGTGCAGCAGGAGTTCCTCCCCGACTCGCTATCGGGCACCCGCTTCTACACTCCCAACGAGCAGAATGCCCAAGAGCAGAAGATTGCCGAGCGCATGCGCATGCTCTGGGGTGACAAGTACGGCAAGTAGCCAATGACAAATATTTCATTCGTGATATTTGTATTTCTTAGAAATAATGTACTATCTTTGTACCCCTTATAAATGTGCGCTACTATGAGATTATTATCCCTATTTTCCGGTTGTGGTGGAATGGATATAGGCTTTGAGGGTGGTTTCTACTGCTTACGCAAAGCTATTAATACCCAGCTTCATCCAGATTGGATTGTGGGTACTCAAGGTGATTGGGCGCTTTTGGCTCCAACAAAATTTGAGACAATCTTTGCTAATGACATCCGCAAAGATGCAAAGGTCGCATGGAGTACATATTTTAGCAAGAGGCGAAATAATGCTTCTGAGGTATATCATCTAGGCAGCATTGTCGACCTGGTTAAGTCGGAGCTGCAAGGAGTGAAGGTGTTGCCTGATAATGTGGATATTGTAACAGGAGGTTTTCCTTGTCAAGACTTTTCTATTGCAGGCAAGCGTCAAGGCTTTGCCTCTAAAAAGAGTCATTTGGGAACAGCACTCGAAGCGGATGAGCCTTCGATCGAGAGTCGAGGACAATTGTATATGTGGATGAGAGATGTAATCTCTATAACACAGCCAAAGCTTTTTGTCGCTGAGAATGTTAAGGGCCTCACAGACCTTCACAATGTTAAGCAGGTAATGGAACGTGATTTTGCTGAGGCGGGAAACGGAGGATATATAGTTATACCAGCAAGAGTATTGTATGCCCCAGATTTTGGC
Organism: Alistipes sp.; assembly: GCA_017629035.1. Taxonomy (GTDB): domain Bacteria; phylum Bacteroidota; class Bacteroidia; order Bacteroidales; family Rikenellaceae; genus Alistipes. The sequence continues at coordinate 31,354 of JAGBXX010000039.1, read as the reverse complement.
GTTCCTCAATCACGTAGTAGAGTTATATTTTTTGGATTCAAAAAGAGTGCTTTGAAGCCCGAGGCCTATGAGGCATTAACAAGCGAGATAATCATTTCGCAATATGACCCATATCCTAAGCCAACGCATGGAGACACTTTACCTTATGTTACTTGCGCAGATGCTTTTGTGGGATTATCAGAACCCCATGAATCTGATGATCCATCTCAAAAGGTATTCTCAAAGGCAAAATATATGGGCACTAAGTGTCAGGGGCAAACAGAAATAAAGTTAGACTCAGTTGGCCCTACAATACGTTCTGAACACCATGGCAATATTGAGTATAGACGTTTATCTGAAGAACACGGAGGAAAACTATTCGCCGAACTCAACGCTGGATTAGCCGAGCGCAGGCTAACAGTTAGAGAGTGTGCTAGAATTCAGACATTTCCTGATGATTATGAATTCATACTTGATAAAACATCGAAATTTGGATCTTTGTCATCAAGTGATGCATATAAGATAATTGGTAATGCCGTACCATGCGTATTAGCTTATAATATCGCTAAAAATATTGAATCCAAGTGGAATTTATATTTTAAATAATGATTATTGCTGATAACCCACAACCCTCTTTAGTTGAATTTAAAGAGTTAATGAAACGTATTGACATTGCATTGAATATTGATGCAATGCAGCATTCTGCGTATTATCAGAAAAGGACTGGCTTGGAGTTGGAGCACGACGTAATGGGCGCAGCAATCGAATGTGCTAAGAATACCAAATTCGAGGGCTCAATCCACCTTATTTCAGGACACTCATTTCCAGATATTGTTGCCGCAAAAATATATGGTATTGAGGTTAAAAGCTCTCAATCGAATAACTGGACATCAATTGGAAACTCTATCTTAGAGTCTACACGAGTGTCGGATATAGAGCGTATATTTTTAACTTTTGGCAAACTTAGCTCTCCTGTTGAATTTAAGTCTCGTCCATACGAAGAGTGCCTATCGGGAATAGCTGTAACACACTATCCTAGATATCAAATAGATATGTCATTAGCTCCTGGTAATACAATTTTTGATAAAATTGGATTATCATATGACGAACTTCGCAGCATGGCTAACCCCGTAGAACCAGTAGCTAAATATTACAAATCTAAACTAAGCAGAGGCGAAAGCTTATGGTGGGCAGGAACTCAAAGTGAGAGTGTTGAAACCGTAGTACCTGCAACGGTACGCTTATGGAGGACTCTATCGGCTTATGAAAAGGATGAATTAGAGGCTACTATTTATAGCTATTTCCCCGAAACTATTGTATCGTCCTCTCAATTTAAGTATGACCGTGCGACATTATGGTTGGCGACTCAAAAAGGTATAATCAATGCTAACGTCAGAGACTCTTTCTCTTCAGGAGGAAGAAATATTATGCAAACAATTGGTGGCGAGAGTATTGAAATGCCAGCTGTTTTCAAAAAAATTCAAGATCATATTGAACTTTTTGTAAAGATCATAAACGATACCTCATCTGTCGTATTGAGTGAAAATTGGGGTCAACCTGTTGACAAAAATAGAATAAAGCAATGGATTAATCTCGTTATAAACGAGGCTACTGACGCTGAAAAGAGAAAAAAAGCGAGAGGCGTTTTAGAACGAATTTTTGAGAACTATTTGCACATATAATGGCATGAAGTTTGCCAGGTAAATTAATTAACAGAAAATAATTTATAATTAAACAAAAATAAAACTTAAGACTATTATGGCAGTAAAACCGCTTTCAGATCGTGTATTGATTAAGCCTAACCCTGCAGAGGAGAAGACAGCAGGTGGCCTCTTTATTCCCGACACAGCCAAGGAGAAGCCTCTCATGGGCAAGGTTATCGCAGCTGGCCCAGGCACTGCTGAGGTGCAGATGGAGGTTAAGGTTGGCGACACCGTAATGTACGGCAAGTACGCAGGCACTGAGCTCCACTACGAGGGCGAGGACTACCTCGTGATGAAGCAGAGCGATATTATCGCAGTTATCGACTAACAGCAAGCATTAATAATTGAAAATTAGCAATTCGAAAATAGATATGGCAAAGGAGATTAAATATAATGTTGAGGCTCGTGAGCTTCTTAAGGAGGGTGTTGACGCTCTATGCAACGCCGTGAAGGTAACACTTGGCCCTAAGGGTCGTAACGTGATCATCGACAAGAAGTTCGGTGCTCCACACGTAACTAAGGATGGTGTTACAGTGGCTAAGGAGGTAGAGCTCGAGGATACATTTGCAAACATGGGTGCACAGATGGTGCGCGAGGTAGCGTCAAAGACTAACGACGACGCTGGTGACGGTACAACTACTGCTACCGTTCTCGCTCAGTCACTCATCTCTGTAGGTATCAAGAACGTAACTGCTGGTGCTAACCCTATGGATCTCAAGCGTGGTATCGACAAGGCTGTTGAGAAGGTTGTTGAGTCGCTCAAGGCTCAGAGCCAGGTGGTAGGCACTGATAACGACAAGATCGAGCAGGTGGCAACAATCTCGGCTAACAATGACTCAAAAATCGGTAAGCTTATCGCCGAGGCTATGGCTAAGGTGAACAACGAGGGTGTTATCACTGTTGAGGAGGCTAAGGGTACTGAGACTCACGTAGATGTTGTCGAGGGTATGCAGTTTGACCGTGGTTATATCTCAGCATATTTCATCACCGACACCGAGAAGATGGAGGCACAGCTCGACAAGCCATTTATCCTTATCACGGACAAGAAGATCTCTACAATGAAGGAGATTATGGGTATTCTTGAGCCAGTGGCTCAGAGTGGCCGTTCACTCCTTATCATTGCCGAGGATGTCGATGGCGAGGCATTGTCTGCACTCGTTGTAAACAAGCTCCGTGGCACACTCAAGATTGCTGCATGCAAGGCTCCAGGCTTTGGCGACCGCCGCAAGGAGATTCTCGAGGATATCGCAACACTCACAGGCGCAACAGTAATCTCTACTGACAAGGGTATGAAGATCGAGGACGCAGGTCTCGAGGCCTTGGGTACTGCCGAGAAGGTTACATTGAACAAGGAGAACACAACTATCGTGGATGGCGCAGGCGCTAAGGAGGCTATCGCTGCACGTGTTCAGCAGATCCGCACATCGATTGAGAATGCATCATCGGACTACGACCGTGAGAAGCTCCAGGAGCGTCTTGCAAAGCTCGCAGGTGGCGTGGCTGTGCTCTACGTAGGTGCTGCTACCGAGGTTGAGATGAAGGAGAAGAAGGATCGTGTTGACGACGCTTTGGCAGCTACACGTGCTGCTGTCGAGGAGGGTATCGTTCCTGGCGGTGGTGTAGCATATATCCGTGCCGTAGAGTGCCTCGAGGGCCTCAAGGGCGAGAACGACGACCAGACTACTGGTATCCAGATTGTTAAGCGTGCTATCGAGGAGCCATTGCGCCAGATTGTGGCTAACGCAGGTGGCGAGGGCTCGGTTGTTGTCAACAAGGTTAAGGAGGGCACAGGCTCATTTGGCTACAATGCTCGTGACGACCGCTACGAGGATATGCTCAAGGCAGGTATCATCGACCCAACAAAGGTATCACGTGTAGCGCTTGAGAATGCAGCATCTATCGCATCAATGTTCCTCACTACTGAGTGTGTCTTGGCAAGCAAGAAGGAGGAGAGTGCTCTCTCTACTATTGCCAGCGCAGGTGGTGGCATGGGCGGCATGATGTAATAGCTCTCACCGATATACAACAAAAGGGATGTCCCAACGGACATCCCTTTTATTTTTCACTTGTAGCGCAAGTATTACTTGAGCGATATTGCAAATCCACCACCCGAGGCAAGACGGAGAGTGAGCCTATCGGCCGAGGTTACGGTGCGCTTCTCGACTATATAGTCAGTAGGCTTGGTATCCCAGCCTGCAGCCTCGCCATCACGATATATCGTTGCCTCGTAGCTGCGATCAGCATCGAGGAAATCAAGGCTGAGATCTACCGTGCGCTCCGTGTCGTCGGTAATAGCACCAACAAACCAGCTACGAGAGTGCTTATCACGACGAGCAATGACCACATAATCGCCAATAACTGCCTCAAGGCACTTAGTATCAGCCCAGTCCACAGGCACGTCACGGATGAACTGCAGTGCGTCGTCGTGCTTACGGTAGTTATCTGGCAGGTCAGCAACCATCTGTATAGGGCTATAGAACACCACATACTGCGCCAACTGATGGGCAAGTGTAGAGTTTACGAAGAAGCGATAGTCATACTCCTTGTTTACCGAGCCATCCTCGGTAGCAGCAGCCTTATTCACGCTATTGTGGTAGCGCAGGTCGAAGATACCTGGAGTGAAATCCATGGCTCCTGCAAGGTTACGAGTAAATGGAAGTGTAGGGTTATGGTCGATCGAGTTACCCGAGTTCCAAGCATGCCACTCCTGACCACGCATACCCTCTGCCGACATGAGGTTAGGGTATGTTCGAGAGATACCTGTTGAGTGTATAGGCTCGTGGATATCGATGCAGAGCTTATGCTCAGCACCCTCGACTACGGTGCGATTATAGTGGTCCACCATAGAGCGATCGTAGTGGTTGCGACCCGATATTGAGCCAACGTAGCCAGTCTTGACGCTGTTAATACCGAGCGACTCGTAGTAGGCATAGGCCTCGGACATCTGTCTGTCGTAGTTGTCGACGTTGGCATAGGTCTCATGGTGGCCTATAAGCTCAACGCCACGCTCCTGGGCATATCGACAGAGCTCCTCGATATCGAAATCGGAGTATGGCTGAGTGTAGTCAAACATCTCACCACGACCCCAGCCGTAGTTCCAACCCTCGACAAGCACGCCACCAAAGCCATTCTCGGCAGCGAAGTCGATATAGCGCTTAACATTCTCAGTTGTTGCAGAGTGGGGATATTGGCCATCACGATCCCAGATAGACTCCTTGAGGTGCATCTCCCACCACACGCCCACATACTTCATAGGCTTGATCCACGATGTATCCTCGATTTTGCATGGCTCATTGAGATTGAGAACGAGCGTAGACTCAACAAGAGCACCTGCATCCTCGCCCACAATCACTGTGCGCCAAGGTGTTGCAAACGGGAGCTCCACACTACTCTTAACATCCTCGTTACCAGAGAGCTCTACCGCAAAGCTATTGCTATTAGCATCGTAGGCAAGCGCCATACCAGGGTATCTCCAGAGTGCTGCCTCGTGGATAGCAAGGTGTGTGCCTCGCTCGCTCGACATTGCCACAGGCGTAGCTACGCCACAAGCAATAATATCGCTATTGTGACCAGCCGACAGACGCATATTCTCGGGCGTGATACCACTCAGCGGCGTGTGCATATAGTCAAACTCGGCATCGTCGTCGCTACCCGCCATCCAATGTGCTGAGTAGTCGCCCGCCATGCGGAACTCGGTAAGCTCACGAGTAATATTTGCAACACCCTCGCCACCAAGCAAATAGCGCAAACCAAGACCATCATCATAGAGTCGCATCTCGATCTTAAGCTCTGCGCCCGCAACGGTAGCAAGAGTCACAACCATGCCGTTGTAGTTGTCACGAATCTCAGCGAACTCTCCCCACACAGGCTGCCATGTAGTATCGTTCGAGAGGTGCTCGATGCCGACAACGCTCAGACCATCCACATACTCCTGCTCCTGGGTTACAATACCAAGGCGTGAGGGCTCAACTAGAGTCTCACCATCGAACGAGAGAGTATAGGTAGGAACACCCTCGTCGGTAATCTCGAACTGCAACGCCACACGGCCATTAGGCGACTCAAGAGCCTCGCCCCCTCCACATGCCACAAGTAGCACCATAGCCACAATGGCAACAACTAATCTCTTCATAGTTACACTGATTATCAATACATAGACAAAGGTAGGAAAAATTCTCAAAGAATTATCCTACCTCTGCACAATTATTTGTCACTACCCTACTCGAGCACCCTCTTAGCCCATGCGGTATTGCGCCAAGCGGCCGCAGTCTCGGGGCACTCTGACTGCACGATGTAGCACGTGAGGCCACAAGAGCGGTCGAGCGTATAGGTCTCAACATCCCTGCCCGTAGCAGTCTCGATATAGCTGGTGTGACCGCTGTAAAGCACCGCTTTGTTAAGAGCCTTCTCAAATGCTGCGCTACTCTCCGTGCCAAGCTCCACGTAGTGAAGTAGGTCAAAGAAGAGGTGATAGTCAAAAGCATCATAGGCCTGAACGCTATTCACGTCTACCTCGCCCATCTCTGACATAACAGCACGCATAGCCTCAGCAAGAGGCTCAAGCTGCTTGCAGTCGATAAGCGCCACAGTGCCAGATGACTTCCAGTAGTACTCCATATACTCCTCGCATATAGCCTCGAGGCTATGGTCGTCATACTCAAAGAGCATAGGGATCATAGTCTCATAAGGAAAGCCTGCGCCAAGCACCTCGGCAGCCGAAGCTACGATATAGTCGGCCGAGTTACGGAAGTCGTACAGAGCCTCGACATTACCCATAAAGCAAGCATCAAAAATTATATACTTGTAATATGTATCCTTGAGTGCATCGACCAAGTCGGGTATCTCCATGCAGTCGTAGTCATCCTGGCCGTAGAACAATGGGCGTGCCTGGGGAGCCTCGCTGCGACTACCCTCGCCAAGGAGATATACATCGTAGAGGTCTGATGGCACCCAGCCACCGCCATGCGACGAGAGGATAAGGCCATAGCTATCGGCAGGTGACTCCTGCTTAACCTTGGCCATAACGCCACGCACAAACTCCTTGTCGACAGTCGAGATCGAGGTGTCGTACTCCTCAACAAGACGCTGCTTGGCCATGCCGTCGTTCATATATAGCTCCGTAAGACGTGTGTAGTTGCCACGGTCGTAGAATATAAAGATACGGAAATCGCCCTGAGGCACATCGTAGTATGCCGAGAGCATTCGCTGCAGATTGCTATCCATAAACTCCGCAAGGCCATTGTTACCCTGCATAAATATTGTGAGCGTATGGCTCTCAACAAGAGGCTTAGGCTCGTCGGGAGTTGGAGGCTCTGGAGGTGTTGGTTGTGGCTCATCGGGGCTACAAGCAGCTGCAAAGAGCAGACATAGAATCGCACATAGGTTATAAACTCTTCTCATAATATATTAAGGTATTATATTGCACACAATCGGCAGTTTAGGTCGCACTGCCAAGCACAAAGGTAAAATTATTTTTTTTATTAGCAATCTATTTTTTCAAAAAACCATTTATTAAATATCAATAACAATTTATTAAAAATATTTTTTAATGTTTTTTGGGGCAAAATATTTGTTTTTTAGTTATTTTTATCATACTTTTGACAAGCAAATATGAAGATATAACACATTTACAAGAATACTTTATAGCAATACAATAGCCATAATAGGGCCAAAATTGCAGCGCTAAAAGATTGACTAACAACGAATAAACAATAAATAGCCAAATAAAACTAAAACTTATGAGAACCGTGAAACTTTATGCCAACCTACTTATGCTGCTTGCAGCTGCAATGTTGGTAGGTTGTAATGACGAGCCTATACCACCTGTGCAGAACGATAAACAGGCTGAGGTATCGGCCGAGGTGGTATCGATTAGCGACACAACGCTCGAGTTTAGCGTTACATCAACGAGCGCAACTGAGCTGCGCTACATCTTTGCCGAGAGTAGCGAGGGCGCACCAGCCAAGGAGAGCATCCTCTCGGAGGGCACTACCGTGGAGGCAAACGCAACAGTTAGTCTAAAGTTCGAGAAGCTCGCTCCCAAGACTAAGTACACACTTCATGTTGCAGCCCAGAATGCTTTGGGCAGCGTCTACACATACCAGGAGGCTGAGACCGAGGAGTCTACAAAGGCGACACTGAAGCTTGAAGTGAGCGACATAACAGAGAGTTCGGCAAATCTCACAATAACCTCATCAAACGCAAATGAGGTCAAGTATCTCGTTGTAGGTGAGGGCGTTGAGCGACCATCGAACGATGAGATATCGGCTAATGGCGAGGCCGTAGAGCCAAATACCGAGGTTAAGGTAACACTCACGGATCTCGAGGCGGGCACACGCTACAACATCTACGCTCTTGCACTGGGCAACAACAGCCGTGCAGAGTCACTCTTCAGCTTCTCAACACTCGCCCCTGAGCCACAGCTCGAGGCATCGCTTGGCGAGGATATTGGCTACGACTATGCCACAATCAACGTAACTGCCGAGAACGTAGCAGAGCTCAAGTATGTATGTATCAAGGCTGGCTCACGTGACGTAACTGCCGACCAGGTGCTTAAGAATGGTACTGATACTGAGAGTGGCGAGGTTAAGATCGAGGGTCTTGACGAGCAGACTGCCTACGAGGTATATGTAGCTGCTAAGGGCATTAACGAGGATGTTATTATGGCTGAGGTGATTACCTTCACCACAACAAAGAACACAATCGTATACACTCTGCACGAGAATATCATCGCCTCAGCATACAAATATAGCGAGACCAACTACTATCTTACATTTATCGACGAGGTTAACGGATATACGCTCTACGCAGACTTCTACGTCGAGGATGGTGCCGAGTATCTCACCTCGGGCGAGTATCAGCTTGGAGGCTTTACTGCCGGCGAGATTAGCATGGCATATACATCGTTCAAGCTCCACCCAACAGACATTACTACCGTAACATTCGGCAGTGGTAGCCTCAATGTCGTAGCTACACCTAACGAGGATACACGCGAGGTATACTACGAGATTGCTGGCGAGCTTGTATTCTCTGACGGCAACTACGTGGTATTGGACTTCGCTGGACTTGTTGATGGCATTGCGCTTCCTAAGATTGTCGAGGGTGCTCCTGATGGTGCTCACATCTTCGAGGTGAAGGAATCAATTCAGCCAACACGCTATACAGGCAACGTGGTTCCTGGCGAGTACTACATCAAGTTCACAGATAATGATGGCGGTGAGTTCCGTTTCGATCTCTTGCTCGATCCTGCAGTTTGTGAAAATGGCGATGCGCTGCTTCCAACGGGAACATATACAACCGAGCAGTTTAACCTCTCGTACACCGATTTTGTGACATACCGCCCATCATATAAGACATGGACATTTACAGATATCAAGGTGGATGTTACGACCGAAGATACTAATCACACAATAATCGTCAATGCCACAATGGTTAATGGTGGCGAGACTAAGCCTTTCTATATGAACTGGAGTGGCGAGATAAAAGTTCAGTAACAAATATAAAACTATATACCCCATGAGAAGATTTTTCAATTTTTCAGCTATTGCGATAGCCGCGATGTCACTCCTCGTGTCATCGTGCCAGACAGATGAGCCTGCAAACGAGACAAAAAAACCTGGTGTGAGCATTGAGATTTTGAATGTTAGCACCGATAGTGTCAATTTCTCGGTTACCACAACCAACGCCGAGGAGGCATACTACTACTGCGTTGAGGGCACAGCCGAGGCCACAGCAACTACCATCAAGAGCGAGGGCACAAAGGTTGAAGCTGCAGAGAATAGCATCACGGGGCTAACGCCTAACACCGAGTATACACTCTTTGCCCTTGCCGTAAACGGGACTACAGAGGCTACAACTAAGAGCACATTTACAACCTTGGAACAGAGCGAGGAGCCATTTGAGGGCTATGAACTCAACAAGCTCGTAAGCGCCGTATATCGCAACGATAACTCTGCCCTCGCCGGCAACTACGAGTTTACATTTGGAAATACCACAGAGCTTGGCTGGGATGGTGATATTCAAGTATTTATCGACTTCTATAACGAGGCAGATAGCGACCCTATCAACCCCGTACTCCCTAATGGTGTATACCAGGCTGGTAGCGACCTCTCGCCATTTACCTACGACCCATCATCATCGTACGTAGATATTGTTGCTGACGGAGAGATCATCACATCGCCTATCGTCGGTACCGTAACAGTTGAGCGCACAGGTCCAACCTACACAGTCACAGTCGAGGGTGTATTGATGCTCCTTGACAATATGGAGTTCTCAGCACGTTACACTGGCTCTATACAGTTTGTTCAGGGCGGTACTTCAGCCTACGAGTTCTTCGAGGAGGATATCACCATCGACATGGACGAAGCACAGATGCGCTACTGGGGCAGCTGGTTCTTCCCATTCTGCGACGAGGTGGGTGTTGAGATGTTCGACGGCACATTCGACGAGAATGGCTCATTACAGAAGGGTTATTACCTCCACTTGAGCCGAGTATTTATGCCTAAGTATCCAGACTATAATGAGCCAAGCGTGCCTCTTGCTGCTGGCCACTACGATGTGGTATACGATGTTATCAGCGAGATCTACTGCCAGCCATACTTCTTCGACGCAGGCAAGATCACAGAGTACTTTGGTGACTCATACTTCACAGGCACATACTTACAATATGTCGAGAATGGCCAAATTAAAAAGGTGGGACTTGTTACCGAGGGCTCGTTCGATGTTGAGTACGACGGCACATCGCACAATATCTCTATGAACTTTGTTGCCGACAATGGCGTCAAGATTACGCTTACATTCTCAGGTAAGATCAACAGTGGCAATTTCAATGACAACGACGAGACTATGCTTCCACGTCCATGGACAACTCTCGATGCTGACCACGTATACGACTTCCCAGCAAATGCTGAGGGCTACGCATTCTGCCTTGGTGAGTGCATGAAGCCAGGCTTTGACAACTGGATGTTCATGCTCTACGGCGTAAATAGCGAGTATCCAGATGGTTATGGTGACATGTTCACTACTGAGTTTATAGTCGACAGCAGTAGCAACTCACGCACATCATTGCCTACGGGCACATACAACGTGTCGCTCGATGTTGCCGACCACACAATGTTTACAGGTATTGTCAGCTTCTCTGGCAGCATCCTCTTTACATGGTATGGCGACCTCACGCCAGACTCTGAGGGCTACTCATCTGATACTGCTCCTATCGCATCGGGCACTGTGACTATCGAGGACGCAGGCAATGGCAACTACCACTTCGTATTTGACCTTGTGGACGATGGTGGCAACAAGATTACTGGCCAGTGGAGTGGCAAGGTAACAGCCCAGGATATCAGCGAGGATGTATCGGGCCAGGCACTCAGCGCACCAAAGCCATTGGCTCTGCGCAAGTAGAGATAGGCATATAATAAGATATGGGTTGTCCCGTGCGGGACAACCCATATTTTTATTCTACTATCCTAAGGAGCTCTGACAGGTTATCTATCACATAGTCGGCACCTGCAGCCTCGAGCTCCTCACGTGTAGCATTACCATAGCTCACACCCACGCTGCGTGTAGAGGCGTTGCGAGCCATGAGTATATCTACGGGCATATCGCCCACCACAAGAGCCTCAGAGGGGCTAAAACCGAGCTTCTCGAGGCTCTGGATTACCGCCTCGGGGTGTGGCTTATGTTTTTCTACGCTGTCCGAGCCAAGAACAAGGCTGAAGTGGTGCTCAATGCCCATGCTGCGGATAAAGAGTAGCAGCGAGGGTGAGGAGCGTGACGATGCAATAGTCATAACCACGCCAAGCTCACTGAGTCGCTCGAGCGTGGGGCGAACACCCTCAAATAGTTGGGGTATAGACTCCTCGATGCTGCGATAGAATATGGCTCGATAGTGACTAACACAGGCCTCGGCCTCGTCGTGGCTCATTGTGGGATACATCGCACGAAAGCTATCAAGGAGCGTAAGGCCTATGGTCTGAGCACACTCACTCTCGCTACGCACCTCGAGGCCACGCTCACGCATAGTTGCCTGGAGAGTCATCACGATATTTTGGCGAGTATCGCCGAGCGTGCCGTCAAAGTCGAAGATTATAATCCTTGGTTTCATAGCACAAAGCTACAACAAAAAGTGAAAATAAACAAAGAGGGGGCATCTGCTTTGGATACCCCCTCTCTTGCTCTATTTAGAGTCGACTAGTAGATTAGCTCAAAATCATCGACAAGCATAAGGCTCTGTGTCGAACCAGTGAAGTAGTCACCGAAGTGAGAACCTGTGCAGATGATGATGATATGCGTAGGAATCTCAGATGTTGAGCGATACTCAAGCGGAAGTGTGAACTCCACCCAGCCATCGGTAGACTCGGTGAAGATAAGCTCACCCGAGCCGATAACATCCTTGCCACGAGGGTCGAAGAAGGTGCTCTGATCCTGAGTATTTACAACCACAGGACAGCTCTCGCTACCACCATACTCCTCAGCAGTCCAGTTACCTACGGCGATAACAATCTGACCCTCGTCCATATCGCCCTTCTTGAGCTCAGGACGTGCAGATGGCACCTTGCCCACCTCGTCGATGACACCACAGTTGTACTTAACCCAGCCGTGAAGAGCCACTGGGCGAGCACTACATGGACGACCGAAGTTAACAAGACCGTTGGTACCCTGAAGGCCACCAAACTCGCCAATAAAGAGGTTACCTGCGGCAAACTTACCAATACCCATCAACGACGCCTTCTTTGACTGGAGCGACGCTGCGTAGCTACCCTGGCTACCTGGGCGAATATCTGTTGTAGGCTCTGTGAGCGTTGTGCCAGCAATAGCAGCACCATCGTTACCCGAGCCCCAGAATGGAGTATCGAGATATGGGCATACAACGTTGTTCACGGTTGACCACTCCTCGAAATCCATGTTTGGCAAGTAGGTGACATCCTCGGTAGATACCGTAACAACCTCCGTGAGGTTCTCGTTCGAGTAGGCCAACACCTCGTACTCTGAGAGTGTCTCAAGACCCTCGATGCAGGCAGTGAAGCTACCGCCATCGACAGTTACGTTCTCAACCTCGATCCAATCCTGAGCACCCGCAGCACGATATCTGAAACCGAGCTGGGACATAGCACGGCCATTGGCACTGAGCCAGATACGCTTAGCCCAAGCATCGACCGACACAAACTCAACCTCGATATCACGCTTCTCAATGATGAGTGTCCACTTCTCGACAATATCGCCATGGTAGCTCACCTCGACGTAGCGTGCTGTGTCGTTGAAATTTGTAAGCTCCTCGAGCGTATGTGAGTAGGTAGAGATACCCTCTGGGCCAAGCTTCAGAGCCTCGATGTTGATACTCTCCATATCATGATCCATAGGGACATAGGCCTTGGCGATAAAGTGCTCAGGGTCGATCTCCGACTCACCAATCTGACCCTCAACCTTGAAGTAGCGCTCGATGCTCTGCGTTGCAGAGATAGTCCACTCAAAGCTCTGATACTTCGTAAGCTCAACATACAAAGGTGTACGAAGGTCGAACGTGCCAGGGAACTTAACCGACGACTCCGCACCCTCGGTAAATGTCACCGACTTAATATTTACGTTGCGAATATCGGTCTGCTCCTCGAGTTCGAGCTTAACGCTCTTTAGCGAGCTCTCGATGCTCTGCGACTTCACGCCCTCCGCCTCAAGTGTGAGGATGTCGAGGCGCTCAACAGGATATGGGATATCATTCTCAATACAGCCCACTGCACAACATGTAGCAACGGCCACAAACAAATATCTGAAATACTTAATCATAGCTTACTACTTTTTTTTGTTCCACAAATGTGCTACAAGGCCAATCTGGATGTCGGCCAAGTTGAGCTTAAATGACAATCCTGTGCGGTCGCGGCGTCCTGTCTCGATACCTGCAGCATCGATCTGACGAATATTGTTGTAGTAAAGACCACCCACGCCCACAGTCACAGTAAGACATACCTGAGGGAATACATAGACACCCAAGCCAGGGTTAAAGTTGAAACGTGCAGCGAAGTTGCGGCTGTCGCTGCGGCTGAAGTCATCGCCCGCACCACTCCACGAAGAGGTAGTACCCGTCTTGAGCATGAGCTCAGTCTCCATGATCACACCCACGATACCACGACGGTCAAGACCGAGGTAGTGGCGGTGGAAAAGCGACCAAGTGAAGTTCTCGCTACGAAGACCTACGTTCGAGATACCCATGTTGTCCATATCGGCAAGAAGGCCGAGATTGAGGTCTGCATTGCCAAGCGTACCGTCGATAAGCTCGTAGCCAAAGCGGAAACCCACTGCAAGATTATCGCGATATGAGTATGCAAAGAATGGCTTCACGGTAGCCGAACGAAGACCTACGTTGAGGTTATCGAGCAGAAGCATAACATCGGCATCATCGGCCGAGAGGCTACCATACGAGGCTGTAAGACCGAGCATATACTCGCCCTTGTAGACAAACTTATTCTGACCGATCTTGCGGTCAATGCGCTGACGTGTAGGGAGGAATCGTCCCTGGAGCTCAGTAGATATGCTATCCTGCGAGAGCTGTGTGTCGAGCTCCTGAGCAGTGGCTGCAGAGAGCGTGAACGCAGCGGCGATAAGCAAAAATATAAATTTTCTCATAGTGCTGCGATTTTAGAGGTAGAACGACATACCGAATCCCACAGAGAGCAGGTTCAGCTTAAAGTTTGTATCAATAGACTTGACGTTGGCCTCGATAATCTGGTTCTTGACCTGACGTGTGCGGTCAAAGCCGACACCGAGTACACCGATTGAGAGCTCCACAGCAGCATTGTTAGTAATGAATGCCACGATACCTGGCTGCAAAGCCAACTGAGCACCAAACTGCTTGGCATAGGTACCACGATAGTTCTGCATGCCATCGACAACGTTGGTTGCTGCTACAGCCCTGCTCTGGCCACCAGAGAGATTAAGCTGCACCTCGGCAAAGAAGGCAAAACGGTTGGTATGGCCAAGCGGAATATATGGGCGCCAGAAGAGCGTGCCTGTATATGAGTGCTTGAGCTGGTGGAACATATCAACGGTGATGTTAGTGCCCGAAACTGACACAGCAGCATTATCCAAGGCAAGCAACGAGCGTGAATAGCCAAAGCGCACACCCACAGCCATGTTCTTCCATGGAGCGTAGGCAATCATTGGGCTAACGCTGACACTATAACCCTCGGAGTCGATGCCGTTGATAAGTGTAAACTGATAATTATTATTGCGGTGTGCAGAGTATGAGGCAGTACCGCCGAATATCCACTGGCCCTTAGGCACAAAGTTATCGTCGGAGAAGAAACCTCGCTCGTTGCGAGCATCGTTTGCCGATAACTCACCCTCCACACAATCCTCGGCCACGGGGAGCACTACCTCCTCGGGCTGCTGGGCATTCGCTACAAGAGTTGCGGCCAATAACAATAGCGTTATATAAAATTTCTTCATCAAAAAATGGTATTGAGATAGTGGCACTAATCAGCACCACTATCTCTAAGGTTTTTAATAGTTCAATACGATATCATCGACATACATCCACGATGATGTAGAACCGCAGAAGTAGTCACCATAGCCTGAAGGTGTGAACGACACGATGATCTTCTTAGGCTTCTGGTTCATCATATCCTCACGGTAGGTGATGTCGATTGTCTGCTCAGTCCACTCAGAGTGCGAGTCGCTACCTGAGATAGAGCCGTAGCCAATAACACCTGGAGTCTTGTACAACTCATCAATCTTGAGGAATGTGCTGGTATCCTTAGTATTTACAGAGTAGGTTGTACCATCTGTAATAATCACCATGATAGTGTAGATATCGGTACCTGAAGCGTGAGAACCCTGGTCGATAGCGCCCTCGTTGTTCTTCCACCAGAACGAGAGGCTCTTAGGCTTAGCAGTGAATGTGAAGTCACGACCGAAGGTCACAATACCATCCATACCGTTAAGCATAAATGTACCAGTAAAGAGGTTACCCGCAGCAAACTTACCGATACCCATCATTGAGGCAAACTGCGACTTGAGGTAAGCAGATGATGAACCAGTAGAGCCTGGGCGAACGTCGGTAGATGACTGAGTAAGTGTAGCACCTACCATGTTACCACCCTCGTTACCAGTGAGCCAGAATGGAGCATCGCCCTGACCATAAGGGAGTACCCATGAAGCCTTGTGCCAACGCTCCATGTCACCATTAGGCAACTGAGCACCATCGGCAGTAGCAATAGACTGGCTCTTACCAGAATCATCGCTATCAACAATAAGTTTGTATGTGTAAGTTGTTGAAGCAGAGAAGCCATTAAACTCAGCGACATAGTTACCATCAGCACCGAGTGTAGCCTCTACTTCCTGCCACTCACCGCCATTTGCGCTATAAGCAACCTTGACAGATGATGGCTCGCCGAGTACCATAGCCTTGAACTTAGCAGTACCAAACCAAAGATCGTAGTCTGCAGCAGTCAATGGCATAACACCCTGCACCTTGTAGGCAACATCAGAGGTCAACTTACCACCATCGACGTCCTCGATATGGAAGCTAACAACCTGGTTACCACCAGTTACTGCATCGAAGAATGATGAGCCAATAACGAGTGTATAGGTCATATCATCAACCTTAGTAAGGGTGATACCCTCAGGTGTAGACTCCAAGAGGTTGTAATCCACGCCATCGATTGACATCTGCATAAGGCTAATTGAAGCCAATGCCGAGATGTTGTACGTGCGTGACTCAGTAGTTGAGAGCTGCTCCTCGGTCATATCAAAGCCCTCAGGCACGATGGTTGGATCTGGGCTGAAGACGATGATATCGTCGAACTCGATAACTGACTCATCGACAGTAGCCTCAAATGTAAGGCTACCTGGAGCATCCTTAGAGTACTTCAAGTTGATAGTATACTTTGTCGAAGGCTTGATGTTCTCAATTATAGCCTCCTTCATGATATCGCCCTCAACAGGGTGAGTACCCTCGAAGTGCCAGAAGAGAGATGTCTGACCCTCAGGCATGATAACATAGCCATCCTTAGTCTCAGTGTAGTTCAACGCCTGGATATCGCCACGCTTGATAGCTGCTGGATCGTACTCCTGGGCTACAGATACAGAGGTAAAGAAACCCTCGTTGAGCTTCTCAGCAACCGATGCGTCATAGTTTACACGCACGATAGTTGAGATAAGATTACACTCTACATTTACAGTGGTAACCTCGGCATCACGTACGGCGAACTCCTGCTCTCCCATGTAGAGCTTCTCGTCGAACGATACCACGTTCTTCTTACCAATCTGCACCTTTGCAACATAGTCGCCTGAGAGCAATGCGAGATACTCAGGAACATCCTGCAATGAGTCGTAGCGGCGCACGAGGTTCTCCTCGTCACCCTCTACCTTATATATTTTAACTACGACACTCTGGTCGGGAGCGATCTCAGATCTGAGGCTAACGCCAAAGCGCATAGCGCCCTCACCTTGAGCCATCTCAACACCAAGATCAATATCCTTTGAGCATGATGCCAACACGAGCATCGCACTCAACATCATAAATAACTTTTTCATAATAGACATAATCATTTAGGGGTTAATTATGCTACTCAAAACGCATCATTACAGTCTTGGTAGTTGCGTTACCCTCCATATCGGTAACAGTCATCACGAAGTCGTGGTCACCAGCACCGAGCATACCGAGAACGCCCAAGAAATTAGAGATATTAAGCTGATCCTCAGAGATCAAAGTCTGGTTGTAAACCTGATCACCTACAGGGAAGCCAAGGCCTGAGAGTGAAGTAAACATCTCTGTAGAGTTTACAAGGCTGAACTCAGCTGCAAGACCTACACCCTGCAACTCCTCTGGAGTAAGTGCATTAGATACGATCTCAATCTCGAAGTCCTGGATAGCAAGTGGAGCTGTTACACGAATCATACATGTATCGCCTGTCTTGATTGTCTGACGCTGGTCGATATCGTAGCCAACCCACTCAATCTTTGGAGATACGTTCTGGCCATACTTAACAGTAAGTGTAGCAGTAGTCTTAGCACCAACAGTATCAGTAACAGTAATCTCATAAGTGTGAGTACCCTCGTATGACTTGAGAAGGTCGGTCTGTGAAGCAAGCTTGATACGCACTGCAGTGTTATCCTTAGCATCTGTTGGGTAACCCATCATCTTGAGGATTGTATTTGAAGTGGTAGGTGCGCACAAATCCTCCTCTGTAGACATAATCTCTGAGTATGCCTTAACAAAGTCTGCATTGTCCGAAGCAACCTTCACAACAAGCGACTTGATAGGTGACTTAGCAGTGATATCGAGGTTGATGCTCTTAGTGAAGTTACCCTCAGCATCGAACATCTCGTCAGTAAGCTCGAAGGCCTCGGCAAGGTCGTGACCCTCCCAAACGATCTCTGGAGCGTCGGTATCATCTGGAATAACCTCCTCCATGATTGCTACTGAGGTGTCGAATGTAACCTCCTCGTCATAAGTCCATGTGTCGCACACGATACCAATTGAACCAGTACCATCGGCAACATGCTGAACAACAACGTTAATCTTACGCCACTGTGCAGGCTTAACACCCTTGATCTCGTTTGTCATCACGATATCCTTAGTCTCGCCCTTGTAGCGGCACTTGAATGTAAGCTTGAGTGTGCTCTCCTCAGACTCTGGAGCGAAGTATGCAGCACGCTCCTCGCCATAAACGAATACCAACTCGCTGTCATTAACAGCCACAGTCATCGATGTGTACTCCGAGTCAAGCTGCTCCTTGAGGTCTACTGAGTAGTCAACAGTAACCTTGATATTAGCAAGCTTACAAACGAGATCTGTCACGTTTGTTGTCTGCTTACGAGTCACGATAACCTCCTTCTTGCCAGCGTATACAGGCTGCTCCCACTCGGCACCCTCCATCTGACGAGAAACCATGCTGATGGCATATACACCACCCTCCAAAGCGATAGGCTCTGTAGGACGCTCGCCATACTTAAACGAGGCCATAGTCTCGCCCGCAACACTTGTGATAACTACGTCGAAATCATTGATATCTACACCCTCAGCACGTGTAGCTGCAGACTCCACATTCTCGGTATCCTCCAAGATCGAAGCCTCCATATTGCCGAGCATGAGATAACCGATGTTATCTGTTGCCTGGTCTGTTGGGTCAACATAATTAACCTTATCCTTATTACATGCGCCAAGCACAAGGAGTGCACTAAGGGCGATGCTCATAAATTTTACAACTCTTTTCATATCTTTACTTGAATTATTGTGCGTTATCGTTTAGCTCCTGCTCAATATCGTATGACTCAACAAGAGTCTCATTGATGCTAATCTCGAGGTGTGCACCACCAGCATTCTCAACATCGAGCTTTACGGTGTAGAGTGTCTGAGCCTTTACATCCTCATACTTGCACTCTGGCAATGACACAGTTACACCCTCCTTGCCAGACTGTGCTGACTGCTTTACGGCAGTACCAGTCACGGTAAACGATGATGGAGCAATGAAGAGCAACTCACTCTGCTGGCTAACATCGAAGCTATTGCCTGCCTCGGTTGTGAGCGTAAGAGTGCGACCACCCTCGAAGTAACGCTCAAAATCCTCTGTTGTCTCAACCCTAACAAGAGCGTTTGCAATAGTTGCAGTCACCTCAACATCGGTGTGCTGACGAGCGTTAACAGTGAAGCTCTTGTGACCAACGAAAGTAGCCTTGTCGTAGCCCTCCTCGGCCAAATTACCAGCTACTACAGTAGCCTCGTACTCGCCATAACGCAAGTAGTTGTCACCATCGTTAAACTCTGCAAGCGAAGCGTAGTTAGCCTCATACTCGCCACCCTTGATAGCAAGGGTAAAATCTCCGATTTGGGGGGTTGTGCAACTAACGTATGCACGTGTAGCATCGACATCGGTCGACACTGCGCAGCTGAAAGCCACCTGTCCTTTACCCTCCTGCTCAGTGTGAGCCTCCTTCTTGGCACAAGCCGAGAGAGTCAACGCCACGAGCGATGCGATTGTAAAAAACTTTTTCATAAATAATTGATTAATGTGATTTATACTCTATTAAATTTCTATTTCGAAATAGATACACGAAGGTTGTCGATATAGATATTTACCTCAGTATTACCCGTACCCGACGCAGTAGAGAGCGTAGGATAGAAACATATACGCGATGCGCTTGAGACAGGGAACTCCGCAGTGTAGGTTGGGAAACTCTGGCCAAAGGCATCCTCACCAGCATCGTCAGGCAATGCTACATTGAAGTACGTTGTACCAAAATCGGCGAGTGTAGTGTCGTACGATGATGTAATACCGGTTGAACCTGTTGGGATACCATCGATAGGGTTGTTGTGATTCTCGTGCGTAGCGATATTGATAGTACCTGAGTTCAAGCTAAGCGAGCTGCTCGTGTGCTTATACATCGCTGCATCGAAATCTACCTTGACATTCACGCTCTTACCCTCCTTAAGACCCATGCTCTGGAGCGTAGGCGTATCCATACGACCATGGTGGTATGAGGCAAACGACATGATAATCTTCACTGACTGGTAGCGTGAGTTGATACGCATAGCGCCAGGCTTAAGCCAGAAACGTGCTGCGTTCCAACCATTTAGAGGCATAGAGCCATCGAGCGAAACACCTGGCTGATCACGGTCCGAAGCTTGGTATGAGTTGTTACCGTTGCTCTCCTTCTCGGTCACATTCTCGAAGTTCTCGAAGAGCAAGTATGGTACATCGACTGGCGCAATATTCTGCTCAAAGTATGGCTTCACACTACCTATATTAAGGTCATTAGAGACGATAGCATTCTCTGAGTCAAAGACAAACTTCCATGTTGTGTTCGAAAACTCCTCGGCGTTGAACTCACCCTCGTACTCCACAGTGTAGCGATTCTCGGCATTGCGGTAGAATGTACCCTTGTTTGCACCATTGTGATCGTAGAGCGTAAAGAAGTCGAAATCCTCGCCCAGATAGTTCTCGCCAATCGAGAAGTGGAGTGCAGTATACTTCTCGAATGGAGGCATAGCCATGCGGATAGGTGTAATGCGACCTGGCTGCAACTCCTTCTCAAATGGGTATGTAGCCAACTCAGAGCGCTGCACGAGACCCTTAATCTTGTAGCTCACCTCGCCCGAGATAGTGCCAGGAAGCACAAATACCCAGATATCACTACCTACGTCGAAGCCCTCCTCGCTGCTCAAAACAACAGTATTCGAGGTGTTTGTGTAGATAGGTGCTGCCTCGGGATTAGCCACATCGAGAGTGATATCACCCACAACATCGTTCGAGAAGATGATCTCAAGACGGTAGATCTTATCGGTAAAATTAGAGCTACGCTCAGGAACTGTAATCTTGAGCGCATGCATCTTGTGGCGCATAACCGTGTTGAGCTCCACGCGGCTTGTCTTGCTGAGTGCCGAAGCTACCGTAGGCTCGGCAAGCATGATGTCGTACTTACCATCGTACTTACCACTCTGCTGCGAAGCAACACGATATGTTGCCAAAGTGCCATCAACCGATGTCGGCACAGGGTACGAGAGCATATACTCATACTCACCCTGAGGCATCTCTGAGATATTTGCCGTGAAGTAGGCATTGGTGTAGAGATCCTGCGAGTAGTAGCGCATGGTGAATGCGGTGTTTGCAAAGGCAAAACCATCGGCACCCTTAGCCCATACAGCAACCTTATCGCCCGACGTCCACTTTGCGGTCACTCCATCTGGGTCAAGCAACGTACGTGTCGCGTTGTCCGAAAGCTCAAAGCCTACCTCCAAGCTCTCCGCCTGGTTAGGCTCTGAAATCTCCATAGGAGCGTCGCACGACACAGCAAGAGCTATCGAGCACAAAGCAACACTAATTTTGTTAAAAATATTCATATCCCCCTTATTAAAAAAATTTATCGCGCAAATATAAGACAAACTTTTTCCGTAGCGAAAAAAATTCAACGAACACCCCCATTTATAACACAGAAACAAGGCTGTGCAACCCTAAGGTCACACAGCCCTGCTGATAAATTGTTCTAAATGGCGCAAATAGAGTCTTTTTGACGCCTATTGCTTTGCAAAGTGCATACCTCGACTGTGCACTCTCTCAACCACTGGCATAGGGCGCTCTGGAGCACTCTGTGGCTTAAGCTCCTGGTCGATTACAACCGAACGTGTAGCACTTGTGCGACCCATGTAGTAGTCCACAAACTCCTGAGCATCGCCAGCACCCTCACGAGTACAGATAAATCGCTCACGATATACAGGGCTTGGGTTGTCGTCGTGGTCGAATGCCACGGCAGCAATCATCATCTCTACATCCCACATGCCACGGAAGTATGCAGGCGACCAGTAAGCACCAACCTGGTAGAGGTTGTCAATAAGAATATCGTCACTATACTGCTCAGGATCCTCCAAGCCCTCCTGGTACGTAAAGATAGTGAAGAGGTAGCCCGAACAGTCACCCTCGATCTCCACGGTTATAGGCAGGATAACACAACCCTGATAGTTGCTCAGGTAGTCGGGCTCGAGTGCCGACACCTCATCGCCATTGTAGTATGCATTGAAGCCAGCTGTGATCTTGATATCGGCAATAACGGCCTGCTCTGTTCTGAACTCACCACCTGTACGCATCGAGCCTACATACTCAAACTCCTCGGGATTCATCGGGATGATGACAATGTGATACTCGGTATCTGGCTTGAGCTGCGAAAGACGGCTTGAGACCTTACCCTGAGCCAACTCATAGTAGCTAAACTCCCAATAATCACCATAGTACGCTCTATTGTAGGTATCCAAGATATAGTCCTTGATCTCCTGCTCGCTCATCGACTTTTCGAACACGTTCCAGTAGTACCAGATGCTGTAATCTGATGGGGTGATAGATACTCGTGCCTCACGATCATCTACCTCCGAGATCACAATATCGTACTGACACGCCTCGATATCTCCAGCCTTGGCTGTAGTTATCACCTTGCGCACAATCTTTGTTGTGAGCGTGCCCGCCTCGTAGCCAAACAGAAGCACCGCATATTCTGTATCTGCCTCAAGGCCACTGAAGGTACCCTCGATGCTGCCCTCAAAGATATAGTTGTAGAGGAACGAGGTACCGTAGTTGTTAAGAATATAGCTAAAAATCTCGTTATCATCACGCAGCTTACCGATCTCTCGTGATGGGATAGCAAACATTGCGTATGGGTCGTTGTTGGTAGCATTCACCTTGACATAGAACGTTGTCTGGGTGATGTTCGAGATCTCCATCGAGAGCTGATTCTCCGAAGCAGGGATAGATCCCACCTTGAACTCCTCGTACGACACCTCGCTCAGACGCTCACACTCCTCGTTCCACTTGAAGGCAAAGGCGATATACTCGGTGTTGGCCATACCCTCAAATTCGTATGAGGTAGAGAGATAGTCGGTGTTGTACTCGAATGTCTCGGCAAGAGTGTAGTCCCAAGCGGCATAATCCTCAATCATATCGGCAATTACGGCGTCGGCAGCAACAGAGATATCCTCGCCATAAAGCTCCTCGAAATCCTGGCGTGTGATAAGGTTGTTGTAGTATGCCACACCCTCGTGCGAAGGTGTAATCTCGATATGTGCAATAGCACGGTTCACTGTGATATTGAAATCGAAAGTAACATCATTACCCTGGTATGGAGCCTCGGTTTTGAAAGACTTAGCGTAGATAGATGTGGTCTTTTCGCCCGTAGCAGTCATACCGTAGATATAGACCACATACTCCCACTCTGGATCAAGACCCTTCATGCGTAGTCCCGAGTGCGAGCCTTTGCTCAAGATATTTGGAAGATACTCCTCCAGGCTCACACCAGCCTCCTCGGCCATAGCATAATAGTAGCGCATATCCTCGCTGAAGACATCCTCCTCGCTCATCTGGTCGTACCACACCTTGTCGACAATCTGACCTATCCATGTAGTCTCCTCGTCAAGGGCCGACACGCTGAAAGTCACCGATGTAGCATCGACACTATCTACTACCAACGACAATGGTGCAAGCCACGCTTTCTGCTTGAGCTTAAGACTCTTAGCCTCTTTACCATAGCTCAGCTTGAGCTCCGTAGAGCGATCCTCGCCAGAGTCATTTTTTAATACTTTAATATCGATAAACGAGGCTGTAACAGCGTTTATCTCAACCCACTCAGCCTCACACTCTACCTCAAGTTCCACGCCATCGACTGGTGTGGTAATTGAGTAGTTAAAGCGAAGTGCCTCGCCCTCGGGCTGAGCCTCGAGTTCAGAGAGATATAGTACAATATTGCCCGACTCCAAAACTGGCTCCTTCTCGCACGACACAAAACCGA
Organism: Alistipes sp.; assembly: GCA_017629035.1. Lineage (GTDB taxonomy): Bacteria > Bacteroidota > Bacteroidia > Bacteroidales > Rikenellaceae > Alistipes. The sequence continues at coordinate 7,415 of JAGBXX010000039.1, read as the reverse complement.
TGGCAAGAGCCATCAACATCATCACGACACTCAAAATACCTTTTTTCATAGATTTATAGTTTTTTTGTTGACTACTTACACTTCTTGGCCTCGATTACCGAGTCGATATATGCCTTGATCTTTGGCGCAGGATCCTCCCACGTATCGGGCTTAATGACCTTACCATCCTTAGGGTTGTAGTGAGGCTTTCCGTCGGGCCAGAGCTTAGCCATATTTGCCTGCTGAACGATCTCGAATAGCTCGTCGGCCTCAAGACCCATCTCTACCATGGTACCCAGGGCAAAGTACATAAGGTCGATCATAGCATCGGCCTGCTCGTAGATATTGTCGGCAATGAGGAACTCTGCCACCTCCTCGTTCATCCACTTAGCACGTGACAATGCACGCTTCTTGTCAATCATCTTTGGCTCCTGGGCCACTGGATGTCCGAACTTATCGTGAAATTCACGAACATCATTCCACTCTTTCTTCATATTTTTTAGGTTTTGATTTTTTCGAATAGACAAAGATACTAAAATAAATTGAGGCAAAGAGGCTTTTGAAGATTCTTTACCTCAATTAGAGATGACAATACTTATAAATCTTCACCATTGGACATATTATATGCGTTATCATAGTACATTGCGATATAATATTCACCTTCGAATTCACATATTCTCATCCATACTGACTTCTTAGAAAGTGCTTCAATCACTAATGAATATATAGGGGACATAGCACTACTAATCTCTTCCGATGTCATTTTTTCAAATTTATCTTGAGGATATTCCGCTTCCAATGACGCAATTGTTGCATAAACCTCAGCTTCCAATTTTTGAGTTGCTTCATCAGATAACTTTTGATAGAAATAAGCTTCATACACTTTGTTGTGCACTAACATTTCGTATGATATATCCTCATCGAGGGCAATAGCTTGACTTCCAAATGAAGTATACCTCTTATTTTTTTCAAACTGTTTACATAGCACATTAAATCTGTTCTTTATATCTGCTTCAGACAAACAGTTTCTATCACACAACATAATGCGATAAACTTTATTGTTATTAGTGACAACATACACATTTACATCTTGACCATTAAACTCACCTTGCAGTACATCAGTATCAAAATCACTATTTACAAATCCTTTCGCCTTAAGTTGCCTAATCATATCCGGTTTAAAACCATCAACAGGAATACCCAAAAAAGTTGTTACATCATCCTGCGCATATACAGAAATACAGGTTAACAACAATACGAAAATTGATAAAATTTTTTTCATAAAAAACTTTAATATACAAATAAAGAGATAAAGGACTATTTGCAAAATTAACAAAAAAATTGCATTTTTGCAAAATATTAAACGCATAAGTTATGGCCATTACAGTAAAAGCAAAGTTTAAGTGCAGCTCGGAGCGCATATCACAGGTACCCAAGGATGACTTCAAGGATATCGCCTTCATTGGCCGAAGCAACGTCGGCAAATCGTCGTTGGTGAATATGCTCACGGGAATCAAGGGTCTGGCTAAGGTGTCAGGAACACCTGGCAAGACTAAGCTCATAAACCACTTTACGATCAACGATAGCTGGTATCTTGTCGACCTGCCAGGCTATGGCTATGCACGTGTATCGAAGAGCGCACGTGGCGAGTTTTCGAAGATTATCACCGACTATGTGCTCAAATGCGAGAAGCTACACTTCCTCTTTGTGCTTGTAGACTCACGCCTCGAACCACAAAAAATCGATCTTAACTTCATCGAACTTTTGGGTCAAAATGGCATACCCTTTGGCATCATTTTTACCAAGGCCGACAAGCTCTCACATGCGCAGCTAAATCGCAGTATAACAACATATAAGCGCACCCTCTCAGAGCAGTGGGAGGAGCTCCCTCCTATGCTTGTTTCGTCGAGCGAGAAGGGCACTGGACGCGAGGAGATTCTCACGTTCATCGACTCGCTGCTCACAAATTATTAGTAAATTAAGTGCAAAAAAGTTGTTTATTCAGCTTATTTGCCCTAAATTTGTGCTACTTTAACTAACCAAATAAAAATATGGCGATCCATAAAATCAAGTTTTTCGCAGGTCGAGGCTCACGCTACCTCGCTGAGAAAATTGCTGCCGAGTATGGCATTCAGCTTGGTGACTCAGACGTTTTGCAGTTTAGCGACGGCGAGTTCCAGCCATGCTTCCACGAGTCTATTCGTGGTTGCACAGTCTTTATCATCCAGTCAACATTCCCACCTTCAGACAATCTGATGGAGCTTTTGATGATGGCCGACGCTGCTCGTCGTGCATCTGCTCACCAGGTTATCGCAGTTATCCCCTACTTCGGTTGGGCACGTCAGGATCGTAAGGATCGTCCACGTGTACCTATCACCGCACGTTTGGTTGCCAACATGCTTATCGCAGCTGGCGTTCAGCGCGTGATGACCATGGATCTCCATGCCGACCAGATTCAGGGATTCTTCGATTTGCCAATGGATGCACTCTACGCTTCAGGTATCTTCGTGCCTTACATCCAGAAGTTGCAGATTCCAGATCTCTCTATCGCTTCGCCTGATATGGGTGGTGCAAAGCGTGCTTCATCTTACGCTAAGCACTTCCAGGCACCTATCATCATCTCGCACAAGGAGCGTGCTAAGGCTAACGTCGTTGGCTCAATGACCGCTATCGGCGATGTTGAGGGTCGCAACGTTATCATCGTTGACGATATGATCGACACAGCAGGTACTATCTGTATGGCTGCTAACATGCTTATGGACAAGGGTGCTAAGTCAGTACGTGCTGCTGTTACCCACCCAGTACTCTCTGGCAAGGCTTACGATCGTATCAACGAGAGCGCTATCCAGGAGGTTATCACTACCGATACTATTCCATTGAAGGAGGGCGAGGATTTGTCTAAGTTCACAGTGTTGAGCGTAGCTCCAATCTTTGCCGAGGTTATCGAGCGTGTTCACAACTACAAGTCTATCTCGTCTATCTTCTACCGATAGTCGTTGAGATATACTATTTTAGGGCTATCCCACGGGGGATAGCCCTTTTTTTTATCTCTTGAGGCGATCTAATTGTAAGACAAAAATTTCCGAGTATTATTTTTTTTGCTTAATTTTGTATGATAGTTGGCCATGCGCAACGATACAAAATTAACACCAGATAACTATGCTAACCAAACTTTTTGGATTTAACCCCAAGCAGACAACCATCCGCACCGAGATTTTGGCGGGTATCACAACATTCCTCACCATGTCCTACATCCTGGCCGTAAACCCTGCGATGTTCTCTGAATTGGAGGGCATGCCAGCAGGCTCGGTATTCACCGCAACGGCTCTTGCAGCAATCATCGGCTGCATGACGATGGCACTTTGGGGTAAACTCCCCTTCGGCCTTGCGCCAGGCATGGGTCTTAACGCCTTCTTTGTCTACTCCGTATGTATGGGCATGGGCTACTCGTGGCAGTTTGCTCTCACAGCCGTATTTATCGAGGGTCTACTATTCATTATAATGACTATCACAAACATTCGTGAGGCAATTGTTAACGCCATACCTCTCAATCTTCGATACGCCATTGGCTGCGGTATCGGTCTATTTATCGCCTTCATCGGTTTGAGAAATGGCCAAGTTATCGTCGACAACCCAAGCACCCTCGTCTCGCTTGGCGACGTAGCCTCAGGCTCGGCACTCATCACCATTATCGGTATCCTGATAACTGGTCTGCTATATGCTCGCAAAGTACCTGGAGCAATGCTTTTGGGTATCCTTATTACCACATTTATCGGTATTCCATTTGGCATTACCAAACTCAATGGCATAGTATCGCTTCCCGACTCTATTGCACCTATCTGCATGCAGTTTGAGTGGGACAACATCCTCTCACTCGACATGCTGGTTGTTGTCTTTACATTCCTCTTTATCGACCTCTTTGACACCGTGGGCACGCTTATTGGCGTGAGCACACGTGCTAACATGGTGGATAGCGAGGGTCGTATTCCACGACTCAAGCAGGCATTCATGGCCGACGCCATCGCCACAACTGCGGGTGCTATGCTCGGAACATCGACCACAACAACATACGTAGAGAGCGCAGCTGGTGTGGCACAAGGTGGTCGCTCGGGCCTCACAGCCTTTGTCATAGGCTGCTGCTTTGCCGTGACACTCATCTTCTCACCACTCTTCCTTGCTATCCCTGGCGAGGCGACAGCCCCTGTGTTGTTCCTCGTGGGTCTTCTAATGATTGAGCCTATACGCAATATTGATTTTAGCGACTACACAGAGTCTATTCCAGCATTTATCTGTATCATCACAATGCCTTTGGCATACTCAATCTCGGACGGTATTCTCCTTGGTATGATCAGCTACGTGGTGCTCAACGTAATAAACGGCAAGTTCAAGAAGATTACCCCAACGATGTATATTCTTGCCCTACTCTTCGTACTCAAGTACATATTCATCTAATAGGGTACGAGATTTGCCCGTGTGTTATCAAAAAAGAATAACACATGGCAGAGATTAAGACTATAGGAGTGCTCACCTCGGGTGGTGATGCTCCAGGCATGAATGCCGCAATACGTGCAGTGACACGCTCGGCAATATATTTGGGTTACCGTGTAGTGGGCGTCAAACGTGGCTACTACGGCTTGGTATATAACGAGTTCGAGGAGCTAACATCACGCTCCGTGAGCAACATCATACAGCTCGGTGGCACAATACTCAAGACGGCACGCTGCAAGGAGTTTCTAAGCCCCGAGGGGCGAAAGGCGGCCTACGACAATATGACTAAGGCCGAGATCGACGCCCTTGTCGTGATTGGTGGCAATGGCTCGCTGAGTGGTGCACGGATATTTGCCTCGGAGTATAATATCCCGATTGTGGGCCTCCCGGGCACTATCGACAACGACCTCTCGAACACCGACTGCACCATAGGCTACGACACGGCTCTAAATACCATTGTCGAGGCAGTAGACAAGATTCGTGACACGGCAACAAGCCACGAGCGCCTATTCTTTGTCGAGGTTATGGGCCACATGGCGGGCTACCTTGCTCTAAATGGTGCAATAGCCACAGGTGCCGAGGCGGCGATAATACCCGAGAAGGAGACCGAGCTCGACCAGCTCGCCGACCTTGTGAGCCGAGGCTTTCGCAAGAGCAAGAACTCGGCAATAGTCCTCGTGGCCGAGAACCCTGCAACGGGAGGTGCCATAGGCCTTGCGGAGCGTGTGAAACGAGAGTTTCCCGAGTACGACGCACGTGTGACAATACTTGGCCATCTGCAACGTGGAGGCTCGCCAACGGCAGCCGACCGAATACTCGCCTCACGCCTGGGTGCCGAGGCAATAACTGCCCTGCGCCATGGGCAGCGAAACATAATGATAGGCATACGAAATGGCGAAATGGCCTACGTCCCCTTCACCAAGGCTACAAGCATGAGTATGAGCGTGAAGCAGAGCGACATAGACCTTGTGAAGATATTATCAATATAGCAACAACTAATAGCTACTAACCAATGAAACAGAGAGTAATAGGCATAGGTAACGCCCTTACCGACATGCTTGTAAACCTTTCGAACGACAACGTCCTTGCTGAGTTTCAGCTCGCCAAGGGCTCTATGAGCCTTGTGGATAGCCAGCTGCAAACAGATATATCGAAGTCGGTGGCTGGATCACCCTACTCGCTCTCGCTGGGTGGCTCGGCAGCCAACACCATACGTGCCATGGCTCACATGGGCATCAAGACAGGCTTCATCGGCAAGGTGGGCAACGACTCCACTGGCGAGTTCTACACCCAAGCTCTGCGCAACATTGGCGTGGCACCCTACATTTTACATTCGGACGAGAAGTCGGGTACGTGCGTGTCGCTCGTCTCGCTTGATGGCGAACGTACGCTCGTGACACACCTCGGCGCAGCTGCCGACCTTCAGGCAGATGAGATCGACGGTGGTGTCTTCGATGGATACGACTACCTATATATCGAAGGATACCTCGTTCAGGATCACGACCTTATACACTCCACAATCAAGCAGGCTAAAGAGCATGGACTCAAGGTGGCTATCGACCTTGCATCGTTCAATGTTGTGGAGGAGAATAGAGATTTCTTGCTCGATATTACGGAGCGCTACGTGGATATAATCTTTGCAAACGAGCAGGAGGCACAGGCCTTTAGTGGCAAGGATAGAGCCGAGGAGGCTCTTGAGTTTATCGCCCAGAGGTGCGAGCTTGCTGTTGTGAAGATTGGCGTGCATGGAGCACTCATCAAGCACCATGACACAGTAACCCACGTAGGTATCATGGCGGCAGCAAAGCGTGTAGATACCACGGGTGCGGGCGACTTCTACGCCGCAGGCTTCATGACAGGCCTATGTAGTGGCCTTACGCTGCGCCAGTGTGGCACACTCGGAGCTATCGCCGCAGGCAAGGTTATCGAGATTGTGGGCACAACGCTATCGGATGAGGCATGGAGAGAGATTGAGGCTCTTAGCGAGAGTGTCCGCACGGAGCAGTATCTCTTCTAAAGAGGGTGCATACAAAAAAGATATGGGGTTGTTCATCAGAACAACCCCACTCTATTTATTAGGTATGACTATTAATGGCAACCACCGCAGTCGCAGCCATCACCACACTCGTGGTCACCGCAACCGCCACCGCAGTCACCGCAGCCGCAGCCACCCTGTGAAGCGAGATCCTCAGGAGTTACGTCACGTACCTCAACAACCTCAACCTCGAAGTTGAGAGTCTTACCAGCCATTGGGTGGTTGAAGTCCATAACAACGCTCTCCTCCTTAACCTCCTTAACAAGGCCCATCATGTGCTGACCCTCGGCTGTAGACATAGGAATCTGGCTACCTACGAACAAGATCTCCTCAGCCACCTTGCCATCCATCATGAAGACAGTCTTAGGGAGCTCGACAACAGCCTCAGCGATAGACTCGCCGTAGCCATCCTTTGGCTCGAGTGTGAAGCTAACCTTCTCACCAGCACCAAGACCCATGATAGCCTCCTCGAACTTAGGCAAAAGCATGCCCATGCCGCAGATAAACTGCAAAGGCTGACCTGGCTGTGACTTGTCGGCAACAGCACCATCTACAGTGAGAGTGTAGTCAACACTCACCATCTTATTCTTCTCTACTTTCATTTTTCTATAGTTTTATTAGTTAATACTCCTGTTTTTGCGCCTATTGGCAAAAGCTCTGCAAAGATAAGCAGTTGACTCGAAGCAACCAAATTTATAACGCAATTTTTCGATAATAATTACTTATTGCACTATAGACGGGGCTATGTAGTAGAGTAATTTAGAGTGGCAAGATATAGTCAGCATACTTAGCCCACGACGCAGAGCTCTTGTATGCCTCAACGGCCTCAGCAGGCACATATATCTCAAGATTGGCTGGCACACCGTACTGGCTGTCACGGAAGAGATCTATTAATAGCGTGGGAGGTGTTGTG
>JAGBXX010000038.1 GCA_017629035.1 Alistipes sp. | reverse complement strand
TATTTATACATATATAGAGCTCTGGTATTGTTTTCTCCCAAAAACAACATTACACCATGTATTCAAGCAATGTAGACTTAGTAATCAGCAATAAGCTGATAGGTAAACCATTGAACTCTGCTACGCTCTCCGACGAGGAGATTACCGCACGTGAGGTGCGTAGACTCGAGCTCGACCTTGCAGAGGAGCGTCTGCGCCCTTACGTAGTTGACATGAGCAAGCAGCTGCCCGATATTGAGCCACTCATATCTATCAATGGCTGCTGCGTATGCTCACGTGGCAACATCTCGGCCATCTGTGGCGAGGCTAAGAGTAAGAAGACATTTCTTACCTCTGCTCTTGTAGCCTCGGCCATGGCCGTGCCATGCGACCGCATAGACAACTTCAAGACGGTTGAGAGCAACCCTCTTATTAGTGTTCTATGGGTCGACACCGAGCAGGGCGAGCACCATGTGCGCCGTGTGGTGCAGCGTATAACTGCAATGACAGGCGCAAAGCTCGGAGGTGCTATTGCCGAGCCTCGACTCACCACGCTCGCACTCAGAGAGTTAGCACCCCACGAGCGTAAGGCACGTATGTACGATGCCATGCGACTAACGCCATACGATATAGTAGTTATCGATGGCATTGCCGACCTGCAGCGCAACACCAACGACCTCGAGGAGAGCGATGCTCTTGTTGCCGAGCTCATGGCTCTATCAACACAGACTAATACCCATATTGTTTGTGTGTTGCATACCAACCCTGGCTCGGACAAGGCACGTGGCCACCTCGGCTCGTCGCTACAACGCAAGGCCGAGAGCGTGCTCTTTGTGCACCGTGCGGGAGATAGCTCTATCGTAGAGCCTCAGTTCTGCCGCAACGAGCCCTTCGAGCGCTTTGCCTTTGCTATCTCTGAGGAGGGTATCCCACAGTTATGTGATATCCCTCAGCCTACGGAGGGTCGCAACGAGGTTGTTGCCATTGTCGAGGACCTCTACGGCGGCACCATTGAGCGTAGCACGCTTGTTGCCCGCCTCACAGAGAGCTTCTCGATTAGCAAGACCACGGCGCAGATGCGCATCAAACGCCTCATTGATAAGGGTTTGCTGCTTGTGGACGGAGATAGGGTGGTGAGCCCTTCGGCCACAACCAAACGTGGGGGTGTAACACCAGTAACAGAGTCACACAGTAACAGGGGTGTGAGGGGTGTTACTCCTGTTACTGATGTTACTCCTGTTACTCATGTTACTGATGTTACTCCTGTTACTACTTCGGCCGAGCCTCGTGTTGGCGATATCTTTACTGCTGCTGGCTTCGAGGTGGAGCGTGAGCGCATAAAGCCCCTGGGGCACTACGACGAGGACTGCCCCTTTTAGGGGCGGATATAGGCAAAAGCTTATATCGCTATAAAAATTTATGATGAGGAAATCTGCGAAGAGAAAGTTGCTCAAATGAATATTTTTTGCTACATTTGCGCACTATTATTATAAACAGATGGAAAACGAAACGAAAAATATATTGCAAGAGCTCGAAACGAGCGACTACAAATACGGTTTTGTCTCTGATATCGAGACCGAAACCATCGGCCGTGGACTCTCCGAGGAGGTCATACGCCTGATATCCCAGAAGAAGGAGGAGCCCGAGTGGATGCTCGAGCGCCGATTGAAGGCCTACCGCCACTGGCTCACGCTCAAACACCCCAACTGGGCGCACCTCGACATCCCCGAAATCGACTTTCAGGATGTCATCTACTACGCCGCACCTAAGCAGACCAAGAAGCTCAACTCTATGGACGAGGTAGACCCCGAACTTAAGCGTACGTTCGACAAGCTCGGTATTCCACTCGAGGAGCAGATGGCTCTGGCTGGCGTTGCCGTGGATGCTGTCATGGACTCTGTGTCGGTCAAGACCACCTTCCGTGACACGCTCGCCGAGAAGGGTATCATCTTCTGCTCTATGTCCGAGGCTATCAAGGAGCACCCTGAGCTCATTAAGAAGTATCTGGGCTCTGTGGTGCCATATACCGATAACTTCTACGCCGCACTCAACGCCGCAGTCTTCTCCGACGGCTCGTTCTGCTACATCCCCAAGGGCGTACGTTGCCCCATGGAGCTTTCGACCTACTTCCGCATCAATGCCGAGGGTACAGGTCAGTTTGAGCGCACGCTTATCGTTGCCGACGAGGGCTCGTACGTAAGCTACCTCGAGGGTTGCACCGCACCCCGCCGTGACGAGAACCAGCTTCACGCTGCCGTGGTGGAGATTGTTGTGGAGAAGGATGCCGATGTTAAGTACTCTACCGTGCAGAACTGGTATCCTGGCGACAAGGAGGGCAAGGGTGGTATCTATAACTTCGTTACCAAGCGAGGTTTGTGCCGTGAGGGTGCCCACCTCTCGTGGACGCAGGTCGAAACAGGCTCGGCTATCACGTGGAAGTACCCAAGCTGTGTCTTGCTGGGCGATAACTCGTCGGGCGAGTTCTACTCTGTTGCCATGACCAACAACTACCAGCAGGCAGATACCGGTACTAAGATGATACATCTGGGTCGCAACACCCGCTCACGCATCGTGTCGAAGGGTATCTCGGCAGGTAAGTCGCAGAACGCCTATCGAGGCTTGGTGCGAGTGTCAAAGGATGCCGATAATGCCCGCAACTACTCGCAGTGCGACTCGCTGCTCATTGGCGATAAGTGTGGCGCACACACCTTCCCCGTCATGCAGTGCTCAAACCCTACGGCCGTTGTGGAGCACGAGGCTACGACGTCGAAGATCTCCGAGGAGCAGCTCTTCTACTGCAACCAGCGAGGCCTCTCGACCGAGGATGCCGTGGGACTTATTGTCAATGGCTATGCCCGTGAGGTGCTTCAGCAGCTGCCTATGGAGTTTGCCGTCGAGGCGCAGAAGCTGCTGGCTATCAGTTTGGAGGGTAGCGTAGGATAGTCCCTAAGCGCCCCAATTTCCTTAAGTCAAAAAATAAAAAATAAGAAATATGCTAAAAGTAGAAAATCTCTGTGCGTCGGTTGGCGACAAGCAGATTTTGAAGGGTATCAACCTCGAGGTTAAGGCTGGCGAGGTGCATGCAATCATGGGCCCTAATGGCTCGGGTAAGTCTACGCTCGCCTCAGTGTTGGCAGGCAACGAGAAGTTCACCGTGACCGACGGTAAGGTGGAGTATGAGGGCGAGAACCTCCTTGAGCTTAACGTCGAGGAGCGCTCACGCAAGGGCCTCTTCCTCGGCTTCCAGTACCCTGTGGAGATACCAGGTGTTACCATGGCCAACTTTATGAAGATTGCCGTCAACGAGCAGCGCAAGGCGCAGGGCCTCGAGCCACTCACTGCTGCCGAGTACCTCAAGCTTATGCGCGAAAAGAGCGCTATCGTGGAGCTCGACCCTAAGCTCACCTCACGTGCCGTGAACGAGGGCTTCTCGGGTGGCGAGAAGAAGAAGAACGAGATATTCCAGATGGCCATGCTCAACCCTAAGCTCGCCATCCTCGACGAGACCGACTCGGGACTCGATATCGACGCACTGCGCATCGTGGCTACGGGCGTTACCCGCCTCAAGCGTGAGGACAACGCTACGGTGGTCATCACTCACTACCAGCGTCTGTTGGACTACATCGTGCCTGACTACGTTCACGTATTGTACAAGGGCCGTATTATCTATACTGGCGACAAGTCGCTCGCCCTCAAGCTCGAGAAGGAGGGCTACGACTGGCTTATTAACGACTACAAGGAGGAGTAGCTATGTCCGAGAAGATTGTTTCCGAGCTCCAAGCACGCCCTGTTCTTGAGCCACGCATCGGCTCGGGGTGCTGGAGTGTAGACCTTGCCAAGGGGGAGGCTATCACCCTTGAGCGTGACGCTCATGCCGACATGGTGCTCACGGGCGCAGGCCACGAGGGTGGTGCTCTATGCCTCACGCTCGAGCCATACTCACGCCTCAATATCGTTGAGCTTGTCGACCAAGAGGGCGCTACTACAGACCTTCGTATCTCGTTGCTCGAGGGCGCAGAGTGCTCCGTTACTCAGGTTGTCACCGCATCCTCTAACCTCCGTGTCGAGGCTTCGCTCGATGGTCGCTTTGCACGCTTTGAGCTTGGCGGTGCCTTTATCCTTAGTGCCAATGAGCGTGGCACGGTGCAGGTCGATGTTCGCCATAATGTTGCCGACTGCTCATCACGCACTACATTCAAGGGCGTAGCGTCGCAGAGTGCTGTAGGTAAATTCTCGGGCTTGGTATATGTTGCCCCCGATGCTCAGCGCACCGACTCCGAGCAGCTCAGCCGCAATATCACGCTCGGCGAGGCACGCATCGAGACCCTCCCGCAGCTCGAGATCTATGCCGACGACGTTAAGTGCTCGCATGGTGCTACCGTAGGTCAGATGAACGACGAGGCGGTGTTGTACATGCGTCAGCGAGGCCTCAGCCTTGCCACAGCCAAGCGCCTGCAGATTGAGGGCTTTGTGTCGGATGTTGTCCTTCGTAGCTCTACCGAGCTCTGCCGTGAGGCCTTCATCGAGGCTCTTGAGTCTAAACTCGAAAAATTGTAGTTAGCAATGCTCTACGACATAGATAAAATACGTGGCGACTTCCCTATCCTTGAGCGTGAGGTCAACCGACGCAAGTTGGTCTACTTCGACTCGGGCGCTACGGCCCAGAAGCCTAAGACAGTTATCGAGCGCATCGACGAGCTGCATAGGGAGTATAACGCAAATATACACCGAGGTGTCCACCACCTCTCGGGTGTTATGACCGATATGTACGAGTCTGCACGTGAGCGTGTTCGAGAGTTCATCGGCGCCGAGTGCCGTGAGGAGATTATCTTCACCTCGGGAGCTACGGCAAGCATCAACCTTGTCGCCTACGCCTGGAGCGAGAAGTTCTTGCACGAGGGCGATAATATCGTTGTCAGCGAGCTCGAGCACCACTCCAATATTGTGCCCTGGCAGCTTGCTTGCGAGCGCAAGGGGGCAGAGTTGCGTGTATTGCCATTTGACGACTCGGGCCGCCTTCGCACCGAGCTCCTTGATGAGCTCCTTGACGAGCGCACACGCCTTGTTGCCGTTACCGAGGCCTCGAATACCCTCGGTACCTGCCCCGACCTCGGCGTTATCATCGCCAAGGCCCACGCCGTGGGTGCTCATGTCATGGTCGATGGCTGCCAGGGTATTGTCCATGGTGGAGGTAGGGTAGCTGAGCGTGGCTACGACTTCTACGCCTTCTCTGGCCATAAGCTCTATGGCCCTACGGGTATCGGCGTGTTGTATGGTCGCCGTGAGCTGCTCGAGGCTATGCCCCCATTTATGGGTGGTGGCGACATGGTCGACAAGGTTACCTTCGCCAAGACAACCTACGCCCCTCTGCCTCTTAAGTTTGAGGCTGGCACGTCGAACTTTGTTGGTGCTGTAGCCCTTGCCACGGCTATCGACTACGTTGCGGGTGTCGGTGTCGAGGCTATCGAGGCCCATGAGCAGATGTTGCTCCGTGCCATGACCGAGCGTCTTGGTGCTATCGAGGGCTTGCGTATCTATGGCACTACGGCAAATAAGTGCCCTATCGTGTCGTTCACGGTTGAGGGTACTCACCCCTACGATGTAGGCATGATCCTCGACAAGTTGGGTGTCGCCATCCGCACTGGCCACCACTGCGCCGAGCCTGTCATGACCCACTTCGGTGTTACGGGCATGTGCCGTGCCTCGATAGGTATGTACAATACGTTGGAGGAGGTCGACGTTCTTGCCCGAGGTGTTGAGCGTGCAGTAATGATGCTTCGATAGATTAGTAATTAGAAATCAGAAATTTAGAAATATGTTTATCGTATTAGAGGGTTTGGACGGAGCAGGTAAGTCTACGCAGATTGCCAAGCTCAAGGCTATGTTCGACGAGCGTGGTGTCGAGTCGGAGTATATTCACTTTCCACGCTTCGACGCCCCCGTCTATGGCGAGCTCATTGCCCGTTTCTTGCGTGGCGACCTCGGCTCTGTTGAGCAGGTCAACCCCTACCTCGTGGCACTCCTCTATGCTGGCGATAGGGCCGATTGCGCAAAGAGTATAAACACCTGGCTATCAAACGGTAAGGTGGTTATTGTCGACCGCTACGTGCACTCCAATATCGGCTACCAGTGTGCCAAGATTGCCGACGACGCAGAGCGTAATGCCCTCAGAGAGTGGATATTGCATACCGAGTTCGAGGAGTTTGGTATCCCACGCCCCGATGTGTCATTGTTCCTCGATGTCCCCTTCTCGTTCACCGAGCGCAAGCTTACGGAGCAGCGTGAGGGCGATGACCGCAGCTATCTCAATGGCCAGCAGGATATCCACGAGGCGTCGCTCGACCTTCAGCGCCGTGTGCGTGAGGTCTACCTCGAGTCTGCCTCGCTGGGTAGCGACCTTAAGGTTGTCGATTGCTCCAATGACGAGGGCTCTATGGCCTCTCCCGAGCAGATTTTCGAGCGTATCATGGCCCATGTTGCGCCATTGCTAAAATAGTGTGATATAGTATGTTACGTAGCCTCTTTCGCCGCATCCTCGGCCTTGTATTCATCTTCTCAGGCTTTGTCAAGTGTGTCGACCCTGTGGGCACCTCGGTCTTTGTCGAGAAGTATCTTGCTACGTACCACCTCGAAGAGTTTTTACCCCTTGCTCTTGGCCTTGCCGTGGCCCTCGCCGCCGTTGAGCTTATGCTCGGCCTTATGCTTTTGTGTGGTGTTGCTCAGCGAGTAACGGCCGTCGCGACCACCATATTCATGTCGCTCTTCACGGTTGTTACGCTGCTTAGTGCCACCGTACTCCCTATTGGCGACTGCGGCTGCTTTGGCGATGCCGTGCGCCTTAGCCCTTGGCAGACCTTTGCCAAGAACCTCGTTCTGCTCCCCATGGCTATCTATGTATGGTGGGGTAGTGAGCGCCGAGGCCTTAGGGGTAGAGATACCCTCGTTGCCTCGCTCTCGCTTGTCGTGGCACTCGGTATCAACCTCTATTCGCTTCGCTATCAGCCTATTATCGACTTTATGCCCTACCGTGTGGGTGTCAACCTCTGGGAGGCCGTGTCGCACGATCGCCTGGCGCTCGACTCCTCTGAGCAGACCCACCTTGTCTTTCGAAGTATCGCCACGGGCGAGGAGCTAATTTTTGCCTCGGACGATGTGGAGTGCTGGCAGCGTGAGGATATAGAGTTTGTCGAGAGCCGTCAGGATGTCGTCAGCTCCAGCAGCTTCCCCTTTGCCGAGTTCGTGCTTACCAATGCCGAGGGCGAAGATTGCACTCTGTCGTTCCTCGAGCAAAATAGAGATATTACTCTTATTACGATATATGACCTCGAGTCGCTCACCTCTCTCCGCCTACGTGCTGTACGAGAGCTTCTTCATGACACAGAGAACGTAGCCGTTATCACCTCGGTAGATAGAGATCGTATTGTTGAACTCCTTGGCGTTGAGCCTTATAGCCTCGATGCCATGACCCTGCGCACACTCATCCGCTCACGTATCGGTGTTGTCGTGCTCAGCGACGGCGCTATCAGCCGTAAGTGCGATATTCGTGATATCTAATACCCTGTAATATAGCTATATTCTGCTACTGCCACGGCATAGTCGTAGTGCGCACCCAGCACATTGCGATATGTCTGTAGCCAGCTTATCTGCGCCTGCATCACATCGAGTATTGTGGTCTGCCCCTCGTTGTATGCGTAGGTGCTTATCTCGAGGTTCTCCTCCACCGTGCCGAGCCCTCGCTCCAGCGCCCTGAGCCTCTCGTGCGTGCTCACAACCCTCGTCCAAGCATCCTGCTCTTGTAGTCGTATCTCATTTATGATATCCTCTACCTCAAGTTCGTATACCAGCTGCTCGCTCTTTGCCGCAGCCACCGCCTCGTGTCGCTCGCCAAAGTGATATATCACCGAGCTTACGCCCAGCATCGCCCCCGAGCCAAAGTTTATAGGGGTGTTGCTCGTGTGCGGTTGGCGTGGTTGCAGCGTGCCGTATGCCCTGAGGTCTATGCGTGGCAGATAGGTGGAGTTCACACGCCTCACCTCATGTCGTGCACCCTCGGCCCTAAGCTCCGCAATGCGCCTCTCGGGGTGCTCCGCCTCGAGTGCCTCGGTGTTGCAACGCTCGGGTAGCTCAGCCATCGAGAGTATCGACTCGCTGAGTCTTATCCTCTTGGTTAAGTCGTTGCCCACCAGTGTGTTGAAGCTGTGCAGCGCCTGCTCATACTGCTCCACGTAGGAGGATAGCTGATACTCCGCATCGCTCAGCCGTGACTCTATCTGCAGTAGGTCGCCCTTCGACGAGTAGCCCTCGTCGTAGCGTCGTTTTATCACATCACGGAGCGAGACGACTATCTCGTTGTAGTGCTCCATCGAGCTCAGCATAAGCTCCATGTACGAGAGCCTGCAGTAGCGCCTCTTGGCCTCGAGCACCACGCCCCGCAGAGTGAGAGTCTTGTTTAGCTCGCTTATTGCCACCTCTGTTTCCTGTCTATCCCGCTCGGCGCTGATAGCCCCTCCGTGCCACACCACCTGACTCAGCTCGAGTGTCGTGCCCCAGCTCCAGGGTCGCCCCATGCCGCTATGGTTGAAATCCACCTCGGCACTGCGCTCGAAGCTCAACTCGGGAAGATACTCTCGCCGTATGCGCCTAAGCTCTGCCTCGGCACTCTCGCCCCTGAGCTCCGCCTCCTCAATCCGTGTGCTATACTCCACCGCCTGTGTGGTGTACTCCGTGAGGGTTGTCTGTGCACCGATACTCTCCAAGAGCATAAGTGCTGATATAGTGATGATTACGCTACGCATCTTTGTTGTAAAATATGGTGTATACTACCGGCAGTAGCGCCACTACTAAGAGTGTTGCCACCACCAGTCCGCCCATGATTGTCACAGCCATGCTGCCAAACATTGGGTCGAATACGAGGGGTATTAGTCCGAGTATCGTTGTGCCTGCTGCCGTCACCACAGGGCTCAACCTATCTGTTGCCGCCTGTGCCGCAGCACGCCTCACGCTCATGCCCTCTCTCCTCAGCTCACGTATCCGCTCGAGGAGTATCACGCCACTCTTTATCTGCATGCCCACAAGGCCGAGTAGACCCAGCAGCGAGAAGAAGTCGAACATCTTACCCGAGAGTGTGAGTCCCCATACCACACCCACAAATATCAGTGGTAGGGTTACGAGCACGATGATAGGGTCACGGTAGTTGCCAAAGAGCAGAACGAGCAGTACCACTATTATTATCAGCGTTATAGGTAGCCGTGATGAGAGAGCCTTGTTCGACTCCTCACGACTCTCCTCGTCGCCATATAGCGCCATGGTGTAGCCCTCGGGTATCTCGATGTTGCGCTCTATGCTCCGCAGTAGCTCCTCGCTAAGGGCTATGGTGTTTACCCCCAGTCGAGGGTCGCACTGCGCCTTCATCACTCGCTCGGAGTCTATGCGTCGTATCACGGGGAGTGCAAAGCTGAAGTCGAAGCCCGATGTCGCCTGCTCTATGGAGTATGCCCTGCCACGGCGTGAGAATAGGGGCATTGTGCCGAGTGTCGAGAGCCCACCTTCGGATAGCGCATCCCAGCGCAGTAGTATGGGTATCTCCTTGTCATCCTGACGTATAGCACCCATTGCCACACCCTTTGTTGCCAGCTCGAGCGAGAGTATCATCCGTGAGCGGTCCACACCTATGCGCTGACCCTTGAGCTCGGAGTATCGAGGCTCTATCGATGGTACTCTGTTGCCCCAGCTCGAACGTATGTTGGTAGTCCCTGGTGTCGAGTGCATTATCCTCATGGCGTCATCCACCAGACGTGCCAGCGTGTCGATATTCTCGCCGCTGAAGCCAAACTCTATCGTCGCCTCAGGCACGGGCGATAGCTTGAACTGCGATGTTCTGAGCCACACCTCGGGCATACTCTGAGTAACCCACCGAGTCATGCTCTGCTCCACCCTGTCGCATGCCGAGGTGTTACGTAGCTCTATGAGCAGGTTGCCGTAGTTGGGGCGCTGGCTGTAGCTGCCACTTGCAAGGTAGTAGCGTGGGGGTGTACCTCCTGCGGTGGTAGATACCTGCCTAACATCCTCAAGCGATGTAAGATAGTCGGTTATCTTGGCTAAGCGCTGCTCCGTAGCCTCGATGTTGTAGCCCTCGGGAAGCAGTATCTCGGCACGAAACATCGGCTTTGAGAGGCGTGGGAAGAAGTCCTGAGGCATGCGCTGCATCGTCACTGCCGAGAGTCCCAGAAGCATGATGCTCACCGTCACCACAACCCAACGGTAGCGTATCAGCATCTCGACAATGGGCCTAAACCATGCCGAGCGCTCAAAGCTCTCTGCACGTGGCCGTGGCCTGAGCAGTGTTACACTTAGCTCCGGTAGCTGTGTTATGGCAAGGAGCCAGCTGCTCAACAATGACACGGCGATAACGATAAATAGGGGTCTAATAATCTCTGCTACGGAGGATGGTGCGAGCTGCAAGGGTAGGAACGACACTATGGCGATGAGTGTTGCCGAGAGCAGTCCCCACCTATTCTGCCTCGCACCCCTTATCGCCGCAATGTGGCGGGGTAGTCCACCCAGTAGCAGTGTCGAGGTGTTGTCCGTGACGACTATGGCATTATCCACGAGCATACCCATGGCTATGATGAAGCCCGCAAGCGATGTGCGGTTGAGTGTCTCACCTGAGGGTAGGAGCACTATCATCGTCATTGCCACGCTCAGCAGCAGCGAGCTACCCACGGCAATGCCCGAGCGCCAGCCCATGGTGGCTATTATGAGTAGTATGACTATTGCGAGCGACGCTGCGAGGTTTAGCAGAAAGTCGTTCGTGGCCTCAAGTGCAATCTCATTCTCGGAGTATATCTTCCTCAGCTCCATGCCCAAGGGCAGTCCACGCTCTATCTCTTCCAGAGCGCTTGCTATTTTGTCCCCTACCTTGACAACATCTACATCGCTATCACTGCTTATGGCTATGCCTATTGCCCTCTGGTTGTCCACACGCACTATGTAGCTCATAGGCTCTACGCTGCGTAGCTCCACTCGCATGATGTCGCCCAGACGATACTGCTTGCCATCGCTTGCCGTGAGTAGCTGATTCTCAATGTCGCTCGTTGTGGTGTATGTGGCACCCTCGGAGAGTGTTATGCTCATCTGCTCATCCTCGATGGTGCATAGCGCTGGTGTGCCACTTGCCGAGGCTATTGCCTGAGCTATCTCATCGGGGCGTATGTCGAACATCGCAAGTGTTGCTGTGGCCACTGTTATTACCACCTCGCTTGCCTGTTCGCCTGCGAGCGCCACCTTGCTCACACCCTCTATCGAGTATATCCTCTGCTCGATACTCTTTGCCACGGTGCGCATCTCCTGCCACGTGTAGCCCTCGTCGGCTGTGAGGGCGTAGTATATGCCATATACATCGCCAAAGTCATCTGCAATGCTTATATGGCCAATGTCGCTGGGTAGTTTGGGCTTAATATCCTCGACCCTGCGTCGTAGCTCGTTCCATATCTCTGTTATCTCACGCTCGGGTGTCGAGGCACGTAGCTTTACCATCAGCCTGCAGTAGCCGAAGTGCGACTCCGAGCTTATCTCATCTACCGAGCTCAGTCTGCTCAGCTCCCGCTCCAGAGGCTCTGCCACGAGGCTCTCCACCATCTCGGGCGTAGCGCCAGGGTAGTGGCAGGTGAGCACCGCACTCTTGATCGTAAATGTCGAGTCCTCACGCTTGCCCAGGGTGACAAACGAGTATATGCCACCAGCGATGATAAGTACCACGAAGAGTCTTATGACCGAGTGGTTGAGAGTTGAGTATCGGGTGATGTTAAACATTGTCGGCTCAGCTATTCTATTATCTCTACTTGCTCATTATCAGTTAGTTTGTATGCTCCAGCAACCACCACACGCTCTCCCTTCTTGAGGCCCGTCGCTATCTCCACGTTGCCACTCGATGTTGGGCGGCCAATCTCCACACCTCGCCTCTGCACTCTACCCAATGAGTCCACCACCCACACCGCATCGCCACCCGCCACCGGAGCATATATCGCCGTCATGGGTACCACTACTGCCGTGGTGTCGCTCTGGGGTGTTATCACACGTGCCATGCAGGTCATGCCTGGCGATATCTCGTAGCGTGAGGTGTCGACATCGGTAAGTTTTAGCGACACTGGAAAGCCGAGTGCATCGCTCGAGGTGCGTGCAAAGCTCTTGATGCGTGCGCCAAACACCACATCGGGCCATGCGTCAAAGCGTACCTCGTAGCGTGTGCTCCCGAGCTCCAGTATGCCTAGTAGCCTCTCGGGTGCTGTGAAACCTACGGTGGTGCTCACGGGGTTCACTATGCGCACCACGCTCTCGCCCGAGGCTACACGCTGATAGGTGTCCGCATATACCCGCTCCACAACACCATCAAAGGGTGCTACTATGCGTGTGTCGTTGAGTAGGTCAAGAGAGTTCTCGTACGAGGAACGTGCCTGAGTCACAGCGCTTTCGAGCGACTCCACCTCCTGCTTCGAAATGGCGTTGTGCTCGAGTAGTCGCTCAGCACGCCTTAGGCGAGATTGCGCCTCGGCAAATGTTGCACGTGCAGCCTCTGTTTGTAGCTCCACGTCACGTTTGTCGAGCACGGCAAGCACCTCGCCACGCCTCACTCGCTGACCCTTAGCCACGGGAAGGTCTACTATCCGCCCCGAGATTTTGAACGCCAGGTTCACCGCATCATCGGCAGTGCTCAGTGCGGCAAAGTCACGTATCTCGTAGCTCTCTGTTTCGACTACGGCAGTCTTGACACTCTGTGGAGCGTTGCTCGAGGGCGTGGTGCGAGGTGTGCATCCTACCAGAAGTAGGAGTATTGCTAAGTATCTCTGCATTGCTACTCCTCTTGGTCGGTGCTTACGATCGATGTCTCGTGCATGAGAGGTGCTATGTGGCGATACATCTGCACCAGACCGCAATATTTGTCGTGTGCAAGGTTTATCGCTCGGCTGATTATTATCTGGTCCTTGAGCTTAGGACACTCTGCTCGGTATATTATCGTGAAGTGCAGAAAGCGACTCTCGGCCATGAGTGTAGGAGTTGATAGTCTGCCCTCGACCTCTATCTCGAGTCCTGTGAGCGACGAGGCGTGCTCTTTGAGTATCGAGAGTATGGTTAGTCCAGCGCATTTGGCCATGGCGTAGAGCATGAGCTCCTTGGGATTTAGTGCCTCAAGACTCTTGTTGTCCAAGATCTCAAACTCATAGTTTGAGGTGTGCGAGATAGTGATTTTTAGTGTCATAATGGTAATATTTTAGTGTTTTCACTACTCTTAGGACAATAATCATTCCTTTGTGGGTTTTGATATAGCAGAAAATTTTGTATCTTTGCCTAATAATATATATACACGAACTATGTACAAAAAGATTATATCTCTGGCGCTTTTGTCGGTCGTAACACTCGGCACGGCATCTGCGGCGCTGACAACATCGCATCCCGATGCTCAGCGTGACAATATCGAGGAGTTGCTCGAGCGTAAGCGTTGGGCCGATGCCAAGCTCTCGCTACTGGAGTATCGCTCGGAGCTCGACCCTGTCAAGGATCTCTACGCCATAGAGTGGGCTGACTACAACCTCGTCTGCTGCCATGTGGAGCTCGGTTCGCAGGAGGCCGAGAGGCTTATGCAGGGCTTTATGAGCCGCTACCCCTCGAGCCAGCATAGCAACCGTATGCGCTTCATGCTCGGATGCTACCACTGTGACAATGGCGACTTCGAGGCTGCCGAGCCCCTGCTTGATGATGTTGACTACGAGGCTCTCAATGCCCGTGAGAAGGAGCGCTACGACATACGCCTGGGCTACATACGCTTCGTTAAGGGCGACTATCTCACCGCCTCAAAGTGCTTCAATAGCATCCCCGAGCGTAGCGAGTACTATGAGCATGCGCTCTACTATACCGCCTATATCGACTACCACTCGGGCCGTTATGCCGAGGCCAAGAGTGGCTTCACGGCACTCAAAGAGAGCGATGTCTATCGTGTCCTTGTGCCTTACTACCTGCTCCAGATCGAGTATCGTGAGCAGAACTACGACTATGTCGTGAGCGAGGGTGAGCGACTACTTGCCACCTCTACACGCAGCGTCAACGACGACCTTGTGCGTATCATCGCCGAGTCCTACTTCATCAAGAACGACTACTCTTCGGCCCTGAAGTATATCTCGCAATACCCAGCCGAGATGTATGGCCGCCAGGAGAACTATATCAAGGGCTACTCATGCTACCGCCTTGCCCGCTATCGTGATGCTATCGAGCCTCTACGTGCCGTGTGTGGCGCTATGGACTCGCTCACGCAGAATGCCTCGTACCACCTTGCCGACTGCTATCTGCGTGTTGGCGATAAGGAGAGTGCTGCAGCAGCCTTCTCTATGGCTTCGTGCGAGGGCTTCGACTCGGTCATTGCCGAGAATGCGCTGCTTAACTATGGCCGTCTGAAGTATGAGCTTGGTGGTGGACGATTTAACGAGTCGCTCAACGTGCTCAAGAGCTACCTTGAGCGCTATCCCGACTCAGTCTACCGTGGCGAGGTGCAGACACTGCTCATTGCTGCCTACTACAACTCTAAGGATTATGGCGCTGCATACGACGCTATCAAGGCTATGAACAACCCCGATAAGGAGCTTCGTGTGGCACTCCAGAAGGTCGCTGTGTTCCGTGCTGTCGAGTCTATCGAGGCTGGCGACTACGACAAGGCTCAGGAGCTGCTGCAGGAGGCCGAGGCTATTGGCCTTAGTGCAAAGTACAAGGCTCTTGCAACCTACTGGCAGGGTGAGCTGGCTATGCTTCGTGGCGACTACGAGCTTGCTAAGAGCAAGTATGACAGCTATATACGTACTGCGCCAAAGACCGATATGGAGTATCTTATGGCGCACTATGGCCTGGGATATGCCTACTTCTCTATGGGCGACATGGAGTCCTCGTCTGTAGCCTTCGATGGCTTTGTTCGTGATTATCAGGATCGTGATAGCTATATGTTCGATGCGCAGAACCGCCTTGGCGACACACGCTTTGCTCAGCGTCAGTTCAACGCTGCTCGCAAGGCATACAAGATTGCCCTGGGAGCACCCTCTGCCGAGCGCAACTATGCCAACTATCAGCTCGCACTCATCGACGGTGTGGAGCAGAAGAGTAGCGATAAGATTGACCGCCTCAAGGGTATCGTTATGGATGCCGAAGGTGACTATGTCGACGATGCGTGGTATGAGCTTGGCCGCACCTACATCTCCATGGAGCGTTATGCCGATGGCGCTGCTACACTCGTTGATTTTGTCGAGAGCGACGCCACATCGCCCTTCTATGTCAATGCCCTCACGGATATCGGCCTTGCATACTTCAACCTCGGCAAGCGAGACGAGGCACTCAAATACTACGATAAGGTTGTTGCCTACGACCCACAGTCATCCTCAGCACTCGAGGCTATGCGTGGTATTCGTGAGATATATGTTGCAAATGGCGATATCGACGGCTACTTTGCCTATGCCGAGCGCAGTGGTGTGCAGAGCGATATGAGCATTGCTGCACGTGACTCGCTCACGTTTGCCGCAGCACGCAGCGCCTATCTCGAGGGCGATGTACCTAAGGCACTCACTAAGCTCCGTGCCTACCTCGATGACTTCGAGTCGGGATATAACCGCAGTGAGGCGCTCTTCTACCTTAGCGACTGCTATCTGCGTGATGACGACAAGGAGCGTGCTCTCGAAAGCATGGAGGAGCTTGTATCACAGGGTACGTCGCAGTATAGCGAGCGTGTGCTTGCTGTCATGGCCCCTATGTGTTTCGATATGGAGCAGTACGAGAGGGCAGCTAAGGCCTACCGCAACCTCTACGATGTGGCTCACGACGACACAAAGCGTGAGTCTGCCCTTGCAGGTTATGTCAGCTCTACGCTCAAGTATGCCTCGGACGACGCTATCATGGAGCTTGCCACCGAGGTAGATGCTATGGATAATGTCACTAAGAGCACACGACGTCAGGTGCTTGTTGCCAAGGCCCGTGTGTTGCAGTCACGTGGCCAGGCCGAGGCCTACGACATCTACCGCAACCTCGCCGAGGATAAGCTCACTGTCGAGGGTACCGAGGCCTACTATCGCATTGTCGAGGATCACTATCTCCAGGGCAACACCTCGGTTGCCGAGCAGATGGTCTACGACCTTGGCGAGTGTGGCTCGGTCTACTGGCAGGCAAAGTGCTTCATCCTGCTTGGCGACATTATGCGTGATGTGGGCAATACCTTCCAGGCACGTGCCACATATCAGAGTATTGTCGATGGTTACCCCGTTGCCGACGATGGCATCATCAGCGAGGTGCAGTCACGTATTAACCTATTGTAAACTACAGCTATGAAGAGATATTTTATACCTAAGTTGTTGTGCTTGGCCCTTGTTGTGGCCCTTGCCCCTGCCCCTCTGTCAGCGCAGCAGGGTAGTGTCGATATTGTTACGGCCTATACCCCCGAGATTGCCCCAGCAACCAAGCTCCTTGCTCCTACGAGGATTGCCGACGACCCAACCATCAAGCCCGAGATAGCCTACCAGGTAAACCCCTCACTCTGGCAGATATCGCTCGATGCACATAACTTCAACCCTGCACGTGCTTCGTACTGGGACTATACGAGCTATAAGCGCCTCTTTGCCAAGATCGCTGCTGGCTATCCCCTAGGCTCCGAGGCACGCCTGCACTATACGTTGCAGACACCTAAGGTGGGATACTTTGGCGTGGGCCTTGAGCACCATGGTGACTTTGCCGCACGTGTTAGCGCCGAGGGTGTGGAGCGTAGTATCGCCGATAGCTATGATATGCAGAACGCAATACGACTTGGCGGAGGACTCTTCGTGGGTCGATACCTCTTCGAAGGTGCTCTCTCATACGATAACGATATTTATAACGCCTATGCCATGCGTAACCCCGAGCGTAAGATGTTCCACGATACTCGGCTTGGTGTTAAGTTTGGCGACGAGTTTGTGGATCTCAGCCGTCTGAACTTCGCTGTCGAGGCACATGGCGAGCACTGGGCACATAGAGTGCCTGTGGTTGCCGAGGAGCTGGAGAGCGCCATGATGTTGAACTTTGGTGGCTCTGCTACGTTGGCTCGTGACTTTAGCGATAATCGTCTCTCACTTGAACTCGAGGCCGATTGGTGGGGTGATTACCGCAATGAGTTGAGCATAGGTGGTGGCGTGGGCTATGCACGTAGCTTCGGCTTTGTGTCGCTCGATGCAGGCCTTGGCTATCTCTATGATAAGGTGGGCGAGGATCGTAAGGCTTCGCACTATATCCTGCCACGTGCCAAGCTCCTGTTCGACCTCGATAAGCAGGCCCTCGTGCCATACGTCGAGCTTAATACCACGCTCGAGCGCAACAACGTAGCTACGCTCTTTGCCACTAACCCATACCTGGCGTTTAATCCTCAGCGACGTGACGTTATCGACGCACGCAACACCCTGAGCTACAACCTCTCGGCAGGTCTTACTGGCACGTTCTTCTCATCGAGATTGTCCTATAACCTATATCTTGGTGCTAACTTCATGCGTGATCAGATGTTCTGGTTTGTCACAGAGCCTGGAGCCTTTGGCCTTGCTCAGAAGAATAATAGTCGACTATTCTTGGGCCTTAGTGCCGAGGCTATGCCCGTTGCAGGCCTTAGTATCGACCTTGACTTCCGCTACCATTTCGACTTCTATGACTCGCTCTACGTGCAGTCGGAGTCGAAGATGCGTGGTCATCTCGGTGTAGAGTATATGTTGCGCAAGTGGAAGTTCTATGCCCAGGGCGAGCTCATTGGCCGCCGCACGTGGACCATTGTCGACGAGAGTAATATGCTGCGTGCCGTTGACGAGTTCACTATGCCTACGCTCTTGGATCTCAGTGTTGGCGTGAGCTACCGTGCAAGCCGCATTGTCGAGATATATCTCAATGGCGAGAACCTGCTTAATAGCAAGATCTACGATTGGGCTAACTACTACCGCCAGGGTATAGGCTTCATGGCGGGCGTTAAGATTGATTTCTAGTGAGAGCTATGAGTGATAATAGGTCTGCAAAACGAGGTGTCATCTATCGCATGATGCACCGTGTGGAGAGTATTAGCCAGACTAATGCCCTGCTTTGGGGTGTTGCCTGGCTTATCATATCCTCGATTTGTGGCTGGTATCTCTGCCTTGCCCCTCAGGATGTTGTGGGCTATGATGTTGTGGGCTATATGCCCCTTGTACATAGTCTAATGCTTAACTGCGTGGTCTGGATAGCTATGGCCTCGGTAGTCTATGTCGTGATGCTGATACTCAATCGCAGAGCTAAGCTCGTGGATAGCTACGCCCGACTGCTCTTTGCCCACTGGCCCGTGACACTTATGCTGCTGCCTGTGTGGGTAGTAGGCAAGGTGAAGTATGCGATGTTTGTTAACGACTTCACCACGCTCCTGAGTGTCGATGCGCTTACGGCCGTGCTCATGGCGCTGTATAGCGTGGCTATTGTCCTCTGGATGCTCTACTGGAGCTACACGGCATTTCGTCGTGGCGTGGGCCGTGATGACTGGAGTGTGTGGTGTAGCTTTATTGTTGGCTACTACCTAGCCTCAAAGTTTACGGCGTGGGTGCTTAGTGTTGTGTATCAGGGAGTTGTAGTGGGGTAGCGAGGCTCGAACAAGAGCAAAAAAAAGAGGGTAAGCTACTTATATCGCACCGCTACAACCACATACCCTTGCTTGATTCCTCACCTGGGGGGTTCTGTAGGAGCTGGTCGTATAAGACTTACCCGGGCACAAAAGTACAAAAAAAATGTATCTTTGCAAAAAAAAAATGAATAATGCGTAAATTTTTTATTTCACTGCTCATTATCATCCTGCTTGGAGGTGGTGTTGCTGCCTACTGTGGCTACCAGATGTTCTATGGCAAGGCCGTCACCGAGGATTTCTCGGTGCGTATCACTCCACTTACCGACTATTCGGCTGTGGTTGACAAGGTTAAGAAGTATAGCAAGTACGACTGGGCCTTTGAGTTCTATGCCGAGTACCTCGAGCTGGAGAAGAATCTTCGTGTAGGTACATACCTCCTTTACGAGAGTATGTCAGTGATGACTGTTGTTCGCACGCTCAAGTATGGCGAGAGCACCACGCTGCGCCTTACAATCAACAATGCCCGCACGCCCGAGGCTCTGGCCAAGAAAATTGCCGCTAAGAGCGATATCTCGGAGCAGGATATGCTCGAGGCGCTGCGCAACAAGGATCTTATCGAGGAGCTCGGCTTTGATTCTGCCGAGGCTATGTTCTCTATATTTATCCCCAACACCTACGAGTTTTATAGCGAGATCACCCCTCACGACCTTGTGCGTAAGTTCAAGAGTGAGTCCGACAAGTTCTGGTCGCAGCCCGATCGTCAGCGCAAGCTCGAGCGTCTGGGTATGACACCTCTCGAGGTTATGACCCTCGCCTCTATTGTCCACGAGGAGACCAACGCCACCAGCGAGATGGCTCGTATTGCAGGAGTCTATATCAACCGCCTGAACAAGGATATGTTGCTCCAGGCCGACCCTACGGTCAAGTATGCCCTGGGCGATCCCACCATCAAGCGCATCCTGAAGCGCCACCTCAAGGTAGAGTCGCCATATAATACATATCTAAATAAGGGTCTGCCCCCAACGCCTATCGCCATGCCCGATGTTGTGGCTATCGAGGCGGTGCTCAACTACGAGGCGCACGACTACCTCTACTTCTGCGCCCGTCCTGAGTTCGATGGCAAGCACAACTTCGCCCGCACGGACAAGGAGCATGCAGCCAATGCTCGTGCCTACCACGAGGCGCTGAACAAACGTAATATAAAGAAGTAAGATGATAGATAGAAGTTTCTGGAGCGATGTGCTGCGTGATGGAGCACTCCTCGGCCTGGCTATGGCACTTATCAGGTCTCTTGAGAACTACATTATGCTAATCTCGGATATCTCATGGCCCGCTTTGGCCTATCTGCTTATGGCCGTGAGTGTGGCCTCGGTGGTACTCTTCGTGTGGCTTGTGCATCGCTTTGCTAAGCGCCGTTCGCTTGGTGCCGACCCCAACGAGGGCTTTACCTTTGGCCAGGGTCTGATATATATCTTTACGATGTCGCTGCTCACGGGCATTCTTGTGGGCCTTGCCAACGCTCTCTTTACCATGGGCTTGGGCTACGAAAACTTTGTCGAGGCCATGATCCAGCGCTTAGAGCAGTCGTTCGAGTATATCGCAACTCTCGATACCACAGGCGTTGCCTCGGGTAGCTACGAGCAGATGATTGATAGCGTTATCGAGGCTGTGGAGTCGCAGCGTCGTCCCACACTCTTTGATAACATACTATCATCGATGAACAACTATATTATCTGGGGTACGCTCCTTGGTCTTATCATCGCACGCAATGTGCGTCGTGATCCCCAGCAACTAAACTACTAAATTACTATGGTTCAGAATATTGATATATCTGTTGTTGTGCCTCTCTATAACGAGGAGGAGTCGCTACCCGAGTTGGTGGCGTGGATAGACCGTGTTGCCAAGAGCCATGGCCTTGCCTACGAGATTATCATGGTTGACGACGGCTCTACGGATAGCTCGTGGAGCGTTGTTGAGCGCCTCAAGTGCGACTATCCAGCTATTCGTGGCATCAGCTTTATGCGCAACTATGGCAAGTCGGCAGCCCTCTATTGTGGCTTCGATATGGCCCGTGGCGAGGTTGTAATCACCATGGATGCCGACCTTCAGGACTCTCCCGACGAGATTCCCGAGCTGCGCCGCATGATCCTTGAGGATGGCTACGACCTTGTGTCGGGATGGAAGCGCAAGCGCTACGATCCTATCGGCAAGCGCTGGCCCAGCAAGTTCTTTAACTTCACTGCACGTCTTATGTCGGGCATCAAGCTCCACGACTTCAACTGCGGTCTTAAGGCCTATCGCCGCAAGGTTGTCAAGTCTATCGAGGTCTATGGCGAGATGCACCGCTATATCCCTATCTTGGCTAAGCACGCAGGCTTTAAGCGCATCGGCGAGAAGGTTGTCGAACACCACGAGCGCAAGTATGGCAAGTCGAAGTTCGGCCTCGAGCGCATGGTCAAGGGCTACCTTGACCTTATCTCCGTGTCGTTCATGTCGCACTTTGGTCGCTCGCCAATGTATATCTTTGGTGGCCTTGGCACGGTGATGTTCCTGCTCGGATTTATCGCTGTGGCGTGGATCATTGTCGAGAAGTTCGTGAGCGGACACCCACTCACCAACCAGCCACTCTTCTACCTCAGCCTTGTGGCTATAGTGTTGGGCGTGCAGCTCTTCTTGTCGGGCTTCCTCGGCGAGCTTATCAACCGCCGCTCTGTGGATCGCAATAGCTATCAGATTGACAGAGATCTTGATGATATGAATAATTAAAACTAAATAACTATGATTCAGCGAATTCAATCACTCTATCTGCTTGTTGCGGCAGCACTCATGTCGCTCACGCTCTTTATGCCTATCGCTACATTTGTTGTCGATGGCAACACCTACGAACTCTCGGCCTTTGCCCTTAGCTGTGGCGATATGTCTGAGAGCACACTCTGGATGGGCGTCATGCTCGTCATGGCCACGCTGCTCCCCCTTGTCGTCATCTTTCTCTTCAAGCGTCGCACGTTGCAGGTGCGCTTGTGCGCTGTCGAGATCGTCTTGTTGCTCGGCTCACTCGTCATGATTGGTCTCTACTACTGGCTCACTTCACGCCTCTTTGAGAACCTTGTTGTCGAGCACCGCCAGTTCGGTTGGGGCGCTCCTATGCCTCTTGTGTCGCTCGTTCTCACAGCTCTTGCTAGCCGTGCAATCTTCAAGGACGAGGTCCTCGTACGCTCCCTCGACCGTATACGATAGGGTAGCACAATGTTGTAAAAGCTAAGGGTGTTGCATCATAAGTTGCAACACCCTTTATTTATATATATGTAGGAGTTGCGATTGACTACTACATAAACTCGTTGTGCAGCCTAGCTCCCCTCTACACCTGAACGTTTGATATAGTGCACAAAAAAACCTTGCTACAATTGCTTGCAACAAGGTTTCAGGGTGGAAGATGGTAATGCCCTCCATCTCATAAAAACCTTACTACAGGCATTTACAGACCATTTGAACCATTATTTTTGACCATATGGTCTCAGATAGGTCTCAGCATTAATATCTTGTAGCGAAGGTAGTAATAATTCCTGAATATCCAATGTGTTATTTGTCACTATTAAAGCAAATACTACATAATAATCTGATTATCAACAACAATAGTTAAGATTGTTCCTACCTATATGTTCTTATTATTATATTCTCTTCTCTTATCTTATAATTTATCTAAATAATACTAACTTAATAATATAGATGTTATATTCTTATCATTAATGATTCATTAACTAATACTATAGTTTGTTAATGATTTATTTTCAATATTCTATTTGTCTGTTCTTCATCTTTCATTTACATCCTGATGTTCTTTTCTCACACCTCATACTAATTACATCAGACTCTATTTTATA
>JAGBXX010000005.1 GCA_017629035.1 Alistipes sp. | reverse complement strand
TGACCGAGATAGTCTTGTAGCTTTTTGAATCCACTTTTGTTTACGTTTAATTAATACTTAAAATATTGTAATCCAATACCCGAAAGCATTTTTCGGGCCTGCAAAGATACTTATTTTTCTTTAGATGCAAACTCTCTGCGAACTCTTTTTTTTAGCACAAACGTTAAAGGGCTCAAAATGAGCCCCTTAACATATTTTTAGCCGAATAAAAAAGTTGTTTACAAGAATCGCTTACCACTCTCTGATACTACTCTAATCTCAGGATTAGTCATATCGGGCAGTGTGCAACGTCTATATACCGAGATATCTGCACTATCTGATGTCGAGGTCCAGGTCATCTCGTCGCCCTCAAGAGCAACATAGTAGGTATCGCCCCAAGCAACACCATCGGTATAAACACCCGAGATAACACCATTCTCATAGGCCACGGTGCTGAAGTATGTGCTCCACAGGCGGCTCTCAATACGCTGGAAGAGCGACACCACGCCATCCTCGGTAATGCTCAGATATACATCGAAGCCTGGCTCTGCGCCACGCCACTTGACAAGGTGCCAATCGCCCGCAAGAGCCTGAGTATCGGCATCGCCACTAACTGGAGGTGCAGGAGGTGTCGAGGAGTTAGGGATCTCGATTTGGGCAATATTCGAGGTTCGCATCTCGCGCATTGCACCAGCTACAACCACACCACAGAACTCGTATGTAGCACCCTGCTGGAAATTTACGATATCCATAACTATGCTCATACCGTTCTCTGTATAATCCGACTCTATAAGGTCGCTCCACTGCTCCTGGCCACTCATGCGATAGATGAAGCCATACTCAAGGTCGAAATGCTCCTTAACCTCTCGACCATCAAACCACACCGTTGCGCTATCAACAGCGGCCGTGAGCGTATTACCAGCTATCTCGAGCTCAGGTGTAGCAACATCGGCAGTAATCTCGGCAAAGATTGTTTTGAAGTCATAAATGTCGGAGGTAAGAGATGGATAGGCGTCATCCTTAGGCTCGAGTGTAAGGCGCAACTTATAGTAACGATTCTCCTCGAGTATATCATCGCCCAAAGGCACCACCTGGTTAAATACTCCGCCAACGATAACATCGGCAGTGAAGCTACACTCTATCCACTTATCGGAGCTCGATCGTGCATACTCCAGCTTCACACGAATAATATCCTGCTGCTGGCCATCTACGAGGTATGCTACATCTGTAAACTCCACCTCGGCATATAGTCCATGAGGTACCACGGTGCAGTTGCAGCTCATCGTGCACTCAGGGATATACTCTTGGGTAGTAAATGGGAATACATCGCTACGCTCCCCGCCATACTTACCACTTATAGCAATTACACCTCGGTAGGCTGTACTTGGCTCAAGGTTCTCGATCTCGAAGATGATATTCTCGCCCTCGGCAGTGTAGCTCTCCACCTTAGTCACCGCATCCTCGCTACCATGGGCCCAATACTCCATGTAGATCACAGTACCCTCCTCCTTCTGGCCGTCGATAGTCACGTATGGCATGAAGGCCTTCACTCGAGCGCTACCACTCGTAGTATTGATCTCAACTGCGCCGAAGTAGTAGGCAATATCGGGGCGTGTCTCGACAATAATCGGAGGGTTGCACGATACTAATGCAATAGCCGCTACAAATAATATATATAGGTATCTCTTCATTATTCACGCTGTTTTTTTAGGATTACAACCAACCGCCATTCTCGGCCTTAGTGCCACGAACGACAACCTCAATCTCACGCTCCACAAGCATACCGCCCATGACATCGTTGCCACCCTCGATCTCACCACCAATGATACCCTTCACGATGATACGGCCCGAGCCAGGCTTGGTACACTTGATTATCAACATACCATCCTCGACCTTAAGGGTCTGAATACCGAGCGACGTGCGAACATCGGCCGAGGCATCGCAAACCTTGTAAGTAAGATCCTTAGAGCCACTACCAAAGTACTCGTTTAGCGAGAGCAGCGCCACCTCTCCACTCTCAACATAGATACATGGTGTGCTATCCATCTGCATAAGCATGAGATGGGCATCGATATATCCCGAGCCAAGCTTTCCGACATAGGGCTCGAGAGATAGGTTAACATAGCTACCAGCAGTGTAGTCGAAGTAGTATTTTGAGCCCTTCTGGTGTACGTTAATATCGTGTGCTGAGGTGAGTATCAGGCGCTTAAGCTCCTCAGAAGTGAGCGTATAGCCCTGCTTAAGGGCATACGACACGGCCAGAGCAGCACATCCCGACACATGAGGTGTCGCCATCGAGGTACCCTGCATATACTCATATCCATAGCTATTGGCATACTCCACCGATGTCGATGACACGCAGAACATTGTGCCATAATATGCATCGCCACCAGGGGCAGCGATATTACAGCCAGGGCCATGGTTGGTATAGTAGGCAGCAGTATAGTCCGACGACATCGCCGAGACGCATATATACTTATTATAAGCACCTGGGTAGGCAGCATTTGAGTAACTCTCGTTGCCCGCAGCAAAGATTGCCACGCCACCATCCATAGCTCCGTCAAGATGCGCCGTGCTCTCGAAGTAGTCAACAGCATTCTTGAGCACAGAGTCCCAGGTCTCAAACTCGCCATCCGAGATATAGCTATCGGGCTGATAGCCCCACGAGTTGTTGATGATAACCGCACCATTATCGGCAGCATATTTGAAGGCCTTAGCAATCTGATGCGAGTAGCAACCATCCTCGCCCTCGAAGATCTGAAGCGACATAAGGCGCACGCCATCGCCCACACCTGTGCCACCAGCGATACCGCATACAGCAAAGCCATTGTTGTTTACCGCACCGATAGTACCTGCAACATGAGTTCCATGTGAGTCGGCAGTGACAACGCCGCTATCCGAGACAAAGTTGTAGCCGTGGATATCGTCAACATAGCCATTACCATCGTCGTCCACACCCTCAGTACCACTCATCTCTGCCTGGTTAACCCAGATATTGTCGGCAAGGTCGGGATGGTTGGTCATGATACCACCATCGCACACCGCAACAATAACACGGTTATCGCCCGCAGTATATCTCCAGGCATTGAGCAGATTGATATCGGCACCCACCTTGCAGAGCTCCTCATCAAGCGAGCCATCGTTGTAGTAGTGCCACTGCCAGCTGAGCTCAGGGTCATCAAATGGCAACGTAACAGAACGTGTAGGCTCGGGGCGTGACTCAGGCATAGGGAGCGACTCGCTCTTGATACGCTTGATCTTAACATCGTACTCCACACGCTCCACACAATCGCACGCCGCTACGAGCTCAGCAACAGACTCAAGGCTCAAAGCCTGGTCGAAGCGCACAATCATCCAGCGTGAGAGCTTTGAATCATCGATAGAGGGGAAGAGCGGCTCAACGGCAATCTCAACACCACTAACCTCGATCTCTGCATCCAAGGAGTCAACCCTCACGAGCAATATACCCTCGGCAGCATCTACTGGGGAGTTAAATATCTTGCTACTTGGCTGCACACCACCACTCTGCATCGCATCGTCCACGACACAGCTCACAGAGAGCATGGCAACAAGCAGGAACGACAATAGTTTTCTCATACTCTATGCGTTAGAATGTTCCAAACTTAAAGACTATCTTCTGGCAATATAGCTCATCGGCCTCAAGGTAGATTGATGGGAAGTGAGGATGGTTCACAGCATCACTAAATCCCTGACACTCAATAGCCACACCAGCATAATCCTGATAGTATTTACCCGACTTGGTAAGAGGGCAACCACCAGCAAGCCAGTTACCTGTGTAGAGCACCGCAGCAGGCTGCGACGAGAGGATAGTCACCTTGCGGCCTGTAGCCTCGCAACGCAACTCGCCAACCTCGCCGAGGATATTCTTCTGCCAGCCATCAACGGCAAAACAGTGGTCATAGCCTCGATATGTGCGGATGTTGTTAAACTCCGAGTCGATATCCTTGCCAAAGACCCTACCCTTGGTAAAGTCGAGCGCCGTGCCCTCAACATCGAGCAACACGCCCGTAGGAATCTGCACAACATCCATCTCGAGCACCTTCGAGCAGTTGAGTCTAAGCTCGTGGTCAAGGATAGTCTTATCCGAGCCCTCGCCATGAAGGTTCCAGTAGAGGTGGTTGGTGAGGTTGACCACGGTATTTTTATTGCTCTTGGCAAGGTAGGTAATCTCGAGATTATCATCGTCGTCGAAGTCGTAGACAGCCTCAACGATCAACTCGCCAGGATAGCCCTGCTCCATATCCTCAGATATGTAGCTGAATACCACCCTATTAGTTTCGACACGACCCTCCCAGTAGCGGTTAGCAAAGCCCTTGCTGCCACCATGCAGGTGGTTAGGGCCATTGTTCACCTCAAGGCGATACTCCACGCCGTCGATGGTCATCTGACCACGAGCAATACGGCCAGCAACACGGCCCACGCTCTTACCACTCGCAGCGCCATCGCCAATATAGCTTGTTGGCTCCTGGTAGCCTAGGGCAACATCGTCGATATTACCACTACGATCAGCAAACTTAACGCTCACGATCGAAGCGCCAATATTACAGAGCTGAATCTCCGAGCCACGGCTGTTGCGCATGGTGTAGAGGATGATGCCCTCGCCCTCGGGCGTAGAGCCCCATATATGCTGTAAAATCTCCATTACTCCAGAGGTGTTACGTTAGCAATAAGCGCATCGATACGCTTCAAACACTCGTTCTTGCCGATAAACTCAGTAACATCGAACATACCTGGGCCCTTACCAGCACCTACAAGCGCCAAACGCAAGGTGTTCATCACCTGGCCCAAAGAGTAGCCCTCAGCCTCGATCCACTGTCGTACCACAACCTCGGTATTCTCCTTCGAGAAGTCCTCGATAGCCTCGAGAACGCCACGAAGCTTGGCAAGCATGGCTGGGTTGTCGCCCTTCCACTGCTTCTTCGTGAGCTTCTCCTCGTACTCAGTAGGAGCAACAAAGAAGAATGAGGTGAGATCCCACATATCTGTTACAAGGGTCATACGCTCCTTCATGATACCTGCAGCCTTGCCCGCAAGCTCATCGGTAGTCTCGATACCATGCTCCTTGAGAATTGGCTGCATGA
Organism: Alistipes sp.; assembly: GCA_017629035.1. Classification (GTDB taxonomy): domain Bacteria; phylum Bacteroidota; class Bacteroidia; order Bacteroidales; family Rikenellaceae; genus Alistipes. The sequence continues at coordinate 68,753 of JAGBXX010000005.1, read as the reverse complement.
ATTTAGCAAGTGCCTCGTCCGAGAGGTTGTGCATATACTGAGCATTGAACCACTTAGCCTTGTCGGGCTGGAAGCGAGCACCCGCCTTAGATACACGATCCAGAGAGAATGCCTCGATAAGCTCCTGCATAGAGAAGATCTCCTGCTCGGTACCTGGGTTCCAGCCAAGCAACGAGAGCATATTGATGAAGGCTGGTGCAAGGTAGCCATCCTCACGATAGCCTCGTGATGTCTCGCCCGTAGGCGATGTCCAGAAGAGCGGGAATACTGGGAAGCCCATCTTGTCGCCATCACGCTTCGAGAGCTTACCGCTACCCGTAGGCTTCAACAGCAAAGGAAGGTGAGCAAACTCTGGCTGAGTATCGGTCCAACCGAAGGCACGGTAGAGCAAGTAGTGCAGAGGCAACGATGGCAACCACTCCTCACCACGGATAACGTGCGAGATCTCCATCAAGTGGTCATCAACGATGTTTGCAAGGTGGTATGTTGGAAGTGCATCGGCAGACTTGTACAACACCTTATCATCGAGCGTAGAGGTGTTAACCTCAACATGGCCACGAATGAGGTCATCCATCTTAACAACCTCGTTCTCAGGCATCTTGAAGCGCACAACCCACTGGTCACCACGTGCAATACGTGCCTCAACCTCCTCCTCAGAGAGGCTCAACGACGTAGGCAACTTCTCACGCACCTCGAAGTTATAGGCAAAGGTCTTGCCTGCATCCTCAGCCTCCTTGCGCAGTGCATCGAGCTCCTCAGGAGTATCGAAAGCGTAGTATGCCCAACCAGCGTCGATAAGCTGCTTAGCATACTTCAGGTAGATCTCACGGCGCTCGCTCTGGCGATATGGGGCGTGTGGGCCACCGAAGCCTACACCCTCGTCGATCTCGATACCACACCACTTCAACGACTCGATGATATACTCCTCGGCACCTGGAACAAAGCGCTGAGAGTCGGTATCCTCGATACGAAGAATCATTTTACCGCCGTGGCGACGTGCAAAGAGATAGTTGTAAAGTGCGGTGCGAACACCACCAATATGCAATGGACCTGTAGGACTTGGAGCGAATCTCACTCTTACTTCTCTTGTCATAATATCTGTAGTTTTAAGCTGTTACAAAATTAGTTTAACTTGATCTTATACTCGGCACGCACCGTAACACGTGCCTTCTTCTGGCGTGATGAGAGGTTGAACGAGCCTCCTGCCGAGAACTCCTCGTCGCCCGTAGCTGCAGTGATCTGAAATACTCCGGCACGTGACTCAGCAAGCTGGCCAAGACGAGCATTTGAGTTTGTGGCGATAATCTCGGCACGCTGGCGTGCATCGGCAGCAGCCATACCGATAAGCTCATGCTTCAGGCTCTCGAGCTCGGTGCTATAGTAGAGAGGATCATCGACCGACACCATAATACCCTCGGCCATAAGCGAGGGGAGCTCACGGGCAGCAGCCTCGACCTTGTCGATATCCTGCGACTCGATACTGAGCGACTGGTAGAGCATGTAGCCACGAAGCGTGCGACCCACATATTTGCCATCAGAGTACTGATCCTCGTGGATCTCATGGGTCATAGGCATAGCATAGGTGATGTTATCAAGAGCCACACCCTTGCTCTTGAAGAACTCCTCGACCTTGGCACGCTGGCGCTCAAGCTCGACATATCCCGCTGCGGCATCGCCATTCTCCACCATGATCTTAGCATTCACGACGATAAGATCCGAGGTGAAGGCCTTCTCACCAAGGCCCGTAACAGAGATAGTGCCAACCTCACGTGAGCGGTTGGTGTAGGCAGCTGCAAGAACCATTGCCGCAAGCACAAAGGCCGACGACACGATGATATATTTCCACAACTTCTCCATACGCCGCTATGTTATACGTTAAAGAGGAAGTGCATGATGTCGCCATCCTCGACAACATACTCCTTACCCTCGATACCAATCTTACCCACATCGCGGCAAGCACGCTCCGAGCCAAGCTCGACATAATCGGCATACTTGATAACCTCGGCACGGATGAAGCCACGCTCAAAGTCGGTGTGGATGATACCTGCAGTCTCAGGGGCCTTCATACCACGGCGGAAGGTCCATGCACGGCTCTCGTCAGCACCTGTAGTGAAGAATGTCTGCAAATCGAGAAGGCGGTATGCAGCCTTAATCAAGCGGCTAACACCCGACTCCTCAAGACCCATATCCTGAAGGAACATCTGACGCTCCTCGAAGGTCTCAAGCTCGGCGATATCTGCCTCGGCCGAAGCTGCCACAATGAGCATCTCGGCACGCTCCGATGCGATAGCAGCACGCACAGCCTCGGTGTGCTGGTTGCCATTCACGGCCGATGCCTCGTCGACATTACATACATACAACACAGGCTTGTCGGTAAGCAAGTTGAGGTCGAAGACCACCTTGCGCTCCTCGGGCGTGAGCTCCACAGTACGAGCCGAAAGACCCTGCTCCAAAGCCTCCTTATAGCGGCAGAGGATGTCGTACTGGCGCTTAGCATTCTTATCGCCCGCAGTAGCCTGCTTCTGGCACTTGCCGATACGGTTCTCAATAGTCTCGAGATCCTTAAGCTGAAGCTCTGTGTCGATAATACCCTTATCACGAACAGGATCCACGCTGCCGTCAACGTGCGTGATATTCTCGTTCTCGAAGCAGCGCAACACGTGGATAATAGCGTTGGTGTTACGGATGTTTGCAAGGAACTTATTACCAAGACCCTCGCCCTTTGATGCACCCTTAACAAGACCTGCGATATCTACAATCTCGATAGTCGTAGGTACCACACGCTTAGGGTTATCAATCTCAACAAGCTTCGTAAGGCGCTCGTCGGGCACGGTGATCACACCCACGTTAGGCTCGATAGTACAGAATGGGAAGTTTGCAGCCTGCGCACGTGCATTCGACAAACAGTTAAAAAGTGTCGACTTACCAACATTTGGAAGTCCTACAATACCACATTGTAATGCCATAATCTATTTTCGTTTTTTATATCTTTTCGTTTTAGTTAATTTCTGTGTTAGTCAGCCTGCGAAACGTTTACCAACGCCTCACGGTATGAGTTCAGGATGCGTGACTTGGAGATAAAGCCGAGGTAGTGACCCTGCTTATCCACCACGGGCAACATCCAGGTGTTGCTCTGCTCAAAGCGAGGCATGATGCTCTGGATCATCTCATTCTCCAAGATCTTATCTGGTGGCTGAATCATGTAGTGTATAATCGAGGTGTTCCACTTATCACGATTAAACATATCGTGACGCAGGTCGTCGAGCTGCACTACGCCCAGGAGCTTGCCGTTGTTATCAACCACAGGGAAGATGTTGCGGCGTGCCGACGAGATAATATTTACGATATCGCCCAGCGTGAGCGACTGGCGGATACGGATAAAGTCGGTCTCCATGAGCTGGTCAAGACGCAAGAACACGAATGCCGAAGAGTCCTTGTCGTGGGTAAGCAGCTCGCCACGCATACGCAGCTGCTTGGTGTAGATAGAGTCACGGTCAAGGCTATAGTTAACGGCAAACGAGATGCACGACACGAGCATAAGTGGGATGAACAATCCGTAGCCATTTGAGAGCTCGGCGATAAGGAAGATTGCCGTAAGTGGCGCCTTCATAACGCCCGACATCACACCCGCCATACCGGCCAACGTAAACGATGTGATAGATACCTCCCAGCCAAAGACCACCTGGCAGATAACAGCCACCGTAGCACCAGCAAAGGCTCCCACAAAGAGCGAGGGGGCAAAGGTACCACCGACACCACCTGCGGCGTTTGTCGTAGCCATGGCCACAACCTTGAAGAGCATGATGGCGATAAGGTAGATGATAAGGAACCAATCAGCGTCGCTAAATGAGTAGAAGATCGAGTTATCGAACAACTCGTCAGTACCTCCCGACATCAAGCTGCCGAAACTTCCGTGTCCCTCACCATAGAGCGGCGGGAAGAGGAAGATGAGCAGACCGAGCGACACACCAGCATAGAGCCACTTCTTCCACTGGTTGCTAATCGAGTTGTAGAAGCCACCAACCTTAGAGTTCACCGACGTAAAGTAGTAGGCCATGACACCGCAGAAGCAGCCAAGAAGCACAAACAGAGGCACCTGAGCCACCTTGAACATATCATCGGCCTCGAGCGACACGGCGATAATTGGCGAGAAGCCATGCAGCACAAGAGAGGTGATAGTAGCCGTCATTGAGGCCATAAGGAGTGGGATGATAGACTTCGACGTGATGTCGAGCATAAGAATCTCGAGCACAAAGACCACACCTGTGATTGGGGCCTTAAAGATTGCCGCCACAGCAGCACCCGCACCACAGCAGAGGAGCAGCGTGATGTTTTTGTAGTTAAGGCGTGCGAGCTTACCGATATTCGAACCGATAGCGGCACCTGTAAGCACAATAGGCGCCTCGGGACCTACCGAACCACCAAAACCGATGGTCGTAGCACCACCCACCACCGAAGTCCAGGTATTATGACCCTTGATGCGTGAGCCTCCACGTGACATGGCATAGAGCACACGTGTCACACCCTCGGAGATACCATCCTTGACGATATACTTCACAAAGAGCGTGGCCAGGATGATACCAATACCTGGGTACACGAGATACAACCACTGCGCCTGGTCCTCGGGAGTCCACGACGTGAGCAGCTGCGTGATGGCATGAAGCAACGTATTGAAGATAAACGCACCAACACCTGCACACAGACCCACGATAATGGCAAGTATGGCCATGACCTGCGAGTTCGATAGGCGCGAGGAGAGTTGTTGGAACGCCTCAAAAATACGATCCTTGATATTTTGTCCGAGTTGAATCATTGTCAGATTATTGTAGGGTCTACTTTCTAAACTGCTCAGCCTGGCGTGCTATGAGCTCCGTATCCTCGAAGTAGTTGATACGCATAGAGCGACGCACATCGGCAAGTGTCGATGCTGCAGCCTCACGTGCACGGTCCGAACCACGCTTGAGGATAGCATATACATCCTCGATATGCTGCTCGTAGTAGCTACGACGCTCACGGATAGGCTCAAGAAGCTCCTCCAACACAGCAATAAGCAACTTCTTACACTTAACATCGCCAAGACCACCACGGCGATAGTGCTCCTTCATAGCCTCGAGGTTCTCGTAGTCTGGGCAGTACTTGGCAAAGTGCTCAGGGCGTGAGAATGCATCGAGATATGTGAATACGCAGTTACCCTCAACCTTACCTGGATCCTCGATACGGAGGTGGTCAGGGTCGGTGTACATGCTCATAACCTTCTTCTTAACCTCGGCAGGCGAGTCAGAGAGGTAGATGCAGTTGCCCAGCGACTTCGACATCTTAGCCTTGCCGTCGGTACCTGGAAGGCGCAAGCAGGCAGAGTTTGTTGGGAGCATGATCTCAGGCTCCTGGAGTGTTGGGCCGTATACAGAGTTGAACTTATGAACAATCTCACGTGTCTGCTCAATCATAGGCTCCTGATCGGCACCTACAGGCACGGTAGTTGCACGAAAGGCTGTAATATCGGCAGCCTGAGAGATTGGATAGGTAAAGAAGCCCACAGGAGTACCCTTGCGCTGCTGGTTCTCCACCTCCTCGCCATTCTCAGCAAAGCCACGAAGCTGAATCTCGGCCTTGACAGTTGGGTTGCGCTGCAAACGCTGCACAGTAACAAGGTTCATGTAGTAGAACGCAAGCTCGGTAAGCTCGGTTACGTACGACTGGATGAAGATGGTTGACTTCTCGGGGTCGATACCACACGAGAGGTAGTCGAGAGCCACCTCAATAATATTCTCACGTACCTTGTCTGGGTTATCTGCATTATCTGTAAGCGCCTGAGCGTCAGCAATCATAATAAAAATATCGTCGTACAAGCCCGAGTTCTGCAACTCGACACGACGGCTAAGCGAGCCAACGAAATGGCCCAAATGAAGTTTGCCCGTAGGGCGGTCACCTGTAAGGATTATCTTTTTCATACTATTCAAAAATTATCGTTTTCACACACGGCATACAAATATTTATACGCTCGTAGGCGACAAAAATAGCAAAAATTTGGTGAGATTCCTATAAAAGTGTGTGAAATATAGATTTTTTTTATAACTTTGTACTGAGCAAACAAGCAAACTTATACGAAAACCATTATCAACCATGACTATTATCCAGCTTGAATACCTAATGGCGGTGGCCAACTGCGGCAGTTTCTCGCTTGCTGCGGAGCACTGTTTCGTAACCCAGCCATCACTATCGATGCAGATCAAGGCTCTCGAGGAGGAGCTTGGAGCAGTCCTTTTGGACCGAACAAAGAAACCTATCATACCTACTGCCGTGGGCGAGGTAGTACTCGAAAAGGCACGTGAGACACTGCGCTCATATAACTATATTCGTGAGTCTGTAGCAGAGCTGCGTGGCGAGTGCTCGGGACGTATGCGCCTGGGTGTAATCCCCACCATTGCCCCCTACCTATTACACAAGTTTATCCCAACATTCATCAAAGAGTATCCAAAGGTAGAGCTCGAGATCCACGAGATGGTTACTGCCGACATTATCGAGGCACTCAAACACGACAAAATAGACGCCGCCCTGGTGGCCTCGGGAACATGTGGCGAGGGTATCACGGAGCACGACCTTTTCAGCGACCACTTCTACGCCTACCTGTCGCCCTCACACCCACTCTTTGAGCGCTCGAACATACGTATCGAAGATATTGATTTCAAAGACCTTATCTTGCTTAGTCGAGGTAACTGTATGCGTGACCAGATATTTGAGTTGTGCCAGGCAGCACACGAGATCCCATCGCACTTCTACTTCGAGTCTGGCTCGCTCGACACACTCATGCGAATGGTCGACTGCACCTCGTGCATGACCATCATTCCGGAGATGGCTCTGGAGTTCATTCCACAGTCACGCCGCAACCGTGTAAAGAGCATTGCCAAGGGTGCTACATCACGCCGTGTGGCGCTGGCCGTGAGCCGCACTTACGTTAAGCAATCGATTGTCGAGGCACTGCGCAAAACTATCCTCAAGTGTGTAAATCAGGAGAAGGTTTAGCAGACCAAAAAAGAATATATTATTAAATTGGGTAGATTCGCTTAGAGTCTACCCAATCTTATTTTGAGCCAAAATTGGCGAAAATTAGGAGATATCTTTTGGCTCAGGGGTTGATATTTTAACTTTTTTTGCCTATCTTTGCAAAGATTATACTAACAATTCACGACGTGCGCACGTAAGCACGCTCGTGGGGAGGACAAAACAAAACACTGATAACAAAACATTTACTCATGGAAAATATGGAAAAATTGATCAATGCAATAGTTGAGGGTATGGACGACAAGAAGGGTCAGGGTATCGTATCACTCGATCTTTCAGGCTTCGACGGCGCAATTTGCTCGCATTTTGTAGTATGTCACGCTGATTCAACAACTCAGGTTGACGCTATCTCGCAGGGTGTCGAGGAGAAGGTATTCGAGGTTATGCACGAGTGGCCAGTGCGTGTCGAGGGTCGTCAGAACTCATTCTGGATTGCAATGGACTACGGCGACGTGATCGTTCACATCTTCCAGACCGAGCTTCGTGACTTCTACCGTCTCGAGGAGCTTTGGGCTGATGCACCTATGAAGCGTTACGAGTTTGGCGACTAATAGTGGCCAACTGCGTGAGCTAAGATTTGTAAAAATTAAGAGTTAAATATGGCAGAAACAAGAGGCAACATGCCCAAGCAACCACGTTTCAGTTTCATGTGGTTCTGGGTGCTTGTTGCAATGGTTATAATCGGCGCCTCGTTTCTCGGGGAGTCCGAACCACAGCCCATCGAAGGCGACTGGGATATGGTTACTGGCCTCGTGGAGAATGGCTGCGTGGAGCGCATCGAGGTCAAGGATAGAGAGAGTGCAAGCGTATATCTAACTAAGGCAATGATCGACTCACTTGCCAAGGATGAACGCTTCAAAAATATGCCTCAAACAGGCCCACAGCTTACGTTCAACACTGGTGGCGATGTACAGCTCTTCCAGAACAACATTGAGCGTGCCGAGCAGGTAGCCTCGGACAATGGCATCGAGGCCGAGAAGGTCAAGATTAAGTATAGCCGTACGGAGAAGGGCTGGGGTGAGTATGTCGTAGACTTCCTTCCCTGGATACTCATCATCGTCGTCTGGTTCTTCATCATGCGTGGCATGATGCGTGGAGCTGGCGGTGGCGGCGGCGGTGGCGGCATCATGAACGTGGGCAAGGCACGTGCTCAGATGGCCGACAAAAACAACAAGGATAGAGTGACATTCAAGGATGTCGCAGGTCTTGAAGAGGCTAAGGTCGAGATCATGGAGATTGTAGACTTCCTGCGCAAGGCAGACAAATATAAGGCCCTGGGTGCTAAGATCCCTAAGGGAGCACTCCTTGCCGGCCCTCCAGGAACAGGTAAGACCCTGCTAGCCAAGGCCGTAGCAGGCGAGGCAAATGTTCCATTCCTCTCGATTTCAGGTTCGGACTTTGTCGAGATGTTCGTGGGTGTTGGTGCATCACGTGTGCGTGACCTATTTGAGCAGGCTAAGAAGGTGGCTCCATGCATCGTCTTTATCGACGAGATCGACGCTATCGGTCGTGCTCGTGGCAAAAACTCTGGCTTCTCGGGCAACGACGAGCGTGAGAACACCCTCAACCAGCTGCTCACAGAGATGGATGGCTTCCAGACAAATGCGGGCGTTATCGTCCTTGCAGCGACAAACCGTGTCGATATTCTCGACAAGGCCTTGATGCGTGCCGGCCGTTTCGACCGTCAGATTGAGGTGGGCCTGCCCGATGTTAAGGAGCGTAAGGAGATCTTCGACGTGCACCTTCGCAAGCTCAAGCTCGACACAAAGCTCGACCGTGAGTTCCTTGCAAAGCAGACTCCAGGCTTTGCGGGTGCAGATATTGCAAACGTATGTAACGAGGCGGCACTTATCGCTGCACGTAACGATAAAGATTTTGTAACACAGGAGGACTTCCTTGCCGCTATCGACCGTATCGTAGGTGGCCTGGAGCGCCGCAATATGCCGATGACCGACAAGGAGCGTCGTTCGACAGCTATCCACGAGGCGGGACATGCGACAGTGATGTGGCGTCTGAAGAACTGCGACCCAGTGCTCAAGATTACGATCATTCCACGTGGTCGCTCACTTGGTGCTACATGGTACCTGCCCGAGGAGCGTGTTAACCACAATGTGGAGCACTTCATGCACAAGCTTGCAGGATTGCTTGGTGGTCGCATCGCCGAGCAGATGCTCCTCGATGTGACAAGCACAGGCGCTATCAACGACCTCGAGCGCACGACAAAGACTGCCTACGCCATGGTGGCATACTACGGCATGAGCCCTAAGGTGGGTAACATCAGCTTCTTTGACGCTACGGGCCAGCGTGACATGTTCACCAAGCCATTCTCGGAGCGCACAGCCGAGCTCATCGACGACGAGGTGCGCCGCATTGTCGACGAGGCAGTGGCCCTCACACGTGAGATTATCGAGCAGGAGAGGGAGAATATCGAGCGTCTTGCCGACATGCTTATCGAGAAGGAGACAATCTTTAGCGAGGATGTCGAGACAATACTCGGTAAGAGCGCACAGCAGATCGACAAGGAGCTCACAGAGGCTGAGCCTAATAGCGAGTGTAAGACAATATCAACCGACGAGGGCGATATTACCTACGTTATCGAGCCTTCAAACAACGAAGAAACCGCAAAAACAGAGTAAACAATGAGCGACAAACTAAAGAACTTTCTGGTACGTACGGCCAGCGGTGCGGTACTTCTTGCCGTGGTGCTCGGTGCTGCCTTTATAGGGCCTTGGGGCTATAGTGCCCTACTCTTTATTATCACTGGCGTGGGCGTCTGGGAGTTTTATGCTCTGGCACGTGCTAAGGGCGTAGAGCCTCAGCGTGTGCCGGGTCTTGTCGGCTCTTTGGCAATCACACTCTCTGGTGCAAGCCTTTTATGGACATGTTACGGTTATGACGATAATCTAAGATTCTGCATTATGGGCGGTACATGTATTGCAGCCCTTATGATAATGATCATCTTCGTTGCTGAGGTATTCCGCAACCGTCAAACACCTATCCACAACATTGCAACAACAATAATGGGTATCATCTACCTGGGACTCCCTATGGCCGTAATGGCAATTATGCCTATGTTGTTGCAGAATCCAGACGCGAAAGACCCTCATTGGAACCCTTGGTACTTCTTGTTCTACCTATTCCTTGTTTGGGGCAACGATGTATTCGCCTATCTCTTTGGTATCACACTCGGCAAACATAGGCTCTGCGAGCGCCTCTCGCCTAAGAAGTCGTGGGAGGGATTCTTTGGCGGCATTCTCGGCTCAATGGCAGTAGGTGCTATCGCTGCGGCAGTGCTTGATGAGAGCTACCTATTCTGGATTGGCTTAGCTGTGGTTGTGGCCCTGGCAAGTGTTATTGGCGACCTTATCGAGTCGATGTTCAAGCGTGATGCAGGTGTTAAGGATTCGGGCAATATTCTGCCTGGCCATGGTGGCATGCTCGACAGATTCGATGCACTCATCGTATCGGCACCATTTGCCTTTGTATACATCGTAATTTTTTATATTTTTATTGAACTAACCTAAAACCTATACTATATGAAGATTAACAAAGAGGGATACTGGATAATCGGCATTACAGGCCTTATCTGCGTAGCTATATGGGTACTTGTATACATATTTATAACTACCCCTATTGCCATCATGTGGATTATGGCAGCACTGCTCTTTGCATTCTGGTTCTTCGTCACAGCCTTCTTCCGTGAGCCTCGCCGTGTGCAGATTCACGACTCGGAGCTCATCTTTGCGCCCTGCGATGGTCGAGTTGTAGTTACCGAGATTGTCAGCGACGACGAATATATCAAGGAAGAGATGATGCAGATCTCGATCTTTATGTCTGTTACCAACGTGCACATGAACTGGCTGCCCGTAGGTGGCGAGGTGGAGTACTTCAAGCACCACCACGGTCGCTTCCTCGTGGCTTGGCACCCTAAGTCATCTACCGAGAATGAGCGCACAACAACCGTCATCAAGCTCGACGACGGCCGTCAGGTGCTCATGCGCCAGATTGCAGGCTTCGTAGCACGTCGTATTGTGTCATACATGAAGCCAGGCACACGTGCTGAGCAGAATAGCGTGATGGGATTTATCAAGTTTGGCTCGCGCGTAGACCTTCTTATCCCTAAAGACTCCGAGCTCACTGTCGAGATTGGCGACCCTGTGATCGGCTCACAGACACCTATCGCTCGACTCAAGCGCAGAGAGAAATAACACTTAAGAGCCAGAACAATGGATCTAAACAGAGTATTACGAGGTATTGTGACATTTGCTGTGGCAGCAGCCATATTTGCACTTGTATGGTATCTGCGAAGCATTGTGCTCTACATCCTACTTGCTGCTGTGTTTGCCATCGTGGGCCGTCCCTTTGTGGATAGGCTCTCGAAGCTCAGAGTCGGCAAGCACGAGATGTCACGCACACTGGCAGCTAGCATCACGCTTGTTGTGCTGTGGATAATCATCGGCGGCCTTGCGCTGATATTCGTGCCCCTAATACTCGGTAAGGTCAACGAGCTTGTTGCCATGGACTGGAGCAGCATGATGCAGTCGTGGCGAGCACCCCTCGTGGATGTCGAGAATGCGATAAACTCACTCTTCCCAACACCCGTCTTCGACATTGTGAAGATATTGGAGGATATGTTCAGCAAGCTCTTCTCGGGCGATATGCTCTCTACGTTTACCAACGTGGCATCGTCGCTTGCTTCCGTGGCTATTGCCATGTTCTCGGTGACGTTCATCACCTTCTTCTTCCTGCGTGATGATGGTCTATTCTACAAGCTTGTAGCCCTGTTCTTCCCCGAGAGATTTCATCGCAACATATACCGTGCTCTGGACTCAATAACATCGCTCCTGGCACGCTACTTTGGTGGTCTTATGGTTGAGAGCACCATGGTGATGATTGTAATCTCGACGGTAATGCTGCTCTTTGGCATGAAGCCAGCCAACGCCCTGATCACAGGCCTTATCATGGGTACAATGAACCTGGTGCCCTACGCAGGCCCGGTCATCGGCTGCTTCATTTCGGTTGTGATGGGCATAATCACACCTATCGACAACGAGATAATGTACACCGTGATGGTTATCACATCGACGGTGCTTTTGGTAAAGATTATCGACGACTTTATCATCCAGCCTACGCTCTACTCCGAGCGTGTCAATGCCCACCCTCTCGAGATCTTCATCGTGATACTCATCTCGGGACATGTGGGAGGAGTGCTTGGCATGCTGCTGGCAATACCACTATACACCGTGTTGCGTGTCATTGCCCGAGAGTTCTTCTCGGAGTACGATGTGGTGCGTCGTCTTACAGGTAAAATGGATAATTAGCAATGATAGATATTGAGGCAGAGGTAATTCACGGCAAGAAGATTGGCCGAGCTCTGGGCTTCCCCACGGCAAATATGTCGCTCGAGGGATACGACGTGGAGCGAGGCGTCTACCGTTCAAAGGTAGTAATCGACGGTAAGGAGTATCGTGCAATGTCGAACGTGGGCATACGACCCTCAGTAGGTGGCAAGGAGTTACTGCTTGAGACACACGTCATAGATTTTCGTGGCGATCTATATGGCCGCCGCCTATGCATAACACTCCAGGAGAAGATTCGTGACGAGAAGCGTTTTTCGTCGATTAGCGACCTGAAGGATCAGCTGAAGCGTGACTACGACACAATCAAGAGAGGATTGTAACAGAGATAAAAATAGATACTTAGGGGCAGACTCCAACACGAGAGTCTGCCCCTTAACTTTAATAACACATAAACTTAATCACCGGCCATGGGCGCTACTCCTCTACTGTGCTCCTCTCGAGCTGCTCGAAGCGAGGGAAGAGGATGTTGTTCTCGAGGTGAATATGCTCAAACAGCGCATCCATGAAGTTCTCCAAGTCCTGCAACATAAGACGGTAGCTTGGGCAGGCATCGGCGGGAGCCTTAAAGTCGTTCATAAGGTTGCGAATGAATTTGTAGCGTGTACCCTCATCGTTATGCTCACGCAGCATCACACGTATAGGGTTTGCCACCGAGCCGCAGTGCATCTTTTCGGCCTTAAGACCGATGTCGGCTCTCTCGATAAGCTTGTAGCAGTAGGGGAAGAGTATCTGCTCCTCCTTCTGGAGGTGGTTCTCGAGATCCTCGAGCGAGTGGGCAAAGAGGTCACGCAGCTGACGAAGCTCGGGGTGGCTCTCGCCGTGCGTCTGCATCACACGCTCGATATCCTTAAGAAGCTGCGGGCCTCGGGCACGAATGCCTCGGTGGTGAATCTTGAGCACATAGTCGATAATAAGATCCGTAGGCCAGCTATCAAAGGGTATCGAGGCGTTATCCTTCTCACTGAGGTTGGCAAGGGCCTCGAGCACGGCATAGGTGTCGGCACCCGCCAGACGACAGGCATCGCCCAGGGTCATCGCACCACCACAGCAGAAATCTATACCATAATATTTAAAAAGGCGTGCAGCCGCAAAGTTATCGTTAACAATCGAACGTAGGCTGCTGTTTAGAAGATGTGTATTACTCATAGTTTTATAGTCTTTTATTTTAGTTTTCTGGTTGCAAAGATAATGCATTTAATAATAAGGTGCAAATCATATTTTCTGATTAGCCGATAAGAAAAAACTATACATAAGCAACACCCTCGAATTTTAGGGCTTAAAATTTGGAATTATCATTTTTTATCCATACCTTTGGATTAGTTTTACCCAATGGATAGCAACCTAACTAAATTTCAAATATACCAACCTAACTAATTCGACTTTTAGAGCTATGGAAAGACTAAACAGACCTGCTATCTTGGTTGTTGACATGCTCAACGACTTTGTCTATGGAGCTTTGACCTGCGATCGTGGCAAGGCTATCGTTCCCGCTACAAAAGAGCTTTTGGAGGCGGCACGCAAGCGAGGTGTGCCCGTAATCTTCTGCAACGACGCTCATCTCAAGGGTATCGACCGTGAGCTGAAGCTCTGGGGCGACCATGCCATAGTAGGCACTGAGGGAGCAAAAGTGATCCCTGAGCTTAATGTGTCTGAGGGCGACTATGTTATTCCTAAGCGTCGCTACAGCGGCTTTTTCCAGACCGACCTCGACATCACACTCAAGGAGCTTGGCGTGCAGACTGTCGTGATGACAGGCCTACATACCCACATGTGCGTGCGCCACACATCGGCCGATGCCTACTCATTGGGCTACGACGTTGTAGTTGCTAAGGAGGCTACCGACTCATTTACCGAGGAGGACTACATAAGCGGCTTGGCATATCTCAAGACCTGCTACGGCGCCGATGCATATACCAACGAGGAGCTTATCGAGATGTTGTAGCATAACATCTGATTAATACCAACGGGAGCAGCTAATATAATTAGTTGCTCCTATTTTTTTTAAGGAGAAAAGGAATGTAAAGAACTTAAGGAATATAGGGAAAGGCTATCACTAAACTCCTTAAACTCCCTAAACTTCTTACTCTACCACCCCAAATAGCGCACATACGGGGTTAGGTTTGGTCTATCACAAAAGAAGACCCCTCGGAATTGTACTTTAACGTACAGCCCGAGGGGTCTTACTTTTTAAGATACGTCGCAGATTGCGACTTATCACAAGAAATTAGCGGCGAGGCTTGATATCAAGCTTCACTGGCTTAATCATATTCTCTGGAAGGAGAATAGTGTCGAGCTCCTCCTTAGTGAGGATACCGTGCTCGAGAACGATGTCGTAAACACGACGGCCAGTAGCCATAGCCTCCTTAGCGATCTTAGTAGAGTTCTTGTAACCGATAACTGGGTTAAGAGCTGTTACGATACCGAAGCTATCCTGAACATACTTCAAGCACTGCTCCTCGTTAGCCTTGATGCCATCAACGCAGTTGATACGCAATGTGTCGAAACCATTCATCATGATCTCTGCAGACTCGAAGCAGCACTGTGCCATTGTAGGCTCCATAGCATTGAGCTCCATCTGGGCCTCCTGAGCACACATAGCAACACATGCATCGTTACCGATAACC
Source organism: Alistipes sp. (assembly GCA_017629035.1). GTDB lineage: Bacteria > Bacteroidota > Bacteroidia > Bacteroidales > Rikenellaceae > Alistipes. The sequence continues at coordinate 53,707 of JAGBXX010000005.1, read as the reverse complement.
TTGTAGCAGATCTGGTTCATAACCTCAGGGATAACTGGGTTAACCTTACCTGGCATGATTGAAGAGCCTGGCTGACGTGCTGGAAGGTCGAACTCGTGCAAACCGCAACGAGGACCAGAACCCAAAAGACGAAGGTCGTTACAGATCTTGTTGAGCTTAACAGCAACACGACGCATAGCCGATGAGTAGCCAACCATGCAAGTAGTATCTGAAGTAGCAGCTACGAGATCCTCAGCGAGCTTGATATCCCAGCCAGTAACCTCACGCAATGCAGCGATACACTTCTCAGCATACTCTGGCTCTGAGCAGATACCAGTACCGATAGCAGTAGCACCCATGTTTACTGTGAGGAACTCCTCAGCAGCGAACTCGAGGTTCTTGCGCTCCTCCTTGAGGATCTGAGCGAAAGCACCGAAAGTCTGACCGAGGGTCATAGGTACTGCATCCTCGAGCTGAGTACGACCCATCTTAAGGATGTGAGCAAACTCCTTAGCCTTCTTCTCGAATGACTCGATAAGGGCGTTGAAGTGCTTCATGTATACCTGGTGTGTAGCGTACAAACCGAGGTGAATACCGCAAGGATAAGCGTCGTTAGTAGACTGTGAGCAGTTAACGTGGTCATTAGGCGAGCAGTACTGATACTCACCAGCCTCGTGACCCATGATCTGGAGTGCACGGTTAGCGATAACCTCGTTAGCATTCATATTTGTAGTAGTACCTGCACCACCCTGGATCATGTCGCAAGGGAACTGGTCGTGGTGCTGACCCTGCATGATCTCAAGACAAGCCTTTGAGATACCATCGAACTGAGCGTCGGTCAAGAGGCCGAGCTGGTGGTTAGCCTCAGCAGCTGCGAGCTTAGTCATTGCCAAGCCATTGATGAACAATGGGTAGTCAGAGAGGTGGAAACGGCTGATTGGGAAGTTCTCGATACCACGAAGGGTCTGAACGCCATAGAGAGCCTCAACTGGCACCTCCATCTCACCGATAAGGTCACTCTCAATGCGAGTTTTGCCTGAAAAATTAGTAGCCATAATAGGTTTAAGTGTTTATTTGTTTGTAAAAAATTTCAAAATCTAAGACTATAGATTATGCAAAGATAAGTATTTTTTCATAACAACTCTCCTAATTTTGAAATTAATTAACCCCCCAATCGCCACTTTCGAGCATTATTCCACAAAATAGGGAAAATATCGCCCTCGAAATGTAGTATATTTGTGCTGAATTCTAAACCTTAAATCTATGAACAGAGTACTTTTTGTGGTGGCTGTAGTGGTCACCTGCTTCGCTATGGTATGTGGCCTGATGCTTCGACACACACGTGGCGAACTACGTCGTCTGGAGCAGAATGTCGAGAGCCTCATGGGCGATGTCGAACACTACAAAACAAGAGCCGAGAAGTCGGCCGCCTCGGTGGCGATATTGGAGCTTAAAATCGAGGAGTTCAAACGTATGCAATCTCGTGATGCAGAGCAAATTCGCTCGCTCGGCATCAGGCTTCGACGCACCGAGAGTTTTGCCAAGAGCGTGACTGCAACCACCTCCTCGCTAAGCATTGCACTAAGAGATAGCATTGCGGGGCGTGACACGGTAAAGATTTTTGACACCACGCAGGGAGGCACTACCCTCTCGGGGCGTGTTGCAAGCGACAGCCTGAGCATTAGCATCAAGCAGCGTGACACACTCTATCAGGTAGTGCATCGTGTACCCCGCAAATTTCTCTTCCTGCGCTTTGGCACCAAGGCCATACACCAAGATGTCTGGACATCGAACCCCTTGAGCGAGGTTGTATATACAGAGTATATAGAGCTCTCAAAACGTGAAAAGACAAAGCGACAGAGAGGCAGAAGGCGAGAAAAATAGGCGAAATTTATTGAGCATATAACGAAAATTTTGCTATATTTGTGATAGTAAAACCTCAATAAAACTAATTATTTTGCAGCATGAAACGTTTCGTACCTCTTTTAATCGCTATTTGTGCTATCAGCGTGGCTAATGCACAAGTAAAGGTTGTAAAACCTAAGAACATCTACCCTGTTCCAAACATCACTGCAGCAGAGTATGAGAGCAAGACCGACTTATACATGGAGGGAGTTCTCAATTCGCCAATATTTGATATGTTGTACTCACCCGGCGATAGCTGGTATAGTGAATCTTCTGTTGCCCAAATTTATGCATCAAGCAGCCTGAGCTCTCAGGGTAGCAACAGCTATCGTGCGGCAAATATCCACGACTTCAACCATGAGACAGCATGGGTTGAGGGTGTTCCGGGCCATGGTATTGGTCAATATATTGTATATGAGTTTGAGATGTCAAACCCACGTATAACAACTGTATATATCTTCAATGGATATGTCAAGAGCGATAAAGCGTGGAGAGCTAACTCAAGAGTAAAGAAGCTTAAGGTGTACTACAACAATAGCCCTATTGCCATCCTCGAGTTGCAGGATAGCAGATCAATGCAGGTATTTGATATTGGCACTGTAGGAAGAACAGGAAGCGGTCCACGATGGAGTCTTAAGTTTGAGATTCTCGAGGTTTACCCAGGTAGCCAGTATCAGGATACTGTGATTTCTGAGCTTGTATTTAGTGGTCTTGACGTCCATTAATAGAGCAATATCACCTGATAATCGCAACAAATCAGCATGACTTCGCTGCGGAGTCATGCTGATTTTGTTTTAGTTGAGCTCCTTTTTATAGTCTAATTTTCGCTATAAGCGCAAGTTAATAAGATTTTTTACTTATCTTTGTGAAAATATTGACTAATAACTTATGCCACGAGTAGCGATATTCCCAGGATCATTCGACCCCTTCACCATGGGCCACGAGGCCATTGTCGACGAGGCACTGCGCATCTTCGACCGTGTGATAATTGCCATTGGTCACAACCCCGCAAAGCGAGGTCTGCTTACGGTGGAGTCTCGCAAGGCACTCATTGAGCGTGTCTACGCCACAGAGCCCCGTGTCGAGGTGAGCATATACTCCACACTCACAGGCATTGAGGCCGAGCGTCTGGGTGCCTCGACAATCATCCGCAGCGTGCGCAACACGCTCGACTTCGAGTATGAGCGCACGATGGATCGTGCTAACCGTGAGGTATTTCCCAACCTGCGCACGATAATGCTCTTTGCACCAAAGGAGGTGGAGCACATATCATCGTCGCTGGTGCGTGAGCTCAACGCCTTTGGCCACCCCACAGAGAGCCTACTACCCGAGGGCATAAAGCTCGAAGATTACATCTAACGATAAACAGATTAACAAAACGAAATAACACTATGCAATTTACAGCAGAGATGATCGCCGGCCTACTTGGCGGCGAGGTCGTAGGCGACAAGAGCGCCTCAGTATCTACCGTATCATCGATTGACGGCGGCAAGCAGGGCTCGTTGGCCTATCTCACCAACCCTAAATATGAGCAGTATGTCTACACCACCCAGGCGAGCATCGTCCTTGTAGACAAGAGTTTTGAGCCTAAAGAGGAGGTTAAGACCACACTCGTCAAGGTTGAGAACGTGGGTCAGTGCGTGCTCAACCTCTTGGAGATGTACAACGCCACACGTCCTCGCAAGAGCGGCGTATCGAAGCTCGCCTCAATCCACGAGGGAGCAACCATCGGCGAGGGTTGCTACATTGGCGACTTTGCAGTAATCGAGTCTACAGCTAAGCTCGGCGACAACGTGCAGGTATATCCACAGTGCTACATTGGCGACAACGTAGTTATTGGCGAAGGCACAAAGCTCTACCCAGGTGTTAAAATTTATGAGGGTTGTGTGATTGGCAGCAACTGCATCCTCCATGCTGGTGCCGTAATTGGCGCTGATGGCTTCGGCTTTGCTCCACGTGAGGATGGCACCTTTGCTAAGATTCCACAGCTGGGCAATGTCATCATCGAGGATAACGTAGAGATTGGCGCTAACACCTGCGTGGATCGTGCCAAGACCGACTCAACAATCATCCACTCAGGCGTGAAGCTCGACAACCTCATCCAGATTGGCCACAACGTGGAGCTCGGCTCTAACACCGTGATGTCAGCACAGGTGGGCGTTGCAGGCAGCACCAAGATTGGCAGCAACTGCTTCGTAGGTGGTCAGGTGGGCTTTGCCGACCATATCAACGTGGGCAGCAATGTGAAGGTGGGCTCTAAGTCGGGTATCGACAAGAATGTTCCCGATGGAGAGATTCGCTTCGGCTTCCCTGCGCTTCCAGGTGTGCAGTACCACCGCTCGTTTGCCGTATTCAAGTCGCTTCCAGAGCTCGCACAGAAGGTGCGTGAGATGGATAAGCGCTTGGCAAAGGTCGAGGAGGAGTAGGCTGTGGAGCGCATGCGCATAATGGGCATTGACCCCGGTACCAACTATATGGGCTACGGCATAATCGACATTGTTGCCGGCAAGCCCGAGGCGGTGGTGCTCGGCGAGATAGATATGCACAAGATGGGTGATGCGCACCAGAAGCTACGCTACATCTTTGAGCGAGTACGTAGCCTCACGGAGAGCTATCAGCCCCACGAAATTGCCTTCGAGTCGCCATTCTTTGGCGAGAACGTTCAGTCTATGCTCAAGCTGGGTCGTGCTCAGGGCGTAGCCATAGCTGCCGTGCTGAGTGTATTGGAGTCGGCACCCATTGCCGAGTATGCCCCAACACGCATCAAGCAGGCGATAACGGGACGTGGACAGGCAACGAAGCAACAGGTGGCAACGATGATAAACTCGATACTTGGCACCAACTATCAGCCACGCAAGCTCGACGCTACTGATGGCATGGCCGTGGCACTATGCCACTACTACACCACCAGCAACCCGCTGACACGTGCTACAGCGGGCGACAAGCGCAAGGGCCTGGGCGGCGATAGCAAGTCACGCAAGGGAAGCTCATCGTGGGAGTCTTTCGTGAAGTCCAACCCCGAAAGAGTAAAATAATAAGATAACTAAGATAACAAAACTAAAAGAGTATGAAGAAGTTTTTACTTATCGTAGCAGCAATCGCAACAATGGTTGCTTGCACATGCCAGAACAAACCTACTGAACAGGCTCAGCAGAACGTTAGCATAACATTCAATGGCGTACTCGCCGGCACTGAGTTCGAGGAGGGCGACGCTGTAGAGATCCGCCTTAGCGGCGAGAGTGAGAGCGTGGCTCAGGGCACAATCACTGCCGAGCAGCTCTTTGCTATCGAGGCAGAGGTCGAGAACGAGCAGTTCTACACAATCTACATTAAGAATAGACCATATCTCGAGGTTATCACCGATAACACCGATATCACTATCAGCTTTGATAACGAGAACAAGCGTTTCAAGACTGAGGGCTCACGCTTCAACAACATCATGCGTACCTTCAACGAGAAGATCGGCCCTCTGGTAAACACACTCTACTCTGAGCAGAACGAGGCTGAGGCTGAGCGTATCTACGCATCACTGCTTCAGACAATCGAGCACGCAGTGATGGAGAATCGTCAGAACCCAACAGCTGTCAAGATGCTCAACACCTTTATCAGCTTTGGTGGCGACGAGGGACGTACGATTGAGCTTTTCGAGCTTATCGACAAGAAGTACTCATACTTGAAGACCTACCAGACTATCAAGAATACGTTGGTAGGCAGCCCTATTATCGACCTTACACTCAAGAACTACGAGGGCGAGGACGTAACACTCTCAGATATCACTAAGAGTGGCAAGTGGGTTCTCGTTGACTTCTGGGCAACATGGTGCGGTCCTTGCCGTGGTGAGATTCCATACCTCGTGGCAGCATACGAGAAGTTTGCGCCTCTGGGCTTCGAGATCTACGGCGTATCGTTTGATAAGGCAGGCGACCAGGAGAAGTGGCACAGCTTCACCCAGGAGAACAAGATGTCATGGATCAACGTTTGGGGTACAGGCGCTAATGGCGAGTGGACAGCAGGCGAGAGCTTCAACGTGAGCTCGATCCCTACAAACTTCCTCTACTCTCCTGAGGGCGTATTGGTAGCCAAGAACCTTCGTGGCGAGGATATTGAGAAGATACTTGCTGAGCACATCAAGGAGTAACACTATAATATTATATAAGGTATGAAGAAGTTTATAGCATTTATCTGCTGCATGATCTGCCTGGGCGTAGCGAGTGCAGAGCAGCCAAAGGTTGGGGACAACTATATCGAGATCGCTCTCAGCGACACTAATGGCAATGTGGCAACACTCTCTGAGCAGCTTGCCCAGGGCAAGTGGGTGCTCGTGGACTTTTGGGCTACATGGTGCCCTCCATGCCGTGCCGAGATTCCTCACCTTGTAGAGGCTTATGCCGAGTTTAAGAACAAGGGCCTTGAGATCTATGGCGTAACACTCTGCCGCCCTAACACTGAGGATAACTGGCGCAAGTTTGTTGTGGATAACAATATGACTTGGGTGAATGTGTGGGGTCGTGTTGATGGCAAGAGCCCAGCAGCCGAGGCTTATGGTGTGCAGTATATCCCATCGAATTTCCTCATTTCGCCCGAGGGTAAGATTGTAGCTATCAATTTGCGTGGCGAGGAGGTGAAAAAAATTCTTGCTGAGCACATCAAGTAACTCACTGATACTGAGCAATAAAAAGGTGCAGCACAAAAAAGTGCTGCATTTTTTTTGATTTTTTTCTTAAAAATATTTGGTGGATTGAAATATTTGTTATACATTTGCACTCGCAAAAGCAAAGGAATGGCTCCGTAGCTCAACTGAATAGAGTACTTGACTACGGATCAAGCGGTTCCAGGTTTGAATCCTGGCGGAGTCACAAAGCGGTAATCAGAGATGGTTACCGCTGCTTTTTTTATCTACATATCCCTGTGTGAGCAAAGAGCAGATCACGGCGGGGAGCGAGAGCTAAAGATAGCAAAGGGGGTTATCCATCTAGGACAACCCCTTTCGTTATATTAACCTCTTCTATCGCTCCTGCAGGCAGTAGACATAGGATATATCGCTATAATCTACATAGAGCTGCACAAGTCCGTCGCTCTGCACACGCACACGCACGCCACAGCGTATGCCATTAGCATCGACACACTTCAGATCCATCTGCTCACCGCCATCCGAGTCGTAATATGACGAGCTAGCGTCGTAGATCGAGAAATCCTGGGGCTCGCTACTATATATATCGATATCGGCAGTATCGAGGTTGATAACAACCAAAATCTGGCAATCCTCCCAGTCGCTCCACTCCGACCATACACCCTCGTCGTTGACACGATAGGCGAAGTTTGTGGCATTGAACTTATAGACCTGAGCCTGGGCCTCAAGGCCAAAGCAGAAGATCATGGCACAGAGTGCCAACAAAAACTTTTTCATACTCTTCAAAATTTAGAGTTAAGGCCCCGTGGCCCGCATGAAACAAAGTTAGTAAAAATTTATAATACATGCAATAGTCGTGGCAAAATATCGCCACTAAGGCCCTAAATAAGGCGTAGCGAAGAGTGAATACCGAGAGGGCTCAGATCGAGTCTACGGGGCTAATAGTGGGCTTAGATGCGCCGACAAAAAAATAGGAGCTACCCTACTGGATAGCTCCTACATACGTTACAATCTATGATTAGAAAGTAGTGTCGTCACGGTGATCCTTAACGTTAGCCTTCTTCAAGAATGACATGTAGAGACCACGCTCGTACATAGCCTTCTCCTTCTCAGTAAGAGGCACACGCTCAGTAGCGTAAGATGCTGGATCTACCTCGCCGTTGATAGTGTTAACAACGAATACGTAAGCAGCACGGTCGCCCTCAACCTTCTGAACCTTGCCAGTCTCAGTAGTTGCTGCGATAGCACCTACGAGGTGAGCATCGAGGTTAGTGTCAGCGAACTTAGCACCAGCAAATGTCTCAGCCTTAGCACCCTCGTAAGCCTTAGCGTCCTCCAAAGTGTTAACCTTAGCTGCGATCATCTCGTACTTCTTCTGCTGCATGAGCTCACGGCGGATAGCTGCATCGTTGCGAGCCTCGAACTCCTCAGTGTCAATATCAATAACAAGAACAACGTATGTAACGCCGTCGATAACAAACTGCTTAGACTCGCCGAGCTCTGCGCCATTAGCCCAGTTAGCGATGTTCTGAGAGTTAGCGATACCCTGAACTGTTGAAGGCATGCCGCTGAATATATCAGCACGTGTTACTGTAGCAACCATAGGGCTCTTAGATGCAGCCTTAGCAGCCTCAGTGAATGTCTCGTTATCTGTACCCATGTTAGCTGCGAACTCGTCGATCTGAGCCAACACAGCACGGTTTGTAGCGTCGCTTGGAACGATCTCACGGTCGAGGTTAGCTGTAAGCACGAAACGCTTAGCTGCACCTACTGAGTTGATCTTAACAACTGTGCTAACGCCGCTGTTGTTGAATGCGAAGATATCGCCAGCCTTGCGGTCGAGGAAGTGCTTAACCTGGCTTACAGGCATCTGAACGAAGTTGATAGTCTGTGCCTGAACATCGGTAGCCTCCTGCAACTTCTTGAAGTCGCCACCGTTAGCCTTAAGCTCCTCAACAGCCTGCTCAGCCTTAGCGATCTCTGGGTAGATAGCTACCTCAACCTCGTAAGACTCTGGAGCGTTAACATCAGAGAGAAGGTAGCGTGCAGTCCATACATTGCCCTTAGCTACAGGACCGAAGCTCTTGCCAGCCTTGAATGCATCAGCAACCTCTGCCTGCAAAGCGTCGAAAGCAGTGTAGTATGACTGAACCTTACCACCAGCAGCACGAACAGCAGCCTTAACAGCATCTGCATCAGCTGCAGCAGCAACCTTAGCATCGAGAGCCTTAACCTCATCCTCGATAACCTTCTTATCCTCCTCAGTTGCCTGACGGTCGAAACGTACGTAGCGAATAGTGCGGCTATCGAACTTAGGGTTAGCCTTGCGGTTAGCCTCGTAGTATGCGCTGATCTCCTCGTCGCTAACAGTAACATCAGCATCAGCAATAGCTGTGAAAGGAATCTCAACATACTGGCCATCGAACGTAAGCTTGTCGTTGCGCAAAGCCTGAGCAACCTCGAGCTTATTGAGGTACAAACCTGAAGTCATGATATCAACGAACTTCTGGTTAGCAATCTGCTGTGGCACGAAGTACATGTCACGAGCCCAGTTGATGCTGAGGATCATGTCGATCTGCTCAGGAGTGAGCTCAGCATACTGCTCACGAGCGTCACGGTACTGAGCCGTTACGAAGCTCTCAACCTCAGCCTCAGTAGCGTAAACGCCAAGGGCCTTGTAAGCAGGAGCCATGTAGTGGTCGAACATGAGTGTCTGGAGAGCCATTGATGCGCCCTGCTCGTGACCCATGTTCACGATACGACCCATGTAGTTGATAGTCTGGAGCTGGCTGTAGAGCTCACGAAGACGTGCATACTCGTTGTGCTTAATCTCCTCGCCTGCGATAGTAAGAACGGTAGGACCGTTGATCTCATCCTCAGTGGGCTGATTAACAAACGTATTGCTGTCGAGATTGAGTGCAAAGATCACAAGCACAACAGCAATAAGTCCGGAAATAAGAAAGCCGAACTTAGTTTTCAAAGTGTTTAATGATGCCATAACTGTTTTATTTATTTTACTTTGTTATTTTTCGTTTAAGACCCCAAAGGTAGTAATTTTTTAATAAAAAATACGCTATTGTCTTCGTTTTTTACTTCAACAATGCAATTTAGAGGAATTATATGGTTATTTAACTACCCACAAGGCTAATTATCAAGACGCTTGAGGCTCACCAGATCGAGGCGTGACTGCTCACGGCGCAAGATCTTAATCATATAACCGCCAACGCTAATCTCCTCACCCTCATGTGGAATACCACCGTGGTTGCAGATGATATATCCTGCCAGAGTGTCGTACTCGTCATCCTCCTCGAGGCCCAAGCCATACTTCTCGTTAAGGTACTCAACCTCAAGACGTGAGGAGAACTCCCACTCGCTATCTGATATAACCTTCTCGACCATCTCCTGCACATCGTGTTCATCCTCGATCTCACCAAAGATCTGCTCAAGGACATCCTCAAGGGAGATAATTCCCGCCGTGCCACCAAACTCGTCGATAACAACAGCGATGCTCGCCTTACGCTTGGTGAAGGTCTCGAGCATAGCCTGCAGAGGCATGGTCTCTGCAACGTAAATAGTTTTGATGAGTATATCTGAGAGATTTTCGGGGTTCTCAAAGAGGCTCTTAGAGTTGACATATCCGATGATATTATCGATCGAATCGTGCCACACGAAGATACGTGTAAACTTTGTTTCGATAAATCGCTCGGTAAGTTCTTGGATGCTCGTAGACTCAAGGTCAACAGCCTCGACATCAACACGTTGCACCATGCAGTCACGCACACGCAGGTCGGCAAAGTCGAGAGCATTCTGGAACAGACGTATATCCTCCTCCTCCTCGCTCTGCACCTCGACATTATCATCGTCCACAAGGCGTGCAAGGTCATCACGATTAAACTCTGTCTGCTCCTCACGAGGCTCGACCTTACTTCCCGAGAGTCTAATCATAGCATACGAGAGCAGCGTGGTGATACGTGATACTGGATAGAGGATGATATATAGGACATACATCACGGGCGAGCTTACCAAGTAGTAGAAGTTGGGCGAACGACGCACAATAGACTTGGGGATATACTCGCCGATGAAGATGATAACAATAGTAGATATTATTGTCTGCGCTAACGGGTTCTCGATAGAAAAGCTCGTAGAGAGAAGACGTGATATATAGATAGAGTAGACAACAAGCGCTATGTTGTTGCCCACCAATATTGTTGTGATATAATTGCTCGAGTTACGCGAGAAGAGCTCGGCTATGCGGTCAAACATAGGGCTCTGCTTGCGGTCAATCTCCTCACGCAGGCGGTTGCGACTAAGATACGCAATCTCCATACCTGAGCAGAATGCCGAAAATAGGAGCATAACTCCGATGACTACTATTTGTGTTAATAGCGATGTCTCCATATATTAAATGTATAGTCTGCCTACCTCTTTGTCTGTGTCGAGCTACTCTTAGCACCCGCCACAGGCTTAGCTGTGGCACTACGTGCCCCCGCACTCTTTGGCGAGGACTCCAGGCGCTGCTCTCCAACTCTCTTTGCAGGCGACCCTGAGCGCTCCACTGCGCCCGTGTTCTTTGATGGTGCACCACCAACAGACATCTGCGTTGAGAGCGACTGTGCTCCGACATTTGGACGCTGACGTGCTGGTGACTGTGGCACCTGAGGGCTCTTAGCCGCTGATGGCGTCTTGCCCACGGTTGGGTTTGTTGACATTGATGGGTTCACGCCCGGACGCTTAGACTCACGAGGTGCGGGTCTGCCACCTGGCTTAGGACGATCGCCCCTCTTGTCGCCACCTCGCTTTGCATCCGAGGTCTTATCACCCTTCTTATCCTCGGGGCTCTCCTCAACAGGCGAGAAGTCGAACTCCATCTCGCTCTTATACTTGCGGAAATGGATATTCTTGAGATCCTCGTCGGCCTCGAAGCCCACGCCAAAGTGCCAGCCATCGGGCTGCAAGACCTTGGTGTCGACATTTGAGTAGACCTTCTTGGTGCGGGCATCCCAGAACAACTGCTGGGTATATACCTCCGTAAGACCTGTGACGATGGTATCGCCATCCTTACGGTTTTTCTTGATAATCACAACATTACCCTTCGCCTCCCAGAGCTTCTGCTTATCATAGTAGATAGCGTAGTTTGCAGTAATTGTTGCATCCTGCAAAGAGAGCGAGTCGCTGGTATAGGTTATCATCTTGACACCCTCGCGGAACTCCTGGTATGGGTTCTGGGCGAGGCTATAACCCTCGATAAGGGGTGCTGTGAAGGAGTAAGAACGCTTTCCGTTCTCGGTCATGGTGATTGTACGATTCTCGCTGCGCTCGGTCATAAGCGTCTCGAGGTCGTACTCTACCCTCTCGGTCGTTGTGCCACAAGAGAATAGCAATGTAGCACTCCCCACAATGAGGAGTGCTATCACTGCATATCTATGAAATCTTAGGCACATAACATCGAGGTTAGATGCACCTAATATTAGCGGTAACGAACAGTTGTTGACTTACCACTTGCGAAACCGCAACGTACGGTGTAACCCTGACCTGCAGAGAGCTCTGCGAAGAAGCAAGTCTCCTGAGTTGGGAACGCTGAACGGTAAGCACCTGCGAGTGAACGAGCAACCTTCTGTACCTCTGGCTCCTTGAGAAGCTCAGCAGCACGGCTCATTGCGTCGTAAGCAGCCCAGTATACTGAAGCACCACCGATACCATCGCTTGCGCATGATGATGATGCGTAGCACTGGCCAAGAACGAAGTATGAGTAACCGTTCTGTGGGTTGATGTCGTGCAACTGACGAGCTGCCGAAGCTGCTGCAGAGTAGTTGCTTGCGCTAAGCTCGGTAATAGCAATCTGAGCGAGGAGTGACTCCTTCTTGATTGGGTCGAGCTCTACGGCCAAAGCCTCACGCAAATACTTGAGAGCCTTGTCGTTCTGCTTACGATCCTGGAACGCCTTAGCAAGGAACAACGCTGTATCTGATGATGGAGTTACAGTGTAGTAACGCTCAGTGATGCTGAGGAAGAAGTCGCTTGAGCAGCTTGCTCGTGACATCAAAGCAACAGCCTGTGACAAGAGCTCAGTGTCGTCTGGGTTAGCTGCGAGCTTCTCAGAGAAGAGTGCCTCGAGGTTGTCGCAGTTTGCAGCGCCGCTATCAGCGAAGCTATCCTCGAAAGTCTTCTTGTGAGCAAGAGCTGCCTCGTCGGCTGCAGCATCGAAGTATGGAGCAAGACGCTCATACTCAGTGAGAATCATCTCGCTTGTGATATTATCGTCGAAAGCGAAGTCGTCGCACAAGCTCTTGAAGTACATAGCAGCGATATCGAGCTTAACGGTGTTTGCTGGAATAGCAGCCTCAACAGCCTCCTTCAATGTTGAACGGAGCAAGTCACGGTCTGCAGAGCAGTACTTGATAACGTCACGAGCCTTGATATCGAGGATGTAGTCACGACCATACTTCAAATCGTCGCCGAAGTACTGGATACGCAAGTCGTGGATAAGAATCAACGAGTCAACCAAACGGCGCTTCTCATCGAGGTTACGAGCACGGTTGATACGGTTCTTGTAGAGAGTTGTACCACGAGTAAATGTGTTTACTGAGGCTGCAGGGCAGTTCTGGAGCAACTGCTGGAAGTTAACTGTAGCAGCAGCATAGTCCTTTGCATCCATTGCCTCCTTGAGGAAGTTACTTGCACCGATGTTCGAAGCACGCTCCTCAGCGGTTGCACCCCACTTACCATAAAGTTTGTCGTCGCTAAAATCCTGAGCTGAAGCTGAGAAGCTTACAACCAAAGCCACAGCAGCCAAGAGAAATTTTACGCTTTTCATAGTTTTGTTTTAATAGTTTAAAATATTGTTTGTATTACTCTATATATCAATCTGTTAGTCGAACTTCTGACGTACAAACCAGTAGTCGTTCGTATCGTGCGAGAAGAGCGAGAAGCCAAGCGAGAGCTTGAAGTAGTTCTGCGTCGTGAGTCCGATCTTATGACCACCTACAACCACCGACTTAGGTGTCGACATGCGGCCATACTCAAAGCCTACGTTGATCGACGACGAGCCCCACAATCTGATTGGGAAGCCAAGACCTGCGGTTACGGCCATGGTATTAATCTGCTCACCGTAGAATGTCTGATAGTAGTTGCCCACACGTGCACCAAAGCGGTACGATACACGGTTAAAGTAGTTACGAGTATCACCACGACGTGGGACAAACTCAATACCCGCCTTGATAGTATGTGTATCGGCGTATGCTACGCTGATATTCTGCAAATTAGGGTTCTCAACATAGGACTCATTGTCGCCACCCCACATTGAGTAGCTATAATCGACACCCCAGGCAATCTTACGATCCAGATAGTATAGACCCGCAGCAACCTGGTGAGGTACACGCAACTCGAGCTTGCTGATCTCGTTGCGAATAGGGAAACCTCCCGATACTACGCCGTGATACTCGTTGTCGGTATAGAGGTAGTTGCGCTCACGTGGGTTGAGTCTGCCGCCGAGGTCGTAGGTAGCACCGAGGGTCAACATACGCTTATCGTCGGCGATGATGCTCCACTGCAAGCCCACCTGGAACTTAAAGTTATTTACGATGAACGAGTCGGCACCCACGGTATGAGCATAGCTTCCTGAGCCGGTCACCACATTGCTAATCTTTGTGGCATACTCACGGTCGATAGTACCCCAGAGGTAGCGTGCTGCAACACCTATCGAGAACTTACGCACAGGGGCCCAGCCAATAGCGAACTTAACCTCGGTGATATCACCCTCGCCAGCGTGGATATACTCCACTTGACCAATATCTGCCCAGTTGTCAAACTGCTCGTCGGTAGTCATTACTCTGTAACCTACGCTACTATATGGCGAGATGTTGAACATTGCACCAAGGCCCTTAGCGAGTGGGAACTGGATGCCAATGTTGTGGATATTTCCCGTGTTGTATGCCGTGCGAGACTTACCCGCCTCGAGGCCATCTGCCGTGTAGCGCATCTGGTTGTTGCGATAGTGCGCTCCATCGATATTGAGGTCGAAGAGGAAGCTCTTGGATGGAACCACACTTGCCGCTGCTGGGTTGAGCACATTGACCTGCGATGCTGAGCGGAGGCCGAGGCCCACGCCACCCATCGAGCGCATCTGCACCGAGCCAGGAGTATGTATCTCACCTGGGCCATACATCGAGTACGGCGAGTAGGCATTCAGGCTCGAGCTCTGTGCCATTGTTACCTGTGGTAACAGCATAGCCATGGCCACGAGAGCCAGGGCAAAAAGTCGAAATATATTATTCTTGCTTCTCTGCATTGTAGTCTAAAATTCGGTTAAGCCCAAAAATCACAGGCTCACAGTCTGCAAATATCGCATTTTTAATTCGCATTGCAAAATATTTTGCGTCGCCACCGGTAAAAATTATGCGTTTTTTCTCATTTTTCTTTGAAAAATCATCGCAATAGCCCCTAATCTCGTGCTCAACGCCTCGCATAACGCCCTGTTCGATAGCCTCGACAGTGGTTCGACCATACTCCAAAACCGACTCTGTTGGCTGGCACAACGGCAGGCATGCGGTGTAGTCGGCAAGCGAGCGAAAACGTGTGGTCACACCTGGCGAGATATTACCTCCACGAAACTCTCCGTCCTCAACATAGTCGATTGTAATTGCCGTGCCGAAGTCAACTATCATGAGATCCTCATCGGGATAGAGCGCCGAGGCACCTACGGCAGCAGCAAGGCGGTCAGCGCCCAGGGTTTGAGGTGTATGATAGCTATTGCCCAGTGGTATAGGTGTGGTTGCAGGCATAAAGCAAACAACGAAATCCAACCACTCGCCAAGCATCGCCGAGCAGCTCTGGGAGTCACCACGTGTTGACGACACGATAGCTCTCGACACCTCGGGGTGCTGGCCAACGATCGCACCGAGCCACTCACGTGTAGCCGAGTCAGCAACATAGCTCGCCACAACACGCATAGAGCTCATTACCACAGCCTTAGCTCGTGTATTACCGATATCAACAATTAGGTTCATAGTCTACTGGGTCTGCTCCTGGGTGCCACACTGCGCAAGCGAGCGCAACATCTCGACACCTTCGGCTATTGAGTTTATCTTTCTAACGGTCATAGATAGGCGATTATTGTATTGCTTGACCACAAATCTATCTGGCTGCGACACAACCTTGCGCAACAAGGAGAGGAAGAGGTCGGTCTTGAAGAATGGCGAGTTGTTATCTCCCACAAAGCGCACAATCATCAATCCGTTCTTAACCTTAACATGCTCCATACCGAGGTTCACGGCCTCACGACGCAGCTTCACGACGTCGATAAGCTCCAAAACCTGCTTTGGAAGACCACCAAATCTATCCTTAAGACGCTCCTTAAAGGCCTCGAACTGGTCGTCGCTACGCATGGAGTCGATCTCACGGTACAGCCTGAGCTTCTCGGCCTGAGAGCGCACATAACTATCTGGGATAGAGGCATCGATGTCGATATCGATAGTTGCATCGTCGACAAACGCAATATCCTTCATAGCGTCGTTCTCGGCCTGTGTCAAGCCCGAAGTATCAAGACCCTCGGCACGAAGCTCCGAGATCGCCTGGTTCAAAATCTTCTGGTAGGTCTCGATACCCACGTCGGCAATAAAGCCACTCTGCTCGGCACCAAGCAGGTTACCAGCACCACGTATGTCGAGATCCTGCATAGCGATATTAAATCCCGAGCCAAGGTCCGAAAACTCCTCGATAGCCCTCAGACGGCGGCGTGCATCGCCACCGATAAGCTCATCGGGGGGCGAGAGCAGATAACAGAAGCCCTTGCGGTCGCTACGGCCTACACGGCCACGCAGCTGGTGCAGGTCGCTAAGGCCAAAGCGGTGTGCATCGTTGATAATGATAGTGTTAGCATTGCCAATATCTATACCATTCTCGATAATCGTCGTAGCAAGCAGCACATCGAACTCTCCATATATGAAGTCCATGATAAGCCTCTCGAGCTCGTCGGCTGGCATACGTCCATGGCCCACGCCAACACGTGCCTTGGGGCAGAGGCGTGTGATCATGCCCTGTATAGTCTTCAGATCCTCGACACGATTATGCACAAAGTAGACCTGACCACCTCGTGACAACTCCTCCTCGATAGCATCACGAATAACCTCCTCGCTAAAGAGGTGCGACTCGGTGACAATAGGCTGACGATTGGGCGGAGGTGTAGAGATAACCGACAAATCTCGAGATCCCATCAATGAGAACTGCAGCGTACGGGGTATAGGCGTTGCCGTAAGCGTGAGCGTGTCGATCGACACAGAGAGCTGCGTGAGCTTCTCCTTGGCCGCTACGCCAAACTTCTGCTCCTCGTCGATGATAAGGAGTCCAAGATCGTGGAACTCAATCTGTTTCGAGAGCATCTTGTGCGTACCGATAAGGATATCAATCTTACCCTGACGAAGCTCGTCGGCAATGCGTCGTGACTCCTTGGCCGACTTGGTGCGGTTGATATACTCCACCGTAACGGGCAGGTCACGCAGACGCTCCGAGAAGCTGCGATAGTGTTGCAGGGCAAGAATTGTTGTGGGGACAAGGACCGCCGTCTGCTTGCCGTCGCACGCCGCCTTGAACGCCGCACGGATAGCCACCTCGGTCTTACCAAAGCCCACATCGCCACACACGAGGCGATCCATAGGCTGGTCGGACTCCATATCTCGCTTTACCGCAGCAATGGCTGTCTGCTGATCAGGGGTATCCTCCCACTTGAACGATGCCTCGAGCTCCTGCTGCAGGTATCCATCCTCGGAGAAGGCAAAGCCCTTCGAGGCCTTACGCTTGGCATAGAGGGCTATGAGCTCTCGTGATATATCCTTAACGGCCTTCTTGGTCGTAGCCTTGAGCTTCTGCCATGCGCCATTTCCGAGCTTATAGATCTTTGGGGGATCACCCTCACCACTCTTGTATCGAGATATGCGGTGCAGGGCATGGACATTGACAAACAGGATGTCGTTATCCTTGTATATTAGCTTGATAGCCTCTTTTATACGGCCATTCTCGTTGAGCTTAACAAGACCTCCGAACCTACCCACGCCATGGTCGATATGGACAACAAAATCGCCAACCTTCAGGGCATTGAGCTCGGCAACGGTCATCTGCTCGTCACGCTTAATCTCGCCACGGATATGGTAGCGCTGGTAGCGGTCAAAGATCTGATGATCGGGATAAAGGCACACCTTCAGGCTATTATCCACAAAGCCCTCGTGCAGCACAAGGTCTACGGCACGGAACTCCACAGAGCGACGTCCCGCCTGGTGGAAGATGTTGTCAAGACGCTCAATCTGCGCCTTATTATGCGAGAGGATGCAGGTGGTATAACCACGCTGCGAGTTCCAGTGAATATCGTCGGCCAGCAGCTCAAAGTTACGGTTGAACTTAGGCTGGGGCGTTGTCTCAAAGGTTATAGTGTGCGACTTGGGGCGCTCACGCAGGTTATCCTTAAGCAGAGCGACGCTACACCCCGCCAAATCCTCCAGAAGGCGTGTGCGAGAGGTAAGACGTGAGGCTATCTCTCGAGCATCGTCGCCATCCGAGGCCTGCTCCAGGCAGCGTTTACGCACATCCATCACCTTGCGTAGAGAGTAGTCTGCATCGCTAATCCACCATGTAGCCTCGCCGGCAAACTGCGCCAGCGACACCCTCTCCTCCTCGCCATTCTTCATCATATTAGGGATGATCTCCACCTCATCAGGGCGCTCGGCCGAGAGCTGACTCGAGATATCAAATCTACGCAGCGAGTCCACCTCGTCGCCAAAGAAGTCAACACGATAGGGGCGTGACTCGACATAGGAGAAGACATCGACAATACCTCCACGCACGGAGTACTGGCCAGGCTCGTAGACAAACTCTACACGCTCAAACTCATGCGCCTGGAGCCACTCGACAAACTCCGCCTGCGAGAGCCTGTCGCCCACATGCACACGGCGTGACTGCTCACGGAGCATAACCCTATCGGCAACTGTCTCGGCAAGAGCCTCGGGATAGGTACACACTGCGATATATCCACGCTTGAACGAGGCAATAGCATTGAGCGCAGCGGTGCGTCGCACAACACCCTGGGCATCCTCAGCGCCATAGGCCGCCGAGCGCTTATAGCCCGAAGAGAAGAACTCAACACGCTCCTTATCAAGCAGTTCGTAGAGATCGTTGAGCAGATAGGCTGCCGAGTCACGATCCTCGGCAAGAAAGATGTGAATACCTCCGATACGCTCAACAGCATCCGAGGCATAAAGCGAAAAGGCTCCGCCGACCATCTGCTCGAGATGGACGGTAGAGCCTTTAGATTCCAAACTTTTTTTCAGCTCACTCGCACGCTTGGACTTACGAATGAGACTCTTCAAATACTCCATTTTCGCTTCCTGATAGCTTCTACTTACATAAGAAGCGACTTTCCCTCTTTATCGAGGTAGCTGACATCGATCATGCCTACGCTCTGATCGGATGTGAGCTTGATACGTAGCTTATACTTGCAAATCCAACGCATACGGCGTGACCACAAACCACGGGTCAGATAGGCCGCAACATAGGGGCTAACCTTGAGGTTCACAAACTTACAGCCTCGCTCGGCGAGTAGCTGGATGTGTCCCTCAATCTTCTCCTCAAGGAGAATTGTCGGCTCAACTTTGCCCGAACCATAACATGTAGGGCAAACATCCGAGGTCTCAGCAACGGCAATAGGACGCACACGCTGACGTGTGATCTGCATGAGTCCGAACTTTGTGAGTGGCAGAATGGTGTGCTTGGCCTTGTCTGTGGCCATGAGCTTCTGCATCTCCTCGTAGAGCATCTGACGGCTTGGCGCCTTGCGCATGTCGATAAAGTCAACGATGACAATACCTCCCATATCTCTGAGTCGCAGCTGTCGTGCAATCTCGGCAGCAGCAGCGAGGTTAACCTCTAAGGCTGTCTGCTCCTGATCATCCTCGGCCTTGGTACGATTTCCCGAGTTGACGTCGATGACGTGCATTGCCTCGGTGTGCTCGATGATAAGATAGGCTCCACGGCGGAGCGATACATACTTTGCAAACAACGACTTGATCTGCTTCGCAACATCGAAGTTGTCGAAGATGGGCACCTTGCCCGTGTAGAGCTTCACGAGTTTATCCATCTCTGGTTTGATGGCGTGAACATAGCTCTTAATCTCCTTGTAGAGTGGCTCATTGTCGACAGTAATCTGCGAGAATGTGTCGTTGAGCGAGTCGCGGATGATGGTGTTAACACGGCTCATCTCGCTCATGAGCAGGGCTGGGCACGAGCCATTGCCAAGGGCGGCAATAGTGCTATTCCAGCGCTCTACCAACGAGAGTATGTCTTGCATGATATCGATATCCTCGGCATCGGCAGCAGCCGTGCGGATAATGACACCAAAATTCTGCGGTAGCACCTCTTGTGCAACCTTGCGAAGTCGTTTTTTTGCAGCATTCGAGCGAATCTTCGACGATACAAATACCTTTGACGAGAATGGTACCAACACTACATTGCGTCCGGCAAGCGATATATCTGCCGTAAGACGTGGGCCCTTGGTCGAGATCGCCTCCTTGGCAATCTGCACCATGACGAGCTGTCCCTGCTTGAGGTGGTCGCCTATACGACCCTCCTTGGCAAGCTGTGGCTCGAGCTTCATGCTCTCAACACGCAATGGTCGGCGGTTCTGGACGCGGCTATCGACGATACGCTGGAGCGACTCGAAATTCTCGCCCAGGTCGAGATAGTGGATAAAGGCATCCTTCTCGTGGCCAATATTGACGAAGGCTGCATTCAGGCCGGGCATAATCTTGCGCACCTTGCCGACATATATATCGCCGACAGAGAATCCAGTCTGACACTGCTCCTTGTTGAGCTCGACAAGCACCTTATCTTCGCACAGTGCTATCGAGACCTCCGTTGGATTTACATTGATAATGAGTTCTCTCTGCATAGCTTAACAATGTAAATCTTTGTGTTTTAATTAAATAGGTGAAGCTAAGGCATAGACCTTAGCTTCTCCTATGTCGGTTAAGAAAAATTACTTCTTCTTATGACGATTCTTGCGAAGACGCTTCTTACGCTTGTGCGTCGCCATCTTATGACGCTTGTGCTTCTTTCCGTTTGGCATAATTGTAATATATTAAAAAGGTTTAACTATCAATTACTGAATCTCGTTTGAGAAGCTCTTTGAAGGCTTGAAAGCAGGGATATTGTGCTCAGGGATAGTGATAGTAGTGTTCTTAGAGATGTTACGAGCAACCTTCATAGCACGCTTCTTGATGATGAAGCTACCGAAGCCACGCAAGTAAACATTCTGTCCCTCAGCCATTGCTGCCTTAACGCTATCCATGAAGGCCTCAACGATAGCCTGAACCTGGATCTTCTCAACACCAGTTGACTTAGCAATCTGATTTACGATATCTGCCTTTGTCATGATCTTTTAATGTTTTTATTTTATTAGTTTCTTAGTACAATATTTTTCTTATTCTCTATCCTAAACAATACTATTTTCAAAAAATAGTCCGCAAATATACGTTGATTTGCTCGAATTTGCAACAAAAAACCAAAATAAAATTGATTTTGTTGGATTTACTACAATAAATAGTATTTGTCCACCGGCCTAAAAACCCTTATCTAAACTGATTCAGCGCATTAGCCAAACCCTCGACAGCCTGATCAAGACCCGACTGAATCTTGCCACCAATCATCATTCGCATCATCATGTTGAGCTCGGCGTGGAGCACCATGCGAACACGTGTGTCACGCTCATCGACCTGCTTGAGCTGGATCCAGAAGGTGAAGTCGATAGGGATACCGCCCTCGTCGGCCACAATCTTAACATGCTTATTCTCAACACGCTCAGCGATACGTAGGCCCACCTTCATGCCCTTAACCTTGAACGAGCAGCTATCCTCGGTAGCCTGCCACTCCTCGACCTTATCCTGCATAGCAGGCGAGAGAAGATCAAGGCGTGAAATTATTGGGTAGATCAGCGATGCAGGGTGGTGTATCTGCTGCTGTTTTGATTCATACTTCTCCATGGTAATCTAATTTTGAGCCACAAAGGTAGAAATTTTTATCTAATTACAAAACGGCGTGCCGTATCCGACAATATTTCAATCTTAACGACCATAGTATCATCGGGCAACAGCGGCTCGATCTTCTCGGGCCACTCCACAAGACACAACTCGCCACTCGAGAGATACTCCTCGGAGCCAAAATCGAGAGCCTCCTCCCAGCGATCTATGCGATACATATCGAAGTGATATATCGTGCGCTGGCCCTCATACTGGTTGACAATGGCAAAGGTAGGGCTTGTGACATCATCCTCTGAGCCAAGCTCTTTGGCAATGCGACTAATGAGCGTGGTCTTGCCTGCACCCATAGGGGCATCGAACGCCACCACAGTACGACCATCGAGCGACTCGAGCACCATGCGTGCCACCTTATCAAGCTCATCTAGCGACTCAATTTCAATAATTCTCTCCATATTTTGAACTATCATTTATTTGCGTTTTGGTGTCAGCACAGCAAAGGGGACCATCATCTCCTCCATCGAGATACCGCCATGCTGGAACGTATTCTTATAATACCTTATATATTTATTAGCGTCGTTGTTGTAGACCAGGAAGTCACGGTTGTAGGCGAAGATATAGCTCGAGGTGAGGCGGCCTGCGGGGAGCTGAACATCCTCGGGGCGAGTAATCTCGTAGACATCGCTCGACTTATAGGCGAGATTTCGACCTGTCTTGTAACGCAGATTTGGCGAGGTCTCCTTGTCGCCAGTAACACGCACGGGGTTATCTACACGAATAGTACCATGGTCCGAGGTGATGATAACCTTATGACCACGCTCCGAGAGCATCTTGAGCAGCGTATAGAGCTCCGAGTGCTCAAACCATGAGCGTGTGAGTGAGCGGAACGATGCCTCGTCGTCGGTAAGGTCACGGATGATATTTGTCTCGGTGCGGGCGTGCGACAAGATGTCGAGGAAGTTGTACACCACCACCGAGAAGTCCGCCTCGTAGATTCGCTGCATATTATCCAGAAGCTTACGTCCCGCCTCAGGGCGCACGAGCTTGTCGAACGAAAGTTTGTACTGCTTGCCCGACTGCTGAATAAGGCGGCGCAAGAACTCCTCCTCGTACATATTCTTGCCACCATCCTCGTTGTCGTTGAGCCACTTCTCGGGCATGAGCTTATCGATAGCCAGAGGCATAAGGCCTGCAAAGAGTGCATTGCGGGCATACTGCGTTGCTGTGGGCAGGATAGCGCAGTAGAGGTCGTCGACAGCTACATCGTAGAAGCCACGCAACAGCGGCTCAATGGTACGCCACTGGTCAAGGCGCATATTGTCGATAAGCACGAGTGTGGTGTGGCTTGCACTATCCACCTCGGGGAATATGCGGCGGCGCATGAGCGTGTGCGACATTGTAGGTATCTCGCTATCCTCAACACGACGGTTTATCCAGTCGTAGTAGTTGCGTGCCACAAACTTAGAGAAGCCCTGGTTGGCCTCGTTCTTCTGGTAGCTGAGCACCTCGCGGATGCTATGATCCGAAGAGGATGAGAGCTCTATCTCCCAGCCCACAATCTTTTTGTAGAGCGTGGTCCAGTCGGCAAAGCTCTGTGCTGACTGCTGCTGCACGGCGATACGTCCGAACTCCGAGCGGTAGTCGGCCGTAGTCTGCTCGGTTACGAGCTGCTGCGAGTGCAGATTCTTCTTAATAGATAGGAGCACCTGGTTGGGGTTCACGGGCTTGATGATATAGTCCGAGATTTTTGAACCTATGGCCTTATCCATGATATTCTCCTCCTCGCTCTTTGTCACCATGATCACGGGCAACGAGGGACGTGCTGCCTTGATAAGAGGCAGGGTCTCGAGGCCAGTCATACCAGGCATCATCTCGTCGAGTATCACAAGATCGTAGGCCGTCGACTCGATCATCTCGACAGCATCGTAGCCATTGTTACAAGTATCTACCTCGTAGCCCTTGCTCTGCAAAAACATTACGTGGGGCTTCAAAAGGTCAATCTCGTCATCTACCCAAATTATCTTATTCATAGTCTTCTCTTTTTTCTGTGTAACGCTCCACAACCGATTTAATTGTGGCATAGCTAAGTTTGAGTGCCTCAGCCAGTCTATCACCGCCTATCCAGCAGGCCTCAACAATACCCTCCTCCGTCTGAGGCTTGAGTTCGCCACCTATGGGGCGCATAGCCCACCACTCGGTACGCTTAAGCTCCCAGCGGCCATAGGTGTCGTAGGCATGCCAGGTATGCGCCAGGGGGCTCTCCCCCACTATTTCACACCTTAGGCCCGCCTCCTCCTCGACCTCACGCAGCGCTGCAAGGCGACCGCTCTCGCCACTCTCCACATGTCCCTTGGGCAGATCCCAGTGACCTCGGGAGTGGATCATAAGTAGCTCGTTATGCTCGTTCCAGACCACGCCACCTGCTGCCTCAACAAACAAAAATTGCTCCTTAAGGCTCATAAACGTGAGCTCGGGATTGGGGGTTATGAGCGCTATATATTTGTATGTTTCAACTTTTTTTACTACTTTCGCTCTCGAAACGTGACACATAGCATCTGCCTCGATGGTGTGATACTCCAACGAGGGGCTCTCTCGGCATATAACGACTCTCGAAGGGCCGAAGTAGATGATATGTTGCTCGGTGTGCTGCATAGTTTAGACCCACAAAGATACAAAAAACAGCGACATAACTTAATACAACATAACTTATTTATGAAAAAAATTCTATTTCTTATGACATTTGCATCGCTTCTTGCGCTTGGTAGCTGCGAGGAGAGTGGCGCTCCAAAGCCATTGCAGATCAACAACGCCTTGACCGAGGCTGAGAAGGAGGCGGGTAAGTTTACCGCCGAGATCATGTGGAAGATGAGCCGCATTGGCTCTCAGACACTCTCTGAGGATGGCTCTAAGCTCATCTACGCTATGACCGAGTACAACCTCGCCGAGAACCGTGGTGTGACAACACTCTGGTTGCGTGACATGACCTCGGGCGAGACTAAGCGTCTTACCGACTACACATCGTCAAACCACTCAGCACAGTGGCTCGACGCCGAGAACATCGCATTCCTCTCAAACCGCTCTGGCTCGTCGCAGGTGTGGGCTATGAACATCAACACCCTCGCCGTGCGCCAGGTATCAAACCTCGAGAAGGATGTTGAGGGCTTTGGTATCACTGCCGACCACGCATTCTACGTGCAGCGTGTAGAGGTGGCTAAGCTCAAGGGCTCGAACAAGTATGAGGACATGGACAAGTCGAAGGTACGCATCTACGACGACCTCATGGTACGCCACTGGGACTACTGGGATGATGGCTCATACCTCCACGTATTTGCCGCTGACTACCAGGATGGTAAGATCGTAAACGGCAAGGATATCATCGGCGAGGATAAGGCCTACGATGCACCTCTTGCACCATACTTCGACGCTGCCGAGATCCGTCTTTCACCCGATGGTCAGAAGCTTGCCTACACTTGCAAGCCTCTCACTGGCGTGGAGTATGCCCTCTCAACCGACTCTGACATCTTCCTCTACGACTTCGCTACCCAGGCTACTCGCAACCTCTCAAAGGAGGCTGCAGCTAAGTGCGAGGAGAAGTTCGTGGGCTACGACAAGTACCCTGTATTCTCTCCAGATGGCACAAAGATCGCCTTCCGCTCACAGCGTCGCCCAGGCAACGAGGCCGACCAGCAGCGTCTTTGGGTCTACGACCTCAACACCGACGAGTGCACATACATCACTCGTGGCCAGGACTACTGCGTGACTGAGGTGGCATGGGATGGCAACGAGGCTATGTACTTCGTGCTTCCATGGCGTGGTACTCACCAGGTGGCTCACATCGACCTCGCAGGTAACATGAAGCATATCACCAAGGGCAACCACGACATCAACACCTTCACATTTGCTGGTGGCAAGATCGTGGCTAACATGAACACTATCTCTAAAGCCGTGGAGCTCTACGATGTAAATCTCGAGTCGGGCGAGCTCACACAGCTCACTGACGTAAACCGTGAGATCTACGACAACATCAAGTTTGGCGAGGTTCAGGAGCGTTGGATCAAGACTACCGATGGCAAGGAGATGCTCACATGGGTTATCCTCCCACCAGACTTCGACCCAACAAAGAAGTATCCTACACTTCTCTACTGCCAGGGTGGCCCTCAGAGCACCGTATCACAGTTCTGGAGCTACCGTTGGAACTTCCAGCTCATGGCTGCTCATGGCTATGTTATCGTAGCGCCTAACCGCCGTGGCTGTCCATCGTTTGGCCAGGAGTGGACCGACCAGATCTCGGGCGACTACTCAGGTCAGAACATCAAGGACTACCTTGCCGCTATCGACGAGGTATCGAAGGAGCCTTGGGTTGACACAGAGCACCGTGGTTGCGTAGGTGCTTCGTATGGTGGCTACTCTACTTACTATCTTGCCGGTGTTCACGAGAACCGTTTCAAGGCATTCATCGCTCACTGCGGTATCTTCAACTTCGAGTCTATGTATGGCCACACCGAGGAGCTCTTCTTCGTGACAAACGACTATGGTGGCGCATACTGGGAGAAGGATAACGCTACAGCGCAGCGCTCATACGCTAACTCACCACACAAGAAGGTGGCTAACTGGAACGCTCCAATCATGATCATCACTGGCGAGAAGGACTACCGCATCCCTTACAGCCAGTCGCTCGAGGCCTTCACTGCAGCACGTGTGCAGGGTATCGACGCTCGTTTGGTATCGTTCGAGAATGAGGCTCACCAGGTATTCCAGCCACAGAACAGCGTGGTATGGAACCGTGAGTTCTTCAGCTGGCTCGACAAGTACCTCAAGGAGTAGTGCTTCAAGCAGCAAAAATTGGGTCCGAATACTCTTCGGGCCCCTTTTTTTTGTGCCGTAGACTCGACCACAACCATAGGTAGAAGGGGTTAACATATTGATGTTAGTTTGAAGTTACGGAAAATTTTACTATCTTTGCTCGGTGTATTATGGTGTAAGCGAGAATTAAATCACAACTTAAAATACTAAAATTATGAAATTCAAGAGTTTACTTTTGATGCTACTTGCCTTTTCATTGGCATTTGTAGCCTGCGAGGAGCCAGCACCTGTGGATGAGGTGAAGGATCCTACTGCAACTATCACTGTGGGCGAGGCTACGGAGAGCACCATCGCCTTCTCTATCACATCGACCGACGCTGAGAGCGTGGCATGGATCGTTGTTGAGTCAGCCGAGGGCACACCTACTGCTACCGAGGTACTCAATAACGGTACTGCTGCCGAGGCTAACAAGACCGTAGGCTGCTTCGTTGAGGAGCTCAAGGCGGCTACAGAGTACACTATCGTGGTGGCTGCTAAGAACGCTAAGGCTGTGGTTAAGGCTGAGGCTAAGATGACAACAAAGCAGAGTGGCGAGGAGCCTACACCTCCAACTCCTGGCGAGGAGTTCGACGTTGAGTTCAAGGCTCAGGATATCCACATCGAATACTATGGCGATCAGTACTCTGAGGCTTATAACTACTATGTTATCCTCTCGGATGTAGGCGTTGAGCTTAGCGATACTCAGATGAGCTTCAAGGACAACGGTACTTACTACCTCATCGACCTCTACGCAGCAGACTCTGCCGAGAACAACGACTACACAGTACCTAGCGGCAAGTACAAGGCTGCATCTACATCAGCTGCTGGCACTTTTGGCCTTGGCGACTATGGCGCAGGTCTTGAGATTGTAAACGGCACTCCTACATACTACATCTATGCTGATGGCGAGGTAGTGGTATCTGAGGATAAGATTGTTGCGACAATCACTATGGAGGATGGCAAGAAGCACCAGATCACATTCGAGGGCAGCCTCTACTTTGGCTCAAGCGACGTGCCAACGCCTCCAGGTGATGAGTTCTCAGCAACACACACTGCAACAAAGTGGTTGTGGGGCGGCTCATCAAGCTACGGAAATAAGTATGCCGTAATGGGCGACAACTTCTCTATAGACGTTCACTTCCCAACAAAGTATGCTACACAGACATACCTCGAGCAGCAGGCATACATCTGGACATCGACAACATGGTTTGGCTACAACAGCTTCGAGAACGAGTTCACAACACGTTCGTTCAAGGTTGAGGGCACAGACGTGGCTGTAGATGCAGGTACAGCAGTTGTTGAGGCTGAGGGCGACGAGTATCACATCGAGCTCACCCTCGAGGGTCGCGACGGCTTCAAGTATATGATCGAGTACAACGGCAAGCTCAACGACGCTGGCGATGTTGAGGACGACAACTCACCTGTTGCCTTCACATATATGTCTAATGGTACATACTCATCATCATTGTGGTGCTACGAGTACAAGCTCAAGAACGACAAGGGCGACGCTATGACCCTCTATATCAACGACACTCAGGGTAACGAGACAAATATCTATACCGACGACTCGTTCATCTGGACTACACGTGACTACTGCTACTACGCTGGCGACTTCTCGACTTACGGCATCTCGGTAGGTGGCGTTAGCTACGAGGCTATCAGCGGCACTATGGATCTTGAGTCTGACGACGCTGGAACAATCGCCTTCACTATGGAGCTCAACTTCTCTAACGGCACATCACGCACCTTCACGTTCGATGGTAAGATTGGCCAGGAGAACAACTCTGGCGAGGTTACCAAGCTCGCAACACCTTCGGTTTCAGGCATCGTATCGGGCAATGCTGCGACTATCAGCTGGCAGGAGATTACAGGCGCTAAGGACTACACTGTAACACTCAACGGCACAGAGGTTAAAACTGTCGAGACTGCATACATCACATTCCAGGGCCTCGAGTACTCAACTACTTACACTGTATCTGTTGTGGCTAACCCTGCAGATAGCTCAGTAAACTCTGCATCTGACGCAGGTACTGCGACATTCACAACCGAGGCTGACCCTAACGAGGGTGGCAACGAGGGTGGCAACACTGGCGAGAGCTTCGAGAACTGGGTATTCGACGCAACACTCAACATGGGTGCAAAGACAATCACCGTGACTGACGGCTCACACACCGTAGAGTTCACTTTGAACGAAGTGGGTGGTGGCAAGTTCTACATCTTCGACAACGGCGTGTTGAACATCACCAAGGTTAAGGTAAATGGCGTTGAGACTACCGACGCTTCGGGTACAGTAGATATGAGCTCTAACTCGAGCTACTACATCGTTCTTGACTGCTACATCAACGGCGTACACTACACAGGTACTTCGAACAACCCTGTAGTGTAACGATAAGACGAAAAAACTAACTAAAGAGGGCTTTTTCCACACGGAGAGGCCCTCTTCTTATTTTTATTTGACTCGTTGCGCCACCCTACTACTAATAATATATGCGTGCGAGAGTGGTCATATATGCGCATATAGGGGTAAATATACTATTTTCTTCAACCAAACCCTTGCTTTTTCGAATAAAATGTTTAATTTTGTGTTTTGGGTTTGATTCCTAGGGGTCAAGCACAACAACCTGAAAAAACTAAAAACTAATAACAATGAAACTTAACAAACTACTACTTTTGTTGGCATTGCCTTTGGCATTTGCAGCGTGTGAGCCTACTGAGACACCAGATCCAGTACAGCCAGATCCAGTATTGACACTTACATCTGAGAACTCACTCCAGTTTGGCGCTGAGGGTGGCCAGGGCACTATCACCTACACTCTTGAGAACGCCGTAGAGGGCACAGAGCTCACTGCAACACCTGTTGAGGAGTGGATCACAAACGTGACTGTGGCTGAGAACATCACCTTCGATGTTGCCGTTAACGAGGTATCGGAGAAGCGCCAGGGTCGCATCTTGGTAGCTTATGGCGACCAGAGCTTCGACGTATTCATCAACCAGGAGGCTGCCGAGCAGGTAGAGACATTTGCAGCTGACCAGCTCGTATGCGACTTCTACACTAAGCTCGAGGATGGTAGCGGCTACAACTTCAACATCTACCTCACAGACGTAGGCTTCTCATCTGGTGGCTACTACATCGCTAATGGTACATACTACGAGTTGGATCTCTACATGGACAACGAGCCATTGTTGGACGAGGAGGGTTATCGCCACATCCCTGTTGGCACATACACCTACGACGGCTCTGACTCGGGCGACGATATGACAATCGGCTACACATACTCAGGTTACTACAAGGTTAACTCTGTAGGTTCGTACTTCGAGGTTCAGGAGCACTTCGAGAGTGCTGAGCTCGTAGTCACTGAGGAGGGCATGACACTCACAGCATACGTTGCTGGTGTTAAGCACGTTGCTACATACAAGGGCGCTTGCCGCTTCTTCGAGGGTATCGAGGAGGTATTCGAGGGCGACGAGTTGCTCACACCACACCTCGGCATGGCAACATATCTCGGTACACAGTACTCTGACAACTACAACTACTACTTCTACCTCTCGGACAAGGGCTTCGACGAGAACGGCATGCTCTTGCCTGATGGCTACTACTTCAAGATCGACCTCTTTGGCGTGGAGCCAGTTATCGACGAGGAGGGTTACCTCCACATCCCACAGGGTACCTACAACCTCGACACCGATGGCGACAACGGCGCATGGGAGATTGGCTACCAGTGGTCATTCTGTATGAAGATGAACGAGCAGGGCGGTGGCTACGAGTTCAGAGAGAACTACGATAGCGCAAAGCTCGTAGTTAAGGAGGATGGTATGTATGGCGAGATCGTTATCAAGAGCGGTCTGTTTGCTATCACCTACGAGGGCGAGCCTAAGTTCTACGTTGGCCAGTAACCACAACAACCACAACGCAACAATAAGCGGATAGAATACAGCGCAAGTCTAAAACCTAAAAAAATACTAACTATGAAGATTAATAAACTTTTCCTTTTGTTGCTCGCATTGCCTTTGGCATTTGCATCGTGTGAGCCTACTGAGACTCCACAGGCAGATCCAGTCTTGACACTTACCTCTGAGAACTCTTTCCAGTTCACTCCTGAGGGTGGTCAGGGTACTATCACCTACACTCTCGAGAATAAGTCTAAGGGCACTGAGCTCACAGCAACAACATCAGCTACATGGATCACTGATATCACTGTAGGCGAGCAGATCACATTCACTGTTGCAGCTAACGAGACAACTGAGCAGCGCACAGACCGTATCTTGGTATCTTATGGCAACGCATCGTTCAACGTATTCGTTAAGCAGGAGGGCGTAGAGCCAGTTGAGAACTTCACAGTTAAGGTATTGGATGGTGTATACTACGGCACACGTTACAGCGACAACTACAATGTTGCCATCTACCTCTCTGACCTCGGTTTCAAGGAGGATGGCTATGTATTGCCCGATGCTACTTACTACGTATTGGATCTCTACATGGACAATGAGCCTACTATCGACGCTGAGGGTTGGTTGACAGTTCCTGCTGGTAAGTACACTTACGACGGTACTGACTCTCAGGCAGATATGTCTATCGGTCTTTCATACTCTATGTACTCAAAGGTTAACTCTACAGCCTCTGCATACGATGTTCAGCTCCCATTCGACGCTGCTGAGCTCGTAGTTTCGGAGAGTGGTCTTGAGCTTATTGCATACATCGAGGGTGTTAAGCACATCGTGACATACGTTGGCGAGCCTAAGATCTTTGCTGGTGTTCCAGAGCCTATCACTGGTGGCGAGATCACTGCTCCAACACTCTATGGCGAGTACTACGGCGATATGGGTGGTATCCACAACTACAACCTCTACCTCTCTGACCAGCCACTCGATCCAAATGGCTACGTAGTACCAAATGCTTACTACTTCTCACTCGACCTCTATGGTGCAGAGCCAGTTATCGACGCTGAGGGTTACCTCCACGTACCTGCTGGCACATACACTTACGACGTAAACGACGACTACAGCATGAACGAGGTTGGTCGCGAGTACTCTGGTGCTTACAAGGTTAACGACAACGGTACAGAGTATCAGTGGATCGAGGCATTTGAGGATGCTACCGTAATCGTTAAGGAGGATGGTATCGAGGTTAACTGCATCGTAGCTGGTGCTGAGTTCAACGTAACTTACACTGGCGAGCCTAAGATCTACGTTGGTGGCGCAGAGTCTTACGCTGCAGCTAAGCGTGCTGCATTTGTACCAGCAAAGAGTACACTCAAGCTCTAGTCGATGGATGAGCTACAGGCTCAACACACAAAAAGACTCTCCCTCGGGAGGGTCTTTTTTTTGCTCCAATATGAAAATTTCTCACTCCTCTGTCTTGCATTTTTAGACAAAAATGTTTAACTTTGTATAACATTTGATTATTTAGTGCAAATTAGACAAGCAAAATATAATTCAAAAACACTAAAACTAATAACTATGAAACTAAACAGACTATTCATGATGTTGCTTGCACTGCCTTTGGCATTTGCAGCATGTGAGCCTACTCCTCATGTGGATGAGACTCCAGATCCAGTGTTGACACTCACATCGGCTGAGACACTCGAGTTCTCGGCTGAGGGTGGCCAGGCTGAGATTGCATACACCCTTGCAAACCCTGTTGAGGGCACAGAGCTCACAGCAACATGCGAGGCTGAGTGGGTAAAGGCTGTTGCTGGCGACAAGGTACGTGTGACTGTCGAGGCTAACGATGGCGATGCACGTGAGGCTAAGATCGTTGTGGCTTACGGCGAGCAGAGCTTTGACGTAGCAGTTAAGCAGGCGGCTAAGGCGGCTAAGGAGTATCTCTTCGACGAGGAGATGGCCTATGCTGAGCGTGTCGACTTGGCAGACTACGGCTTCCCAGGCAACTACTACCTCATTGGCTTCTATAGCGCTGATAACACAATGCTCTTTGGCGCTGTTATCGTAGGCCCTGAGGGTGAGGATATTCTTGCAGCAGGCACATATACTTCAGACAATGGTGGCCTTATGATGGAGGGCTTCGAGTTCTACGTTGGCGAGACTGAGGAGTACTTCTTCGAGGGTGGCTCGGGCGTAGCAGTTGTTGGTGGCGACATCGATGGCTATACTTTCGACTTTGATCTCGCTGATAGCCAGGGTCAGAACTTCCACTTCACTTATGAGGGTACTGTTGTGAACATGAAGATCGGTGGCAATCTCCCAACTGAGGATGTTGTCTTCGAGGCAACTAAGTTGGACGGTATCTACTACGGTACTAAATACTCTGATACATACAACTACTATTTGAACCTCTCTGACCTCGGTCTTTCTGAGGATGGCTACGCACAGGGTGGCGGTACATACTACCAGCTTGACCTCTATGGCGTTGAGGGCGAGGTTGACGCTGAGGGTTATATCCACGTTCCAGCAGGTACTTATGTATTTGATGCAGACGACACTATGGCTGAGTGGACTCTTGGTAACTACTACTCTGGCTACTCAAAGGTAAATGCCGAGGGTACTGCTTACGATGCACAGAGCTTGTACGATGGTGGTCAGGTTGTTGTAACCGAGAACAACATCACCGTGACTGTGATTATCGCAGGTGTTCAGCACACAGTGACATACAACGGCGAGCCTAAGATCTATGTTGGCGAGAACGGCGGTGGCGGCAGCAGCGAGAATGTTGAGATGGAGGCTAACTACGCTTATGCTAACTACTTCGGCGACCAGTACACTCCTGGCTATGCTGACAACTACTACCTCTTCCTCTCGGATGTAGGTCTTGACGCTGATGGCTACGAGCAGGCTAATGGTACTTACTACCGCTTCGATATCTACGCTCCTATCATGGATACTAACGCTACAAAGATCCCAGCAGGTACATATACTGTCGACATGACTGACTCTGGCTCACTCTGGACAGCGAGCTTGTCATACAGCGCATACTTCATCCTCGATGAGTATGGTTGGGACTACGTTACAAACGACTACCCAGCATCGGGTACTATCGTTGTTGGCGAGGATGGCACTATCGTGGCTGAGGTTACAATGCTCATGAGCGGCGCTACACACAAGGTTACATTCAACGGCGGTAACATCGACATCTACGACGCAAGCAGCAGCGGTGGTGGCGACGATGGCATATACTCAACACTCCTTGGTGACTTGAACTGCAACCTCTCTGACGGCAACCTCTACTACGAGTACTATGGCGACTGGTACGAGGTGGGCTACATGAACTGGATGATCGCTATCATGCCTAACGACGGCGCGGGTGACTTCGTACAGTTCGACCTCTTGGCAGGTCCAAGCAGCACTGATAACTTCGTTGGTGAGTACGCTATCAACGACTCTCTCGAGGGCTTCACAGCATATCCTGGCTACATCGACAGCGGCTACATGAGCGGTTGCTGGTACTACACTGAGGATGGCGTGACTATGGCTCCATTCGTAGGCGGTAGCGTTGAGGTATCGGACAATGGCGACGGCACAATCACTGTTGAGTTCGACGTATGGGATGACCTCGGTTACAGCGTCACAGGCTCATGGAGTGGCACTCCACGCTCAGCAGCTGAGCTTCAGGCAGTGACTCGCAGCAGCTCACTCAAGGAGCTTAAGAGCGTATCAATGAACAACGCAGCTCCTGCAAAGAGCGCAATCGTGGCAAAGAACCCTAAGGCTCAGACACGTAGCTTTACAAAGAGCACTTTAAGCCTCCGCTAAGCAAGCGAGCAACCAAATAGAGAACAAACACCACCATGCCAACAGGGCTGGTGGTGTTTTTTTTGTTGCCCGACATAAGCGATTAGCCGAGGGTTGAGCCCTATAGGTTTGGAAGTTAGAAAATTTTATCGTAATTTTGCACGAATATTTTGGTTTCGCTAAATTCAAACTAAAAACATAACAAATCTTATGAGAAAACTATTTCTTATTCTCGCAGTTTTGGGCATGGCATGCGTAGCATGTACCCCAACAGAGATTACCGACGACGCTAAGGTTACAATCACCTCGGGCGACGTTGTTGAGATTGATGCCGAGGGTGGCCAGGCTGAGGTTACATTCGTTACCGAGGGTGGCTCTGGCTCGAGGGTCGCAGTTAAAGAGGATGCATCGTGGTTGGATGCCAAGGTTGAGAGCAGCAAGATTGTTCTTACGGCTAAGGCTAACAGCACAGCAAGCGTTCGTGAGGTTGTTGTCGTAGTGAGCTACGATGGCGCAAAGGCCTCATTCACAGTTAAGCAGGCATCAGGCGAGTACGACGTGGTATTCGAGGCTAAGCGCCTTGATGGTATCTACTTCGGCACAGAGTACTCAGCAGCACACAACTACTACGTTATCCTCTCAGACAAGGGTGTTAACACCGACGCTTCGGTACGTCCTAACACCACTTACTACTACTTCGACATGTATCGCAACATCGATGCTGACGAGATGAACCCTATCATCCCTGACGGCGAGTACAAGTACGACGCTAAGAATAGCTACGCCGACAAGACATTCTCGGAGAGTGGCAGCTGGTATGGCAAGACTGGCGAGGATTGTAAGTTCGTGGAGTCTGCATCGTTTAAGGAGGCAACAGTAACTGTGAAGAATGGTAAGTTCTCGGCTATCATTGTCATGGAGGACGACACCACACATTACGTATCATACGAGGGTAAGCTCGTGGCAACAACCTATATCTCAACATTCTACGAGGATGTAGAGTTCAACGTTGAGGGCGCTACAATCACCGCTGAGTGCCTTGGCGATACATACGGCAAGGGCCAGCAGACATGGTTTATCGAGGCTGTTAAGGGCAACGACTACTTCGCCGTGGAGGTTATGACACCAAACGCAAATAGCTGCAGCGGCATCTACTCGGCACTCGCTTCATCAGGCGTAACTGACTACAGCAACAAGTTCATCCCAGGTCTTTTGGGCGATGGTCTTGTGGGTACATGGTATGCTAAGCTCACTGACAATGTGATCAAGGGCGACGCAATGGCACCTATTGTAGAGGGTATCATCCAGATAGACATCCAGGGCATTAAGGGTACTATCAACTTCAGCTGCAAGGATGACGCCGGCAACAATATCACTGGCTCGGTATCGGGCACTATGTAGTGTGGTGGACAAAAATTATTGCATAAAAGTGGCATATTCGTAAAAAATATTATACTTTTGCTATAACATTTGCCCGAAACATCGAAGCTAACACATCTAAACAACTAATAATTAACTATTATGAAACTCAAGAATTTGTTCTATTTCTTGCTTGCATTGCCATTGGTATTTGCAGCATGTGAGCCAACAGAGGAGCCTACTCCAGAGCAGAAGGAGCCAAAGTTGACCCTCACGTCAAACTCAGAGATTAACTTCGCTGCTGAGGGTGGCGAGGGCACTATCACCTACACTCTCGAGAACGCAGTTGAGGGCACAGAGCTCACAGCTACTTGCGAGGCTGAGTGGATCACTGACATCACTGTAACTGAGGCTATCACTTTCACCGTAGCTGCTAACGAGGAGACTACAGAGCGTGAGGCTAAGGTTGTTGTTGCTTATGGCGAGCTCACATTCGAGGTTGCTGTTAAGCAGGTAGGTAAGAACGAGGCTCCAAAGACTCCAGTATTCGAGCTTACATCGGCTGATACTATGGAGTTCACACAGGAGCAGCAGATTGGCACTATCACCTTCAAGCTCGAGAACCCTGTTGCTGGCGCATCGGTTACTGCTAAGGCTAACGGCTCATGGATCAGCGACATCAACGTTCGTGAGGCTGACGGCGAGATCGCATTTGTTGTAGCTGCTAACACTGGTGCTGCACGTGAGGCTAAGATCACTGCTACTTATGGTATGTTGGAGTTCAAGGTTACTATCAAGCAGGCTGAGTACGTTGCTCCAACTCCAGTCCTCGAGATCACATCTACTCCTGAGGCATTTGCTGCAGAGGGTGGCGAGGGCGTACTTGCTTATGTTCTTGAGAACGCTCAGGAGGGCGTAGAGCTTCAGGCTACTGCAGATGTTGACTGGATCACTATCACATCAGCAGCTGATGGCATCGTAGCATTCACTGTTGCTGCCAACGAGACTGAGAAGATGCGTGGTGGTATCATCACATTGACTTACGGCGAGGTTACTGCTACTGCAAACATCGAGCAGCTCTTCCCTGGCTACGATCCTAACGTAACTTATGGCGTATTCAACATCATCGAGGTTCGTGCTAACGCTATCTCTAACGACACTTGGAACCTCACACTCTTCGAGCACGATCCTATCCTCGGCGAGATGTACACACGCCTTACTGTTAAGCTTCCAAAGGCTAACGCTCAGTACATCACTGACGGTACTTACAGCGTAGCTGATGGTTCAATCATCCCTAACACAACTGAGGATATAAGCTCAGGTAGCTACTACCGCTACAACGGTAACGGTGCTTCAATCTACGACGCTGAGCTCACTATCTCAGTAAACAAGGAGACTGAGACTGCACAGTTCGAGGGCGTATTTAAGGTTGCTGGTGGCGAGTACACATTCTCATGGGATGGTCCAGTAAACGGCTTCGTATACCAGGATATCGACGCAGGTATCACCGATTGGGACTACTTCTACATCTATAGCCACTGGGATGACACTAAGTATGTTGTAGGTTACTCTGGCACTATCCGTTTCGACTGGTACCTCGTGAAGCTTGGTGGTAAGAAGGCTGACCCAGTAGCAGCTGGTACATACGTAGTAAGCGAGTGGGAGTCAACTACAACAAAGGATTATGTAGATGTTTCTTCAACTAAGATCAATGGCGTACTTCTCCAGACTGGTGGTGTAGTAACCGTCACAGAGGTTACTGAGGGTCTCGAGTTCACATTCGACGTAACTGACGTTAACGGCACTAACTGGAAGGGTACTTATGTAGGTCCTATCGATCCTAACTTGTACTACAACCCATACGCAAACTAATTGCGAGTGTCGCCACTAGGCGATGAAATATCAAAGGGCTGTCCTCGAAGGGATGGCCCTTTTTTATTTTGGGTGAGTTAGATTGAGTTAAGATGAGTAATAATGAGTTTCTATGAGTTAAATGTTAGCAGCAAGGCGTTGGGGATAGTCCCCATTTAACCCACTATAACCCATCGAAACCCACAGCTGCACTAACCTCAATCAGCGAGAGGGAATTTGTTGTCAGAAGTCGTGAGATGTGGTGCCAAACGAAAGAGCCTCGGATGGGACATACTTGACGTATTTCCCATTCGGGGCTCTAAGGTTGGTGCCGCAGATTGCGGCTTATCACAAGAAATTAATTTACTATGTCGGCGTTGACCTTAACGTAGTTATATCCCATACGGCGAAGCTGCACCGAAACACCCGCCTCGAACATCACTTTAGTGGTGCGGGCAAAGATGTGGAAGGCCATGACGCTCTGCGCCTCGATACCCTCCTTGCGGATGAGTAGCTGTGCAGCCTCGGCTGTTGAGCGCACCATATCCTCGACCTTCTCGGCCTCGGCACTACCCAGAGGGTGGCAAAGCAAAATCTCGGTGATATACTCGTCCATGCAGTCGAAGCCACGTGGCTCGGTGAACATCTTATGGAAGTCCTCGACATCCTGGTATCTGCTCCACTCCTTGTCCCAGAGCACAGCA
This sequence comes from Alistipes sp., assembly GCA_017629035.1. Classification (GTDB taxonomy): domain Bacteria; phylum Bacteroidota; class Bacteroidia; order Bacteroidales; family Rikenellaceae; genus Alistipes. The sequence goes on along the minus strand of JAGBXX010000005.1, from coordinate 15,737 downwards.
GCTCCCATACCCTCGTACATAGCCCAGGCAATGGCTACAAGGGGATACTTAGTAACTTCGGGCACTGCGTCGACCATGTAGCTTGGTGCCGACGTGCGCCACTTCTCGTTGAGCTCCTCAACCTCGAGGAAGCGGCCATCGAGCCACTTTGCCTGCGAGAGGCGCTCCGTAAGGCTCTTGCGCAGTGACTCCTCGTAGCGGTTGAGTATGTCGTGTTGTTGTTCTGTCATTGTTATTTTCGTTGTTTAGTTCTCTTCTTACGCACCGACCATCCGAAGTGGCCAATGAGCTCTCCAAGTGTGTAGTACTCGCCGTGGGAGTAGACAATGGGCTTAGCCTTGTCGAGCGAAAACTTACCAGTCTCGGGGTCGATATATCGCTCGTCGGCCTCGATGCCCACAACATCGGCAATGAACATATCGTGCGAGCCGAGCTCCACAACCTGACGCACACGGCAGCAGATGGAGAGTGGTGACTCAGCGACGATAGGGGCTTTTACATGCTCCGTAATCATAGGCGTGAGGCCCATAGCCTCCCACTTGTTTACATCACGTCCCGAGCGCACGCCACACCAGTCGGTAGCACGTGCAAGCTCCTCCGTGGTAAGGTTTATGACGAACTCTCCCGTGCGACGTATGATGTCGTAGGAGTGTCGCTCCTTGCGCACCGAGATGTAGCACATGGGCGGGTTGGTGCATACCGTTCCTGTCCAGGCCACGGTGAGCAGGTTGTACTCCTCGGGGCTCTCGCCACAGCTCACAAGCACCGCAGGCAGCGGGTAGATGAGCGTGCCTGGCTTCCAGGACTGTTTCTTGAAGTTGTTATCCATCGTAGCCCGTATCTTCAATGAGGTTTCCCGACGAGGCAGCAGCCACGGCGAGCTGGTCGCAGCGGTTGTTCTCCACGGTCGAGGCGTGACCCTTGACCCAGACAAAGCGCACGTTGTGCTCACGGTATATCCTGAGGAAGCGCATCCAGAGGTCGGGGTTCTTCTTACCCTTGAAGCCTGTACGCTCCCAGCCCAATATCCAGCGCTGGTTGACAGCCTCGACAACATACTTCGAGTCGGAGTATATCGTCACGTTGCTACCACGAAAGCGCAGTGCCTCGAGAGCCACGCATACGGCCATAAGCTCCATGCGGTTGTTTGTCGTGAGGCGGAAGCCCTGTGACAGCTCCTTGCGGTGAGGGCCCGACATCAGGACAATGCCATAGCCGCCAGGGCCAGGGTTGCCGAGTGCCGAGCCATCGGTATATATCGTAATCTCAGCAGCCATGACTACTTGAGGGCGTTAATCTGCTCCTTGATAGCTGCAATCTTAGCCTCGGCATCTGCCTGCTTAGCACGCTCGTTGGCAACAACCTTCTCGGGTGCTGACGACACAAAGCGCTCGTTCGACAGCTTCTTCATTACCGACTGAAGGAAGCCCTCGAGGTACTCAAGGTCGGCGCTAAGACGCTTAATCTCTGCCTCCTTGTCGATGTTACCCTCGAGTGGAACAAAATACTGCGTAGTCTTGACGATGAAGGCAGCAGCAGTAGCATTCTTCTCAGCAACGGCCTCAACAGACTCGATACCTGCGAGCTTAGTGATTGTTGCGAGGAACTCTGCTGGGAAGTTATCGTCGGCGATATACTGCAACTTGAGTGCCTCACGCTGAGGGATGTTCTTCTGCTTACGTACATTACGCACGGCGGTGATAACCTCCTGGGCAAGTCCAAAGCGAGCGATAATCTTCTCGTCAGCCTCACGCTCCACCTTAGGCTGCTGGGCGATGACGATAGAGTTAACATCGGCCTCAGGCTTGAGGTCCTGCCAGATCTCCTCCGTAATAAATGGCATGAATGGGTGCAACAGGCGGAGCAACTGGTCGAAGTAGTGCTTGGTGCGTGCAATAGTCTTAGCATCTGCAGGGCACTGGTATGCTGGCTTAACCATCTCGAGGTACCAGCCGCTGAAGTCATCCCAGAACAGGCGATAGAGCTCGGTAAAGGCCTCAGAGATGCGGTACTGCTCCATGTTGTGGTTGATGCGCTCGATACGCTCCACCATAACCTCGTCGAACCATGTGATAGCCTCCTTGGCATACTCAGGCTGCTCGAGGCTCTCGTCTACGGCCCACATATTCACAAGGCGGTAGGCGTTCCAGATCTTGTTGCCGAAGTTACGGCCCTGCTCGCATAGTGCCTCGTCGAACATCACGTCGTTGCCGGCAGAGGTAGACATGAGCATAGCCACACGCATACCGTCGGCGCCATACTTAGCGATGAGGTCGAGTGGGTCGGGCGAGTTGCCGAGCTGCTTAGACATCTTACGGCCGAGCTTATCACGAACGATACCTGTGAAGTAGACGTTCTTGAATGGGAAGGTGCCACGCCACTCGTAGCCCGCCATGATCATACGTGCAACCCAGAAGAAGATGATATCTGGACCTGTCACAAGGTCGTTGGTTGGGTAGTAGTACTCAATCTCAGGGTTGTTAGGATAGCGCAAGCCGTCAAATACAGAGATTGGCCACAACCATGATGAGAACCATGTATCGAGCACATCCTCGTCCTGGCGCAAGTCGGCCATGGTGAGCGATGCATCCTTCTCCTGTGCGAGGCGGAGAGCCTCCTCGGCACTCTCTGCTACTACGTAGCCACCCTTTGGAAGGTAGTAGGCAGGGATACGCTGACCCCACCACAACTGACGTGAGATACACCAATCCTTGATATTCTCCATCCAGTGGCGGTATGTATTCTTGTATTTTGCCGGTACAAACTTGATGATATCCTCCAACACGGCAGTAGTTGCTGGCTTAGCGAGCTCATCCATAGAGAGGAACCACTGCATAGAGAGCTTAGGCTCGATAGCGACACCTGTACGCTCCGAGTAGCCCACGTTGTTGGTATAAGGCTCAACCTTCTCCAGAAGGCCTGCCTCGCTGAGGTCGCCCTCGATGACACGGCGACACTCGAAACGCTCCATGCCCACGTACATACCAACCTTGTCGTTGATAGTGCCGTTGTCGTTGAAGATATCGATGGTCTCGAGGCCATACTTCTCGCCGAGCATATAGTCGTTGACGTCGTGTGCAGGGGTAACCTTCAAGGCACCAGTACCGAACTCGAGGTCTACGTACTCATCGCGGATAACAGGGATAGAGCGACCTACCAAAGGCACGATGACACGTGCATCGGCTGGGAGGTGCTTGTAGCGCTCGTCGTTAGGGTTAACGCAGAGGGCTGTATCGCCGAGGATGGTCTCAGGGCGTGTTGTAGCCACAACGAGATACTCCTCTGAGCCCTCGAGCTTGTAGCGCAGGTAGTACAATTTACCCTGCGACTCCTTGTAGATAACCTCCTCGTCCGAGAGTGCTGTGCATGCCGATGGGTCCCAGTTGACCATGCGGACACCACGGTAGATGCGACCCTTGCGGAAGAGGTCCACGAATACCTTGATGACACCTGCCGAGCGTGGCTCGTCCATCGTAAAGCATGTACGCTCCCAGTCGCACGAAGCACCGAGCTTGCGGAGCTGCTGGAGGATGATGCCTCCGTGCTTCTCCTTCCACTCCCAGGCGTGCTTCAAGAACTCCTCACGTGTGAGTGTCGCCTTGTCGATACCCTCGGCCTTGAGCTTGGCTACGACCTTAGCCTCGGTAGCGATTGATGCGTGGTCGGTACCTGGCACCCAGCAGGCGTTCTTGCCCTGCATACGTGCACGGCGCACAAGGACATCCTGCAACGTATTGTTGAGCATGTGGCCCATGTGCAACATACCTGTCACGTTTGGTGGTGGGATTACGATTGTATATGGCTCACGAGCATCTGGCTCGGAGTGAAAAAGGTTCTGCTCAATCCAGAAATCGTACCATTTCTGCTCTATGAGCTCGGGCGAATACTTGTCTGCTAACTGCATAACTATCTCATTATTTGTTTGTTGTCGCTTCTTAGGGCGCATATACGAGCACGTACACACGCACAAATCGCACAAATATAATGAATTTTTAGGAAATGTGCAAACTGCAAACGTAGGTCTTTAATAAGTTTTTACGAGCAGAATGGGTTATAATATGGTTTAATGGGTCAATATATTAACTCATCGTAACTCATATTAACCCACACATACATCTTTCGCCCACAAATTCTTGCATTTTGAGAAAATTGTGTTAACTTTGTACGAATGTTTTTTCTTTTTGAGAATACAAATAATTAAAATTATAAAAATATGCGTAAGCTTTTTTACTTTTTGCTTGCACTACCACTGGTATTTGCAGCATGCGAGACTCCAAGTGACCCAACAGGGACTCCAGAGAAGGAGTCGTTGACACTCAGCTCTGACGAGATAATGGAGTTTGAGGCTGAGGGTGGTCGTGGCTCTATCTACTTCGACTACAACCCTGGCAAGGTGAGCAACAGCGGCGACCTAAGACCAACAACGGGCAAGAACCTTAGCATAGAGTGCTCGGCAGAGTGGATTGAGGTCGACGAGAAGGTCGATGTGACACTCAGCCAGATTACATTCGATGTTGCTCGCAATGAGACGCTTGAGCCTCGTGAGGCGGTAATCAGAGCCTATATCAGCGAGTTCGCCTTTGAGGTGACCGTGAAGCAGGCTGCAGGCAGCGAGAATGGCAACGATGACCCTATCGACGAGCCAGAGTACATCGCTGGCTGGGCAGTAAACGGCACCATGAATGAGTGGGCTAAGGCCGAGGCTACGGCTATGAGCGAGGAGGGTGACTACTTCGTCGTGAAGAACGTGACACTCAGCGCCGAGGATAACTTCAACTTCATCTTCGACGGTGGCCAGAAGAGCTACGGTGGCAATGGCCAGGTATCGGAGCCTAACCTCATCTACGAGGCTAAGTCTTGGGGCAGCAACATCAAGGTGACAGAGGCTGGAGAGTATGACATCTACCTTGATAAGGAGCTCAAGACATACCGCATAATGAGCGCAGGAGGCAACCCCGAGGATGCTGAGGAGGCACTCAAGCCAGGCGAGAAGCGCTGGTCTATATTCGGCACATTCGAGGGCAACAACCGTGAGAGCGACGTGGTACTCAAGACCGACGGCAAGTATCTCACCGCAAGAGGCGTGAAGTTCGAGGGCGATATGGAGTTTGTGGTTCGCTGCAATGGTGGCGAGGAAGGCACTTATGGCGTGGCTGAGGCAGGGACAAATGCCCCTGAGGATCACATCATGCTCATCGAGGGTGGCTCGGACGTGAAGATTGAGGCCGAGGCTGGCATGCGCTACGACATCTTCTTCATCTATCACGAGTCGGCATCCGAGCTCTGGGTAATGCCCGAGGGTCGCTACCCTATCATCTGGGATAGAGTGGATGGCGCATATATGCCTTCGTACAACAACTTCATCCTCTATCTAATCACTGCCGACATCGTGCTCACACTCGACTTCACAGCGGGCAAAGATACTGTAACTGACAGCGTTATCCCCGAGGGCACATACTACATTGGCGACACCGAGGGTGATGGCTACTGGTGCTTTGACACGAACTACTGCATTGTGAAGATTCGTGGTCGTGAGGTGCCACTCCTGGATGGATACATGACCATCGAGCACAAGGATGGAATGTATGACATCTGGGTAGATATGCGCACAGCAACACTCGATGTGCTCAAGATGCACTACGTGGGTGAGATTGGCTTCGACCCATTCTTTGCTAACATGGGCGGCATGGAGCTCAACAACCCAGCGAAGTAACTAAACAATATACAACATATTTAGTGTGAAAGTGTTAAGATTGATATTTGCAGCCTTGACTCTACTCTTTGCTGCGTGCGAAAACCCTGCCGTGGAGCCTACTCCCGAAGTACAGCACCTCAGCGTGGAGGGTGGTGTTCTGAGCATTGACGCTGCGGGTGGCGACATGGCCATTCACTACACCATAACCGACCCAGTCGAGGGCCTCGAGCTTGAGGCTTCAACAACCGAAGACTGGATAGGCAACATCAGTGTTAGTGAGCAGGTTACACTCTTTGTCGACGCCAATCACAGCACAGAGAGTCGTGTGGGCATCGTGACGCTGAGCTACGGCAAGGAGCAGATAAGCGTAGGCGTGATGCAGGAGGGAGGCTCGGCAGATAGCAACGCCTCGCTCACAATAACCTCGGAGCGTAAGATGCCATTCACATCGAAGGGTGGCAAGGGCACGATAACCTACTCTATCGAGAGTGATGAGGAGGATGCGCTTGTCGAGGCGGTATCGAACAAAGAGTGGGTTGTGATAGAGTCAATAACTTCAAAAGAGGTTTCGTTCAGCGTGGCACGCAACAGCGACACAAAGGCTCGCAACGCCAAGATTACGCTCGGATATATGGGACATGAGCTCACAGTGTTTGTCGACCAGGAGGCGGCAAGCGACGAGGTGAGACTCACCGCCGACAAGCAGTCGCTAAGGAGTGGCGAGCAGCTTACATTCAGCGTGATATATGAGGGCGAGGATGTGACCTCTAAGGCTACGATTCATCGCAACTACACCAACGAGCAGGTGAGCAACCCATACACTCCAACAGAGGGTGGCGAGCTATCGTTCTATGCCAAGTACAACGGCCTAAAGTCGAAGATACTAAGCATTACGGTCATCCCCGACTATGCCCCTAACTTCCCTGAGGATAGCGCTCCCGAGAGCTTCGACTTCAACCAGCGAATGCTCATTGTCGACCACACAGGTGCGGGATGCTCCTACTGCCCAGGTGTCAAGCAGGCTATACACGACACGCAGGAGAAGGCTGAGTATAAGGATAAGTTCAACGTAGTCTACGCCTACACCTTTAGCTCGCAGGAGATATGCTACTCCTCGGCGGCACGTACGCTATGGAACTACTACGTGAACGTATGCTCTACGGGTGATAAACTCACAGGATATCCAAGCTTCACGACAAACTACTGCTTCAACTACACGGGTAAGTATCAGCTCGAGCAGCGCATCGACGACCTATGGGAGGAGAACCCCGCAGCAGGCATAGCCTACGCAGCGAAGATTGAGGGTGACAAAATCGTAGTGAGCGTATCGGTAAAGTCTTCTGTGTCACAGCAGTACAAGCTATCATTATGGGTACTCGAGGATGATATCTATCTCCAGCAGACGGCAGCGACAGCCTCATGGATGCACACACACTCGAGTGTGATGCGCGATGCGCCTACGGGCGTATCTAATAGTGACATCGCAGGCATGGAGTTTGGCTACGTCGAGGCTGGCACAACACTGAGCCGTGTCTTGGAGTTCGACCTATTCTGCGCTAATCACTGGAAGAAGGAGAACTTCAAACTTATCGCCATACTCTCAGCACCAAATGAGAATTACGACAACAAATACGAGGTCGTGACAACGTCGATGTGTGAGTTTGGTGAGTATGTGGGCTTCGACTATAAAAAGTAATACCTAAAAACTTAAAACCTATAAAACTACAATGAGAAGATTTTTTGCAATGATTGCTCTTGCAGCAGTCGCTTTTGTGTCGTGTGAGCCTACTGAGGGGCCCAACGAGGTTAACCCTAACCTCAAAATCAAGCTCACCTCGCAGTCGGTGATGAACTTCGAGGCAGCAGGTGGTGAGGGTGTTATCACCTACGAGTTTGAGGACCTTTCGGCCACACGTGCCAACATCGCTGAGGCAGCTACTGCCGTGGCATGGATCGAGGAGCTCTCAGCGAGCGAGGGCAAGGTTACGTTCAACGTCGCAGCCAACGATGGCGAGACGGAGCGTAGCGCAACAATCAAGGTGTCGTATGGCGAGTATAGCTTCATGGTCATGGTAAAGCAGAGTGGCACGAAGCATGCCGACGTGGAGTTCACCGCAACACACCTCGGAGGTACATACTGGGGTAAGTACATCAACACCAAGGGCTTCAACTACTTCGTAATCCTTGGCGACCAGCGTGCCGACCACTACCAGTCGAAGCAGGATGGCGCTACGGAGTACCGCTTCGACATCTACTCCGATGTGGCTTCGTCGTTCAACTCTGTGCACCGCATACCTGTGGGCACATACAAGCTCGACCACTCTCGCTCGGGCAACCCAGGCACTATCGACGCATATAAGGACAACAGCTACATCTTCACTCCACAGTACACAACAACAGCCTTTGCTGATGCCACTCTTGTGGTTACCGAGGATAGCATCGTTGCCGACATCACCTTCTTCGATGGCACGCTGCACCACGTGGAGTACCACGGCTCGACAATCATGGAGGACTATATCCAGAATACATACGCCGACGTATCGCCCGTGAGCCAGTACACCGAGGATATCACCTTCAACGTCACTAATGGCCATATCAACGCTCGCTACCGTGGCGACCACCTCGGCACAGGCTACGATGTATGGTTTATCGACATGGTTGCTAACATTAGCCCATACAACGGCGAGTATCTCATCTTTGACCTCCTCGTACCTAAGGAGCTCGGTGGTTTCAGTAACCTCGACGGCATCGTTGGCGAGTACAAGTTCCACGACGAGAACACCTCGGACTACGCATATACTATCCCTGTGGGTCGTCTGCGTGACGATAGCCTCCAGCTCCACGCATGGTATCTATGGTGCCAGCAGAGCCAGGTAGATATGTCGCAGGCAGCGCCTATGACCGCAGGTACAGTCAAGGTGACTAAGAATGGCACCAACGACTACACCTTCGAGATTGATAGCGCCGACGACAACGGCAACCGCATCGTTGGTACGTTCCAGGGCACTATCCTCGACTACCAGGACCAGAGCTGCGAGTAAGCTCAAACCGAAGGAGCTTAACGTGAGCTCCACCGCAATAGCAAGAGCCATCCCAACGCTGGGGTGGCTTTTGTTTTGCCTGCGCTAACAGGAGTAACACGAGTAACATTAGTAACAAGAGTAACATCGGTAACATATACCCACACCCCTGTTACTGTGTTACTCTGTTACTCATGTTACTATCAGCGAGTGCTGAGCGCAGGGTTATATATATTATCATATCAATGGGATACAATGAGTATCTATGAGTTCCGATGGGTTAATATAGAAACCCATTCCAACTCATTATAACTCATAATAACATATCAGTGGGAGATAATGAGTATCTATGAGTTTCGATGGGTTAGTATAGAAACCCATTCTAACTCATTATAACTCATAGTAACATATCTGTGGGATACAATGAGTATCTATGAGTTTCGATAGGTTAGTATAGAAACCCATTATAACTCATTATAACTCATAGTATCATATCAGTGGGATATGATGAGTATCTATGAGTTCCGATGGGTTAATATAGAAACCCATTCTAACTCATTATAACTCATAGTAACATATCAATGGGATATAATGAGTATCTATGAGTTTCGATGGGTTTCTATATTAACCCATTCTAACTCATTATAACTCATAGTAACACAGTAACACAGTAACAGGGGTGTGGGGACATGTTACTCGTGTTACTGATGTTACTCATGTTACTCATGTTACTCATGTTACTACGTGCTACTATTTGCAAAAAATTTGTATCTTTGCAAAAAGAGCACACCATGCGTAAGATACTACTCCTTGCTGCACTCATCGCAAGCATTGGCTGCAGCACCACACCCACCACACTCCTCGACCCAGGCGTAGGCCGTGAACTCGCCCAGTGGCGCAAGGCTACATACCTGGAGCCCAGCTATGAGCTCCACTTCGTAATCCCCGACAAGCGCAGCGAGGCGGTGGAGGGCAGTGTGACCATTGCACTGAGCTTGGAGCATAGCTCGGACATCGTCATGGATTTCCGTGAGAGCGAGAACATACATAGCGTAAAACTCAACGGTCAAAACATTGAGTATGAGGCAGTAAACGAGCATATCGTACTACGCAACGCCCCACGTGGCAGGAACTCTATCACCGTCGATTTCACCGCCTCGGACCAGTCGCTAAACCGCCAGGAGGAGTATCTCTACACCCTGCTTGTGCCCGACCGTGCACGCACCCTCTTCCCCTCGTTCGACCAGCCCGACATGAAGGCCTCGTACACCCTCTCGCTCACGCTCCCCGAGGCGTGGGAGGCGGTGTCGAACACGGCAATTCGTAGCTCCAAGAGCGTTGAGGGCACCAAGCGTGTGGAGTTCCACCCCACCGAGCCCCTGAGCACCTACCTCTTCTCGTTTGTCGTAGGTAAACTATCGAAACGCACCTACTCCGACTCACGCCACACCTTCTCGGCATACTACCGTGAGAGCGACCCCAAGCGCCTCGAGCAACTCGACACCATATTCAAGCAGGTGGCCTCGTCGCTCGACTGGCTCGAGGAGTACACAGGCATCAAATATCCCTTTGCAAAGTACGACCTTATCATCCTGCCCGGCTTCCAGTATGGAGGCATGGAGCACACGGGAGCCACGCTATATAACGACACGCAGATGTTCCTCTCCAACAACCCCACACCCGACGAGGAGCTACGACGCATACAGCTCATAGCCCACGAGACGGCGCACATGTGGTTTGGCGACTATGTAACGATGCGCTGGTTTGACGACGTGTGGACCAAGGAGGTCTTTGCCAACTACTTCGCAGCACGCATGGCCGAGCCCCTCTTCCCCGAGGTCAACCACACGCTCAACCGCCTGAAGACCTACACCGCCTCGGCACTCAACGAGGACCGCACTGCGGGTAGCACGTCGATACGCCAAGAGCTTGATAATCTGCGTAATGCAGGACTTATCTACGGGCAGATAATCTACAACAAAGCGCCCATAGTGATGGAGAAACTCCACGAAATCATGGGCGAGGAGGCCTTTCGTCGTGGCATACAGGAGTACCTGCGCACCTACGCCTACGGCAACGCCACGTGGGACGACCTTATCGCCATCCTCGACCGCCTATGTAGCGCCGACCTTGCCACATTTAGCAACGTATGGGTAAATGAGCCAGGAATGCCACATATCTCACTCTCTCGCAGCGAGAACACCCTCACCGTATCTGATAGCGACCCTCTTGGCCGTGGCCTAAGCTGGCCTCAGCGCTTCACGGTGACTGCCGTAACTACCAATGGCACAAAGCACGACATCGAGGTTATGGTCGAGAGCAAGCCTACGACATACTCTCTCCCCGAGGGCACCGAGTATATCATCGCCAACAGCTGCGGCCGTGGCTATGGCCTCTTCCTACTCGCAGAGAGCGACCTCGAGAGCCTTGCCGCCAAGTGGCCCGAGATTGAGAGCGACACCGCACGCCAGGCGACAATCATGAACCTCTACGAGAACTACCTCCATGGCAACATCACTGCCGACGCTCTACTCACCTCGCTACTGCGTGGCCTCAGCACAGAGCGCAACCCACTCATAGCCTCGACAATCGTCGCCGAGCTCGCCGAGCCCCTCATGAGCGGTGAGCACCACGTTGAGGAGCGTGCTCTTATGGAGCTTGCCGAGAGCCACTCTTTGAACTCCTGCCGCCAGCAGATACTAAGAATGTTGATGCAGATAGCCACCAATGAGAGCGTTGTTGCCGAACTCTACGACATCTGGCACGAGGCCAACCACCCTCTGCTCAACGTCAACGACTACATGGCACTTTCATACGAGCTTGCACTCCGCTACCCAGAGCGCTACGACACTATCTGCACCACGCAGCGTAGCCGCATCAGCGACCCCGACCGTCTGCGCCGCTTCGACTATATCATACGTGCCGTGCACCCCTCAAAGAGCGAGCGTGATGCACTCTTTAGCTCACTCCTCGAGCCCCAGAACCGCCGCATAGAGCCCTGGGCAGCCTCGGCCCTTGCCTACCTCAACCACCCACTACGTGGCCTCGAGGCGGTGGAGTACATACGCCCAGGCCTTGACGAGCTTCTCGAGGTGCAGCGCACAGGCGACATCTTCTTCCCACGCAACTGGGTAGGAGCACTCCTCTCGGGACATCGAAGCCCCGAGGCACACGACAAATTGCAGCACTTCCTCGAGGAAAATGCTGACTATCCACAACTTATGCTCAACAAGATTTTGCAGGCGGCATACCCGCTACAACGCTCCGTGCGCTAAGATATCTCGAGCTACAACATGTGCCACGCGGCGGAGGTTCTGCTGTGCCGTATCTCGTTTCATCGCCTCACGTAGGGCCATACCCTCGGGCGTGGCGGCATATACCCTACTGAAGCCACCCTCCACAAGTGCCTCCGCATCGCTAACCGAGCCACCCACGGCAATGACATCGACACCAAGCCTACGACCCACGCTCAACACCCCCGAGGGTGCCTTGCCCATGAGCGTCTGCCTGTCGAGCCTACCCTCGCCCGTGACTATTATATCGCACCTCGAGGCACGCTCCACAAAGCGAGTCATCTCCATCACCAGCTCCACGCCCGAGCGCATCTTTGCACCGAGCAGAGCCATTAGGCCATAGCCCACACCTCCCGCAGCACCAGCACCAGGCCGAGTGGCATAGTCCTCGCCCACGGCACTCCTCACCGCCTCATGATATCGCCTGAGTCCCGCATCCAGCAGCTCTACATCGTGATTTGTAGCCCCTTTCTGCGGCGCATAGACGTATGCTGCACCACGCTCGCCGTAGAGTGGGTTGTCGACATCCGAGGCAACGACAATATCTACCCCCTCGAGCCGTGCATCAAGGCCACTAATATCGATAGTTGCAACCCTGCACATAGCCTCGCCCGAGGCCGCAAGCAGACGCCCCTCAGCGTCGAAGAACCGCACGCCCAGAGCCTGCAACATACCCATGCCACCATCGTTCGTGGCACTGCCTCCAAGGCCGAGTATTAGCCTCCTGCACCCCCTATCCAGCGCCCCGAGCATAAGCTCGCCAACGCCATAGGTCGAGGTACGTAGAGGGTTGTACTCACTCTCCTCGAGCAGCCTCAGCCCCGCCGCCTCCGACATCTCGATTACGGCAGTAGCTCCACCCTCGATGGTTGCCCATAGCGCCTCATGAGGGCGACCGAGTGGGTCAGCGACCGTAGCACGACACACCACACCCTCCAGGGCCTTAGCAAGTGTCGAAACAAGGCCATCGCCACCATCCGACACCTCGGCAACATCGACCTCAACACTGGGCACAACATCCCTAAGGCCCAAGGCAAAGGCCTCGGCCGCCTCGCTCGAGGTGAGCGACCCCTTGAACTTATCGAACGCCAGAAGTATACGTAGTGCCATAGCTCACTTTTTTGCAAAGTTACGCAATAAATAGTGATAAAGCAAACGGCTGAAAGGGGCAATTCGACGATAGTAATGGATTGAAAGAGATTAAAGGGGTTTCAACTGGGGTATTGTGAGTATTGCGCACCACACTTTTTCTTTTTTTCGCCCAAAAGTCAAAAAAAATACTCTTTTTGGCCCAAATAACTCCTGCCACACAATTTTTCCGTGTTGCGCTGCGTTATTTTGGCACAAGGATTGCACACTCCTTGAATAGCTACGCTGGCCCGGCCACGTAGTTAGGTTTCTTCATTTATTTAAGTTTGGGTTAGTAGTTTTTTCAGAATTTATTTCTGAGGTTATAGGCGGCAGTCGTGATGACTCCCGCCTATTGCTTTTTTTATAAAATTCTGAAAAAACTACTGACGATTCTCACGGCGTGGCAGAGTTATCTGCGAGTAGCATGGCAATGGAATATTGCTATGCAATAATACGTGTTGTGATGTTGTAGCTATTAGTGAGTAAACTCCCACAGCCACAACACCACAACCCGATGCCTACGGCAGCACCATTGCCAAACTCCTCTTGCTCTACGCAAACTTCAAAGAACGTTAGTAGTTTGTAAGAGGTATTACGCTTGCGCTACATAAAAGAGTTTTTCAGAATTTATTTCTGAGGTTATAGGCGGCAGTCGTGATGACTCCCGCCTATTGCTTTTTTATTATATATTCTGAAAAAACTGCTGACTGCTCCAACGGCGTGGCAGAGTGGTCGGCGTGGTGTACAGACTATAAGGAGCGCTTGAAATTTGCTAATAATGCTTATTGGAATATAATCCGTAATCTATCAATATCTTACGAATGTTAGGAATTGTTCTACTATGCTCCGTCGCTATAACCTTCATTAAACGATATGATTTCACACCAGGAAATTGTTTCATTAACTCCTTATATCTAGAGCAGATCTTAGTATGTATCAAACTACGTTCCTTCTCACGAGGTGTTTTTAGTATATCTTCGTTAGCCTCTGAAATTACTGGTATTAAATCTTTCTTTTCAGACTCATATTGATCTACTAACTCCGAAGTGTGTATACAATCCTTTTTTTGAGAAAATATTGGGTTACCGATAGATTGTATTTCGATCCATTCATCAGAGTTAAACATTTTACCTTCCCCTAATAATAGCCACCTCGCGTTAAGATTAGGTAACACTTGTAATATACGAATAATTGGAGTTAACCCAATTCGGCCATTCAACATACCACTGAGGTATTGAGGCTTCCATCCCATCATACGTGCAAACTGAGCTTTACTTCCTTCAGCTACACTATTTATTAATTCTATTAAACGTGTCGTCATAATGTATTATTAATTAGCCAATGACAAAGATAGGATAAATGTTAATTATAGGCAAATTCCCATAGTAAGTTTATTAAATTTGTTTCATAATATATATCGTAATTATAAACTGTTCTATTTAGTCAGAACAAAGTATAGTACGTATGTTGTCCAACACCTTTCACGATAAAACTCACAAAATCAAAACTTAAGAATTTTATAAGATTATAAGTAATAGTTGAGTTATACATTAAAGATATACACCCTTTGGGTTAGTAGTTTTTATTTACAGAACTTGCTTCTGTAAAGAGGATAGGCGGCAGCTGTGAAGGTTGTTAGTGTCTAGTCTTAAAATAGTCGAGTACGGCCTTGTAGTTGTCTTGTGCAGCCAAGCAGGTATCGAGAAGATAACCCCGCACATTGTTCCACTCACGCAATCCGCGATAGTAGAACATTTTGAGTTCCTCGGTGATGATGAATGGCACATAACCATTCGCCAAGCACTCCTTAAACATCACAAGACGACCGACACGACCATTGCCATCCTGGAATGGGTGTATCGACTCAAAGCGCTGATGCAGGTCTATAATATCCTCAAACGACTTTTGCTTCTTGCCGTAGTACTCTTTGAGCAGAGCCTTCATCTCACGATGCACATCTTCGGGTGCAGTGGTCTCGTTGCCACCCACCTCGTTAGGTAGGCGTTTATAGTCGCCAACGGTAAACCAATCCTTACGACTATCGGAAGTGCCAGATTTGAGAATTAGATGCAGCTCCTTGATAAGACTCTCGGTCAGCTTCTCCTCGGCTCGGTCGATTATAAGATCGATGCAACGGAAGTGATTTGTCGTCTCGATGATATCATCCACACGAATACTCTCGCCCTCAATACCTATGGTGTTGGTCTCGAAGATATAGCGTGTCTGGTCGTGCGTTAGGCGGCTGCCTTCGATATGGTTGGAGTTGTAGGTGAGGTCAATCTGCGTCTTGTGATAGATACCGCCTTTTAGTTTTGCCTCCTTCTCTTGGCGCAGAACAACGAGCAGTGGCATCGCCTTACGCTGGCGAGGTTTTCTACCAGGAAGCTCCGCCTCGACAGGAATGTTCCAAGTCTTACCCACGAGGGTTGCACCCTCAATCTTTCCGAGGGAGCAGTAATTACGCGCTGTGCGCTCCGAAATGCCAAATTTTGAGGCAAACTCTGCAACTGAAATATACTTCATACACTACGACTATCGGCAAGTTTTAGACCGATTTTCTGTGCAAATATAGCAATTCTTGCCGATAACGGCAAATTA
>JAGBXX010000004.1 GCA_017629035.1 Alistipes sp. | reverse complement strand
GCTGACGGTTGTATCGGTCAGATGATGGAGAAGGTTGTTCTTGCTCCACAGCGTCCTCGCAAGACTAAGGAGGAGATCGCTGCAGAGTGCAAGAGCTGGGCTCTTATCGGTAAGACTGATGATCGCGAGCGCAACGTTATCACTTCACTCGAGCTTAAGTCTGAGGTTATGGAGGTTAACAACCAGCGTCTTCAGGCTAAGTATCGCACTTTGGAGGAGAACGAGGTACGCTACGAGGCTATTCAGTGCGACGACGCAGACTACGTAATCGTAGCATTCGGTTCATCATCACGTATCTGCTCAGCAACAGTTGAGATGGCACGTGCTGAGGGCATCAAGCTCGGTTTGTTGCGTCCTATCACTCTCTACCCATTCCCTAAGAAGCCTATCGAGGAGCTCGCTGCTCGTGGCGTGAAGGGCTTCCTCTGCGCTGAGCTCAACGCAGGTCAGATGGTCGAGGATGTTCGTCTTGCAGTTAATGGCAAGGCTCCAGTAGAGCACTACGGCCGTTTGGGTGGTATGTTGTTCTCACCAGATGAGGTACTTAAAGCACTTAAAGAGAAACTATTAAACCGATAAGACTATGGCAGAGGTTGAAATCAAAAAGGAGAATTTGGTATTTGGCAAGTCTAAGCTTATCTTGCCTAATGTAATGCACTACTGCCCCGGCTGTAGCCACGGTACTGTTCACAAGCTCGTTGCCGAGGTTATCGAGGAGATGGGCTTGGAGCACGACACTATCGGCGTATCGCCTGTGGGTTGCTCAGTATTTGCATACAACTATATTGATATTGACTGGGCACAGGCTGCTCACGGCCGTGCATGCGCAGTAGCAACAGCTATCAAGCGTGTTAACCCAGAGAAGATGGTCTTCACATACCAGGGTGACGGTGATATGTCAGCTATTGGTACAGGCGAGACTATCCACGCTGCAGCACGTGGCGAGAACATCGTTGCTATCTACATCAACAACGCTATCTATGGTATGACTGGTGGTCAGATGGCTCCTACTACCCTCTTGGGTATGAAGACAGCTACTACTCCATACGGTCGTGATCCAAAGCTCAACGGCTATCCTTATAAGATTGCTCAGATGTTGGCTCACCTCGATGGTGTATGCTACGTTACTCGTCAGACAGTTCACACTCCAGCTAACGTACGTAAGGCTAAGAAGGCTATCCGTCACGCATTCGAGAATGCTATGGCAGGTAAGGGCTTCAGCCTTGTTGAGATCGTTGCTACATGTAACTCTGGTTGGAAGCTCTCACCAGTTGCTTCTAACGAGTGGTTGGAGAAGAATATGTTGCCATTCTACGAGCCCGGCGATTTGAAGGACACAACTAAAGAGTAAGCATTATGAAAGAGACAATAATCATTGCAGGTTTTGGAGGACAGGGTGTCCTCACTATGGGTAAGATTTTGGCTTACTCTGGTATTATGCAGGATATGGAGGTAACATGGATGCCTTCATACGGTCCTGAGATGCGTGGTGGTACAGCTAACGTTACTGTTATCCTCTCGGATAAGCCTATTTCATCACCTATCGCTCACGAGTTCGATTGCGTAGTTGTTCTCAACCAGCAGTCAATGGATAAGTTCGAGTCTCAGGTTAAGCCAGGTGGTACCCTCATCTACGATACAAACGGTATCACAAGCCACCCAACACGTACAGACATCAACATCTATCAGATTGATGCAACTGCTGAGTGCGCACGCCTTGGCCAGGCTAAGTTGTTCAACACCATGATTCTCGGTGCTTACCTCAAGGTTCGTCCTGTTGTAGCTATGGAGAATGTTATGGCTGGTTTGAAGAAGACCTTGCCAGAGCGCGCTTGGAAGATGCTCCCACAGAACGAGGAGGCTATCAAGCACGGTGGTGAGATCATTCGCCAGATACGATAATTAGTATCGTAACCAAATATGAGAGAGGCTCTTTCGGGAGCCTCTTTTTTTTGTATATCGAGGGGCAAAATATCGATATTTAAAGTTTTTTGAAAAAATATCAATAAAGGTTTGGCTGTTTCAAAAAAAAAGATTAATTTAGTATCGGAAAAGGAAATTTATATTATTAATCTTAATACCTTAAAATTATGATTATCACATTTAACGAGTTGCGCCGCATTAAGGATAAGTTGCCCTCAGGTAGCTCGCAGCGCATTGCAGATGAGTTGGGAATCGACGTTGAGACAGTACGTAACTACTTTGGTGGTCAGCACCTTGAGGCTAAGGCTTGCTCTGGTATCCACATCGAGCAGGGTCCTGATGGTGGTGTAGTAACTTTGGACGACACTACGATTTTCGACGCAGCTATGCGCATCCTTAACGAGCAGAAGGAATAATCTTAAAAAAGAGAGATAGCGGCGATACCCCCACCGCAACAATCAAATGCCCAGATAGCACAACTATCTGGGCATTTATCATTGAGCATAGAATGATACTAAAGTACTAATAAACATAGCACTTTTCTCTCTTATACGGGGATATATTACCATTTTTTTTCATATCTTTGTGGCGTCTAAAAATTATATAAGTATGCGAAAACTACGCAACATTGCAATTATCGCCCACGTAGACCACGGTAAGACAACCCTTGTTGACAAGATGATCATGCAGGGAAACCTACTTCGTGACAACGAGATGGGCGGTGGCGACCTAATCATGGATAACAACGACATCGAGCGAGAGCGAGGCATCACAATCCTCTCGAAGAACGTGTCGGTTATATATCAGGACTACAAGATTAACATCATCGACACCCCAGGTCACGCCGACTTTGGTGGCGAGGTGGAGCGTGTGTTGAACATGTGCGACGGCGTGATTCTTCTAGTTGACGCCTTCGAGGGTACAATGCCCCAGACACGTTTCGTACTCCAGAAGGCCTTGTCACTTGGCAAGAAGCCTATCGTTGTAGTCAACAAGGTGGACAAGGAGAACTGCCGCCCAGATGTAGTAAACGAGCAGGTGTTTGACCTCATGTTTACGCTTGGTGCTACGGAGGAGCAGCTCGACTATAAGACAATCTATGGCTCGGCTAAGCAGGGCTGGATGTCGCACGTAGCTTCGGAGCGCACAGACTCTATCTGCCCACTTCTTGACACTATCATCGACGAGATTCCAGAGCCAGAGAGTGTTGACGGCACCGTGCAGATGCTCGTAACATCGCTCGAGTACTCACCATACGTTGGCCGTATTGCCGTGGGTAAGGTTACTCGTGGATCGCTCACAGCGGGTCAGAATGTAACACTGGCAAAGCGTGACGGCACGTTGGTCAAGTCTAAGATTAAGGATCTCATGGTCTTCGAGGGCTTGGGCAAGGCTAAGGCTGAGCGTGTGGAGTGTGGCGAGATCTGTGCTCTCGTAGGTATCGAGGGCTTCGAGATTGGCGACACCATCTGCGACTTTACGGACCCAGAGCCACTCCCACCTATTGCCATCGACGAGCCTACGATGTCTATGCTCTTTACCATCAATAACTCGCCATTCTTTGGCAAGGATGGTAAGTATGTGACATCACGCCATATCAAGGAGCGTCTGGACCGCGAGTTGGAGAAGAATCTTGCACTTCGTGTCGAGCCAGGCCAGAATGCCGACTCATTCATGGTATATGGTCGTGGTGTGTTGCACCTCTCAGTGCTTATCGAGACCATGCGTCGTGAGGGCTACGAGTTGCAGGTTGGCCAGCCAAAGGTTATCACCAAGGAGATTGACGGCATAAAGTGCGAGCCTGTGGAGGAGATGACCGTAGATTGTCCCGATGATTGCGCAGGTACTGTCATCGAGCTCACCACACGTCGCAAGGGTCAGCTCGTGAACATGGAGTCATCGAATGAGCGTACACGCCTCGAGTTTATCATCCCTTCACGAGGCATCATCGGTCTTCGCTCTACAATGATTACAGCTACTGCTGGCGAGGCTATCATGACCCACCGCCTCAAGGACTTTGAGCCATGGATGGGTGAGATCGAGAGCCGCTCGGTGGGTGCTATCATCGCTTCGGAGACAGGTACTGCCTATGCATACTCTATCGACAAGCTTCAGGATCGTGGTAAGTTCTTCATCTCACCAATGGAGCAGGTATACTGCGGTCAGGTCATTGGCGAGCATACACGTTCGAACGATATCACCGTGAATGTTACCAAGGCTAAGCAGCTCACAAACATGCGTGCTTCGGGCTCTGACGAAAAGACATCTATCGCACCTCCTGTAATCTTCTCGTTGGAGGAGGCTCTGGAGTATATCCGCGAGGATGAGTATGTAGAGGTGACACCTAAGGCTATCCGCCTTCGTAAGATTTTGCTCTCGGAGGTAGACCGCAAGCGTGCATCGAAGGAGTAAAACAACAATAGATTCTTATAACCTAAAAACAGATATAACTATGGAGAAGAAAATCGGTATTGCATGCGACCATGCAGCATACGACCTCAAGGAGTTCCTCGTAGGCTACCTTTCAACTAAGGGCTTCGAGGTTAAGGACTTTGGCTGCTACTCTGAGGAGTCAGTAGACTATCCAGATTTTGCACACCCACTTGCCGACGCTATCGAGGCTGGCGAGTTGGAGCGTGGTATTGGTCTTTGTGGCTCTGGCGAGGGTATCTCAATGACACTTAACAAGCACCAGGGTATCCGTGCAGCACTCTGCTGGATTCCTGAGATTGCTAAGCTCTCACGTCAGCACAACAACTCTAACGTATTGTGCATGCCTGCACGTTTCATCTCAAACGATGAGGCTTTGGAGATGCTTAACATCTGGCTCGAGACTGAGTACGAGGGTGGTCGCCACCAGCGTCGTCTTGACAAGATGCCACTTGCAAAGTAAGCATTGCGGCTGCTATATCTATGTTGCCGAGGAGAGAGAGCTCTCTTCGGCAACTTTTTTTTATGATTATTAGTACTCAAGGGGGCAATAACCCTCATAAATAGGGGTTGTTTTTTTCGTTTTGAGGTACTACTTTTGCATCGTGAAAAAGTGTTTAACGATATTAGCCCTGCTACTTGCTCTGCCACTCATGGCACAGGAGCCCACCGACTCATTGCACCACGACATTGAGTTGGTCGAGATCAGTGCGTCGCTCAAGAGCGACAATAGAGCAAGCAAGCCTATCTCCGCCACCACGATTACCATGGCGCAGATCGAGCAGCGCGGCATAGGCTCTATAAAGGAGCTATCGCTCATCGCCCCCAACTTCTATCAGCCCGACTATGGCTCATCAATCACCTCGTCGATATACGTTCGTGGCTTCGGCTCACGCATCGACCAGCCTGTTCTTGGCCTTACAATCGACGACGTGCCCGTGATGAACAAGAATAGCTACGACTTCGACCTCTTCGACATTCGTCGCATAGAGCTTCTGCGTGGCCCTCAGGGTACGCTCTATGGTCGCAACACCTCGGGTGGTGTAATGAACATCACCTCGCTCTCGCCATTCGACTGGCAGGGTTTTCGTGGCATGGTAGAGCTCACATCAAACCTATCGCAGCGTGCCTCAATGGCCTACTACTCGAAGCCTACTGAGCGCCTGGGTGTGTCACTTAGCGTGGCGGGCAACAACGAGATGGGATACTTCCGCAACACCTATACAGACACGATGTGCGATGCGGGCTACAACATTGGTGGAAGATTGCGTCTGCAGTGGCTGGCAAATAACCATCTGAGCCTTGATAACATCCTCACAGCAGGCTACACCGACGAGGGTGGCTACGCATACCAGCTCCTGGACAAGGAGAGCGGGCACTACAACCCTATTGCCTATAACGACCCCTCGAGCTACAAACGCCTGTCTATCAGCGATGGTCTTGTGCTCCACTGGAATAGTGGCAATATACGCCTGCAGTCAACAACAAGCGTTCAATATCTTGGCGATGAGATGACCCTCGATCAGGACTTCACGCCTAAGTCGATGTTCACACTCCAGCAGCAGCAGAGCGAGTTTGCCATTACCGAGGATATTGTCATCCGCAACGCCGACACCTCATCACGCTGGCAGTGGCTATGCGGACTCTTTGGCTTTGCTAAGTGGCTTGACATGTCATCGCCCGTGACGTTTAAGCATGATGGCGTGGAGGAGCTTATCCTGAGCAATATAAACAATGGTATTCACAACGTCTTTCCTGAGAACAACATCAAGTTTGACACCGATAACTTTGTTATTGCCAGCGACTTTAACATTCCAGTCTACGGCACAGCACTCTACCACCAGTCATACTTCGATTTGGGTCGTTGGCGACTTACTGCAGGTCTGCGCTTCGATATCGAGCAGACATCGATGGACTACCACTCGCAGGCCGAGTTAGGCTATATGTTTGACTACACGATGACTGAGTTTAAGCCTCTGCACACGAAGTTCAAGGGTCGTGAGAAGCAGCTATTCTGGGAGGTACTGCCCAAGTTCTCTGTTGAGTACCGAACCTCGGTAGGTAACATATACGGAACAATCACTCGTGGATACAAGTCGGGAGGCTACAACACTCAGATATTCTCAGACATCCTACAGTCGAAGATGATGAACGACATGCTCTCGGATCTTGGCATAGAACTTGACTCCTCGGCAACTCAGACAAGCTACGACTCAGCCTCGGCAACACGCTACAAGCCTGAGACAAGTTGGAATTTCGAGGTAGGCACGCACCTAAGCCCCATTGCAAGACTTAGTATCGACGCAGCAGCCTTCTGGATTGAGTGTTTCGACCAGCAGGTAACCGTACTACCCAAGGGCATGAGCACAGGACGTATGATGTCGAATGCCGCACGTGCACGTAGCTACGGCGTAGAGCTGAGTGTGGATTATGGCTACCGAGGATTTAACATCCGTGGCGACTATGGCTATACCAATGCTCGTTTCCGCAAGTACAACGACGGCGTTGAGGAGTACGCTGGAAAGCGCATACCCTACTCACCCGAGCACACTGCAGCGCTCATAGCATCGTATAGCTGGCATATTGACAACAATACTCTACAAAATATCACCCTATCGGCCGACTGGCGAGGCACAGGATCGATATATTGGAACGAGGCAAACACCCTACGTCAACCATTCTACTCGCTCTTGGGCGCACAGCTAACGCTGAGAATGAAGCATGTGCAGCTAACTATCTGGGGACGCAACCTGCTCAATAGCGACTACGACCAGTTCTACTTCAAGTCCGTGGGCAACGAATTTTTCTCAAAGGGTAAGCCTCTGAGTGCAGGAATAAAAGTAAACGTAACTATCTAAAATCTATGAATATGAAAATTGCAAAACTTATTTTTGGCATTATGTTATCGGCAGCGATCTTTGTATCGTGCGAGAATGGAGATAATAACACACTACCCCCAAATCCCGTAGAGGGCGAGTGCTATATAGGCACCCTCACCGTCGACCAGAATGACGGTACGTTCTACACTCAGGAGAACGTCGAAGTCGATTACCAGATTATCGACGGCAAGCTCAACTTCGTAATGTATAAGGTGAAGTTTGCAAATGGCATGCCTATCAAGCTCGACATGGTAGTCGAGGGTGTCGACTGCCTTGGAGCTTTGGGCAACTACACACTTGCCGGTAACAACATTATTCCATACGCTATGGGAGGTCCATTCGAGAAATATACAATCACTGAGCTTATTGGAATTATCACCAACCAAACGATGAACCTCAGCTTCAACTGCGGCGAGTATCCTGTTACCTACCAGGGAACACGATAGACTCTACCCAACAAATAGTATAAATGCCCTGCTACCTACGTAGCGGGGCATTTATACTATTAACCGCAGCAGTGCTATATATCGCACCACTCATTGCAGCACCTCCAAAGCCCAACTGCTCAAGATAGGCTATTTTGTCGGGTGTAACTCCACCAAGAGCCACAACCCTACTATCAATAATGCCCATAGAGGAGGCTCTTAGCAGCTCGTCGTGGCTAAATTGCGAGGTATATCCCACCTTCGAGATACTATCGAATATAGGGCTCAGAAAGAGGTAGTCGTACTCCTGCTTGTAGCGCACAATCTCATCGAGCGAGTGGCAGGAGCGTGTTCTCAGACCCGTGTAATCATCGCCCAGCGAAGGGATATTCCTGTTGACGTGCACCCCCAGCAACGAGAACTCAGTATATAGCTCAGGGTAGTCGTGAACTACAATCCTCGACCTATGCTCCAAGGATAGCTTGCAGAGTATAGCTCTCAGGCTATCGGCACCAGCACAGGGTTTACGTAGGTGAACAATGTCGACTGCTGAGTCGAGCAACGAGGCAATTATCTGAGCATCCTCGTCGATGATTTCAGCTATCGAGACTGCAATAAGTCGCATTACTTAAGTTTTTCGATGATAAGGTCAGCAACCCTCTTACCCGAGAGGAGCATACCACCAAAGATAGGACCCATGCGAGGTGTTCCACTAACGGCCGAAGCAGCCATACCGCAGACATAAAGGCCTGGGTAGATCTCCTTGGTGCCATTGACAACCTCCATCTCGCCACTCACAACGTCCAACGAACGCTCACCGATAACATCGCCCGTGTCAGTGGCAAGGCGTATGCCGTTCTTGCGAGCTACAGTGCAACACATCTCGCTATCGTGGCCTGTGCCGTCAACAACACACTTAGCCATGATATTGAGTGGGTCTACGTGCATGCCCTCACGAAGCACAGGTGTCCAGTTGACAACAACACCACTCACGACATTGTTCTTGAAGATTACATCCTCAACAGAGTAGCAGTTGAATATTGTAGCACCAGCGTGAACCGCCTTATAGAGCAGCGCCGAGGTGCTCTCCACAGAGTCCATAACATAGAGATTGTCGTCGTAGAGCTCGTAGTTGATATCAAACTCCTTGATGATATGGAGCGCCTCCTCCTGGACAACAATCTGGTTGAACATCATAGCGCCACCCCACATACCACCACCAGGCGATAGCTTACGGTCAAACTGAGCAACTCTCAATCCCGCCTTGGCAAGATAGTAAGCAGCAACGATACCCGATGGGCCACCACCAACAATGGCGACATCGAGGTCTAAGTTCTTCTCCAACTTAGAGAAATAGGTAGAGATAATACCTTGTGATACTCTTCTTTCAATCATAGTTTTGTGTTATTAATATGTTGTGTATAATTACTCTTTGCATAGCGTATGGCTAATCTTCATTGCGCAGAAGTTAGGGCCACACATGGTGCAATATCTGCCTAACACGTCGCATAGCCACACGCACGCTGGGGTGGATTGCTCCCTCCATATAGACTCTTTCCGATTCGGGATAGGAGATTTTAAGATCTGTTTTCATAGTTCTAAGGTTGTATGTTATAGGTTTTCACGCTTACTTGCCAACTATCTCGACCACACGGCGCATCTGCTGCACGGGGTCTTCGGCATTTATTATGCTGCCACTAAGAGCAATGCCATCTACGCCACAAGCCAATAGCTCGGGGATATCGTGCTGCGCAATGCCGCCGATAGCAACAATAGGTATTGTGATATTACTCTCACTCATCTTGCCAACTATCTCACGATAGCCCTCAAGGTGGAGTATCGGAGCGAGATTTTGCTTGGTCGAGGTATAACGATAAGGGCCGCAGCCGAAGTAGTCGGGCGTGGCTTGGCTGAGAGTGTTGATTATATCCTCGAAACTATTTACCGTAGCTCCGATGATATAGTCGTGGCCCAAAATTTTGCGAGCCTCGGCAATAGGCATATCACTCTTGCCAAGGTGGACTCCATCGGCACCAACAGCACGCACAAGCTCCACATTATCGTCGATAATAAATGTTGCACCATACTCTCTGCACATTCCACCTACGATATGCGCCGTACGTGCCAACAACTCATCATCGGCCCCCTTCATGCGCAGCTGTATCCATCGACAACCGCCCTGGAGTGCAAGGCGTGCAGAGTCGACATAAGAGTATGCCTCATTGTGGTGAGTGATAAATTGTAGTTTGTAGCTATTCGACATCATAGATCATCATGGGTTTAGGATTAAAGCCGTGGTTCACGGGGCCAAAGCCCTCGCCAAGCCTAACTCGAGAGCCACTAAGTATAGCCTCTGTAACATACTCCTTGGCCAGTGCAACAGCCTCGTGAAGGTCTGAGCCACGGGCTATGTATGCAGCAATGGCCGAGGAGAGCGTACACCCCGTGCCGTGAGTATTGCGTGTAGCGATTGTTTTTGCCTCAAAGATCTTGTGCTGAAGACCCGACTCGGTGCGAGTGAAGAGAATATCACACTTCGTATCACCATCCTCGTGTCCCCCTTTGAGAAGAATTGCCTCTACGCCGAAGTCAAAGAGGGAACGTGCCGCCCTTAGCTTATCATCGAGCGAAGATAGCGACATACCCGAGAGAGCCTCCATCTCGGGGATATTGGGCGTAAGGAGCGTAGACATAGGTAGGAGTCGCTGTTTAAG
Source organism: Alistipes sp. (assembly GCA_017629035.1). Lineage (GTDB taxonomy): Bacteria > Bacteroidota > Bacteroidia > Bacteroidales > Rikenellaceae > Alistipes. The sequence continues at coordinate 540 of JAGBXX010000004.1, read as the reverse complement.
AAGTTCAACAGCGTCAAGAGAGAGTAGTCTATGACCACTTGTCGAGACCACTACTGGGTCGAGAATAATAGGGACTGAGCAGCCGTCGAGAGTCTGGGCAACAGCGTCTACGATGTCGGCATTGGACAACATACCGATCTTGATACATAGTGGATGAAGGTCGTGAATAACGGCCTTGATCTGATCGCTGACCATCTGTGGTGCTACGGCCAGCTGGGCGTGAACGCCTAGGGTATTTTGTGCTGTAAGTGCAGTGATGGCCGTTGCGCAATAGACACCGAGAGCAGAGAGAGTCTTGAGATCTGCCTGAATGCCTGCTCCACCCGAGGAGTCGGAGCCAGCGATTGATAATACAACGGGATAGGTTTTAATACTACTCATACCACTATTTTCTGATTACTATATGCTCAAAATAGTGGTACGGCAAGTACCATTAAAGATGACTCCAAACTTCCAGCGTCAGCATTATCTGTACTGGTGCAATGTGTATAATCTCAGCCAGGGTAACCAAGCGGTATTCCCTAACACCACCATTCGAGT
>JAGBXX010000037.1 GCA_017629035.1 Alistipes sp. | reverse complement strand
GCCAACAAGCCGCCGTACTCACGTGCGAAAGGTACACCCTGAGCTACGCACTGGTCGATAATGAGGTTAGAAACCTCAGCCAAACGGTAAACGTTAGCCTCACGAGCACGGTAGTCACCACCCTTGATAGTATCGTAGAAGAGACGATATACAGAGTCGTTATCGTTCTGATAGTTCTTAGCTGCATTGATACCACCCTGTGCTGCGATAGAGTGAGCACGACGTGGAGAGTCAGAGATGCAGAAGATCTTTACGTTGTAGCCGAGCTCACCAAGTGAAGCAGCTGCAGAGGCACCACCAAGACCAGTACCCACAACGATGATATCCAACTTACGCTTATTAGCAGGGCTAACTACCTTGATAGCAGCCTTATGATTGCTCCACTTCTGGGCCAACTCGCCAGCAGGAGTTTTCGCATCTAATTTATAAGCCATAATATATTATTTTTTATTGTTATCAATTATTGGATTAATGATGTGCAGGTGCCCAGCTCATCATCTCAGTCATAAACTCATTGCTCTTGAAGAAGCAGAGAACAGCAACGATAGCAAAACCGAGGAAGATAAGAGTAGCAACTACGTTAGCAGCACACTTGAGGCGTGGATACCAAGTGTCGTTTGCAAAACCTGCAGTCTGGAACATTGACCATACACCGTGTGTGAGGTGGAACCACAAAGCTGCGAACCATACAAGGTAGAGAACTACGTTGTACCACTTAGAGAAGGTGAAGGCCATGAGCAATGCACCGTTTGCTGGGTGAGCAGTAGCCTCAACACCATCAACATTGATCACAGCAGCGCTTGAGTGAAGAATCTCAACGAGCTGCATCTTTGACCAGAAGTGTACAAGGTGAAGACCAAGACCGAGGACAACGATAATACCAAGCACAAGCATGTTCTTTGAAGCCCAGCTAACGCCCTTCTCCTGAACAGTTACAGCGTAGCGCTGCTTACCACGAGCACGGTAGTTGTCGATAGTAAGAATGAATGCATAAACAAAGTGTACGAGAACACCTGCTGCCAAAACTACAGTTGCTGCAAGAGCATACCAGTTAGCACCGAGGAACTCGCATACCATGTTGTAACCCTCACGGCTGAAGATCATGGTGAGGTTCATTGACATGTGGAAAAGGATAAAGAGTACGAGGAAACATCCCGAAATACTCATAACAAGCTTCTTTCCCACTGATGAATTAGTTAGAAAACATCCCATAGTGTAAAAAATTTGTTTATATTTGTAAATAGTTTGTTCGGTAATTAGTCCACTACCATTTGTACATAGCGGAGAATAGACCATTTGCTACTGCAAAGATAAGAATTGTTTGCAATATAACAACACCGTAAACAAAGATTTTACCGAGCAAGAGTATAGAAAATCGATGAAATTTGGATAATTTCAATAATATTTGAGAGTATGACCCAGAAAAAGGATATTCGTAGCGAGGTGCGCCGTCGCATCAAGCTACTCTCAGGCTCCGAGATGGCTGCAGCAGCCGAGTCGATATTTAGCAAAATCGAACAACTCGACATCTTTGGCAAGGCAGACTGCATAGCTCTATTTGCCGCCATGAACGACGAGGTACCTACGGCTGTGGCACTAGATCGCTGGCCTCAGCTCGGCAAGCGTGTGGTTGTGCCACGTGTCGAGGGCGATATCATGCGTTTTTACGACTACTCCCCAGAGCAGATGCGTACGGGTGCCTTTGGAATATTGGAGCCCGAGGGCGACAATGAGTGTAGGCCCGAGGAGATAGACCTTATTATCGTGCCAGCACGTGCCTTCACACGTGCGGGCGAGCGACTTGGTCGTGGCGGCGGCTTCTACGACAAGTATATGTCAAAGGCAGAGTTTCGTGCCTCAAAAGTAGGCATTGCTTTCGAGTGTCAGATATTTGACTCCCTACCCTGCGACTTGCACGATATACGTGTAGATCACGTGGTTACAGAGTAGATAGGGTCTAATAAGGCACAAAAAAAATGTCATCGAAGCGAATCCTCGATGACATTTTTTTATCACTATAAATCTTTAGAACAGATAACCAGTGTTGATATAGAACGCACCCTTGCCATCCTGATTCTTGATTACAGGATTGCTACTGAAGCGGCTCACAGGCATGCCATACTCGAATGCCACGATGAAGTTCTGGTTCATGATAAAACGAAGACCAGCACCCACAGTGATATGTGGACGATCAGCCTCAGCACCCTGAGCCATATATGCATCATACTCAGCACGATACTGCTCCTGGCCACGGAATGTCATATCACGACCCTTGGTAACCATTGTACCATCGCTAAAGAGGCTAAGGCCAAAGGCGATATTCTGCTTCCAGAGTGGGAAGCTAACAAAGCGCCAGCGCAACTCAGCATTGTACGATGCCATATCAAGACCCTGAACACGGTTACGCATAATACCACGGATTGTGCGGTAACCACCCATACCATCACGGTCGTAGGCCTGACCTACAGTAGTGATATATGGCAGGATGTAGTATGGCGCCTCCTTGCCGAATGTTCCCTCGTAGTTAAGGCGATATGCAAAGGTAAGGATATCGTTCTTCACGATAGGCACATACTGGCGGAATGTGATTGAGTATTTGTAGTATGGGTTTGTGGTACCAAGCCACTTTGGAGCGAGTATAAGGTGACCCTCGGCCCAGATACCGCGCGATGGAGCACCCTCCTTATCACGTGTATCGAACAACATACCAAGACGCACAGTGCTATTGATACCACCCCACGCCTCCTCCTCGGAGATAAGGCCCCAGCGGCGGTACATGTCAAAGATTGTAGACTCATAGCGAGGATCTGCAGGGTCTGTTGGGAACATCTTATTCTCATCCTTACCCTTGTTGATCTTATCGAAGTTGAGCGCCTGCTCATTCTTGTATCCCTGCTTGAAGTAGCTGAAGTGGTAGCCAGCCTCCCAGAAGAGCTTATTATCCCAGATGTTACCTACGAAATCGGTCTTAGCAAGCACCTGAAGACGCTGCAAACGATACTTAGGAGTATAGATAAAGTCGTTAGGATTGCTCTTATCCTTACCCAGGGCCACCTTCTCTGCATCGTAGTGCGACATATAGCCATTGAAGCCATAGAAGTCCATAGCCTTGTCGTTGGCAAAGGTTATAGCAGATGACCAACGCACGCCAGGGATAAGGGTCTTGTTGTCGTACCAGAAGATAAGCTGCATAGAGCCCTTAGTAAACCACGAAGCCTCCATGTACCAGTGCGACATAGGGTTAGGATAAGTCGAACCGTCACCAAAGTTATAGATATTGAGCAGAGCACCGAGCTGGAAGCCCTTATCTGCATCGAACGCTACGGCAGGGAGTGGGCCAAAGTTAAGACCTGTCTTAACGATATCCTTCTTACTTGTCTTCTCCTCCTGAACCTCAGTCTGAGTCGTAACATCCTGGGCATAGAGTGTTGTTGTGAGTAGTGTCGCAAAGAGCAATGCGACTAGGTTTCTAATCTTCATAATTAAGCTCTATTTACTGTAAATTATTTCACGAATCTTTGCATAGCAATCACGTAACTCTCTGAAACGCCAGAGCTTGAAGTCCGACTTAAAGATACGTGTTAGGCGATAAACCTCGTGCACGATAATAGGCGCAGGGAGTGCGGCAATAACAATAGGCAGAGCCCACTGCCATGATAGGCACGAGAATGCCACGGCTGCATATATCACCATAAGCAACGGCCACATCACAAGGTTAATCACATAGCGCACCGAGTTACGGAAGGCGTAGTCCTTAATCTTCTTGAACAGAAGCTGGCAGACCACGGTCATAGGGAGCGTAAGCAGGGCCGCAGGAATTGCATAGGGGACGAGCAATAAGAATATCAACAGACGCTTAATACGTGAGAATACATTGTGCTTGACCGACACCGACGAGAGGCTGATCAGACGGCTGCGACGCAACTGCGAGGCACGATTACCAAGCTCCATAAGCTCCTCGTGAAGCTCTGGGTTATTCTCCTTGATATAGTTAAGGTGCTTGACAGTCATATTGTTAGCCTCGAAGTGAGCATCCAAGCCTCGTAGCTTGCGAAGCTCCGTATCGGCTCTAAAGTTACGCATCTGAGTATTTACCACAGCAGCGCAAATCTCGTACACAGCGTCGTAGTTCTCGTCATTAGGGATATAGAATATCGACTTCTTCATGCGCTCGTCGAGCAGCTCCTTGAGGGTATTCATCTGCTCGGCAGGCGTGAGTGTGGCATGCTCCTTAACGAACTCACCCACGTTGATTGGCTCACCAATCTGCACACGTGCCGTAGAGCGGAAGCGGAAGAAGTTACCGTAGCGCAAGCCCACAGGTACGATATAGAGAGGCATATCGGGCATAAGCTCCTGAGCCTGGAAGGCGATACGGAAGATACCCTTAGAGAGTGGCAGTGACGAATATTTAGCCTGGTGCGTGCCCTCGGGGAAGATGCAGAATGGTACCTTATCGCGCAACACGTCGACAGCCTTCTCAATTGTCTCGTTATTCTTGCGCACCTCGTCGATGCCATCACGCATGCGCATGATTGGCATAATCTTCAAGAACTTCAATATCTTAGCGATACGAGGATTGCGGAAGATGTCGGCACGTGCAACATAGACCTTAGGACGGTGATCCATGGCAAGAATCACCATTGCATCCATAAGTGCATTGGTATGGTTAGGAGCAAAGATTACAGCTCCATCCTTGGGTAGACGCTCACGACCGACATACTTGATATTTCGGTACGACAGTTTTAGCGCCAAATCGACGTAGTGACGCAAGAAGCTATATAGTGGATCGTAATCCTGAACCTTACGCTCTCGTGCCATAGACTATTTTGCGATATTTGTTCGACGGAAGATAGTTGCTACCGTGAGGCCCGACACAATGTGCCATACACCCCAAAGCGCTGTGATAAGCACCATACCACCATTATGATCCCACTCCAGTGGCGAGAAGATAGCGGTATTAAAGAGAAGGGCAAGACCAAGGCCTGAGTTCTGAATACCTGTCTCGATAGTAAGCGTGCGACAATCTGCTGGCGAAGCCTTAGCACACTTTGCAGTGAAGAAACCTGCTGAGAGTGCCGTAGCATTATGGATAATCACAAAGCCGAGGATGATGATAATACCAAGATATACGTTATTATCCTCTGGCAAAGCGGTGATAACCTGTGTCAATGATACTGCAACCATGCCCATAAAGAGCAAGATTGAGAGAATCTGCGAAGGCTTCATGATTCTCTTTGCAGCATTTGGGAAGTAGTGTGCAAACAAGATACCCAACACAATAGGCAGACCCAAGATGAGCAAAATCTGCTGAAGCATGTCGCTAAATGGGATCTCAAGCGTTGGGATTGAGTTACGCATCGCTGCAAAACGGCTATAGATTGAGCCCCAAACAAGGAAGTTGATAGGGGTAACAAACGATGCAAAGGCAGTGGTGATAGCAGTAAGCGATACCGAGAGCTCGACATTACCCTTCGAGAGCGAGGTCATGAAGTTCGAGATGTTACCACCTGGGCATGATGCCACCAAGATCATACCAAGGGCAATCATTGGGGTGATGAGTGAGTTGATAGCAATAGCCAACACACAAGTCACGGCTGGCAGAATTACCCACTGCAGCAAGATGCCGAGGATCACCGACTTAGGATTCTGAAATACATCCTTAAATGTCTTAACTTTGATGCCGAGTGCCACACCAAACATCACAAATGCCAAGATAAAGTTTACTAACAACATCTCACCAGCACCAAGGTTGATGTTTAGGCTGTCAATCGAGTGTAGAATTTCCTTCATATAAGTTGGTTTAACGCTGCCCTAATTTAGGACTCGCTTATAGTTTGAATAAATTGCACAAATATAGGTATTTTTATGTCAACATCGAGCCATTTTTGGTCTTAATTACACATTTTAAGTAAAAATACTTATTATTGCTCCTTAAACCAAGATATATTCATCATAGAATATATTTTTATCAATAAAAAGGCTACCTTTGCTCAAAACTTATAAACTCAAACCAGATGTCGGTACTAAATTTCATACTACTCGGCCTAATATTTTGCCTTACTCCAGCAGGTGTAATATGGCTTTGTCGACGCTTCCCACTGCTCGACAACATCGGTCCAATAATGATTCTATACGCCATAGGTATGCTCATTGGCAACCTCCCTCTCGATATTCCCGAAATGGCTATAGCTCAGGATATTGCAACCAGCGCATCGATACCTCTTGCTATCCCGATGATGCTCTTTGCCTGCCGCTTTACACGTCACGATGCAAGCACCCAGCTCAAGGTCGTTATAAGCGGTTTTTTCTCGGTAGCTATTGCCGTTGTTATAGGCTACATTTTCTTTGGTAAGCAACTCCCTGAGGGCGACAAAATTGGTGGCATAATGTCGGGCATGTACACCGGAGGCATGCTCAATGCAGCGGCTATTCAGGCGATTTTCAGGGTCGAGGAGCAGAGTTACATCATGATGTGCTCGTACGATATCATCATCTCATTCCTCTACCTTGTCTTCCTTGTCGCCATTGGCTACAAAATATTCCGCCGCTTATATGGCGAGAAGAGCCACACCACACTCTCCTCAAGCGACAAAGAGGAGCTCGACCGCCAGATTGCCGAGGCTAAGCGCAACCCATACATAGGCCTTTGGAGCAAGTCGGGAGCTAAGGAGCTTGGCCAGATTTTGGGCTTCACGATACTCTGCGTGGGAGCTGCAGCTGCCAGCACACTACTCTTTGACAAGGAGTGGTTCATGGTTATTTTCATCCTCATGGTCAGCACCTTAGGCGTAGCCTGCTCATTCCTCAAGCCTGTGCGCAAGCTCGAGCGTAGCTTCGACATAGGCATGTATCTCATCTATATCTTCAGCATCGCCATGGCCTCGATGGCTGACTTCTCGAACCTAAACCTCACGGAGGGTGTCAACCAGATTCTCTTCCTCACCATCACGGTATTTGGCTCGCTCCTGCTTCACGCCATCTTCTGCCGAGTGATGCGTGTCGATGCCGACTCGATGACCGTGTCGTCGGTGTCGTTTATCAACTCACCACCCTTTGTGCCGATGATGGTAGCTGTGCTTAAAAACAAGAAGACACTCATCGTGGGTCTTGGCGCAGGCATCGTGGGCTATGCCCTTGGTAATCATTTCGGTGTGCTGATGTCCAAGCTACTCGAACTAATATAATCGTAGCACAAAAAAATAAGTATCCCACCCAACATCTGTTAGGCGGGATACTTCGTATTGGTTATCTTGATTACTTCTTGAAGTAGCGGTTGTACAAGCCCTCGAAGCCCTTACCGTGGCGAGCCTCATCCTTAGCCATCTCGTGAACTGTGTCGTGGATAGCGTCGAAGTTGTTCTGCTTAGCAAGTGCAGCGATACGCATCTTGTCAGCGCAAGCACCGCTCTCAGCGTTCATACGCTTCTCGAGGTTAGTCTTTGTATCCCATACGCAGTCACCGAGCAACTCAGCGAACTTTGAAGCGTGCTCTGCCTCCTCGAAAGCGTAGCGCTTGAAAGCCTCAGCGATCTCAGGATAGCCCTCACGATCTGCCTGGCGGCTCATTGCAAGGTACATACCTACCTCAGTGCACTCGCCCATGAAGTGGTTGTTCAAGCCCTCAAGAATCTCAGGGTGGTCAACCTTACCGTCGCCAATCTTGTGCTCTGTCACAAACTCAAGAGCCTTACCCTCCTCCTGCATCTCGGTGAACTTATCAGCACCTACCTTGCACAATGGGCACTGCTCTGGAGCCTCGTTACCCTCATGAATATATCCACATACTGAACAGATGAATTTCTTTGCCATAATCGTAATAGTTTTTATTGGTTTTTAGTTATTAGGTTTGAATCTTTTTATTGGTTTGTCGTATGCTGCGAGAGGACTACTTCTCCTCCTCTACCTCCTCGAACAACTCGGGGCCTACCTTGCACAATGGGCACTGCTCTGGCGCCTCGTCACCCTCGTGAATATAATCGCATACTGTACATATAAACTTCTTTGCCATAATCTTATCGTTTTATTGAGTCTTAATTCTTTATATCTGTTTTAGGAAGTTTTATCTCTTTCCCTGGTGCAAATATAAGTGCTTTTTTTTATTCTACAATAGATTTTCCTTAACGATTTCTTATAGCTCCATAAGTCATATTTATACCCTCTGATTATCAGGCTATTTCTTCTTTAGGCCGATTGCGAGAATCACACCCAGCGCAACGCCCAAAAGTGCTGCGAACAGCACTCTAAGCTCACCAGGGAGCATAAAGGTAATTGTGTGTGCAGGATACCAGAAGAGCGGAATGGTCTTCTTAAAGATAAAGCCCCACTGAACATCCCAGTTTACACCCTTGATGAGTCGCTGCATAGGGATTGGCGTGATAAGAGCCTTGAGCGAGCCTCCACACTCGGCGATATGTGCGTCGGTAATCTTGTGGAAGGTCATAAACACCGGTGCAAAGAAGGTGTTCATCATCACAGATATAGACAATGCCACAACGAACTTACCCCACGATAAGCCATCGGTCATAAACTGAGCAACGAGCTCCTCGCCACCCATGCCCTTGATAAAGGCGGGGATACCAGCCGAGAATACTGTCATTGCCATCGAGATTGCCATACCGAGCAGACCCCAAACAACCATGCGTGGCAGAACACCAAACGTAGGTGTAGTGTAGTTACCCGTAGAGATACGGCATCCGAGCATCTCACCAAGAGTAGAGAGCAGGGCAAACTTCGCAAATGCCATGATCATTGCATGACCAGCATTGAACGACTTGTACCAAGCATACAACTCAGGAGATATAAAGAAGGGGAGAAATATTGCCAGCATAACTGCGGCAAAGTAGAGATCTTGACGTTTCATCATTCTATTTTTTGGTTAATCAAAGCAAAGGTACAAAAATATTTTCAACAACCAAACTATAATATTCACATTTTCACACTCCACGAAGGGCCATTTTCGCCTTATAATTATATATATAGGTGCAGCGGAGAGTTCGTTGAGAATATGGAGCGCAGGTGTTGTGAGTTCAAAATTTTTTACTACCTTTGCAACCGTATTTATGTGGAGGGATTTTTGACTGATTGCAACCACAATAAAAAATTGCTAAACGGCACTCTTTTTATACGCAATTTCCCCTCCATACGTTTATTAACTAAAACTTTATTAACGTATGGCATTTTTATTTACATCAGAGTCTGTATCGGAGGGACATCCAGATAAAGTAGCAGACCAGATTTCAGACGCTATTCTCGACGAATTTCTTCGCCACGACCTTAACTCTAAGGTTGCGTGCGAGACTCTTTGTACCACAGGTCTAACAGTAGTATCGGGCGAGGTACGCTCAGAGGGCTATGTCGATATTCAGGGTGTGGCACGTCGTGTTATCGACCGCATTGGCTACAACCGCAGCGAGTATCAGTTCGACGCAGCATCGTGCGGCGTGCTCTCGGCTATCCACGAGCAGTCTTCGGACATCAACCAGGGTGTTGATCGTCCTGAGGGCGAGGAGCAGGGTGCTGGCGACCAGGGTATCATGTTCGGCTATGCTGTCAACGAGACCCGTGAGTTCATGCCTGCAACACTCATCCTCTCGCACGTAATCCTCAAGGAGCTCGCCGTGATCCGTCGTGAGGGCGAGGTTATGACCTACCTTCGTCCTGACTCAAAGAGCCAGGTGACTATCGAGTACGACGACGAGCGCCGTGCTAAGCGTGTACACACAATCGTGGTATCTACACAGCACGACGAGTTTATCCTCCCAACACGTGAGCGTTCGGAGCAGGAGGCAGAGCAGCAGATGCAGCGCATCATTGCCGACGACGTTCGCAACATCCTTATCCCACGTGTCAAGGCACGTTTGGAGCGTGCTCACGACCAGCTCTCCGAGCTTATCGACGACAACTACATCCTTCACGTTAACCCAACAGGCAAGTTCGTGATTGGTGGTCCTCATGGCGACACAGGTCTTACTGGCCGTAAGATTATCGTTGATACATACGGTGGCCGTGGCGCACATGGTGGTGGCGCATTCTCGGGCAAGGACTCATCTAAGGTGGACCGCTCGGCAGCCTACGCAGCACGCCACATCGCTAAGAACATGGTAGCTGCAGGCATTGCACGTGAGGTACTCGTTCAGGTAAGCTACGCTATCGGTATCGCACAGCCATTGTCAATCTATGTAGACACATACGGCACATCGAATGTTAAGCTCTCGGATGGCGAGATTGCCCAGAAGATTGGCCAGCTCTTTGATCTCCGCCCTGCGGCTATCGTTGAGCGCTTCGGTTTGAAGTACCCTATCTTCGAGGCTACAGCATCGTATGGCCACTTTGGACGTCGCCCATACACCGAGATTGTACGCTTCATCGGCAAGGATAACAAGGAGTTTGCCAAGGAGGTAGAGTTCTTCTCATGGGAGAAACTCGACGAGGTAGACCGTCTTAAGCAGGAGTTTGGCTTGTAATAGGCCAAATCAAGGCAAAACGTAAAGGGCTCGATAACAATACATTAGTTATCGGCCCTTAATTTTTTTATATTTTTTTTGCCAAAAAATTTGCAGATTAGAAAATAGTTACTACCTTTGCACTCGCAAACCTCAAAGCCCAGGTGGTGGAATTGGTAGACACGCTACTTTGAGGGGGTAGTGAGCGTTAGCTCGTGTGAGTTCGAGTCTCGTCCTGGGCACAAGCAGAAAGGTTGACCAAGCGGTCAACCTTTTTTTCGTTATATACCCCTCCCTCCATATAGATAGAATCACAAAAAAATAGCCCAGTCCAGCGACCAGGCTACTCTACATTTATTCCACCAAGGCTATACCTCGGCAACAATAAAGTTGCTTCCACCGATAAAGATAGCATCGTTCTGCGTTGCAAGGATGCGAGCACGCTCCACGGCCTTGCCTACCGAGGGCTGACACTCGTAGTCAAGACCAAGGCGCTCGGCTACAGCGGCGATATCCTCAACAGGGCGTGCACGATCAATCGACGCACGTGTGAAGATATAGTGTGCCTTCTTAGGCAGCAGCTCCATAATCTTCTCGAGAGCCTTCTCACGAGCAAAGCCGATGACGCAATACAACTTGTCGCACTCCAGAGCCTCGAGCTGCTTAACGACATAGCGCATACCATCGACATTGTGGCCCGTGTCGCAAATCATAAGAGGCTCACGTGAGAGCACCTGCCAACGACCCTCAAGGCCCGTAGATGCAGCTGCTGTGGCAAGACCCTGACGGAATGCACGACGTGAGATAGTGAGTGGCGTATGCTCAGCAAGATAGTCGGCAGCAGCACACACAGTTACGATGTTGCGTGCCTGGTAGTCGCCCAGCAGGTCGATATCGAGCTCATAGCTACGCTCGTCACGCTGACGCACAAGGCTGAAGTGCTGGTTCTCGTCGTCGAAGTGCTCAACACCATTAAGCAGCCACTCCTTCTGGGCATAGATAAGCGGCGAGCGAAGCTCCTCGGCACGCTTCTCGAATACGGCATCATACTCCTCGGAGCGCTCACCAAGCACCATAGGCACGCTCTTCTTCATGATACCCGCCTTCTCTGAGGCAATCTTCTGGATAGTGTCGCCAAGAAACTCGGTATGCTCAAGGCCGATGTTAGTTACAACGCTGAGGATAGGTGTGATGATATTTGTTGCATCAAGACGTCCGCCAAGGCCTGTCTCGATCACAGCAACCTCGACATCACTCTGGTCGAAATAGTCGAAGGCCAACGATGCTGTCATCTCGAAAAACGAGAGGTCGTACTCCTGCATCTTCGCCTTGTGCTTATCGACAAAATTGACCACCTTCTGCTTGGGTATCATCTGGCCATCAACACGAATACGCTCACGGAAGTCCGAGAGATGGGGCGAGGTGAATAGGCCTGTGCGATAACCCGCCTGCTGGAGTATCGACGCAAGCATGTGCGACACCGAGCCCTTGCCATTTGTTCCGGCAACGTGGATAGTGTAGTAGCTGCGATGAGGGTTGCCCAAATAGTGGCAGAAGGATGCTATACGCTCCAATCCTGGCTTATAAGCGTCGCCACCAACATTCTGGAACGACGGCATAGAAGTGAATAGAAATTCGAGGGTCTCTGTATAGTTCATAATTATCTTGATTTATTTCGTTCTACTCTACAAGGTGATTGCGACGACGTACTCGGTATGCCACATAGTACATCAGCGCGAGAATCGACACATAGCTGGCAATGCGGGCTATCCAGTCACCATACTTAGTATATACCGTGAGTTCGTTGCGTAGCTCCACACTCTCTGTGAGCACACCACGTTCATCCCACTCAAGACGCTCGCCGATGACATCGCCACGTGGCGAGATAAAGCCCGAGATACCAGTATTAGCACTGCGAGCGATACTGCGACGAGTCTCTATTGCACGTAGACGGGCATAGTCAAACAGACGACGGTGACCTGGCGTATCGCCCCACCAGCCATCGTTCGATATCAGGGCCATAACCTCGGCGCCATTACGGGCAAAGCCTGCAAAATAGTCGCCATAGATACCCTCGTAGCATATCGAAGGACCAATCTTAACATCGCCATTCTCGAAGATAGTATGCTCACCACCCCAGCCGAGCTGTCCGCTGATACCGCCAAGATCGATCTCCAGCAAGCTGAAGAATTTGCGCATAGGCACAGCCTCGACACCGATAACGAGCTTGCCCTTGTGATATATTCGCTCCACATCGCCCTCAGGATTAACCAGCAGGGCCGAGTTGTAGTAGTCGTAGTAGCTACCCGAGCGGTGCTGACGTGCTGTCTCAGTAGCAGGTATCTTGCCATAGTGGCGTATTGTCGATGCTCCAGTGATAAGCTTTGACTGAGCCATATTCTTGCCATACATATCTACAAACGATGGACCAAAGAACTGAGTAAATGCCTCGTCGAGAGTACCCATTCCCTCGATATAGGAGAGTGCCGACTCGGGCATAAGCACAAACGACACACCCTCGGGCACCTCGTCCATAAGGCCTCGCACGGCATCGACATCATTAACAGTGTTTCGCTCATCACGCTCCTGCTCGTAGCATGGCACATTGGGCTGAACAACTGATATTAGTGTACTACGATTTGAGGCATCATAGCTGAAGTAGAGAGCTATGGAGAAGAGCAACGGCACAAGTGTGATAATCGCAGCACGCACCTTGGCACTCTTGCTATGCTGGCGCAAGATCTCGAATATTGCCACATTTGAGGCCAACACCCAGAGCGCACCACCAAAAAGACCTGTATACTCGTACCACTGCACAGCCCACACATCAGTCGAGAAGCCGTGGCCGAGCAACAACCATGGGAAGGTCATAACCTCGGCAGAGTTGTATATATGCTCCGTAGCTATCCACACTGCCACAAAGAGCGTATAGGCCAGGCCTCGAGGACCTCGCTTTGCGACATAGTGGTAGAGCATGAGTGGCACAAGGTTCCAGAATGTGCCAACAAGAGCCGAGGCCACAGGGCCCGCAGGCGTAGCATTCCACACCCACCACACGGTAGCTGCCTGCCAGAGCATGAAGCACATTGTACCCCAGCCCAACATTCGCCACCAGTCACGTGCAGAGTCTGTGTAGTGTTCGCTTATTATAAGCAGTGGAACAAATGCCACAAGGAGTGATAGTCCACTGAGCTCAAGCCATCCTGCTGAGAGCAGTGCCACGGATATAAGTACGAGGATAAACCTTCGCTTTGTTGTCATCTTATTCATTTTTGCCCCTTACGACTATTGTCGTAATCGACCACAAATTTAACAAACATTCGCCAATTATCAACCCTTGCCACGTGATATTTACACACAAAAGGGGCTAATCGACGAAATGGAAAACAAAAAAAAGGAGCTACCACAGTGGATAGCTCCTTAGAGTATAACTTAGCTCAGAGTTACTCCTTGATGTTAGGAAGCTCCATGCCGTAGCCCTTCTTCTTATCCTCACGCTTGAGCAACATGCCGATAAAGAGTGCAATAACGCCGAATGATGAGAAGATAAGCATAGGAACGAGATAGCCACCGGTAGCGTCCAAAACCTTACCGATAACAACTGGTACGAGCAACAAGCCCCAGTTCTGAATCCAGAAGATTACGCAGTAAGCCGAACCAAGGATACGCTCGTCGATGATCTTTGGTACTGATGGCCACAAAGCAGCAGGAACCAACGAGAACGATACGCCGAGGATAGCGATGATAGCCACTGCCAACACCTTAGATGGGAAGACTGGCAACAACAAAGCGAAGCTGAGGTGGCAAGCGATCATGATGAGCGAACCTACCATAAGCATTGAAGCAGCCTTACCCTTACGATCGATAAATGCACCGAGGAATGGAGTGAGCACCATTGCAAGGATTGGGAAGCAGCTGAAGAGCTGTGAGCCATTCTGGATATCGAGAGTCTTGTTCAAGAAGTCTGGAGCGTAGCGCTGGAATGGGAAGATTGCTGAGTAGTACAATACGCAGAGCAAGGCAACCAACCAGAACATCTTGCTTGTGAAGATCTTGCCAAGGTCGCTGAACTTGAACTCCTCCTCTGAAGCCTCGTTTGTAAGCTCACCTGCTGCCTCGAGCTGCTTGTCGAGCTTGCGGTCAAGAACTACGAATACGAAGTAGAAGATAAAGCCGATTGTGAGCAATGTTGCACCGAACAATACTGGAGCAGATACCGAGTCACCGAACTTGCCTGATACCATAGGTGCAAGCCACATAGCTGCGAAGACACCAAGACGTGCGATAGACATCTCAAGACCCATAGCCATAGCCATCTCCTTACCCTTGAACCACTTAGCAATAGCCTTAGATACTGTTGTACCCGCCATCTCACAACCGCAACCAAAGATCATAAAGCCGAAGCATGCGAGCTTAGCTGAAGCTGGGAGTGCTGGCCACCATGAGCCAAGCCATGACTCGAGGCCAGTGCCTACGAAACCATCGCTCATAGCGTAATACTTGATACATGCACCAACAACCATCAAGCCTGCAGAGAGCAAACCTGTGAAGCGGATACCCATCTTATCAAGGATGATACCTGCAAAGATGAGGAAGAAGCAGAATACATTGAGGAAGTACTCCGATGCGGCATAGGTACCAAAGGTACTGCTATCCCATGTAAGTTTTGTCTCGAGCATCTCCTTGAGTGGAGAGAGCATGTCGACGAACATGTAAGCGAAGAACATCATCAATGAGATGAGGATCAACGCCGACCAGCGTACAAACGCCGAGTCGTTGAGCTTTCGCTGAATTGTTTGAGTCATAATAACTTTTGTTTAGGTTTATAATAGAATGATTTATATATTTTTCCGTTAGTGTTCGGCTATGCGGAACTCCTTGAGCAGGTCGTACGCAGCGGCAATACCCAGCTCACCCGCCTTCGAGAGATCCATGCACCCCTTGCGTGTATCCTTCATGAATATCTGCACGAGGCCTCGGTTGTAGTATGCCTCGCCAAGCTCTGGGTCGAGCTCTATGGCACGTGTATAGTCGTCGTAGGCCGCAGGCAGCTCGCCCGATATAGCCATGAGGTTAGCTCGGTTGTAGTATGCCTCGGCAAACTCAGGATAGAGCTTAATCGCCTTATTAATATCCTCGATAGCCTCGTCGTAGCTATATGTGCGCTTGCCTCGGTTGTGCAGCCTCTTGGCCGGATCGGAGTCGAACGACACACTATGGTAGCTATCATCCATCGACGAGATAAAGTCGATCATCTCGGCACGTGTCGTTGCACGATTGAGATAGAGGAATGGGTTTGTTGGGTTGAGCTGAATAGCCTGGCCGAGGGTATTCACCGAGTTGGTATACTGCTTGATAAGTGCCTGGCTTATGCCTCGCTCAAAGAGTGTTATCCAGTCGGGCGTGAGCGTGGAGTGCTGACGCTGCTCTATGCTACTATCTATCGACAGCAACGAGTCGGGCGAGATGTTGCACTGGCGGCAATCCAGGCGCATGAGAGGGTTACCCACACGCTCCGAGAAGTCACGCACACGCTGAGTATTAAATCTTGGCAGACGACGATCTATCTTGGCACTATCCTCGACAATGAAGGTAAATCTAAACATCGGAATGAGGGCCAGGTCGCTATTATCTGCTATTGCCGACGATGTTATACGCTCAAAGTTACGCTCCGTGAGCTTGCTCTCGAGCGAGAGTAGCTTGTCGAAACGCTGTGCCGTATCGGAGAATATCGACGACGAGCTGTTTAGGCGTGAACGGTGCTCAGCAATCTTGCGGCGTGCTGTGCGCTCATCACTCTCGGCACCTCGCACATCGTGCTGCGAACGGCGCAAGACACTGCGATTAAGGTAGGCATTTGCGAAGTCGGGATATAGCTCGATAGCTCTGCTATAGTCGTCAATAGCGGCATGGAGATTACCCAAACGAGTATGCAGCAGCGCACGGTTGTAGTAGACAAGGACATTGTCGGGCGAGAGTTTGGCCACGATATTAAAATCCTCGAGAGCACGGTTATAATCGCCTATATCTGAGCGGATAAGAGCACGATTAAAGTAGCCAATGGTGCTCGTAGAGTCGAGCTTGATAACATGGTCAAGGTCGCTAATCGAGAGCATAGGTCTATCGAGCTGATCGTTGACCAGCGCACGATTGAAGAATGCGGGAAGGAATGTAGAGTCGCACTCTATGGCACGGTCAAAGTCCTCGCAAGCCTCAATATATCGCTCCTGGGCCATGAGCAGGCCGCCACGACGATTATACGCCTCGGGCTCCTCGCGGTTGGTGCGAATGGCGAGCTCGAAGTTCTCGTAGGCCTTGGTCGTATCCTTGAGATTTAGGTAGCTGATACCTCGATTGATATAGGCCGCCACATGACGCTTCTCGAAACGGATAAAGAGGTCGAAATCGGCAATCGCAGCCTCGAACTGCTGGTTAAGAAGACGTGTCACACCACGGCTATAGTATGGATCGGGCAGGTCGGGACGAAGCTCGATGGTCTGCCTAAAGTCGTTCAGTGCATCGTCGTAATTACCAAGGCGTGAGCGTGTTATGGCACGGTAGTAAAATGCCCCCGTAAATACTGGGTTGAGCTCCACGGCACGGCTGAAGTCCTGGTCGGCGCCTAGCAGATCGTCGAGATTATACTTGGCAATGCCTCGTAGGAAGTAGGCGTCGAAGTCCTTTGAGTCGTGGCGCAGCAGCACGTTTAGAATCTCGATAGCCTCGTGATAGTTGTTGTTGACCATTTTCTGCTGGCCCATCCAGTAGATATAGTTGCGGTTATACTGCGCCACAACCCTCTCGGGAAGTGCCACTGCAAGGAGTAGAAGTATGACCACAACAAATCTTCGCATAGCGAGTCTTAGAATCTAAACGTATGGTGAGTGCTCTTTATTACTCGAGCTCGTAGCCAAAGCGCTTGAGCTGATTGTCGTTATTACGCCAATCCTCCATAACCTTGACATAGAGCTCAAGGAAGACCTTTTTGCCGAGGAAGGCCTCGAGGTCGTGGCGTGCTGCCTGACCCACCTTCTTGAGGCGCTCGCCCTTGTGGCCAATCACAATACCCTTCTGCGAGTTACGTGCAACGTAGATTGTAGCCGAGATACGGTCGATCGTAGGCTCCTCCTTGTAGCTCTCGATAGCAATCTCGCATGAGTATGGAATCTCCTTATCGTAATTGAGCAAAATCTTCTCACGTATTATCTCCGAGGCGAAGAAACGCAGGGTCTTGTCCGTGAGCGTATCCTTTGGATAGAAGGCCTCGCCCTCGGGCAAACGCTCGAGGATAAGGTTGAAGACACCCTCCACATTGAAGTTCTCCTTTGCCGAGCATGGGGCGATGATAGCATCGGGCAACAGCGCCTGCCACTTCTCAACAAGAGCGGTGAGCTTCTCGGCATTCGTAAGATCTACCTTGTTAATTACCACTATAGTAGGGATGCCTGATAGGCGCACCTTCTCGATAATCTCGGCCGAGCGGTCGCTATCCTCCACCGTGTCGGTAACATATAGAAGCACGTCGGCATCGGTGATTGCGCCACGCACAAACTTCATCATCTTCTCCTGAAGCTTGTAGTTTGGCTTCAAGATACCTGGGGTGTCGGAGTATACAATCTGGAAATCCTCGCCATTGACAATACCCATGATGCGATGGCGTGTTGTCTGCGCCTTTGAGGTGATGATTGATAGTTTCTCGCCCACGAGCTGGTTCATCAGCGTAGACTTACCCACATTTGGGTTACCGATAATATTTACAAAGCCACTGCGGTGTGCCATAGTTTATATATTTTATATATAATAATTGGCAAAAATAGTTAAAATTTGTGGTACAAACAAATTTTATGGCCTCGCTTTGCGCTTTACTCTACACTATGCTTTGCATAGTAGTAGCTGACAAAGTCCCTAAACTATACACTTTCACACTGTTAATCAAGACGTTAGACCCTACCACGACGTTCACCACGCCCACTCACTCCCACGATTTACTTGAGCTATGAGTTTAGTTTACAGAGTATTGCGAGCCTCATATAGAGCGACTACTGCGGCGCCACTTTGCTTCGATTGCATGAATAGTGGAATATTTTTGACCTTTTGTGAAACAAAAATAAGAGGTCGTGCGTATATATGCGTGATAAGTGGAATAATAGTTGTAAGAAGATATAAATTTTATGCGTCAATTAAAGATTACCAAGTCGATCACCAACCGCGAGAGTGCGTCGTTGGATAAGTATTTGCAGGAGATCGGCAAGGAGGAGCTTATCTCCGTAGAGGAGGAGGTAGAACTCGCCCAAAGAATTCGTAAAGGAGACCAGGAGGCTCTCGAGAAACTCACTAAGGCAAACCTTCGTTTCGTAGTATCTGTAGCCAAGCAGTACCAGAACCAGGGCCTTAGCCTTCCCGACCTTATCAACGAGGGTAACCTCGGCCTTATCAAGGCTGCTGAGAAGTTCGACGAGACTCGAGGCTTTAAGTTTATCTCATATGCCGTATGGTGGATTCGCCAGTCTATTCTTCAGGCTTTGGCCGAGCAGTCACGTATCGTGCGCTTGCCACTCAACCAGGTAGGTTCGCTCAACAAGATCAACAAGGCTTTTGCACGTTTCGAGCAGGAGCACGAGCGTACACCTTCGGCCGAGGAGCTTGCCAACGAGCTCGAGTTGCCAAAGGAGAAGGTTACTGATACTCTGCGTGTTGCAGGTCGTCATATCTCAGTAGATGCACCATTTGCCGATGGCGAGGACAACTCACTCTTGGACGTGTTGGTAAATGCCGACTCACCAAATGCTGACCGTGGCCTTATCAACGAGTCACTGGCAACAGAGGTGGAGCGTGCACTCGAGATACTCACAGAGCGTGAGCGTGACATCATCCGCTACTTCTTCGGCATTGGCTGCTCGGAGATGACTCTCGAGGAGATTGGCGAGAAGTTCGACCTCACACGTGAGCGTGTGCGTCAGATTAAGGAGAAGGCTATCCGCAAGCTCCGCCAGTCTACCCGCAGCTCAGTCCTCAAGTCATACTTGGGATAGTTGCGTTAGATATAGATATAAGAGGTTGTCCTGATGGGGGCAACCTCTTATTTTTTTGTTAGTGAGTGAATACTCTGCCATGCTGGCGCTCCTCACGCTCGTACTTCTCGCGCGAGGGTGTAGGGTGCTTGAGCTTGTCGAGCTCGGCAACGGCATTCTCGATATCTCGAAGCAGCATATCGGCCATGTCGCGCGACATACCCTGGCGCACAACAATACGCATAACGACCACATCGTCGATACTCTTTGGCAGAGTGTAGGCCGGAACCATCCAACCACCCTGCTGCAACTTATCTTGCAGGTCGTAGAGCGTCCACTTAGCACTCTTCTCATACTCCTTGCTCAGGCTCCAGATAAAGAGCGGGTTGACCACCTCGTCCGAGTAGTTCTCGAAGCACTCCATCTTACCTATGCGCTCATGGCAGTAACGAGCAATAGTCATGGCGTTCTGCTGAATGTCACGATAGCCCTCCCAGCCCAGACGTACGAAGTTGTAGTACTGGCCCAAAATCTGCGCTGCAGGGCGTGAGAAGTTAAGGCCCACCTGAGTAACCTCAGCACCGAGGTAGTTCACCGAGAAACTCATCTCCTCAGGCAAGTAGCTCTTATCACGCCACACAACCCAGCCCAAACCAGGATACACAAGACCATACTTATGGCCCGACGTAGAGATAGACTTCACCCACTTGAGCCTGAAGTCCCACTTCCACTCGGGGTTAACAAATGGAAGAATAAAGCCTCCCGAGGCAGCATCTACGTGTATAGGTATATCGTAGCCCGTCATCTTGTTGTATGCATCGAGCTCACGGTCGAGCATGGCGACATCATCATTGAGGCCTGTCCACGTAACACCCGCAATAGGCACAATACATATAGTATTCTCGTCGCAATGCTTGAGTGCCTCCTGGGGCGATAGCGTGCGGTGCTCTGGGGTGAGTGGCACCTGGCGCAACTCTATCTGCCAGAGCTGACAGAACTTCTCCCACACCACCTGCATGCCTGAGCTCATCACGAGGTTTGGCTTATCATAGGGCTTGCCCTGGTCCATCCTGCGCTTGCGCCACCTGAGCCATGCTGCCACACCTGCAAGCATACAGGCCTCCGAGGAGCCTATGCCCACAGCACCCGTCTTCGACTCGCTCTGCTCGGGGCTATTCCAGAGGTTGGCAATGATATTTATACAACGACTTGCGATGACTGCCACACGAGGATACTCGGTCTGGTCGATGTAGTTCACGGCTATCGACTCGTTCATAAGACGTGTGGCATAGTCGTCCATGTAGGTTGTAACAAACGTTGCTAGGTTGAGTCGTGGCTGAGTCTCGGCATAGGTCTCGTCCTTGACAATACGATATGCAATCTCGGGCGTTGTAGAGTGCTCGGGGATGGTTGAGGTGGGCGCAGGGTGTATCATCTCCTGCGAGCCATAGACCGCTGTTGTGGCGGTAGAGTGTTTAGCGTTGCTCATAGAAATAAAGGTTTAAAATGTACGCTTTTTAGCCTCGCACATACCGTGCCAACCCTTTTTTATGGCAAAATGCAGAAAATTTACATTTTTTTTGAAAAATATTTGGCGGATAAAAATATTTGCCATATATTTGCACCCGCAAAAAGGAAAGTACGGGATGTAGCGCAGTCCGGTTAGCGCACCTGCTTTGGGAGCAGGGGGTCCCAGGTTCGAATCCTGGTATCCCGACTTAGTAAAGAGCAGACGACTCAAATGAGTCGTCTGTTTTTTTTGTATCTACTCTCTCCAAAACCCACCCCATCTACTCATCGGCATAATAGCAGTGATAGGAAAAATCCAAGCAACGTACTAAATTATTTGCAGGGGAAACTCGGGCATGACCATATTCGGGCACGGTCGTAGAAAACAAAATAAAAAAATAAGAGCTGCACTCATTGAGTACAGCTCTCGTCTTTTTCAGATCGAAGTGATTACTTCTTCTTATCGTAGCGCTTTGCGTAACGGCTCATAAACTTATCCACACGACCAGCGGTGTCTACCAACTTCATCTTACCTGTGTAGAATGGGTGAGATGTGTTAGAGATTTCCATCTTATACACGGGATAGGTTTCGCCGTTCACCTCGATGGTCTCTTTTGTCGAAACGGCGGACCTGCACAAAAACACGTGGTCATTCGACATATCCTTGAATGC
>JAGBXX010000036.1 GCA_017629035.1 Alistipes sp. | reverse complement strand
CTTATCCACGTATCTGAGATGTCATGGAGCCAGCCATTGCGTTCAGCACAGGAGTTCATGAAGGTAGGCGACGAGATCGAGGCTGTAGTTCTTACACTCGACCGCGAGGAGCGCAAGATGTCACTCGGCGTTAAGCAGCTTACTCCAGATCCATGGGCTGAGATCGAGAAGAAGTACCCTGCAGGTACAAAGTGCACAGCTCGTGTACGCAACTTCTCTAACTTCGGCGTATTCGTAGAGATCGAGGATGGTATCGAGGGTCTCGTACACATCTCTGACCTCTCTTGGACTAAGAAGGTTAAGCACCCATCAGAGTTCACTCAGATCGGCGCTGAGCTCGAGGTTGTAGTTCTCGAGATCAACAAGGACAACCGTCGTCTTTCACTCGGCCACAAGCAGCTCGAGGAGAACCCATGGAACGGCTTCGAGAGCCAGTATGGCGTTGACAGCGTTCACGAGGGTACTGTAACTGAGGTTACTGAGAAGGGCGTTGTAGTATCACTCGGCGAGAACATCGAGGGCTTCTGCCCAGCTCGTCACGCAGTTAAGGAGGATGGCGCTACTTTGAAGGCAGGCGAGAAGGCTGATTTCAAGGTTTTGGAGTTCTCTAAGGCTACTAAGCGCATCACTCTCTCACACAGCCGTATCTTCGAGGAGGCTAAGCGTGAGGCTGTAGCTGCTGAGAAGGCAGAGCGTCGTGCAGCTGCTGATGCAACTAAGAACACTGTTAAGAAGATCAACGCTCAGGTTGAGAAGACAACTTTGGGTGATATCGCTGGCTTGGCAGAGTTGAAGGCTCAGATGGAGAAGAAGTAATCTTCGCCAGAGTCTTTCAGACCAAAAGTTTGGGGTGGCTTTCGAGTCGCCCCAATTTTTTTGTATCTAAGGGTGTGGTATGAGCTAGCTAAGGGCTAAGAGTAGTATGACGGTGGTGAGAGCCTACGGAGTGCGTCAGATGGGTTATTATGAGCATCTATGAGTTACTATGGCATAAAAGTGTATTGACCTATTATAACTCACTAAAACTCATAGAAACAGGCCCTTTCTACGCACGTACATATATATAAATTAATTAGGGTGCCCAACCGCTGTTGAGCACCCTATGTCTATGTTTTGAGCTATGTTTACTCAGTGATACCGAGAACTGCCTTAACCTCTGCAGTGATATCAGTGAGAGTCTTAGCATCGAAGTATGCCAAGCCTGCTGAACCTGCCTGGTCGCCTGCGGTGTTGAAAATAGCGATGTAGCCACCTGCCTCAGCAACCTTCTTAACAGCCTCGTCAGCCTTCTCATAAACAGGACTCATAGCCTCAGCCTCCATCTTCTGCATATCCTGCTGAGCAATCTGCTGGAACTCAGCAAAACGCTGCTGGAGCTGCTGCAACTCTGCCTCCTTCATCTGGCGGATAGTGTCGCTATATGTCTGGCGATTCTTCTCGTAGTCTGCATACTTCTGGTTGAACTCCACCTGAATCATCTCAAGCTGGTTCTGCAAATCCTTGCCATAGGTCTCAAGGTTAGCCAATGCCTCGGTGTACTCTGGCATGTTAGGTACGATAGCTGCGAGGTCTACACGGCCAAACTTCTGTGCTGAAGCCGTTGCTGCACTCATCACAACGAGTGCTACGGCGAGGGTCAGTTTCAAAAACTTCTTCATCTTCTCTGTTTAATTTATTTTTTGTTGTTAATATTTCACTCTCTTACTTCACGAGGCTGATAATTCGCTGTGTGAAGTCTACCTTCTCTGAGTAGTAGAGCACGGTAGGGTTTGCCGAGATGTCGATCACAAGGTCGTAGCCATACTGCTTCGAGAAGCTCTCGATGGCGTTGAACACACGCTGCTGTATTGGCTGAATAAGCTCCATACGGCGCTTCATAAGCTCGCCCTCGCTACCAAAGATTGACTCCTGATACTCTGTTGCCTCCTGCTCACGCTGCAATATCTGCTGCTCACGCTGCTGACGTGTGTACTCGCTAAGCGATGAGCGCTGTGATATATATGAGTTGTAGAGGTTCTCCACCTCTGCAAACTTAGCGTCGACCTTTGCCTGATACTCCTCAGCAAGCTTCTCAATCTGCTCAAGAGCGTTGTTGTACGAGGTTATAGACTTGAAAATCTTCTCGCTATCCACCACCATATAGTTCTGTGCTGATACTGCCGTAAGGCTAAGCACCATCGCTACTAATGCTACAATCATTCGTTTCATAAGCCTATAGTTTTAAGTTGTTATTCTATATATATAAAGTCCTAAGTATGCAATTTTATTGCCACCAGTGCCAAATATTGCTAATTAAAATTGCTGTCCGAGCACGAAGTGGAACTGCGAGCCACTACGCTCTGTCTTGCCGTATGCTGGGTCGAAGCCGTAACCCCAGTCTACACCAATCATACCAACGATAGGGAGATATAGACGTACGCCGACACCTGCTGAGCGCTTGATCTTGAATGGTGAGAAATCTTTCCATGAGTTAAATCCGTTACCACCCTCCAAGAATCCGAGTACGTAGATCGACGAGCTTGGCTTCATGATGACAGGGTAGCGGAGCTCCATGGTGTACTTGTTGTAGCCCACTGAGTAGTAGCTCGAAGGGTCGAGCGCACCATCCTCGTAACCACGCAGGGCGATGATGTCGACACCATAGATGTTGTATCCGGTCATACCGTCACCACCGACCTCAAAGCGCTCAAATGGCGATACCTTATTCTTGTTGTAGTGACCCAGGTAACCCATCTCGGCACCGAGCATCAATACAAGGTTCTGGTTTGCCGTAAGTGGGAAGTACCAACGTCCCTTGAGCAGCCACTTGTGGAACTCAATCCAGCGATACTTATCCTGGTCGCTGAGATTTGGGTCGCTGTAGTCCTTGCCATCCCAGAGCGAGAATGGAGGTGTTGCCTGTACTGAGAGTGTGATATCCGAGCCCGAGCGTGAGAAGAATGGCGAGTCTACCGACGAGCGCTGGAGCACCAACTTGAGTGAGAGGGTGTTTGCCACGCCATCGCTGAGGATGAACGAATCCCAGCCCTTAAGTCCGTAGCGCTGATATCCCAGCTCGCCATAGAACGTGAAGTATGGATCGGGCCACTGCAGACGCTTACCCAAACCTGCAGCCAGACCTATCGAGCGGTAGTACATTGTGGCATTCTGCCATACGTAGTATGCATTGTTCTGCTCCGAGATATATCCGTGGATAGAGAACGAGTTAGGGCGCTTGCCACCAAACCATGGGTCGGTGAAGCTGAGTGACAAGGCCTTGTAGTATGTACCGTTGGTCTGTCCCGAGATCGAGAGCTTCTGGTTCTGTCCCGAAGGGTATGGTCGCCATGCGCCCTTCTTGAAGAAGTTGCGCATAGAGAGGTTGTTGAGCGTGATACCCACCGAGCCCACGAATGTTCCTGAGCCCCAACCACCAGCGATGTTAAACTGATCCGAGGCCTTCTCGCTCAGGTGCCAGTTTACATCTACCAACTCGTCAGACACGGGCTGGATGTCGGGAACTATAGCCTGCTCGTCGAAGTGACCCATGCCCATGAGTGTACGCATGGTCTGCATGAGCAGCGACTGGTTGTACAACTCGCCTGGGCGCACGTAGAGCTCTCGGCGTATAACCTCGTCATTAACACGCATGTTACCCGTGATGCCCACGTTGTTTACGGTGAAAGGCTTACCCTCGTAGATGCGAATCTCGAGGTCTATAGAGTCCTTGCCCACGACGAGCTCCGAAGGCTCAATCTGCGACATTAGATATCCGTTGTTCTTGTAGAGGTTGGCAATAGATATCTCCTCGGGGTTCATCTCACGGCCAATACCGAGGCGCTTGTGCAGCGACTTCTTGTCGTATACATCGCCCGAGTGGATGTCGAGCATGCTCTCAAGACGCTCTGTCTCGTAGATGGAGTTACCCACCCAGCGGATGTCACGCACGTAGAAGCGCTCGCCCTCATCAACCTCGATGTCGAGGCCGAGGGTCATGTCGTCGATAAGATATACTGAGTCGCGCACGATGTGTGCGTTGCGGAAGCCCTGTGAGTTGTAGAAGTCCAGCAGCTTCATCTTATCCTCCTCGTACTCCTCCTCAAGGAGCTTGCGATTTTGGAAGAAGAGGATGCTTTTTTGATGTGTCTTCTTGAATGTGCGGCGCAGGCGCTTGTCGTCGAACTCCTCGTTGCCGATGAAGTTGATCTCTCCGATACGCACCTTAGGGCCACGGTCGATAACAAAGGTTACGTTAACACACTGCTCGTAGATCGAGTCGTTGTCGATGCGAACATCTACCTCGCATGTGCGGAAACCCTTCTCGGAGTAGTGCTCCTTGATGAGCTTGATATTCTTGTCGATGATATAGTCCGATAGCTCGGTGTTGCGCTTGAGCTTAAGTATATCCTTGAGATCCTCCTTCTTGCTCTTTGTCACACCGTCGAAGTCCCATGTGAGGATACGTGCACGCTCCTTGAGGAATATCTCCAGGTCGAGAGAGTCGCCCTCGATCGATGCTCCAATCTTAATATCGGAGAAGTAGCGAGGCGACCACAGACGCTGCATGGCGTTAGATATGAAGTTGCTCGGAAGATATACCGAGTCGCCCTCGGCAAGGCCTGCCGATGACTTCAAAATGCTATGGTTTAGATACTTTACGCCGTGGAGATTAACCTTGCGGATGTAGTATAGCTTGGGGGTCTTGTCGTCGAACATCGGAGCGTTGAGGTCGAAATCTACCGAGTCGACCAGCGCCGTGTTATACTCGTCACCCACGCTGTAACGTGAAGTGGTGCGCTGCTGTGCCGAGGCGCTAAACACCCCAGCAGCAACTGCCACAACAGCAATAATTACAAATTTGATGTATCTTATCATTATGCTTTAGAATCTTCAATAACTAATCCATAGCGACGCTCACGCTTGGCGTATGCCTCGAGTGCCTTGCTAAACTCCTGCTCGTCGAAATCGGGCCATAGAGTCTCGGGGAAGTAGAACTCGGCATAGGATGCCTGCCAGAGTAGGAAGTTGCTCAGGCGGCACTCTCCGCTGGTGCGAATAATGAGGTCGGGGTCGGGGATGTCACGTGTCATGAGGTGCTCAGAGAGTACCTGCTCGTTGATATCCTCCACGTTGAGCTCGCCACAAGCCACTCGCTGCGCAATGCTCCTCATTGCGAGCATAATCTCACGGCGTGCTGAGTAGTTGAACGCCAATACGAGTGTCAGCCTGTCGCCCTTGAGCGTTGTGCTCTCGATCTTATCTATCATCTCGAGTACACGCTCCGAGAAGCGGTCACGCTCGCCAATGATCTGCACCCTGATACCCTGCTTAACAAGCTCGGGAGCCTCGCCCACCACGCTCTTGCAGAAGAGCTCCATGATAGCCTCGACCTCGGCTACGGGACGTCCCCAGTTCTCGGTCGAAAAGGCGTAGAGTGTGAGGTATCTCACACCCGTTGTCGCAGCTGCACGCAATACACGACGAACCGACTCGACACCGGCGATATGTCCCTCATATCGCTCCTTGCCGTGCTGCTTGGCCCATCGACCATTGCCATCCATGATGATGGCTACATGCTGTGGTATAGATCGTTGCTCGCTCATATTATCCGACAAATGTAAGCAATTTAATTAAATTTTCACAATTGAAAGTCCACTTTTTATCACGTGTACGCACGCACGATAATGTAAATGCTTAAATCTCAGCATTATATGCCAGTGTAAAATCGTGTGTGGCTCGAGGCTAAACTATCGGTTGTCTACGCCCCACATCATCTTTTCTCTTAACGTGTCGTAGAATGTGTTATTGTGTGGTGTGGCAAGAATAACTCCCTCGCTTGCCTTGCGTAGCTCGATTGTTGCCTTATCACGTAGTGTGTAGGTGCGGTTGTCCGACGAGAGGAAGGCCTCGCCACCACGTGCGTCAAGGTGTAGAGTCACCACGCTATTGTCGGGAATTACAATAGGGCGCATTGTGAGATTATGTGGTGCCAAAGGCGAGAGAATCAAGCAGTTGCACATAGGGTCGACGATTGGGCCTCCAGCACTTAGCGAGTAGGCCGTAGAGCCCGTAGGTGTCGAGATTATTATGCCGTCGCCGTGGTATGTTGCTATGCGCTTGCCGCCAACAAGTGCCTCGATAGATATCATCGTTGCGCCATGGCGGTGTAGTGTCACCTCGTTGAGTGCCAGGCAGCGCTCGCCACACTCTATGTCGCCACTCACGCTCAGCATCTGGCGCTGCTCGAGGTGAAGCGTGCGGTTGACTATGTGGTCAAAGAGCGACTCTATGCCGTCGCCATCGTCGGCCGTGAGATAGCCCAGGCGGCCGCAGTTGATACCCACAATAGGGGTCTCGGGCGTAGGTCTGAGTTCCACGGCGTCGAGCAGTGTGCCGTCGCCACCATAAGTAATAAGTATATCGTCGCCCGAAGATTGTGGCAAGTTACGATACCTGCGCTCGGGGCTAATGGTGATGCCCGTAAGGCTCTCAATGGCATTTGCAAAATCCTCATTAATAGAGTATTGCAATCCATGACGCTCTATCTGGCGCATGATTATATGTAGCTGCTCGGGGCGATGTTTGAGCTCTTTGCGAGAAAAAAGTATTATGTTCATTGTCGCAGAATGAAAAAAAATCGTAACTTTGCTTTTGCAAAGATATGAAAATTATGACAAAACTAAGCGTAAATATCAATAAGATTGCCGTAGTGCGCAATTCGCGTGGCGGAAATATGCCTAATTTGTTGGAGGCAGCACTTAATATCGAGAAGTTTGGTGCCGACGGTATCACCGTGCACCCTCGCCCTGATGCTCGCCACATTCGTTATAGCGATGTGCGTGAGCTCAAGGCCAATATCGCTACCGAGCTCAATGTCGAGGGTAACCCTATCGAGAGCTTCTGCGAGCTTGTGGAGCAGGTGCGCCCAGCACAGGTGACACTCGTGCCCGATGCCGAGGATGCTATCACCTCGTCGGCAGGTTGGGATACTATCAAGTATCGTGACTTCTTGCGCTCGATGGCCGACCGTTTCCACAAGGCAGGTATTAGAGTGTCGATTTTTGTAGACCCTGTTGTTGAGATGGTTACAGCGGCTAAGGAGTGTGGTGCTGACCGTGTAGAGCTCTACACCGAGGCCTATGCCGCAGGCTATGCCAAGGATCGTGAGGCGGCTATTGCACCATACGTTGCAGCTGCCGAGGAGGCACGTCGTGTGGGTCTTGGCCTCAATGCTGGTCATGACCTCAATACCGAGAATTTGCAGTACTTCATCGAGCGTATTCCATGGGTTGATGAGGTATCTATTGGCCACGCCTTGATTAGCGATGCACTCTATTGGGGCTTGGAGAATACTGTGGCTATCTATCAGCGTTGTATTCGCAGAGCGCATAACCTCGAGTAGTTGCCGATGCCACTGAAACACCCTATATTTAAGCATATTATGAATACTGTCGATCGCATGGGTCTCGAGGCCTATGTGATTGGCGGCTATGTGCGTGACCACTACTTGCGTCGCCCCTCGACCGATGTCGATGTCGTTGTCGTGGGTAGCGGTGTGGCTGTTGCCGAGGAGCTGGGCAGGGAGCTTGGCGCTAAGGTTACAATCTACAAAACATATGGCACAGCGATGCTCCACTGGCGTGATACCGAGGTGGAGTTTGTTGGTGCCCGTCGTGAGAGCTATACCCCCGAGTCACGCAATCCTCAGGTCGAGCCAGGCACTCTCGAGGATGACCAGCGTCGTCGTGACTTCACGATAAATGCCATGGCATGGTCGCTCAATGGCGATCGTTTTGGCGAGCTTGTCGACCCCTTTGGAGGCATGGAGGATCTCGAGGATTGTATCATCCGCACCCCATGTGAGCCCGATAGAACATTCTCGGACGATCCACTGCGTATGATGCGTGCTGTGCGTTTTGCCTCGCAGCTCGGTTTTGATATCGACGACGATACGTTCGAGGGTATATGTCGCCAGGCCGATCGCATCAAGATCATTACACGTGAGCGTATCTCGGTGGAGCTCAATAAGATACTTGCCTCACCTGTCCCCTCAATAGGACTTACGCTTATGCGCAACTCGGGTCTGCTGAAGCATGTTCTTCCCGAGCTCGACCGCATGGCTGGCGTGGAGCGCCGTGGCAAGCATGCACACAAGGATAATTTCGAGCACACGATGAAGGTGCTCGACAATGTAGCCAAGCGTAGTGATGATCTATGGTTGCGCTGGGCCGCACTTTTGCACGATATTGGCAAGCCTCAGACCAAGGCCTATGACCAGCGTTGTGGCTGGACATTCCACCAGCACGAGGCCGTGGGCTCGAAGCTTGTTCCGCAGATCTTTCGTCGTCTGCGCCTTCCGCTGAATGAGCCTATGCGCTATGTTCAGAAGCTTGTCTTTCTGCACATGCGCCCAATCGTGCTCTCCGAAGATATGGTTACCGACTCGGCTGTGCGCCGTCTGCTATTCGAGGCGGGTGACGACATCGATAGCCTCATGCTCTTGTGCGAGGCCGACATCACCTCGGGTATTGATAGCAAGGTGCAGCGCTACTTGCGCAACTTCGAGCTTGTCAGAGAGAAGCTTCGTGACCTCGAGGAGCGTGATCGTGTGCGCAACTTCCAGCCACCAATCTCGGGCGACCTTATCATGAAGACCTACAACCTCCCACCCTCGAGCATCATTGGCGAGATTAAGGAGGTTATCAAGAATGCCATCCTCGATGGTGTGATACCTAACGACTACGATGCGGCCTACAAACTTATGGAGGAGGAGGCTGCACGCCGAGGTGTTCAAAAACCGTAGAGGTATTAGTCCTTAGACCTGTTAGGTAAAATATTGATAGTTAAAAGGATAGTGTGTTATGATTGTGGGTATGATTGCAACGCTGTTGCTCTATTTAGGTGCTAACATCTATCTCTTTATACGTTTTTGGCAGGCCCTCTCCACCGCTCCGAGTGTTGTGAGAGTGGCCTTTGCCACTCTCTTCTGGCTCTCTGCGCTGGCACTATTTATCTCCTTCGCCATGCGCCACCACTCGGGTGCAGAATCTCTGCAACGTATGCTCTTTGCCTTTGGCTCGGCATGGCTTGTCTTTGTGCTTTACATGATTCTTTCAACCATTGTCGTAGATATTCTACATCTGGTATTCCCTGCGTTCAGATATGGGTTGTGGTATGCGCTGGGTGTCACTCTGCTGCTACTTGTGGGTGGCTGGGTAAACTATCGAAATCCACGTGTTGAAACCATTAATATTGAGAGTGATAAACTCTCTAAGAGTATTCGTATTGTGGCCATTAGCGATGTGCATCTTGGATATGGCACAACACGCCCAATGCTTGAGAGATATGTCGAGAAGATTAACTCCCTGGAGCCTGATGTCTTGGTTATCGTGGGTGATCTGATTGACAATAGCATACACCCTGTTAAGCAGGCCTATATGGGTGAGGTGCTGGGTAGGCTCAGGGCGCAGAAGGGTATATATATGGCTCTTGGCAACCATGAGTACATCAGTGGCGTTGAGGAGTGTCTTGACTATCTCAGTTCAACACCTGTCCAGGTGCTTAGAGATAGTGTCGTGCAGCTAAACTCCGTAGCCATTATAGGCCGTGATGATAGGATGAACCGACGTCGCAAGAGTGTCGATGAGCTCATTACTAAGGTGCATGAGGGGTCGTTTACGCTGCTTCTTGATCATCAGCCCTACGATATTGCCACAAGTGAGCGCCTTGGCCTCGATATCCATATCTCGGGCCATACACACCGAGGCCAGGTGTGGCCGCTCAACTGGCTTACAGATGCAATCTATGAGCAGAGCCACGGCTATCGTAAGTGGGGCGCAACACACGCCTATGTCATGCAGGGCCTATCGCTCTGGGGGCCTCCGTTCCGCATAGGAACACGTAGCGAGATTGTTGTATTCAACCTCGCTACTGCTCGCAATTAATCTATATCTCGAAACTCACTAAGCTGCACTCCGAGGTAGTCGAACTCGGCCCGTTGGCCCGAGAGTGTCACCTCTGAACGACCCGTCTTGACATCGTATATTACCTCGTCGTAGATGGCGGGAATAATCTCGTTGCCGAAGTTGTCTATGAGTCCCATTCGCCTTTGGGGTGTTGCCACCAAGGCACGCTGCTCGGCAAAATCACTTGCCCACAGATATTTACACTCTATGACCTTGTTGCCTGCCTCGTCCGCAAAGCCTACCAAATCACCCTCTTTGATCTGAACTCTATTCTCGCACAAGGGGTCTATGGCGTATGTCGACATTGGCTCGTTGAGCGTTGAGGTCAATATGCCACATTGCGTTATACTCTCTCTAATGCTCTCCAGCGCTTTCATATCTCCGCCACTACCCTCAGTGAAGTAGTACTGGCGTATGCAGTGCCAGGCCGAGGTGTTGTCCACGAGGATATTATCCAGTGAGAGGTTGTTGTGGCTTATGTTGTTGCCCTTCAGCTCAGATTCAAATCTCTCGATGCCTCGATTAAGAGTTGTATCTGTAAGGGTGTATTGAGCCTTGGCCAGTGTTGTGCCACGCAGAGGGTACTCGACTACTATCATGCAGCGGCGCTCTCCGTTTACGCCGCAGGCCATCTCCGATTCGAGTACCTCGATTGGTGTCAGCGCACGTGACTCAATGCCACGAAGTGTCTCGATAGCTCGACGTGCAATCTCTGCCGCCTTGGACGATATTGGGGCGTAGATCATGGCGTTGCGACCAGCAATCGTCGCTCTGCACTCGGCAAAGTGCTGTGTGCGTGTGATAGCCTCAGTGTGGGCAGATACACGTTTGAGTGTGACAAAGCTGAGCTCGGGGCGAAGCAACGCCTCACGAAACTCTACTATAGTACATATATCCATAGTTATGCAAGCTTTATGCTCTCGGAGCCAATGTTAAGAATTGCCAGCAGCTCGCTGGGTGTGATGTTGTAGGCCATACCTCGATATGGGCCCTTGCCACGATGTGTGCCAATCTCCTCGATCAGGGGCTCCATGGTGCGGGGCATGAGGCTCGACATGCGGTAGAGTGTCATCTGATACTCCGACTCGGCATGATAGTCAGCATCCGAGGGGAATATATCGCTCTGGCTATTAGGGTTGCTGCTTAGGTGTATGTTGATTAGCAGTGTGTTGCCATCGTTTGTACCTGTTTGGGTGATGCTGCGTGCCGCCTTTATCAGCTCATCCGATGTGGCGTCGTTGCACTCGCCGTCGGTGATGTTAAAGACTATCGGTGGGAAGCTGTCGAGGTTTTCGATTTTGCTACACCAGCGGCTCACCATTCCCTGTATGTGTGTCAGGGCAGTGTGCATGGGTGTAAAATCCTCGGTTACGGGCTTTATCCAGTCACGAAGCACAAAGTTCGCCGTTGTGCTGAGGCCATTGTCGAGTCTTTGGTCAAAGCGATATTCACGGGGCATGGGTGCTCGTGTGGCAAGTGTTGATATGGATATGAACTCGTTGACATTCTCCGGTATCATGGGTAGTACGTCGTGGCCGTTGTAGCCTATCACGGCGATGTCGTAGTAGTTGCGCACCTCGCCACCACGTGTGGCACGTGCAAGGAGCTCGTCGATGATATAGTTGCAGACTATGGCCACAGCATCGGCCTTGCGCATCTGCTTATTGTTGAGATACGTCATGCCCTGCATCGACGTTGAGCAGTCGAGGGCTATGATAAATGCTGTGCGATGAAGATGGGTGATGGTCTGTGAGTACATGGGGATTAGTGTTTTATGCTTTTAGGTTTAAGTATATGGCTCCAGCTCTGGGTTATAAACGAACTTAGGTTGCTCTCGTTGTATACAAGCTCTCGCTTCCAGCGGTTTGCCCACCAGCGGCGTAGCTTATATAGTACTATGCGTAGTGTGCCTCGCTCGGGGCGCATGGCTACGAACTCGGGACTAAGTATATCGTTGAGTATGCGCTGCTCAATCTCTGTGTTGCGCTCCTCGGTGTGTGTCCACTCTCGCTCTATGCCACAAAGCTCCACCGCAAGGGAGTTGAGCGCCCAGAGAAAGCGGTGCATGTTAAATCTCTTTGAGATCTCGTTGAGCCATGCCCAATCTATATCGCCATGATAGCGCTTTACGAACATCGCCCAGTCGATAATGTGGCGTAGGGCAATCTCGGCTGCGGCAAAGTGGGCTGCAGCGTGGCGCAAGAGAAATAGTGCATGACAGTTGGCATTGGGTATATATATCTTGCTCCCGTCGACCTCTATCTCTATTGCGTCGTGAGCTAACTTCTTGAGTATTCGCTCAATATGCTTGTTTGAGCGGCGTGAGTGAGTGTTTACAAAGTCGTAGTGATTCTCCACCATCACTCCATCGAGATAGAATACCGTGTGGTGGTGTTTGTCTGTGTCGATTGCAATGTTAAACTCACTCTTTAGCAGCTCGTCGCCACGCCTCTGCTCATCGAATAGCCATATATCTACATCGCCACAGGCACGATGCTCGGGACGAGGATACGTGAGGCTGAGTCCGTAGCCCTTGAGCACCATGACTCTTATCTGCTCCCTGCCAAGACTTTGTGCGAGCTTGCAAATCACGCTCCTCTGGCGCTGGTATCTCTTAGTGAGCTGCTCTATGCTATATATCCACTTCAATTTTGTCGCCTTGCTGGGCATACTCTCCTGGGTAATTAGCCCCAGGTCTGCGGCTCTGCATAGTCCATCCCAGGCAATGGCGCCCACACCCTGGCCCGAGGCTATGCGCCCCACCTGCTCCCAGTCGGGCTTGCTGCCAGGCGCTATATAGAGCTGCTCGTTGTACCCCTCAATGAGGGCGCATCGCAGCAGCCATAGTAGTATGTCGGATGCATTATCTCTCTTTTGGCTCATTGTTTGGGTTATGAAGTGTTGGGTTATTGTGCTGTGTTGTAAAGTTTTGTGTACTCCCTCACCATGCGCTCTACGGTTAGCGACTCATCGAAAATACGTCTTGAGGCCTGGCAGAAGTCGTTGTAGCGAGCCTCATCCTCGAGGATGTACTCAATCTTCTGGGCAAACTCCTCGGCGCTATTCGATACGGTGTAGCCATTCACTCCGTTGTGTACAATCTCGCTTATGCCTCCCACGTTCGAGGCCACCACAGGCCTGCTCAGGCTCATAGCCTCGAGGATGACCATCGGAAGACCCTCGTAGAGCGAAGGAAGAACGAGCATATCGGCCTTAGAGCAGTAGCCGCCCGCACCCGTGATATTACCCAAAAAGTGGCAGTTCGCAGGGGCGTTGTAGTGGCTCATGTCGCTCTGGTTGCCTATCCATATAAAGCCATACTGAGGCATCAGGCGTGCTATGTCGATAAATAGTTGTGGCTCCTTTGGAGGTGTTGCACGTGCTATGCAGAGGATAGTCTTGTCGTACTTGTCGAACTCCTCGAAGCTTCTCAGTGCCGAGGTTTCTGGCGTGGCTATGCCGTTGTATATGGTGCTAACACCACGGCTGATACCCTCACGCAGCATATTCTCCTTGTCGTAGTTGCTCACGCCCACCACGGCGTGTGAACGGTGCTGAAGCAGACGCTCTACGGGCAAAAACTTGCGATATGCAACACGTACAGAGTCAAAGCCATGCACCGTGTATACTATCTTGCGTCGTGGCAGCACAAGGCGTCCGAGCACACCCGCCTTTGAGGAGTGTAGATGCACCACATCGGGGCGGTGGCGGCGATATACTCTTCTGAGCTCCAGGGCGGCAAGCAGATCGTTCTTGAGTGACATGGCACGTTGCAGGTGGGGGCAGTGCTCACGTACGACACGACTATCGACCATCTCCCACATCTTGCCGTCGCCCTCGCCTGCAGCAAGAACCACACTATGCTCCCTGCATAGGGCATTGGCGAGCTCTATGACTACACTCTGCGCACCTCCAAGCTCGGAGCGTGTTATGACAAGCAATATCTTCATCCTAAACCTAACCTTTTTGTTACATCATAAGCACAGGAAGAGGCATGAAGTATATGCCAAGGCCCGTGTTGCAGTAGCAGTTGTAGAGTGTCCACAGTATGTGGATGACAAATACTACGGGCATGGCATAGATAAACCCTCTAATGCCCGACTCACGATGTTTCTGATATATGTTGAGCAACAACATGTATAGCAGCATCATTGCCACGTAGACAAATCGTTGGCCTACCACCGAGAAGGATATCATGGCGTAGCTCACCACGACAAAGAAGAGCACAAGGTGGTATATGCGCTCGGTGTAGTCGTCGCTGAGCAGCTGAGTGCGCTTTCGGCGTAGGAAGACAAGCAGTGCTACTACAAAACATGCGCCAAGCTGGTTGTTTATACGCACAAGACGTGTTGTGAGCGACTTGTTAAACTCCATGTCGACCGACTCCTCGCCATAGTTGCTCACACGGGCAGATATGGCGTCGTTCTCGATAGTGCCACTTACAAGGTCGATAGCTCCAGAGTATGACTCTGTGCTGAGAAATAGCGAGCCTATGCAGATCACGATTGCTGCGTAGTGCATCAGACCGTTTGGTATACGTACAAGCCAGATAATGAGCGCAGTGATAGTGATAAATATGTAGCCAAAGTGCACGAGTGGGGCGGCGAGTAGACCCAGAAGCCATACTCTCTGCCTATCGATCAGCAGACGTATTATCGAGTATACGGCAATAGGGTATGCCGTGAAATTACGAATACCACCCATCTGCTGAATACCGCAGTCTATAACGATAAATCCAAGCAGGATGGCTATGGCCCAGCTAAAGCCCATGACTCGATCTTGGGTTATGCGACGCACCACGAGCATATAGAAGAGTCCACCCACGAGGCCCACAATCATCATCATTATGTGTGGGTTGTCCGTGAACTGCTTGACGAGGCTTAGCAGCACGCCCTCGTAGATATCTCTGCGCTCGCCATTCATAAACTCCGAGAGTATGTCGCCGATGCTCTCTGCCTGGTAGTTGTTGAATAGCTCGAACTTGCGGAAGCTGTCGGCACGTGTGTCGCTGAAGGTGTGGCAGTAGCCAAACAGGGCGAAGAAGAGCACAAACACAATCTGTGAGCTACGACTTCTCAGGTCGCAGCACGAGCGAAGGAATGCCACAAAGGGCAGAAATATGAATAGTAGTATCAACATTCGCCTTAGTTGGGTTTGCGGTTTAGTTACTTATCGTTTTAGTCGTACGCAGCGGCGTAGGCCCGATATTAGCGGCACGGGGAGCAGCGTTGCGAGGCTCTTTAGTCGGGCATATATGCGGCGCTTGAGCGGAAATTGCTTGAAGTACCAGCGCTGCACGCTCTCTATATCCTCGTGCTCAAGTCTTCGAATCACGCTATTGCGAAGCTCTATGTTGTCATACTCCTCGGTGCTCTGTGCACCAAGAGCCTCCTTGGCACTATGTATGCCCACTATATCTATGCTACCTGCAGCTCGAAGCTCGTCGATAGCACTCTTGCCCTCGGCGCTGAGTGGAATAACTGCTGAGATACCATCCTCACGTGACTCGTAGGCCCTGCCCAAGAAGTCGCCAATGCGGATGTCGGCTGCCGAATGTCCCTTGCGAAACTCGCAATCAAAGCACGACCTGTTGAGTGCTACGTTGTCGAAGAAGTAGCGGTAGAAGATGTCGTTGTAGGCGTAGTTGCAGTATCTTTTGCGCTCGCCCTCGATGAGTATGGAGTAGTGGTGCCAGCCGTTGCCCTTATACCTGAAGTTCACGTTGCGTAGTGTGCCGAGCCTCTGCTCCTGAGATGCGATGTAGGGTCGCCACACGAGGTACGAGGGTACACCATGGCAGAATAGGTCGACGTAGAGTATCTCGTTGCTGAGCTTCAGTCGATTTATGAGCATTCGTAGGCCAAATATCTGGCAGGGTGTGCCAAAGCATATAAACCTCTGCTCAGGGTTTTGGGTGGCGATATCTCTAATCTCCTTGAATGCCTGCTCGGTGTAGCTCTGCAGATATTTCGAGCCCTTGAACTTCTCTATCTCCTCCAGAGTGCTTGCCACAGTTGAGCGTGCGCTGTTTGTGGCTAAGTCGTACTCCACGCCCATAATTTTATAGCCATGCTCCACGCCCCAGCGTGCCAGCTCGTAGCCAAAGCCTCCCGATGTGGTGGTGCTATGTGTAGCCCTATTTGTAGAGCATACGGCGTAGCATGTTTTATCATCGAGGGTTGGGTATTCTGTAGCCTCTATAAATTTGTAGCATACGCTGTTACACGCCTGGCAGTTGTTGCATTTGCTGTAGTCGACAACCTTTGTGAGCGAGCCATCGTAGTTCTCAGTAATGATGATAGCGTCCCTCTTGCAGATGGCGCTACACGCTCCACATCCGTTGCATGGCTTTAGTGGTTCAAGGCCTACTTCGTGTGACATATTACTGAATTTAGGGAGTTTGCTAAATAGTGCTCCGAGGACTGGCGTAGAGTCTCGATCTCTCGGTCTATCTCCTCGAAGTTCTGCTCCTGGCTAAGCACTCGCTCAAGCTCCTTGGTCGACACCTCGCCAAGCATGCGGTCCTGAAGTCCTAGGCGGTCTACAAGGTCGAGCATTTTTGATGAGTTTACCTCCTTGCTATAGTATAGTGCCATGTTGCGATGTGTTATCGCTGCGGCAATAGTGCCATGAAACGTATCTGTTACCACGGCCTTAGCCTGAGATATACACCTGAGCCACTCGAGGGCGTTGCAGGCAATGTTAACATCGCACCACTTGTGATATGTGCCCACCGACACTGTCTTCAGCCTGTGGCGCTTGGCGTAGCTCTGTATAGCCTCCGCCTCACGAGGGGTGTTGAGGCGTGCGTCGTAGGAGTAGACCACAATGTAGTCGCCCTTGGGTGTACCCTTGGGCAGGGGGTACTCCTCGACGGGGAAGCGGTAGAGGAGTGCTGGGTCTGCAACAATCTCTGCCTCTTGGCCTGTGAGCTGCTTTATAATCTGCTGTGTGCTACCGTCACGTGCCGAGAGCGAGCCGAAGCCTCGAAGGCCACGTGCCATAATATCTCGGCAGTCGAAGTGCTCTATACGCTCCATGTCGGTCTGGCCCACACTTGGAGCATAGGCAATCATATTCTTGGTGTTCACGCCGTGGCCAAACATCATCTTGTTTATGCCGAGCTCGAGGCTGAATACCTCGTCGGCACCCACTATCGCAGCATCTATCGTGGCTGAGTCGTGGGGTGCATGGCGTAGCTTCTCCAGACGGAAGTTTCGCAGCGTGAGATATTTGCGCACGTTGTGCCATGTGAGCCTTAGGCCCTTGGCAAAGAGGTAGTTTTTGAGGATATATGGCACCGAGGCGAGTGTTATCTGGTTGCGACGCTCAAGCTCGGGGACAAAGTCGTAGTTCTTCTTGTAGGTGAGCACCACCGGCTCGTGACCCAGGCTCTCGAGATAGCGATACATGGCCCACAGTTGTAGCTGTGCGCCCATGTTGTTCACGTCGTAGTGTGTAAGTATGCCTATCTTCATAGCTCTACAAATCTCTGTTTATGCCCCGTTTAATCACTCTTATGGCCTCACTCATCGCCCTGATGCCCATTGCGTGGCTTGCTACGAGGTAGAGTGCCGAGTAGAGAACCACCAGCACTATCCAATTAATGTTCCAAACAAGAGCGAGGTAGTATACCATAGAGCCCAAAATCGTGGCCGTGGCAAATATCGGTGCTACGTCGAGTAGCTGACGTGAGAGTGAGTACTTGATATACCGCTGTGCGATAATTCCATTTGTTAGGTAGTTGACCACGTTGCTTGCTACCATGGCTACCAGCACGGCGCTCATGCTTATATGCACACCAATCATTATCGAGCCAATGGTAACAAGGCTCTTGAATACTCCTGCAAAGAATAGCACGCGGCTCTTGCCTATGGCGGCCACGGCGTGGTAGTTGAAGTATTGCAGCGAGCAGAAGAAACCCCCTAAGCACAATACCTGGAACATAGGTATCGACTCCATCCACTTATCTCCAAAGAGTAGGAGTATGAGAGGTTTGGCGATGATAATCAGTATGGTAAGAAGTGGAAATATCACAAAGGCTATAAGCTGGGTGTCGACCCTAAGCCTTGAGCGTAGACTCTCGATGTCGTGCTGCAGACGTGAGTAGAGTGGGAAGAGTACCTGGTTCATGGCACTTGGCAGCGTTATACAGGCCACCTCCTCCATCTTCTTGGCCTGAGCATACTGTCCTGCTGTGTAGGGGGTGAAATATTTGCCCACGAGTGTGCTCTGGATATGGAAGCAGATGTTGCTCAGTAGATCCGATATGAGCATATACTCGCCGTAGACAAACAGACGCTTGAGCGAGCTGAGCGAGAACTTTGTCGTGGGTAGCCAGCCTGCGGCAATGATGATAAAAAGGTTTGAGAATAGGGCGTTGACGATGTGCATAGCCACCAGCGACCATGCCCCGAAGCCTCGTTTCGACATTGCGATTGCAACAATGGCCGAGAGTATGTAGGCCACGATGTTCGAGAGGGCGATCTGTCGAAAGGCAAATTGGCGTCTTAGCCTAACCCTGCCAACAAGACCTATGGAGTTGAGCACTATCACAATGGCAAGGGTGCGCAGCAGTGCACCGAGGATGGGGTAGCCCAGCAGCGTGGCAATGAGTGGGGCAGAGAGATATATCGCAGCAAAGAGCAGCAGCGAGATAGATATATTTACCCAGAAGGCCGTAGAGTAGTCCTCGGCCGTGGCGTCGCTCTTCTGTATCAGCGCCGAGCCGAAGCCTCCGTCGGCAAGGATTGTCGACACGGCCACGATGATGAGTATCATGCCCACAAGGCCAAAGTCGTCGGGCGTAAGCAGACGAGCGAGCACAATATTTATGACAAACTGCATCGCCACGATGCCAAATTTGTCTACGGCGCTCCAGAGAGCCCCCTTTGTTACGCTCACTCCTGTTGTGTGGGTCATTGATAGTAGTTATTTGCTACGGTTAATCTCGTCTGAAGAGATCTCGAGTATATATCTTATCCTCGATATCGGCGAGGTCTGTATGGTAGCGGTTGGTGATAACTACGTCGCTAAGCTGCTTAAATCGCTCGAGCGAGCCAATCACCTCCGAGCCAAAGAACATAGCACCATCCTCGAGCGTTGGCTCGTAGATGATAACTTTTGCACCCTTGGCCTTGATACGTTTCATGACACCCTGGATTGACGACTGGCGGAAGTTGTCCGAGCCAGCCTTCATCGTGAGGCGGTAGACACCCACGGTAACCCTCTTCTCGCGTGAGGCCTCCCACTCCGATGAGCCTGTGTAGTAGCCCGCACGGCGCAGTACCTGGTCGGCGATGTAGTCCTTGCGTGTGCGGTTGCTCTCCACGATTGCTGTCATCATGTTCTGGGGCACATCCTTGTAGTTGGCCAGAAGCTGCTTTGTATCCTTAGGCAGGCAGTAGCCTCCGTAGCCAAACGAGGGGTTGTTGTAGTGTGTGCCGATACGTGGGTCGAGGCCCACACCTTCGATAATGGCCTGAGAGTTCAGGCTCTTGATCTCGGCATAGGTATCCAGCTCGTTGAAGTAGCTAACTCTTAGGGCAAGGTAGGTATTGGCAAAGAGCTTAACAGCCTCGGCCTCCTCGATACCCATGCGTAGCACGGGGATATTCTCCTTGAGAGCTCCCTGTTGTAGCAGCTCGGCAAAGCGCTCGGCCATCTGGCTGAGCCTCTCGCTATCGGCAAGTGCACGTATAGCCTCATTCTCACGGCTGAACTCCTCGCCCTCGATAATGTTTGGCGTGCCGATGATGATGCGAGAGGGGTAGAGGTTATCCTCCAGCGCACGGCTCTCACGCAGAAACTCGGGCGAGAAGATGAGGTTTAGACGCTTGGCACCACGCTCGGCATACTTCACATAGAGGCTACGGCAGTAGCCCACAGGGATTGTCGACTTGATCACAATCGTAGCCTCGGGGTTTACCTCGAGGATAAGGTCTATAACCTGCTCGATGTTGTGAGTGTCGAAGTGGTTGAGTTGCGGGTCGTAGTTCGTAGGCACGGCAACGACGATAAGCTCGGCACTCTGATATGCCTCACGACCGTCGAGTGTAGCACGCAGATTTAGCGACTTGGTTTTGAGATACTCCTCGATATACTCATCCTGAATGGGTGAGCGCTTAGAGTTTATCAAGTCGACCTTCTCGGCCACAACATCTACGGCCACAACATCGTTGTGCTGTGCTAGAAGTGTGGCAATGCTGAGTCCTACGTAACCTGTTCCTGCAACTGCAATCTTCATATCTTCAAAGTTTAGAATTTCTTGCCCGCAACTATCGAGCAGAAGGTGTTAAAGAGAATCTTTGTGTCGAAACGCCACGAGCGATGCTCCAGATAGTAGAGGTCGTACTCCAGACGTTGCAACATCTTCTCCATAGTGTCTGTATATCCGTTGTATAGCGTGGCGTAGCTCGTAACGCCAGGACGTATCTGATAGAGGTAGACATAGCGCTTGTCGTACTCCATGATCTTCTCGATGAAGTATCTGCGCTCGGGCCTTGGGCCTACCAGCGCCATGTCGCCCGTGAGTACGTTCCAGAGCTGTGGCAGCTCGTCGATGTGGTGTGCACGAATAAACCTGCCCACACGTGTGAGTCGCTTGTCGTTCGAGCCTCCGCCATGGCTGAGCTGTGGCCCGAACTCCTCGGCATCGGTGCGCATGGAGCGGAACTTGTAGATGAAGAAGGGGCGACCAAAGCGACCTATGCGCTCCTGCTTGAATATTGCAGGACCGCCATCTTCGGCTCTCACGAAAATGTAGGTGATTATGAATATTGGCCATAGGAGCAGAATACCCATAAAGGCCAACGCCATATCTGCCCCTCGTCGCAGGTGGCGTGATAGAGGCGACATGCCGTCGTTTATGAACTTTCCCTTAGGAGTCTTGCTGCTTATGCGTGTGTCTACCCACATATTCTTTTTGTTGTCACGCTCGGCCTTGAGCCTGTCGACCCAGTTGTCATAGGCCTCGGAGTCGAATTCGAGCCTACTCTCGATGCAGACATACTCCTCGCTGCGCTCGAGTGTTGTGCTACTCTCGCATATCTGGCCAAAGGTGAGGTTGCCCACCATCGAACAGGCTATGTCGAAGTCGTAGGAGTAGCTTCGCAGGTTGTCATAGCCTGCGGTCTTCACCATTCTGCGCAGTGCATACGCCGATTTGCCGTAGGCCAGCCAGGTGCCTATCTCGGGATCGAAGTAGCAGTGAGCAACTCTTCCGTTGTTCTCTTTCTCTCTCTCAAAAACTGATGCAGAAATCATATTTTCGATGTTTAGTTAGCGATTAGGTCCTCTCACCCTAAACATTGCATAATCTCACATCGTTGGTCATAGGCAGTGTTGGATGGGGAGTTGGGGGGTGCTCGCCCATAATCTCTTGCAAAGATAACAAATTAAAACTCTTGGGCAAAACAATTTTATTGTTTTATTCCCTTCAGCTATGTTACATTGAGCAAAATAGTGTGGTTGAGCACAGCGTCACGATATGCC
Organism: Alistipes sp.; assembly: GCA_017629035.1. Taxonomy (GTDB): domain Bacteria; phylum Bacteroidota; class Bacteroidia; order Bacteroidales; family Rikenellaceae; genus Alistipes. Next base: position 41,417 of record JAGBXX010000036.1, on the reverse strand, counting down.
AAAACTGTGCCAAAACTTAAAGGAGATAGAGCTTGGCGCCCTATCTCCATGATTGATATTGAGGTGTGTGCTATTTGCTATACGAGGCGACGTGCGCAGCTCTGCTCGGTAAGTCGCAGAGAGCTAAGGTCTGCACCCTCGATGATTACAAGACCTGGACGCTTGCCCACAGCAATCTCACCCATACGGTCATCAATGCCGAGTGCTCGAGCACCATTGAGCGTGGCCCATGTAAGGAGTTCGGCAAGAGGAATATCGCCTAATTGGCGCATGTTGTCGATCATCGATAGTGAGCGTGCCGAGGCGAGCGAATCTGTGCCTATGCCTACTCGTGCGCCAAGGCTGCGGAGTAGCTCCACGGGAGGTTTTATTCTCGAGATAAATCTGTTCGACTCGGGACATAGTGCCCATGTCACTCCACCCTGGAAGTGGCTATCAAGAAGTGATATATCATCGGCTGTTGCCATGCATCCGTGAACACACACTGTGCGTCTGTTGCTTGCTACGCTCTCAGCCACACGTCGTGCTGGCGAGCCATAGCTCAGGAAGTCGCACTCCCAGCCCATGCGCTGATACCACTCGGCAAGTGAGCCACGGTTATCGTATAGCTCGATCTCGTCACGCGATTCGAGAAGATGGATAGATATTGTCGAGTTATTGCTTATGCAGGCCTCACGGAAGATAGAGTCCTGAAGCGAATATGTTGAGTGTGGCGTGAGCGTACTGTGGTTGTAGTTTTGAGCCATCTTTTTATGGCTCTCGAGCGATGTTAGTCCAAGTCCAAATGCCTCAAATAGTGTGTGATACTCGATTTGCGACTGCTCTTTTACCCCCATTACAAGGTCGTCGTTGGCAATGTCGAGCACCGCCTCCACGCCCTCCTGCCACATGACGCTATCCCAGAGAGAGGCGGCACGAATACGTTGCTCTGTGCTGAAGTTGCCACGCACCTGGCCTATTGCTCTGGCGAAGCCTGCAAAGCCACTACCCTCGGCTATCGAGCCTCGAAGATAGGAGAGCTCGAGGTGGCAGTGGAGGTTTATCATGCCGGGGATGAGTATGCCTGGATGAAACTCCACGCCCGCCATATTATCCAGCGACTCAGTCTGGGTAATCGACACAATTTGGCGCATATCATCGACCTCCACGACGATGTTTCGTCGCAGCTCGCCCTCGATTAGAGCGTAGTGTGCAGCAATCTTTCGGCCCATTATTTCTCGCTCTTAGTTGCTCTCTTGGCATTGAGTCGTGGATCTGGAGAGTTCTGCTTCGTAGGGTCGAATTTCACTCTGCCACTACCATCCACCTTTGTGCCTGGTGCCTGCTTTGCGGGGGTGTTGCTTGCCGCACGTGAGCCAATCTTTGGAGTATTGTTTTGTGGTCTTTCTCCTGGTTTAGGCTGAGGCTTTTGAGCAGCTGGTGTTTGAGGCTTTACGGCCGTAGGTGCCTTAGGCTTTTGAGCCGCTGGCTGCTCTCTCTTTTCAGGTGCCGGTCTCTCGGCTTTGGCTGCCGCTGGCTGCTCGCTCTTTGACGCCTCGCTCTTTTTAGCACTCTCCTTCTCTGGCTCCTCGCTACTTGGCTCGGGAGCGCTCACAACGCTACTCTCTAGGACTACCTTTTCACGTTTGTGTCGCTTGGCCGTGCCTCCGCTCATGAACTTGTGGTTGAATATCACGGCGCCAATCTGCTCCTCGTAGAGGCTGTCTACGGCCTGCTCAGTAGGTATTATTCGTGTGATCTCGAAGTTCTTAACCGTGATGCTTGGACGCTTAGGCTCATCCTTCTCGTGGTGATAGAACATATTTACGTGGAGCTCCTTGTGGAGTGTGTCGACAGTGAACTTACGTGTGTACTTGCCATCACGATAGCGGCTCAGCATGAGTGTGTGACGCATTGCCTGGCTGCCGTCTTTAGTTCTGAGATATGCCTCGGCGCGTGAGTTGTAGTTCTCGTCGGTGGTGTCGATATGGTAGTCGAACGATATGTTGTATTCGCCAGGTATAAGGTCGGTAATTGTGATATGGAGCTTTGCCGTGTCGCTCATGCGGCGTACCTTGATGAGTGAGTCGCTATATATTGTGCGTGTGTAGTATCTCTTGGCCACGTTGTCGATGGTGTCGAGCACCGTGAGCTTGTAGCTGTGGCTCTTGTACTCCTGCTCGAGGATCTCGCTCGCCTCACCCACCAGGTCACTCAGACGGCTACTCTTGCGGCTGGCAATGGTGCGCACGGTGAACTGCATATCCTCGATAGTATAGCCATGGCGCTCGAGGATAGGCTCGTAGAGTAGCAACGAATCCTCTATGATGTTACACTCTGAGATATAGGCATTTGCAAGAAATGCGTCGTGGAAGATCTTGACAAGATCTCTATCCGGAATTGCCTTTGGTCCGCTACATGCCACCACACTGCATAGCAGCGCCGCAAGCGAGAGTAGCGATGTTGATATTTTGGTAAATCTCTTCATATCATATATAATTGTTAGGCTACTTAGCCCCAAGTTTTGCTCGCACCGTAATTTGCGATATTATCCATCCTGCAGCGATGATAATCGCCACCACGAGGAGTGTGTCGAGTGCCGAGAGCTCCACGGGGTAGCTCTCGAAGACCATGTTGCCCGGAATCTTTATCCAGCCAAAGTGTTGCTGGCCGAGCGAGAAGCCTACGCCTATAATCAGGCCTATGGCACAGCCCGCCAACGTAAGTAGCATGCCCTGGCCGATGAATATGTCACGCACAAGGCTCTTTTTTGCACCCATTGAGCGCAGTGTGGCTATATCACGACGCTTCTCTGTTATGAGCATCACCACAGCACCCACTATTGCAAAGGCGGCGATGATGGCGATAAACGAGCCTATGAGTATTATGGCGAAGCGCTCGAGGCGTATCAGAGCATTCATCGAGGCGCTCTTCTGCTCACGTGTGCGCACTGTGAACTCCTCGCCCACGACACTCTGCAACTCCTGCTGTACACTCTCAGCATCGCTACCCTTGGTAAGTTTAACAACCACTCCCGAGCGACGTCCCTCGTAGTTGAGTAGCCGTTCGGCTGTTGCGAGGTTCACCAGAGCCAGCGTCTCGTCTATCTCAGCATTTGCCGACACTACACCTCCCAGAACTGTCTCATGGCGTGATATGCCACTTGTTGGCAGGAGTGTGGATAGCTGTCTGCGGTTTAGGGCGTATAGCTCCACGGGGTAGTCGTTCGATGGTATTCCGAGGTTCGATGCCGCCGCTGTACCCAGGAGCAAAGCTCCGTAGCTTAGCGAGTTAGCAGAGCCACGCACCACGAAATCGGCTATTGGCAGCACCTGCATATACATTGAGTCCACACCACGCAGCATGACTGTTGTGCGGCGAGATTTTGTTGCCGCCATGACACTCTGCTCGAGATATGTTGCCGCCTCGGCCACAGCCTCGTTCTGGAGAATTTTGTCGTAGTCGAGGCTCTCTACATCGAATGTCTGACCACGTGAGGCTATAATCTCGATGTCGGCATCTACAGCCGAGTAGATAGACTCGATAGTGCGGCTCAGGCCTCCAAACATCGCAAGGAGTATGATCATCGCCGCCGTGGGTATGGCCACAGCGATGACACTCACAAGGGCAATGATGTTGATCACCGAGTGTGACTTCGGTGAGAACATGTAGCGACGTGAAAACTTAAACCACAACATCTTCTTATCTGCGTTTTGGCTCCGACTTAGCAGCCTAAATTATTTGTTGAGCAGGTTGTCGATATTCTCGATATACTCCAGCGAGTCGTCGATGAAGAACTCGAGCTCAGGAACAATCTTGAGCTGGTTGCGGATACGAGCACCGAGCATCTTGCGTATAAGCCAGTTCTGCTCCTTGATCTTATCAAGCATCTCGGCGCTACGGTCGAAGGGGAATACGCTGAGATATAACTTAGCATAGCCCAAGTCGGGCGATACACGTGCTGCTGTCACTGTTACGAGTGTGCCACGTGTGATGTCTGCCATATCCTTCTGGAGAATCTCGGCGATGTCGCGCTGGATGAGTCGCGCAATCTTCTGCTGTCTTGTTGAATCCATAATATTTTTTCGCTTTAAGTTATTTCCAAAATTATCTTCTCATTGTCGTTGTTGCCCCCATTGCCTTGCCACCTGTTGCGCCACCCATAGGCTTGGTTGGTGCGCCACCAGGACGTGTCTGTGTTGCAGCACCATCAGGACGTGATGTTGACTGAGCACCACCAGGACGTGTCGCAGCACCGGCACCCGAGTTGCTACCCGCAGCGGCATTTGTGGCGCTGCTGAAGTTGAAGCTCTCAAGGCGCTTAGTGCGCTCAGGACGCTCGACAAACCACTCGTTAAAGCCTCGTTTGTTAAATCGCCAACCGAGTGTGAGCGAGAATGTTAGATTGTCCACTGGCGAGCGCATTGGGGTGTAGCCAAATGGGTTAGGGCCAATCTCGCCATTGATCTTATCCGTGGTGTTTGAGTAGTACTTGTTTCGGTTTTTGAGAATATCGGAGTAACCGAAGTTGTAGCGTGCCTTGAAGCCTATCTCCAGCTGTTTGATAAGCACGGCAAAGCCCACACCTCCCGAGAGTCCGTAGCCGAAGCGGTTGTCACGAGGCACCTTCCACTCATACTTTCCTGCTGGATGGCGGTCATACTCGTAGCTATAGTCCGACGAGAAGTTGTACGAGAGCACAAATGCCGCCTCGACAAATAGTCTTAGACGATTATTTGCCAAGTAGAAGTGTGGCTGCCACACCAGGGGCAACATCAGCGACTTGTAGTTGCGCTGGTAGAACTCGTAGGTGCGCACCTCCTTATCGTCGATATACTCCGAGGTATAGCCGTAGCCATAGGTGTATCCACGCTCCATGAAGTCGAGGTCGATACCCACAGCACCCACAAAGCGTGGTTTGTCGCTATAGTATCGCCACGAGAGTCCGTAGCTCTCGGCCATCCATATCCACTTGGTCTCCTCGTAGGGGTAGAAACGGGCGTAGGTAGATCCCGTACCACCCACAATGGTGAGTGTATGCTGTGCCGAGGCCTTGTGGCCCGAGATGAGTATGATAATTAGCGTTAGGGCCACATATAGGGCCTTGATATTTAGTCTTTTCATCGTCGCATAGTGTTAGTGCCAAAACCTCCTCCCATCGAGCCTCCTGTCGATGTGTCAGTGCGAAGACCTCCAGCTCCTGAGCCTCCGCCCATGCCGCCAAGACCTCCGAAGCCGAAGCCTCCTGAGCCCTGGCCTCCGTTGCCATTCTGGCCGCCCTGCTTGTTGCTCTCGGCACGCTTCTTAGCTATCTCCTCAGAGAGCTTCTTAAGACGCTCATCCTCACGGTCGTTGAGCATCTTGATTATCGACTCCATGGTCACTGGAGCAAAGAGTTTATCCATATCGACGTCGATGTCAAACTCCCAGTTAGCCTTGGTTGTTATGAGCTCGACGCCGTCGTCATTTTTGTATATCTCGCTACGCTCTGGCTGGCGCATGAGCACCATATCGCCTGTATCCCACTTGCCATTACCGTTCAAGTCCTCGATCACACGAAGCATGATGTCGCCAGGCGACACAAACTCGAAGCGGTAGTTGCCAGGAGTGATATCTCTCATCTGCTTCTGCACCTTGCCCTGGGCATTTGTAAGCTGCAGGATGTAGCGTGCCTGTGGCTTGCTGCTGCGCACCTTGACGTTCACTATGGTGTACTTTTCGGGATCCGAGCCATTGTACTTGCAACGTATGGTGTCGTTCTGCTCTTGTGCCACATTGAAGAATGTTCCAGCAGGTATCGTGAGGTCGTAGTTGGCATTAGGCTCCCACTCGGCACGCAGCTGGTACTTGCGGCGGTTCAGGGTATCCTGCACAAAGTGGTAGCTCACGCTCTTAGGCTCGGTGATCTGCTCGGTGGTCATCGTGAGGGTTATCTGCGCAGAGTCGAACTTGGTGAGTGGGTAGTCGAACTCGAGGTCTATATGCCTATCCTTGTTCACCTCGCCCGTGCTTGGTATTGTCACCTTGAATGGGTTTGGCTTCTCGGGCTCCTCCCATAACTCGCCATTCTTCTCGGCCTTCTCACGCTCCTTCTCCAATCTCTCACGCTCCTTCTGCTCCTCCTTCGACTCGGTATATTTCCACGCAAGGCGTAGCTTGTCGGTGGTCTCGATGAGGTTGTTTATAGAGTCGTGCTTGAAGTAGGTGATGCTACCCTTGATGGTGTCGGGAATCTCCTCGCTTGGCATGTTAAACCATATAGCCACAGTATCCTTGCCCACGGTCTGTGGGTCGTAGATAAATCTGTCGGCAGGGATCGAGTCGAACTCAATCTTTGTGATCTCGGGGTGCGAAGCGCCGAAGTAGAGCATAGCCTTGTGGCGCTGTGGACGCTCCTGCTGCGAGAGCACCTGACGAGCAAAGCGACGATCCATGAACATGCGGAAGTAGAGCTGTGGGTCGGCCGAAGGGTAGTGGCGCAAGGAGTCGAACCAAATATTGAAACCAGGCATGTAGCGTGGGTTGTAGGTGGTGTCGAGGAAGCCAATCTGATCGACCGAAGGCTCGTATGTCATGTTGCTATTTGTATCCTCAAAGGCGTAGATGCGGTAGTCAACAGGCTTGAGGTTCTGGGCGATGAATATACCATTCTTCTCGGCACGAGCAATTACATGAGGCTTGTACTTGAACATCGTAGAGTCCCACTCCTTGGGCTGCTCAACAGAGTCAGCGATGAAGAAGTAGATGAACGACTTGCTCACCGAGTCGGCCTTGTATGAGTCGGCAGTGTAGCCCGACATATACATCGAGTCGACGGTGTCGCCCGTAGAGAATACGTAGCGCATGGCGTGGAGAGGGTTGCCCTCGTTGTTGTCGCATATCGAGGCACCGAAGTTGATGGCATAGGTGATGTCTGAACGCAGAGTATCCTTGATGGTGATTACAATGCCCTTGCCACGGCGTGTCACCGTAGGCTGCTTCTTCATTGCTGGCGATGTGAATAGCTCCTTCTGCAGATCCTTGATCTGGACATACTCGTCGAACTCGACATATATCTTTGGTGGATGCAGCGTGTCGACATTTGTGGTGAAGTTGTTGGGGTCCATGAATACAATCACCGGTGGAATAGTATCCTTAGGGCCACCCGTAGGCACCATTGTCGAGGCGCACTTGGTGAATAGTGCTGCGCCGAAAAGTAGTACTATGATTGCCGATAGCGAGCTTGTTATGCGTCGTGATGTTCTCATCTCAATAATCTTCGTTACTCAATTTCTCAGGTTCTCTACTGCTCTGTGCCCGATACCAGCGACTCACGCTCCTCGTCGGGGAAGGGGTTTGTTACTGTCCAACCCGTTGCCGTGCCACTCTTGCGCCAGGCGTAGAGGTGTAGCTGTGTATTTGTCACAGGCCAGTTTATCGGTGTGTCGTAGAGGCGTGTTGCGTATACTCTGTTTGTGGGGTCTACTACGACCATGAATACTGTCTCGGCTTTGAGGTCGAGGGTAATCTGGTACTCGGCATTAGCATCCCAGGTGCCTACTACGTCGGGCGTGGTGAGGCGCTTGCCATTATCGGTATTTGTGATGCATGGCACCTGAGCATCCTCCCACGATGATACCTCCCACTTGCTGCCCTTAGGTACGTTGAAGGCGTAGGATAGAATCTCCGTCTGGGTGCGGGTTATGGGGTCGTCGCTCACATTCTGCGAGAATATCTCGATCTTGAAGAGCGTGCCCTGCACCTCATCCTTGAAACATGATGTTAGGCTGAGCAGTGCGAGTGTCAGTATCGTTAATTTGAACTTCATAATCCTATTTTGTGGTTAATCTATGTAACATCTGCTCTGGCGTGTACTCCAGCTCTGGGTGTTTGCGATCTGGCGCAATCTCGGCCACGGGGCGCAGGGCATACTCCCTCTCGCTAAGAAAGTGGTAGGGTATTGTGAGCCTCTTGTCTGCAAACGTCTTATCGCCATAGAAAATTATGTCTATGTCGATAGGTCGTGAGGCATACTCTTCGCCTGTGAGCTCTTTTGTCTGCTGCTCGATTGTGCGGTCACGTCCCAGAAGTGCCTCTATGAGGTTTATGCGGCGCAACACCTCGTAGGCATCGAGCTCGGTGTATATCTCCACGGCACGGTTTACAAACTCCCTCTCGGAGGTAAATCCGTAGGCCTTGGAGCGATACTCTGCCGAGCACTTCGCAACATTACCCACAGAGTGACCAATAATGGCAATAGCGCTCTTGACAATATCGGCTGCCGAGCTATCGTTCGAACCCAAAAGTAGTACTACGCTTTGCATTATTTGAGTCTATTTATCTGCTTCGACACTGCGAGTGCGAAGTGTGTGAATACTATTCGTGGCGAGCCATTCTGAGCAATCTCGACCATGGCAGTCTCGATCTCCTGGACCAAAATCTCGATGTTCTGGTTGCCGATAAATGGCGCAAACTTAGAGCAGAACTCAGCCTCCTCGCCCCAGAGGTAGCTTATCGAGCCGAGGCCTGCATGAATCATATAGGCCTCACGGAGCAGACGCACGGCGTTGAGGAAGAACTGGCGCTGACCCTCGCGTGTGAGTGTGCTCATCTCCTCAGCCCACTCCATGAGCTCGAGGTGCTTGTCGTTGTAGCTCAGGCGCATCAGACGACAGAAGAGGTCGAAGTATTGGTGGCGTGCCTCGTCGCTCTCGCCACGCATGAGCGCCTGTAGCTCGAGCAGCGATCCCGAGGCCAGGCGTGCCATGTTGCGTGCTTCGGTCTGCGTACGACCCTCGCCGAGGGCTATGCTCTCGAGGGTTTGGCTGTCGATGCCCGATATTGCGATCTCCTGTGTTCGTGAGGTGATGGTCTGCAGCAGCAGGTCGGGACGCTCCGACACCAGGATAAAGAGGGTCTTGTCCCAGGGCTCCTCCAGGATTTTGAGGAGTTTGTTTGCCGTGTCGACATTCATAGCCTCGGGGAGCCAGATGATCATCGCCTTGTAGTCCGACGAGAAGCTCTTAAATTGTAGCTTGCGGATAATCTCCTCGGCCTCCTTAACCGTGATAAGACCCTTCATCGTCTTACCCAGGTCGAGGCGCTCGTACCACTCCTCGGCGGTGAATATTCCTCTCTTCTCGCTCCACAGCGTGCGCCACATGTCGATAAACATATCGCTAATGATCGCCTCGCCCGACTTCTTCTCTCGTTTGTTCACAGGGAAAACAAAGTGTAGGTCGGGGTGTGCGAGTGCTGCCACCTGCTGGCACTGTGGGCATACGCCACACGAGTCGCCATCGTGGCGATTAGGGCAGAAGAGATACTGCACATAGGCCAGAGCCAGGGGTAGTGTTCCGTAGCCCGACTTGCCGCTAAAGAGCTGTGCATGGCTTATTCGCCCAGCATCTATCTGCGCTGCCAAACGACGCTTGAGGTCGCTATGTCCTATGATATCCGAAAACTTCATCGTCTAAACTTTGCTATTGCGGCTCTTACAAGGCCCTTAACATCGATCTTCTCACGCCAAACAGCAAAGAGCACAACCGAGCCAAAGAGCACCACGTTGCAGCAGAGCCAGAGGGTGTGATTCATCTGCTGGAGCGCCAACTCCGAGAGTGCATAGACCACCACGGCAAGGGCTATGTATTCGCCTATGCGACGTAGGTCGTAGGGCATAGGGTAGTGCTTGCGGCAGAGTATGTAGCTCCACACGACCATAGCACCCTCAGCCACAAGGCGCACCCAGGCGGCACCTCTGAAGCCCATCTTAGGCACGAGGATAAAGCTCAGGGCGAGGGTCACGCCAAGGCCCAGGAAGGTGATATATGCTGCATATTTTGTCTTCTCCTCTCTCTTGTACCAGAACGAGAGGTTGAGCCAGATGCCACCCAGCACGTTTGCACCCAGCACCACGGGGAGTATGTCAATGCCCTCACGGAAGCGTGAGCCGACGATAAGGGCAAATAGATCTCTGAAGAGCACGATGCCCAAGAATATGAGTACCGAGGCCATTACAAAGTACTTCATCGCAGCAGCGTTAGCCTCCTTGAACTCCTCCTTCTTGAATCCCGAGAGGAAGAATGGCTCGGCAGCAAGGCGGTACATCTGCGTGAAGAGGGTCATCACCACGGCGATCTTCACAATAGCACCATATACGCCGAGCTCGGCCATAGCCTCTGCCTCGCTGCCTGGAGCGAGGTATTTGATCATCTGGCGGTCGATAAACTCGTTTGCCGTGCCTGCAATGCCGCTAATAAGCAGCGGAAGCGAGTAGACGAATATGCGTCGAAGCAGCTCTCGGTCGATGCGGGGTAGTGTGCGCTCAACCGTGGGTATGAGTGCTACGAGAGTCACGGCACTCGAGGCAAGGTTGGCAATGAGCACCCAGCCCACGCCAAACTTCGTAGAGTATAGTCCCGCCACGCCAAAGCCAATGGCAAGACCAAGGTTGAGCATCATGCCCAGTGCCTTGAGCATCACGAAGCGTAAGGCACGTCCCTGCTCACGTAGGCGAGCAAAGGGGATGATAGCCCAGATATCGAGCATGACGATAGCTGCCACAATAGGCACATACTCGGGGTGTGCCACGTATGCCTCGCCCATAACCCTCGAGATTGGGGCGTTGAGGCCAAGGATTACGAGGAAGAAGAGTGTTGCTGCGAGCGAGGTAACGCCCCAGGTTGTGGCAAATACCTTGCGCTTGTTACCAGCAACGTCGCCACCCTGCTCCTCGGCACGTGTTGTGAAGCGGAAATAGCTCGACTCCATGCCCATTGAGAGTAGTACGAGGGCAAAGGGAATCAAGGCGTAGATATCGGTCACGATACCATACTCCCCCTGGTCGAATATTCGGGTGTAGTAGGGCGTAAGCAGGTAGTTCAGAAAGCGAACAACAATCGTGCTTATGCCATATATTGCGGTCTGTTTTGCTAACTTCTCTAACATCGTTTAGGTCTGCGGCTCGAAAATTGGCCAGCATAATGTGGCAAAGTTAGTATAAATATACTAAATCGCAAATAAAAGAGCAATATTTTACTTTTTCTATGCTTCGGTGTGTGGTTCGCTGGGTGCTTTGTGCTGGGGTGTAAAATAAAACCATATTCCCCGCATAGAGAAATTGTGTCTAATGCAGAGAATATGGTCTATATGTACGCACGACTAAGATTTAGTCTGCGTAGTAATGTGTTGGGGCATAGTCTATTGTGATTTATGTCATACCCCTCATACTATTATTAGTAGTTTTCGATTACTGCCTCGAGGTGCTGCTTCCAGATAAGTGCTGCGCCACCCAAAATAGCGACATTCTTATCCTGAATGCCACTCATCATGAGCTTAACCTTGCCCTTGAAAACGCCGAGCTGATTCTCCTCCATGTGGCGGTGTGTTGGGCGCATGATGTAGTCGCCAGCGTTAGCCAAGCCACCGAAGAGGATGATTGCCTCGGGCGAGGTGATGGCAGTGAGGTCGGCAAGAGCCAAGCCCAAAACCTTACCTGTAGCCTCGAATGCAGCAAGAGCGATAGGGTCGTTCTTAGCAGCTGCGTCAGAGAGCATCTTAGCCTCGAACTTGTCGTAAGGGATAGAGCGGAGCTCGCTGTCGCAAGTCATCGAAGCCATGAGGTCGAAGGCAGTACGCTTGATACCTGTTGCCGATACATAGGCCTCAAGGCAGCCTCGGCGACCGCAACCGCACTGGCGGCCAGTCTCGCGCGATGCCACGGCGATGTGGCCAAACTCGCCAGCAAAGCCGTCGTGGCCATATACCATCTCGCCATTGCATACGATACCCGAGCCAAGACCTGTGCCGAGGGTGATCATAGCAAAATCCTTCATGCCACGAGCATTGCCGAATACCATCTCGCCGATAGCTGCGGCATTTGCATCGTTGGTAATCATCACCTTGACTCCTGGGAAGTGCTTGCCCATGTCGTCAACAAAGTTGAAGATGCGGATTGAGTCTGGACGTGGGTCTGTAGGATCCTCGAACTTCCAGAGGTTTGCTGGAGTCTCGATACGGCCAGAGTGGATATTTGCGTTAGGGGCACCGATGCCGATACCGATAAGGTCGCACTGTGGCTGCGATGCGATAAGCTCCTTCATCGCTGCTGCGAGGGTGTCAATATATGGTTTATAGTCGTCGAAATGCTTAAACTTGTCGGTCGAGATTTTGCTCTCGGCAACCACGTTACCATCCTCGTCAACCAGGCCGAAAGCTGTGTTGGTACCGCCGATATCGATACCCATTGCATATTTTTTCATCATATCACTGAATGTTTTTGTAAAATTAATTGGTCAAAGTTACCAAAATTATTTTAAACTCTGCAAAAAAAATATTAATTTTGAGCCAAATTTGTTTAAAAGTGTACGCTTACGTGCGTGCATGGATGGTGCATAAAGAATATATTAGCGTCTATGAAATATACTAACGACACAATTCTCAAGCTCTTTGAGTCGGCACTCGGACAGCTCCAAACCCCCGAGGAGCCCGAACTCCTTTATCTGCCAATCATCTACTCTATGTCGGGTGGTGGCAAGCGTCTTCGTCCTGTGCTCTTGTTGCTCACGGTCGACGCCTTTGGTGGCGATGTCGAGACGGCACTCCCAGCAGGTATGGCCGTGGAGGTATTCCACAACTTCACTCTTCTGCACGACGATATCATGGATAACGCCATGATGCGCCGTGGCCAGCCCTCGGTATTTGCTAAGTGGGGTGGTAATGTGGCACTGCTCTCGGGCGACACCATGCTTATCATGGCCTACAAATATCTTGCTCGTATCGACTCGGAGAAGCTACACCGTGTGTTGAACATCTTTAGCGATATGGCTATCGAGGTGTGCGAGGGTCAGCAGTATGATATGGACTTCGAGAGCGCTCCAAAGGTCACTGTCGAGGATTATATCCAGATGATCGAGCGTAAGACCTCGGCACTGCTCTCAGGCTCGGCGATGATTGGTGCTACGCTGGCAGGTGCTTCGGACGACGATATTCGTAAGATGTACCGCTTTGCTACTGAGCTTGGCCTGGCGTTCCAGCTTCAGGATGATATGCTTGATAGCTATGGCGACGAGGCTCTGGGCAAGAAGATTGGTGGCGATATTCTGGAGGGTAAGCAGACCTATCTCATGGTGCAGGCCATGAGCCGTGCTACGGATGAGGAGCGTGAGGTGTTGCGCACAACGCACAAGAGAGAGGATATCAGCGACGCCGAGAAGATTGCAACTATTAAGGCGTTGTACGACAAGCTCGACGTTAAGCGCTCGACCGAGCAGCAGATTGAGATTCGTTTTGAGCGTGCACTCTCGGTGCTCGACACACTGTCGATTGCAGGTAAGACTACCAAGCACCTCGAGGAGTTTGCTCGCAACCTAATGGGACGTAAAAAGTAGTGATATGATTCAGAGAAAAGATATAGAGATTATGGCCCCTGTGGGCTCTTACGAGTCGCTTAATGCCGCTATTGCTGCGGGTGCTGACTCGGTATATTTCGGCGTTGAGCAGCTCAATATGCGTGCTGCCTCGTCGGTAAACTTCACGCTCGACGACCTCGCTGAGATTGTGCGCGTGGCACACGCTGCGGGTGTCAAGACCTACCTTACGGTTAATATCGTCATCTATGATAACGAGATGGAGGTCATGCGTCGTATTATTGACCGTGCTAAGGCCGAGGGTATCGATGCAATCGTCGCCACCGACCTCGCTGCAATACTCTATGCCCGTGAGGTGGGTATCGAGGTGCATATCTCTACGCAGAGCAACATCTCGAATATTACGGCTGTTGAGTTCTTCTCGCAGTGGGCCGATGTTGTGGTGTTGGCACGTGAGTTGTCCCTGGAGCAGATTGCCTCTATCTCGGAGCAGATCAAGGAGCGCAATATCTGTGGCCCTCGAGGCGAACTCGTGAAGATCGAGATGTTTGCACATGGTGCTATGTGTATGTCGATGTCGGGCAAATGCTACCTCTCGGAGCATGAGTCGCACGCCTCGGCAAATCGTGGCGCCTGCCGCCAGATATGTCGTCGCAAGTATACCATCACGGATAAGGACTCGGGCCAGCAGCTCGATATCGACGGCCAGTATGTGCTCTCGCCAAAGGATCTGTGTACTATCGACTTCCTCGATACGTTTATTAATGCGGGTGTGCGAGTGCTCAAGATAGAGGGTCGTGCACGTGGTGGCGAGTATGTTAAGCGTGTTGTTGAGAGCTACGATGCGGCGCTTAAGCTCTTGGAGCGTGGCGAGTTTACGCCCGAGAGCGTGGCTCCTTTGAAGGAGCGACTCCGCACAGTCTTCAACCGTGACTTCTGGGGTGGCTACTATGCTGCCAAGACCATGGTTGAGCATAGCCAGCACTATGGCTCGTCGGCAACGCTCAAGAAGGTGTATATGGGCAAGGTTACCAACTACTTTAAGCGCATAGGTGTTGCTGAGGTGTTGGTCGAGGCTTGCGAGGTGTCGGAGGGCGATGCACTCCTCTTCATGGGTGAGAAGACAGGTGTTGTAGAGCAGAATGCCGATGGTATCATGCTCCATGAGCAGCCTACGCAGTCGGCTAAGCAGGGTGACTATATCTCGCTCAAGACCGTTCAGGAGGTGCGTCGTGGCGACAAGGTGTACAAGGAGGTTGCTCGATAGTTTGTTCTACCCTGGGCGCATCTACTGCCGCTAACGAGATATGTTGTATATGCCCCTTATGATAGGGGATTATAGATAATTGTTATGAAACGACTAATATTGATACCATGTCTGTTTGTCGTAAGCTTTATGATGATGGCTTGCGCAAATATTCTTGGTCGTGATACTGCCCAGGAGCAGAGTGCCGTTGAGGTAGCCGAGTACGAGCCGCAATATGTTGTTGCAACAAATGGCGAGTCGATAGCTCTGCCTCGAGGTTGTCGCCAGCTGCTCGTGGTCGAGCATACGCATGGCGTGTCGTGCAATATACATATATATACACATGCCGATGGTTTGTGGAGTAGTCGCATAATCAAGGGTGTTACGGGTTATGGCGGTATTGCACCTCGTGGCACCAAGCGTGAGGGTGATGGTAAGACCCCAGTGGGAATATTTGCCCTAAAGCGTGGTCTGTGCCTTACCACCGATTTCGTGTCGTACTTCCCAATGGAGCAATACGACGAGCGTTATATGTGGGATGAGAACCCCAATAGTCCAACATACAATACTCTGCTTCGTAATCCAGCGCCTGGTACTAAGGGCGATAGAATTTGGGATAATCGCAGTAAGCAATATCGCTACATCGTAGTTGTGGAGTACAATACAGAGCCTGTTGTTCCAGGTGCTGGTAGTGCGATATTCATCCACGTATGGCGTGCCGAGGGTAAGTCTACGGCGGGCTGCGTGGGTATGTCCCAGACAAATATGAAGGAGCTTGTCGAGTGGCTCAATCCAGCGTGCCATCCACATATCGTGGTGCTGCCTGCCGATGCTCGACTTAGTGAAGTGACAAATTAACAACTAAAACTATAATACTATGTTTTCAAAAGAGACTTATATTGGCCGTCGTGCCGAGTTGGCTCGCCGTGTAGGCAAGGGCCTTATTTTGCTCCCAGGTAACCCTGAGGTGCCAAACAACTATCCTAACAATACATACTACTATCGTCAGGACTCTACGTTCCGCTACTATTTCGGCTTGGACGTACCTTCGCTCATCGGTGTTATCGACGCTGAGTCGGGCGAGTCAATGCTCTTTGGCGATGATTTCACTGTTGAGGATATCATCTGGACTGGCCCTATGCCTACGATTGCCGACCAGGCAGCCGAGGTGGGTGTTGAGAAGTCGTTCCCAGTAGCCGACATCCGTGCTTTGTTGCGCAAGGCTATCGAGCAGAACCGCCCAGTACACTACCTTCCTCCATATCGTGCTGAGCTCAAGATTTCGCTCTCTGAGCTGCTCGGTATTCGTCTTGATATGCTCCACGAGCGTAAGTCACTCGACTTGATGTTTGCCGTAGCTGAGATGCGCGAGAAGAAGTCGGCTGAGGAGATCGAGGCTTTGGAGCGTGCCTTCAAGATCGGCTACCAGATGCACATGACAGCTATGCGCATGTGTCGCCCAGGTGTTGTTGAGCGTGAGATTGCTGGTCGTGTTGAGGGTATCGCTAAGTCGTATGGCCAGGGTGTGTCGTTCCCAACTATCGTAACGCAGCATGGCGAGATTTTGCACAACCACAACCACGATGGCGTGTTGGAGTCAGGCCGCTTGTTGCTTGTTGATGGTGGTGGCGAGTCGGTTGAGGGCTACTGCTCAGATCACACTCGTACCTACCCAGTAAATGGTAAGTTCTCAGATTTGCAGCGTGACGTATATAATATAGTATTGCGTGCACACTCTGAGGTTAAGGATATGATCAAGCCAGGTACGATGTATCCTGAGATCCACAAGGCAGCATATATGTCTTTGGCTGATGGTTTGAAGGGTCTTGGTCTTATCAAGTCTACACCTGAGGTTGCTGTCGAGGCTGGCGCTATGTATCTCTTCATGCCTCACGGCCTTGGTCACGGTATGGGTATGGATGTTCACGACTGCGAGAATATTGGCGAGCGTTCGTTCGACTTCTCAACAGTCTTGGAGCGTGCCCAGAAGTCGGCTACATGCGTTCACCGTGCTACATGGCGTGTTGAGCCAGGCACTGTGATGTCTGACGAGCCAGGTATCTACTTCATCCCAGCACTTATGGACAAGATGCGTGCTGAGAATAAGTTCGAGGGTATCGTGGATTACGATGCACTCAACTCATTCCGTAACTTCGGTGGTATCCGTATCGAGGATGATGTGCTCGTAACTGAGACTGGCAGCCGCTTTATCGGCGACAAGCTCCTTCCACTTACTGTCGAGGAGCTCGAGGCAGTTGTCGGCAAGGAGTAAATATAACACAATACAAAGCAGTAGGGAGTGCGCATCTATTATGTAGATGTGCACCCTACGGCTTAATTAGAGGCTCAATATTTGTTTGTCTAGTTGTTGTATATATTTTGCTTATATGCGTATAAAAACATATTATGAAAATTTTAAATCATATATGTATTTTTTATATATATTTGCAGCAGAATAATAACAATAAACAGATATAGATATGAAAACAGATATTGAGATTGCTCGTGAGACTGAGTTGCTAAACATTCGTGAGGTTGCCGCTAACGTAGGCTTCCCTGATGACGAGGTATTCAACTACGGTAAGTATATTGCAAAGGTTCCCTACCATCTTATCGATGAGAAGAGGGTTGCCAAGAACCATCTTATTTTGGTTACGGCCATCACCGCAACTAAGGCGGGTGTAGGTAAGACCACGGTGAGCATCGGCCTCGGCATGGGTCTTAACCATATCGGCAAGAAGGCTATCATTGCGTTGCGTGAGCCTTCGCTCGGCCCCTGCTTTGGTATGAAGGGTGGAGCTACGGGAGGTGGCTATGCACAGGTGTTGCCTTCGGAGGATATCAACCTGCACTTTACGGGTGACTTCCACGCAGTTACCTCGGCAAACAACCTTATCGCAGCGCTCCTGGACAACTACCTCTACCACAACCGCTCTACACAGGCTGGTTTGAAGAAGGTGATGTGGCGCCGTGTGCTCGATATGAACGACCGCTCGTTGCGCAACATTGTTACGGGTTTGGGTGGCTCGGCTAATGGTATCCCTACGGAGACAGGCTTCGATATCACCCCTGCATCGGAGATTATGGCTATCTTGTGCCTTGCTCGCAATGTCGATGATCTCTATGCACGTATCGGCCGTATTGTGCTCGGTGTTCGTTACGACGACACCCCATTCACGGTCAACGACCTTGGTGTTACGGGAGCTGTTGTAGCTCTGCTCAAGGATGCTATCAACCCTAACTTGGTGCAGACCACAGAGCACAATCCAGTGATTATCCACGGTGGCCCATTTGCCAATATTGCACACGGATGTAACTCAGTGATTGCCACTAAGATGGCGATGACACACGCTGAGTATACTGTTACTGAGGCTGGTTTTGGTGCTGATCTTGGTGCAGAGAAGTTCCTCGATATCAAGTGCCGCCAGTCGGGTCTTAAGCCAGACCTCACGGTGCTTGTTGCCTCGACACTCGCCCTTAAGATGCATGGTGGTGTCCCCGAGGCGGAGATTAAGCTGCCTAATGCCCAGGGTCTGGAGCAGGGCTTTGCTAACCTCGACCGCCATGTGGCTAACCTCAGAAAGTTCGGCCAGACTGTTCTTGTATGTTTCAACCGCTTTGCCAGCGATACCGACGAGGAGATCGCTATGGTCATGGAGCACTGCGAGAAGCTCGGCGTGCGCTGCGTGATTAACAACGCCTATGCTGAGGGTGGTGCTGGTGCTGCCGACCTGGCACGTGCTGCTGTTGAGCTTATCGAGACACAGCCATCTGCACCTATCAACTATGCCTACGATCTCGAGGATAGCCTCAAGGATAAGATTCGTAAGGTTGCTAAGAATATATATGGTGCTGGCTCAGTGGTCTTTGGTCCACGTGCTCAGAAGGAGATTGCTCTTCTCGAGAAGTGGGGTATGGGCAACCTGCCAGTATGTATTGCTAAGACTCAGTTCTCGTTCTCGGCCGATGCTAAGCGCTACGGTAGTGTCGAGGGCTTTGAGATTAATATCAAGGATATCGAGCTCAACGCAGGTAGTGGCTTTGTGGTAGCTTTGGCTGGTGACATTATGCGTATGCCAGGCCTTAGCAAGACTCCTCAGGCCAGCCACATACACCTTGCCGATGATGGCAGCGTTGAGGGTATCGTATAGTAAAATTATGTGAGTCGATATATGCTCATTTTGTTTCCTACGCAGCTCGAGGCGGAGCCCTTTGTTAGGCTCTGCCCCGATGCTTCGGTTGTGATATCGGGTGTTGGTATGGCAGCTACGGCTGCCACACTTGCATCGTTGTATGCCTCGGGTAGGTTGCAGGAGGCGGAGTGTGTGGTGCTTGCAGGCATTGCTGGCACATACACCGACACTCTCGCTCCCGGCCAGGTTGTCGAGGTCGTTCAGGAGTCCGCAGTGGAGCTTCCTGAGCGTTTTCGTGTTGTATATCACAACGAGCCACGCTGCACCTCGCTTCGTGCCGTGAGCTCCTACACCGTGCATACGGGGTCGGCGGAGTATCGTGGTGCCGAGTTGGAGAATATGGAGGGAGCAGCATTTTTTGCTCTCTGCAACTCCTTTGGCGTGCGTTGCATGGAGCTCAGGGCTGTGTCGAATCGTGTAGGCGAGAGCTTCGAGTCGTGGCGTGTGAAGGAGGCCACCGAGGCGCTTGCTACGGAACTGCTCAAACTTAAGAATAAGGAGTAATATGGGAAAGAAAGTTTTAATCTATCTGCTTGTGGCTGTTGTGGTTATCACCAGCGCAGCACTTGTATGGCACTTCTTCAAGGATCAGGTGCTTATGGCCTTTGGCTGGTTTGCCATTTTTGCCATTGTCTTTTTTGCTGGCTGGATTCTCGGCCGTTATGGCTACCGTCCTAAGCCACAGGTTATTGAGTGTCCCAAGCAGCAGGTTGTAAGCAGCGACAATGAGTAGAGCTATACGTCTTGCTATCTCGCCCTGTCCCAACGACACCTTTATGTTCGATGCGATTATCAATCGTCGTATCGACCTCGAGGGCTTGGAGTTTGAGGTGGAGTATCTCGATATCGAGCAGCTCAACGAGCGTGCGCTGGAGCGAGTGGCCGATGTCACTAAGTGTAGCACGGCTCTTCTGCCACACATCATAGAGCGATACTCACTCCTTGACTCGGGCTCGGCCCTGGGTCGTGGCAATGGCCCGCTGTTGGTGCGTCGCAAGGGCGATAACCGAGCTATTCGACGTATCGCCGTGCCAGGTCTGCACACTACGGCCAATGCGCTGATAACGAGGTTATTCCCAGAGATAGAGGAGCGTGTGCCCATGTTTTTTGCGGATATCGCCGAGGCTGTGGAGCGTGGTGATTTCGATGCTGGTGTCTTGATCCACGAGGGAAGGTTTGTCTACGAGCGTCGCAACCTTGAGCTTGTTGCCGATTTAGGCCTTGAGTGGGAGCGCCGCATGGAGCTGCCTCTGCCTCTTGGCTCTATCGTTGTGGCTCGTGACCTGGGCGAGGATGTTGCTCGTCAGGTAGATAGGCTCCTGCGTCGCAGTATCGAGTTTGCATTTGCCAATCCTGAACTTTCGCGCGAGTTTATCAAGGCTCATGCTCAGGAGCTCGAGGATAGCGTCATAGATAGCCATGTTGCCCTCTTTGTCAATGACTTCTCTTTGTCGCTTGGCGCTCAGGGTCGTTGTGCTGTGGAGCAGCTCACGGGCGTGGTGCTCGAGTAGAGCTTGACATATATTTAGACTAAAATGTTGGGGTGTACGTCATGGTGCACCCCAATTTATTTTGTTTTGAGCCTAAATGAGCAAAATAGTTCAATACATAGTATTGCATTTGAGTTTTTTTCGTACCTTTGCCGCATTGTTTTCGAAAAAATGTAAATTATGGTATACGTTACACTTGTTTTGGCCTTTGTGCTTATCATCGTGGGAGCGATGTGGCTCACGGATGGTTCGGTGGCAGTTGCCGAGCGTTTCAAGGTGCCTGAGTTTATTGTGGGTCTTACGATTGTGGCAGTGGGTACATCTATGCCCGAGTTTACGGTGAGCCTCATGTCGGCGCTTGCTGGTAAGGGCGATATGGCCATTGGTAATGTCGTGGGCTCTAACACCTTTAATACGCTGCTTATCCTTGGCGTGTGCGCAGTCTGCTCACCACTGGTGTTTACCAAGAGCAACATACGTCGTGACATTCCTATCTGCATTGCTGCTACCGTGGCTTTGCTTGGCGTTACACTCCTTAACCAGGATATCAACCGTTTGGAGGGTATTTTGTTGTTGCTTGGCTATGTGGCTATGATCCTATTCATGATTCGTGCCGAGAAGCGTGCTATGCTCATGGCCGAGATGATGAACAACGAGCCAGAGAACGAGGAGCCTAAAAAGTTGATGCCAATGTGGCGTGTGCCCATTTGGATATTGGGCGGTCTTGCAGGTCTGATCTATGGTGGCGAGTTGTTTGTGTCGAGCGCTTCGGATATTGCTCGCTCGTGGGGTGTCTCAGAGGCAGTTATCGCCATTACACTCGTGGCTGGTGGTACCTCAATGCCAGAGCTCGCCTCAAGCCTCGTGTCGGTACTCAAGGGTAATACCTCGCTGGCGTTGGGCAATGTGCTTGGCTCTAATATCGCCAATATCCTGCTCATCCTCGGTGCCTGCTCTACGGTCACACCTTTGACCATGGGTGGCGTTACGATGAACGACATATATATTGCTGTGGCTTCGACATTTGTGCTTATGCTCTCGGCCCTTGTCATTGGCCGTGATAAGCTCACTCGTGTTGAGGGTCTGATATTCGTTGCCTGCTACGTGGGCTACATTTATACACTTTTGTAAGTTCAGAAGGAAGAAAAAATAAGAGATAAATTTATGGAGAACAAAGATTATTCAGGTCGTGGCTGGTTGCTCGTGCTCGCCGTTATTTTGGGAGTTGCAGCACTCAGCTTTATCCCCTCGACCAAGGTATTCGGACTTACTACCGAGGAGGTAGATATTCTTGCGGCCCTTCGCCCTATTGAGGTTGATGAGGCTGTGGCAGTCCCTGTTGATTATGTTGCCGATTTTGAGCGTCTGGAGAGCGAGCTTGCTGCCGTTGAGGCCGAAGCCGACTCGTTGCAGAGTGTTGCTCCAGCCTCGTTGCGCTGGATAGCTGTTGAGGAGGAGCTGCCCGAGCGTAGAATCTTGCTTAGCGACGATGTTAAGCCTTTGCGCTCATCGCACTCAGTGCCCATCGAGGACTACGACACTGCACAGGTGTCACGCTTCGATAGCTTTGTTGATAAGCTTATCGATGGCCAGGATGTGCGTGTGGCGTTCCTTGGCGACTCGTTCATCGAGGGCGATATCATCACTATGGATCTTCGTGAGGAGCTTCAGGCGATATTTGGTGGCCGTGGTGTAGGTTTTGTGCCATGTGCCATACCTTTCGAGATTCACCGCACAAGTGTGCGTCGTAGTGTTTCGGGCTGGACAGCATATAGCTTGATGAATACAGGTGCAATCCCTGCTTCGTATCGTGATAAGTTCTTCATGTCGGGCTATTTGGCAACAGGTAGCCGTGGTGCTACGGCTCGTTGGGATGTTACCACTGTGATGCCTCATCTGGACTCATGTAGCCGTGCTCGAGTTCTTATCACAAGCCGTGATACAAGTAATATCGAGATTAATATCAACGACACTCTCAAGCACCAGTTTGGTCTGTCGGGTGCCGACTATGTTCGTGAGTTGTATGTCGAGGCTCCTGTTAAGTCGCTCAAGATGAAGGTGCTTAGTGGTAATGTTATGTGCCATGGTGCTTCGATCGAGGGTGGTCGTGGTATCACGGTAGATAATATGTCTATCCGTGGTAACAACGGTTATACAATCTTTGGCTCGGGCGTAGCCGTAAACCGCCAGGTGGATAAGCTCTGGGGCTATGACCTTGTCGTTCTTGAGTATGGTCTTAATGGTATGACCCCAGGTCAGCGCAACTACTCTAAGTACGAGGCCAAGCTCTGTGATATGATTGCCTATGTTAAGCGCAGCTTCCCTGATGCAGCTATCTTGGTTGTTGGCGTGTCGGATCGTTGGATTAAGGGCGATGGTGGCTGGAAGTCGATGAACTCTGTCGAGATTATGACCCCATTCCAGCGTCGTGCATCGCAGAGCGAGGGTGTAGCCTTCTGGCCTATGGGCGAGGTTGTGTTGTCGTATGGCGGTATTGGTGCCTTTGTGCGCAATGGCTGGGCTGCTGGCGACCATATCCATATCAATTTCAAGGGTGGTGCACGTGTTGCTAAGCCTCTGGCCGATGCTATCCGCCAGATTGCCTACGATCGCTTGGTGGAGCGTGAGGGCAAGGTTGTAGATATGGCATATCCTCTTGAGCTCTCGCCAAAGGATATCTATCCACTACGCCGTGAGGTGGAGTTCAAGACTGTTGTTCCTATGCTTCCCGAGGAGGACGAGGAGTAAACTCTGTAAGAGAAGAAAGATCTATGGATTTCTTTAAGTTCGATTCTGAGGTTTGGAGCCGACTTCTTGAGCTCATGAACTACGACTCATCGGCGCCGATG
Organism: Alistipes sp.; assembly: GCA_017629035.1. Classification (GTDB taxonomy): domain Bacteria; phylum Bacteroidota; class Bacteroidia; order Bacteroidales; family Rikenellaceae; genus Alistipes. The sequence goes on along the minus strand of JAGBXX010000036.1, from coordinate 18,314 downwards.
AGCCTGGCAAGTGGCTTCTTCCTCTTTGCGTTTCTTATATTTGGCCTCGGATATATGGCTGTGCGTAACCACCGTACCATGCGTACGCTCTACGTGGTTATCATCTCGTCATACTTCTACTATAAGATCTCGGGCCTCTATCTGTTGCTGCTTCTTGCCGTGGCTATTAGCGACTACCTTATCGGTGGTGCTATATCTCGTCGCATGGGCAAGGGCAAGGGTGCTCGTGGCCTTGTGGCCCTGAGCATGGTTATCAATATCTCGATCTTGGCCTACTTCAAGGTGGGTGGCTTGTTCGAGGAGGCTATCAACAACCTCTTTGGCAATGGTACTATCAACCTTGGTGCAATAGTCGTGCCTGCGGGTGTGTCGTTCTTCGTGTTCCAGTCGATTTCGTATGTTATCGACATTTCACGTGGTGTTATTACCCCTGTTAAGCGCTTTATCGACTACCTCTTTTTGTTGAGCTTCTTCCCCAAGGTCTTCCTTGGTCCGTTGGTGCGCAACAAGGAGTTTATACCACAGATTGAGCGTGAGAGCGTTGTCGTTACACGTGAGGATCATGGTCGTGCTGTGACACTTATTGCTGGTGGTCTTATAAAGTATGCCGTTATCGCTAAGGCTATCGACGCCCTTCTGCTCATCCCTGCCGTCTCGGGCGAGTTTGGCGAGAGTGGAGCTGTGATGCTCGTGGTGTTGTATAGCTTTGGTATCCGCCTCTACTGCGACTTCTCGGGTTACTCGGATATGGCCGTGGGTATCGCCCTTGTCATGGGCTACAAGCTGCCAGACAACTTCGATGCTCCATTCAAGTCGTCGACAATCACCGAGTTCTGGCGTCGCTGGCATATCTCGCTCTCGACATGGTTGCGTGACTACGTATATATCTCGTTGGGAGGTAACCGCAAGGGTCGTTTCCGTACTTACTTCAACCTTACGATGGTGATGTTCGTTTGTGCTATGTGGCACAAAGTCAATCTGTTGTATGTTGTTTGGGGTCTGATGCAGGGTTTGGCTCTGGCTCTTCACAAGCTCTGGCTTGAGAAGGTGCCTGGTGCTAAGGTCGCAGGTGCCGATATGAAGCTTGGCTGGAGAGTGCTATCGTGGTTCATGGTATTTAATTTTGTGTCGCTGCTCTGGCCAATGATCTGCTACGACGATTGGTCTTCGGCGATGACTCTCTACGACCGTATTATCAACAACTTCCAGGCTGGAGAGCTCATTACTCTCATGCACAAGGCGGGCTTTGCTCTTGTGTTGGTGCTCATTGGTTATGTTCTGCACTTCCTGCCAAAGCGCTGCAATAGTTTTGTCGTGGGCATGGTCACACGCTCGGGCTTTGTAGGCCAGCTGGTGGTGATGGTCGTGGCTATCTGGATTGTCATGCAGTGCCAGCTTATGCTTGCCGCTGATGGCGGAGGTCTTCCTGTCTATGCAGCATTCTAAATAATTTGCAGAGATGAATAGTATTAAGTGGGATTGGCCGTTGTTCGAGGCTCTAAACTTCGATGGTCCTGAGTGGCTCGATGGGGTGCTGTTGCTCGCCTCGGGCATCAAGGCCTGGCTGCCTCTCTACCTACTTATTATATATATGGTATGGCGCAGCTACTCGTGGCGAGGTGTCGTGGCACTTGTTGTCGCTATGGGTGTAGCCATTGGCCTTGCCGATATTATCTCGGGAATATTCAAGCAGCAGGGTCTGCTTGGCGGTCTGCTTCCGGAGTTTCCCGCACGCCTGCGCCCTATGTATAGCGATGGCGTCGAGGCCTTCAAGAATGGTTATGGCAGTGCGGCGCTCAATGGCTCGGTGTCGGGTCATGCCGCAACAATTGTCGCCATAGCGCTGCTCAGCTCTCGTGTGGTGCGCCGAGGATGGTTCACAGCGCTCATGATAGTGGTGGCGGTCATTGTGTGCTACTCGCGCATATATCTTGCCTGTCACTTCCCCCAAGATATACTTCTTGGTGCCCTGCTTGGTGTAGTATCAGCTTTTGTTGGTCTTCTGCTCTTTGGTCGCATAGTGCGGCTCGGGGCAAGAGAGTAAAACTCAAAAGATGCGCTACAGAGGGCTGTGGCGCATCTTTTTATTTTTTGTCAATAAAGTGTCGAAAAAATAGAGCGAGAATGGGTCGAAATCACGTGAAAAATCACGAATTTTGTATGCCTGAATAACCCCCCAAATGCTAAAATGCATGGTCTGGGTTGGATAAATCGATGCGAAAAAATAATAATAATTAATAGATATAATCATGACTCAAAAACCTAAGAACGAACAGATTAGCACGGTTAAGTACGAGGACGCCGTAGCTGCATCAAAGGAGTATTTCAAGGGTGACGACCTCGCTGCCCAGGTGTGGGTGAGCAAGTACGCTCTTAAGGACTCGTTTGGTAACATCTACGAGAAGTCTCCCGAGGATATGCACAACCGTATTGCTAAGGAGCTTGCTCGCATCGAGCGTAACTATCCAAACCCATTGTCAGAGCAGGATATCTTTGATCTCCTGGATCACTTCCGCTATGTCATCCCTCAGGGTGGCCCTATGACAGGTATTGGTAATAACTTGCAGGTGGCATCTCTGTCTAACTGCTTCGTTATTGGCCATAAGAACCCTGCCGACTCGTATGGTGGTATCTTCCGCATGGACGAGGAGCAGGTGCAGCTTATGAAGCGTCGTGGTGGCGTAGGTCACGACCTCTCGCACATCCGTCCTACAGGCAGCCCAGTGCTCAACTCAGCACTCACATCTACAGGTATCGTTCCTTTCATGGAGCGCTACTCTAACTCTACACGCGAGGTTGCTCAGGATGGTCGTCGTGGTGCTCTCATGCTCTCGTTGCTCATCAAGCACCCAGATGCAGAGCGTTTTATCGACGCTAAGGTCGACACAGGCAAGGTTACAGGCGCAAACGTATCTATCAAGATCGACGACGAGTTTATGCGTGCTGCATTGGCGGGTGAGTCATACCGTCAGCAGTTCCCAGTAGACTCTAAGACACCTTCGTTCACTCAGGATATTCAGGCAAAGAAGCTTTGGGATAAGATCATCCACAACGCATGGAAGTCTGCCGAGCCAGGCGTATTGTTCTGGGATACTATCATCCGTGAGAGTGTGCCCGACTGCTACGCTGAGGATGGCTTCCGCACAGTATCTACAAACCCATGTGGTGAGATTCCATTGTGCCCATACGATAGCTGCCGTTTGTTGGCTCTCAACCTCCTTAGCTATGTTGAGAACCCATTCACCGACAAGGCTAAGTTCAACTTCGACCTCTTCAAGGAGCATGTTGCCAAGGCTATGCACCTTATGGACGATATCATCGACCTCGAGCTCGAGAAGGTTGAGCTCATCATCAACAAGATCGCTTCGGATCCTGAGGATGAGGATGTACGTCGTGTAGAGCTCGAGTTGTGGAAGAAGATCAAGGATATGGCACTCAAGGGTCGTCGTACAGGTCTTGGTATTACGGCCGAGGGCGATATGTTGGCGGCGTTGGGTCTTCGCTACGGCTCTGAGGAGGCTATCGACTTTGCCGTTGCCGTACACAAGACATTGGCAGTAGAGGCATACCGTGCTTCGGTAATGATGGCTAAGGATCGTGGTGCCTTCGGCGTATTTAACTTCGAGAAGGAGCAGGGTAACCCTATGGTTGAGCGTGTATTGGAGGCAGCTCCAGAGCTCCGTGAGTTGATGAAGGAGTATGGTCGTCGTAACATCGCTATGCTCACAATCGCTCCTACAGGTACTACATCGCTCATGTCGCAGACAACATCGGGTATCGAGCCAGTATTCCGCCCAGTATACAAGCGTCGTCGCAAGATCAACCCATCGGACAAGGATCAGGTGGCATCGTTCGTAGACGAGACAGGTGAGAAGTTTATCGAGTATTATGTTTTCCACCACCAGTTTGTTAAGTGGCTCGAGATCAACGGCTACGACACAACAAACCTCCAGAATATCTCTGAGGAGGAGCTCGACAAGATGCTCCAGGCATCGCCTTACTACAAGGCTACAGCAAACGATATCGACTGGGTTGCTAAGGTTAAGATGCAGGGTGCTATCCAGAAGTGGGTTGACCACTCAATCTCTGTAACCGTGAACCTCCCTAACGAGGTTAGCGAGGAGCTCGTGGCAGATGTATATCGAACAGCATGGGAGTCAGGCTGTAAGGGTATCACCGTATACCGTGATGGCTGCCGTGATGGCGTGTTGCTCGACATCAAGTCTAAGGACAACGCTAAGAAGTCGTGCGGCGGCAGCGAGAGCATCCGTCGTCCAGAGTCTATCCCTGCCGACATCGTACGTTTCAAGAACGGCTCGGAGGATTGGATCGCCTTCGTAGGTAAGCAGGATGACCGTCCTTACGAGATCTTCACAGGTAAGATCGAGGAGGATGCTATGTATATCCCTAAGACTATCAAGAGCGGTAATATTCTCAAGGTTAGCGAGAAGGATGGCTCTAAGCGCTACGACTTCCAGTACCAGGATCGCTACGGTTATATCAACACTATCGGTGGTATCTCACGCCTCTTCGACGAGGAGTTCTGGAACTATGCTAAGCTTATCTCTGGCGTATTGCGCTACGGTATGCCTATCGACAAGGTTGTTCAGCTCGTTGATGGCCTCCACCTCGACTCTGAGACTATCAATACCTGGAAGAATGGTGTTGAGCGTGCCCTCAAGCAGTATATCAAGGATGGTACTCGTGGTAAGGGTCGCTGCCCACAGTGCGGTCAGGAGAATATGGCCTACCAGAATGGCTGTCTTACTTGTATGGCTTGCGGTTACTCTAAGTGTAGCTAATAATTTGATGTGATAAGGGGTCGATTGCGGCCCCTAACAAAAAATGCCGTCAATGGGACGTACCTCGAGTACTACCCATCGACGGCATTTTTGCCGAGTGTAGCACTCGGCACCCTTCTGACAACAAATTTGTTGTGATAAGCCGCAATCTGCGGCCTCTCAATCCAAAGGGCGAATGGGAAATACGCTGAGTATGTCCCATCCGCCCTTTCTCTTTATCGAGGCCACATCTCATGACTTCTAACAACAAATTATATTAGGGAGTTTAAGGAATATAGTGAATTTAGGGAGTTTAGGGACATGTTATCAAATCTCCTTATCTTCCTTAATCTCCTTAATTTCCCTAACTTCCCTGATATTCCTATCCCCCTCGCACTCACTCCACAAAAAAAACACCCGCTAACCGAAGTTGGCGGGTGTTGCGATATTGCTACGTGGAGATTACTTTGTAACCTTCTCGAGGCGCTTCATCATAACGAACATGAAGAGTGCTGAGAGCAAGCAGAGGGTGATGAACACTGTCCATACAGACCACAATGGAAGACCTGCCCAGAGGAAACCACCAACAGCAACCAACATGTTACCGATAGCAGTAGCCACGAACCAACCACCCATCATCAAACCCTTGAGCTTTGGAGGAGCAACCTTTGATACGAATGAAATACCCATAGGTGAAAGGAGCAACTCGGCAAATGTAAGGATGAGGTAGGTGAAGATCAACCAGTATGGTGATGTGCGCTCTGCGCTCTTAGTGTCAGCCTTGATAGCTGCAAGCTGTGCCTCAGCCTCAGCAACAGCACCGCTCTTAGCCTCAGTAGCTGGAGCAACCTCCTCAGTAGCCTCCTCAGTCGCAGGAGCAGCCTCCTCAGCAGCTGGAGCCTCGTTCTGTGCAGCAGCGAGGATTACGCACTGAGCGTTGTATACCTGCTCGAATACAGGACGAGTCTTATCAGTGAGCTTGCCCATGAAGTCCTGAGCAGCCTTAACCTCAGCGTTATCCTTGCTATCAGCAGCCTTCAATGCCTCGACATCGGCAGCTACTGTGTGGCAGTTGTCAGCGAACATCTCAGCCTTCTCAACAGCGATAGCACGAGCCTGCTCGTTAGGTGTGTTAAGACCCTTAGAGCCGATAGCCATAACTGCGAAACCGATAGCTGCTACCAACATACCGTAAGCGATCTTACGTGGTGCTGAAGGCTCCTTGCCCTTGCGTGCCAATGAGCCGAAGATAGCCATTGATACTGGAGTAAGAGCAACAACATAGAATGGGTTAAACTGCTGGAAGATAGGTGCAGCAACAGCGATCTCTGCTGTAGCCTCGATACCCATAGCGCGGTAAACGAGGAATGCTAAAACAGCCGATGCGATAACACCTGAGAACAACTTACCCTTAGCCGACTCGCTCTGGAAGATTGAGAATGTAGCGTAGACTGCGATGATAAGCAATGCAAGGTTCCATACGTTGAACAACATTGTAGTGAAGCCTACAGCCGATGTTGCAGTGAACTCGTCAGCGAAGTATGTGAGTGTCAAACCATTCTGGTGGAAGGCCATCCAGAAGAAGATAACTACGGCAAATACGAGGCACAAAGCGATGATACGCTGCTTAGTCTCTGCAGGTGTGAGGTTGTCAACAACCTGAGCTGCCTCGCCCTTCTTCTTACCACCCTCTACGTGGCGGAATGTAGGACGGAACACGTAGTAGATGATGATAGAGAGGATCAACGCTGCGCAAGCTACCATGAACGAGAAGTGGTAAGCGTCGTTTGAGCTATAGCCGAGAGCTGTCTCTGCATACTTCTTAATACCGATAGCTGTTGTAGGTGCGAACAACGAACCTACGTTGATAGCCATGTAGAAGAGTGAGAAGCCTGAGTCACGCTTGTCAGCATACTTAGGATCGTCGTAGAGGTTACCAACCATAACCTGCAAGTTACCCTTGAACAGACCTGTACCAACGCTGATAAGCAAGAGTGCTGCCATCATAGCGATCATTGCCACTGACTCGCCACCAAGAGGTGCTGAGAGGAGCAAGTAACCACCGAACATGACCATGATACCAGTTGTTACCATGCGGCCGAAACCGAACTTATCGGCCATCATACCACCGATAAGTGGCATAAAGTAAACCAAACCGAGGAAAGTAGAGTAGATAGCACCTGCTGTACCTGCCTCGAGGCCGAAGTTCTCGCGAAGGAAGAGTGCGAAAACGGCCAACATAGTGTAGTAACCAAAGCGCTCACCAGTGTTGGCAAGAGCTAGGGCATAAAGACCTTTAGGATGTCCCTTGAACATAGATAAAAGTTTTAATTAAAAAATATATAAGTTGTTTCTTGTTATTCAATTAACACTCACGGGCGGCAAAGATACAAATATTTTTATAAACAGCAAATTAGTGCCACTAAAACAAAACACCCGCCAAACCTCAGAGATTTGGCGGGTGAATATCAAATAATCTACTGGTGTGTAGTCTTATGCGTTAGTTACACGCTCCAACCACTTAACCATACCAAGCATAATACCCATAGATACGAGGCATACTGCGAGGAATACTGTCCAGCAAATCCAGATTGGTGCTGCGTTGTAGATGAGTGGACCGATCCAGAGAAGGAGGTTACCTACAGCTGTTGCACCGAGCCACAAGCCCTGGCAAAGACCCAACATGTGCTTTGGAGCTACCTTCGACACGAATGAAAGACCGAGTGGTGAGATGAACAACTCAGCAACTGTGAGGAAGAAGTAGAGCACGAACAATACCCATGGACCAGACAACTCTACACCCTCGGCACGTGCCTCAGTAGCAGATGGATAACCCATGAAGTATGAGTAGATAGCAAGGAATACATAAGCAGTACCTGCGATAGCCATACCGATAGCGATCTTGCGAGGTGTTGAGATATACTTGCCACGACGACCCAAAGCGCCAAATACCCACATGATAACTGGAGTAAGAAGGATTACGTACAATGGGTTAAGTGCCTGCCATACCTCTGGAGCTACGCTATCAGACTTCACGAAGTCACGAGCGAACATCGAAAGTGATGTACCATTCTGGTGGAATGCAAACCAGAAGAAGATAGCAATAGCGAGTACTGCGAAGAGTGCATACATACGCTGCTTAATCTCCTTAGCTGCTGCCATACGCTCCTCTGGAGTGTAGTCAACGCTAGCTGCTGCAACCTTCTTTGCAGGAGTTGGGAAGCGCTTGCGTGTAGAGATGAAGATTGTGAGCGAGATAAGCATTGCAGCTACCGAAGCGATGAATGAGTAGTGGATACCCTCGTTGAAGATCTGGAGGTAGTCGCCGCAGAATGTTGCCATGTCGCTGATAGGCTCGATGCTTGACTCAGTAGCGAGCTTAGTGAGCTGCTCTGAAGCCTCGCCGCTCTCCTGGAACTGGTGGCAGAGAGCTGGGAGCTGTGCGTTGTAGAGCATATTGTGAGCCTTCAACCACCACTCACGGAGCAATGGAGCTACGAATGGAGCGATAACACCACCAACGTTGATAAATACGTAGAAGATCTGGAAACCAGAGTCACGCTTATCCTTAGCAGCCTTCAAAGCCTCCTCGCCCTGCTTTGCAGCCTCAGCCTCGAGGTTGTCGTACATCTGACCAACGATAGCCTGCAAGTTACCCTTGAAAAGACCGTTACCAAATGCGATTACGAAGAGTGCCAAGCAAGTCAATGGGAGCAACCATGACTGGTTGGTATCAGTAGCAAGGATTGGAATAGAGAGTACAACATAACCTGTTGCCATGACCATCAAACCGGCCATGATTGTACCCTTGTAGTTCTGGGTCTTGTCGGCGATAAGACCACCAACCAATGCCAAGATGTAGATACCCGCATAGAAGAACGAGTAGATGAGCGAGCTGGTCTCCTCGCTCAAGCCGAACTTAGAGCAGAGGAACAATACGAGCACCGCATTCATGATGTAGTAGCCGAAACGCTCACCCATGTTACTGAGGGCGGCAGCTAACAGACCTTTAGGATGTCCTTTGAACATAGTTAAAAGTTTTTGGTTAATAAATATTTATTTTTCAATTGTTAGCTAAATAACATTAAGCAATAGGCAAATGTACGAATTTTTTTTGTATCTTTGCTACAAATTATAGTAAAATTTGTATGAAGGCCGAGAACAGAACTCTTCCGATGGTTGCTAATGACGAGTGGTTGCACCCCGTTGAGGATGAAATCAATCGTCGTTATGATATGTATATCAGTCGATTAGAGAATATCGAAAAGGCTGCTGGCTCGATTGTCGACTATGCTAATGGCTACCGCTATTTCGGTTGGCAGCACGACGATTTTATGCAGGGCTGGTGGTTCAGAGAGTGGTTGCCCGAGGCTAAGGATGTCTACGTGTTTGGCGATTTCAACAATTGGCAGCGCACGGAGCTACGTTTGCAGCGCACTAAGGATGGTGTTTGGAGCATCTTCCTTCCCGATGCAATGTATGGCGAAAGACTCACCGATGGCTCGCTCTACAAGATTCATGTTCATGGCGAGAATGGCTGGCGTGACCGTATCCCTGCCTATGCTAAGCGTGTGGTGCAGGACGAGGAGACTAAGAACTACACTGCTCAGTTTGTCGTAGACCGCCCATACGACTGGAAGCACGACGATTTCCGTGCCCCCAAGATTGGTGAGTTGCTCATCTACGAGGCTCACGTGGGTATGGCTCAGGAGAAGGAGGGCGTAGGTACATACATTGAGTTCCGTGACGAGGTGTTGCCACGCATCAAGGAGGCGGGATATAACGCCGTACAGCTTATGGCCATTGCCGAGCACCCATACTACGGCTCGTTTGGCTACCACGTGTCGAGCTTCTTTGCCCCATCGTCACGCTTCGGTACTGCCGATGAGCTCCGCTCAATGATTGACCGTGCTCATGAGATGGGCATTGCCGTGATTATGGATCTTGTGCATGCCCACTACGTTAAGAACTTCGACGAGGGTATCAACGAGCTCGATGGCTCGAAGCATCACTACTCGAAGGAGGGCGGCGCAGGCTATCAGCAGTATTGGGACTCTATGATCTTCGACTACGGCAAGCGTGAGGTTGAGCACTTCCTACTCTCGAATGTCAAGTACTGGCTCGACGAGTTCCACTTTGATGGCTACCGCTTCGATGGTGTTACGTCGATGTTGTACCACCACCACGGATATGTAGATTTTGATTGCCGTGAGCGCTTCTTCGATGAGGGCGTAAATCGTGATGCAATAGTATATCTTACTCTGGCCAATAAGCTTATCCACGACCTTCGTCCCGATGCAATTACCATTGCCGAGGATGTTAGCGGCATGCCAGGCTCGTGCGTGAAGCCCGAGGATGGAGGTATGGGCTTTGACTACCGATTGGGCATGGCTATTCCAGACTACTGGATCAAGCTGCTCAAGGAGCAGAAGGATGAGGATTGGAATATCTGGGAGATATGGTCTGTTATGACCAACCGTCTACCTTCGGTGCGCACTGTGGCCTATGCTGAGTCGCACGACCAGGCCCTCGTGGGCGACAAGACCATCGCTTTCCGCCTTATGGATAAGGAGATGTACTTTGCCATGGATCGTGCTTCTAAGAACCTGGTCATTGATCGAGGCATGGCACTACATAAGCTTATTCGCCTGATGACAATCTCGACAGGTGGCGATGCCTATCTCAACTTCATGGGTAATGAGTTTGGCCACCCCGAGTGGATCGACTTCCCACGTGCGGGCAACGAGTGGTCGTATAAGCATGCACGCCGCCAGTGGTCTTTGGCCGAGAATGGTTTCTTGCGCTACTCGCAGCTTGCTGAGTTCGACAAGGCTATGATCGACGTGGTTAAGAAGTATGGTGTTTTGGGCGACGGCTACCCATATAACCACCTTATGGACGAGCATAACAAGACAATGGTCTACTCGCACAAGGGCCTCGTGTTTGTGCTCAACTGGCATCCAACAGCCTCTATTCCTGACTATGAGTGCAGAGTACCTTGGGCAGGTAAGTACGAGGTGATATTCTCGTCGGACGAGAAGCGTTTTGGTGGCCACGACCGTGCCGATGTTACGGGCGAGCACTTTACGACAACACACGTCAACGAGGATGGCTCGCAGTACTATACTATCAACATCTACAACACATCGCGCACAGGTATCGTCTTGCGCTGGTGCGATGAGAAGTAGAGAGTAAATATTTGGAAAACAGAAGTTTATGGATATAAACAACCACTCCGAGGTGGAGAATAACACCTCTGAAAAGTCGCAGCCGAAGAGTCAGCATAGTCGCTCAAAGCGTATCGTTGTTGCCTTTATCGCCGTGATATTTGCACTTGGAGCTATTGCTGGAGGTGCCTATATCATCATGTCGGGAACCGAGGCTTTCGACGACAACGCAATTACCTACTCGCCATGGGTAGACCTGGGTGAGCACTACGACCTTAGCAAGATTAAGCTACTCGAGGAGGATGTCTACCACTTCAATAGCTACGACATCAGCCAGGGACGCATACCATTCACGGCCTATCGCTCGAGCGACGAGACCTTCGAGGCTACGGTGTTGGGTACAGGTGTCTGGATTCGCAGCTACCCAAAGCTCAAGAATCGCACTAAGCGCTGTCAGGTGAAGAGTGGCGACCAGCTCACAGTTCTTCGCAGGTCGGACTATATGGATGGCAAAAACTGGTATTATGTGAGGGTTACAAGCGGTCGTCGTGCAGGCACCGAGGGTTATATCTCGGCAGACTATGTTATCGAGCAGAGAGCCTATGACCTTTTGCAGCGTTTTGTCTTCGATGGCGCAAGCAATGTGAATATCAAGAGCCCAACATCCTATCTGCGTGCTCTGGCAACAGTCCTTGTGCGCCTTGTGGGCGATAAGACCAATGCTAACCTCAGCGTGCAGTTGCTCGACACAACAATCTACGAGCGCCACACCATCGTCTCGTTCCAGGTGCGTGACCTCAGCTTGGCAACAAATAGCTCTCTGCTGGTATTTGTGCAGTTCCTGGATGATAGCGACGACTTCACGGTTATTGGCATAGTCCCAGGTAACGATATTAACACAGTTCAGCACAACCCTAACTGCTCGTTTGATATCTACTACTATTAGTAAACTTATGGCAAAAAACAATACGAACAATTATGAAACATAGACTACTTATTCTAACAGTGCTTGTATCGTTAGCAGCACTCTCTACAGGTTGTTTGAATTTTATTTCTAAGCCCGAGAAGGGACCAATGCTCAAGTATGCTCCATGGGTTGATTTGAATGTTCACTTCAATCTCGATGCTGTGCAGAAGCTCGAGGGTGGCAACTCGCTTAAGTTCAATAGCTACGAGATCTCTACCAATAGAGTGCCTATGACCAGCGAGCGCATCGATAATGGTGAGTATGCAGCTAAGGTGCTCGGTACCCGCGTGATCATGCGTAGCCAGCCAGTGATTGCAAGCTACACTCAGCGAAATGTCTTGAACACAGGCTATAGCCTTACGGTTACTAAGCACAACGAGTACTACAATGGTCGCTACTGGTGCTACTGCTATACCATGTTCCCTGGTGCTGATTGGTATGAGCGTGGATATGTATGCTCGGACTACATCGTGAGCGCAGAGCAGTATGAGATGGTATATGCATACCTCTTCAAGCAGGGCTCAAACCTCGATATTAAGACTCCAAGCAAGTTCCTCAGAGCTGCTGCCGATGTTCTTCTTAAGCTCGAGGCCGACAAGCGTCACCCTAACCTCAGCGTTCAGATGCTCTCGAACGAGAACTATGGTGAGCACACCATTGTAACATACCAGATTCGTGACTTTGGCGTTGCTGAGAACAACACACTCTTGGCTGTGGTGCAGTTCTTCAACAACAACAACGACTTCATCGTGCTTGGCATTGTGCCAGGTGTTGCCGTGAACAATGTGTTGCGTAATGCCGATGGCTCGTACGACGTATATTTCTATTAGTAAAAAGTGTTTGTAAAATTTATACCATTATGAAGATTAAGAATTTATTGATTTTGGCACTTATTGCCATGGTGGCAGTATTTAGCTCGTGTGCCACAACTCAGCAGAAGGACAAAGATCAGGAGGCTGAGGAGATGGAGGCTGATTTTGAGTTTGACGAGGAGTTCGACGGTGAGGAGTATGGCACCGAGGCTTCGGAGGATGAGGAGTTCCCTGAGGAGGGTGGCGAGATCGTTCTCGACGGCGACCCAGAGGATGCAAGCAAGATCGTGATCTCTAAGGAGAGCATGACTCTTAACCTCTACGATAGCAAGGGTGGTCTTATCTATAGCTTCCCTGTTGCAGTAGGTAAGGCACTTGGTAACAAGGAGAAGATTGGCGATAACAAGACTCCAGAGGGTGAGTTCTCTATCCAGCAGATTCAGTCTGCATCGAGCTGGGAGCACGACTTTGGCGATGGTAAGGGCTCTATCAAGGGCGCTTATGGCAACTGGTTTATCCGCCTTAAGACCCCTCCACACACAGGTATCGGTATCCACGGTACTCACGATCCTAACTCTATCGGTACACGTGCCTCTGAGGGTTGTATCCGTCTTAACAACGCTGATCTCGACAAGCTCAAGCCACTCGTAAAGGTTGGTATGCCTGTTATCATCGAGACATCGATTGCTGACCAGGAGGCTGACGGCAAGCGTAGCGACGATGGTGTTAACCAGGAGACTATCGACGATGTTGCCGAGGATGACTTCTTCGAGGATGTAAAGAAGAACGAGCAGAAGGCCTTTGGCGAGATTAAGGAGGATGAGATCCCTGTTGTTGAGCACGTTATCGAGTCAGGCGATACATTCGGTGCTTTGGCTGTTAAGTACGAGACTACAACAGCACGCATCAAGGAGCTCAACCCAGATGTAGATCCTACCAAGCTCCAGCTCGGCCAGAAGATCCGTGTTAAGGGTGCTAAGCCAGCATCAAAGCAGGAGAAGCAGGAGAAGCAGGAGGCTGCAAAGCCAGAGCAGAGCAAGCCAGCAGCTAACTCAGGCGACGCTGTATACCACACTATCGAGTCAGGTGATACTTACGGCAACATCGCTCCTAAGTACAACACATCACGTTTCGAGATCGAGAAGCTCAACCCAGATGTTGATCCTACAAAGCTTCAGATTGGTCAGAAGATTCGAGTTAAGTAGTTTATCTACTTCATTAACAACTGCGGGTTGTTGGGCAGAGTGCCCAGCAACCCTTTTTTTTCGCCACCCAGCAGCTATAATCTACCACTCGTAACTAAAATTCGGAGTTTCCGTTTATTTTAGTAAAATAATCAAAGATTATTTGCGAAAAGTTTATACCTTTGTATAAATATTTGTGCTATTGCGCTATTTATGCAAGCAGAAAGATAATAACCTAATATCTAAATAAAATGAAAGTTTCAAAAAATTGCGCGGACATGACGCCCCGTCATGCCGATTATCAGGCCCCCGCATTGGAGGTTGTCGAGATTAGTGTCGAGCGCGGCTTTGAGCTTAGCGGCGATGGCTTTACAGGTCCCTCATACGGCGAGGAGGATGTAGAGTGGTAATCCAATATTAACCAATAAATGAGCAGAAAACCATGAAGAAGTTTTGGAATTTTATGCTTGTTGCACTGGTTATGTTGGGTGCAGCAGCATGTACTGAGTCAGATCCTTCGATCGAGAAGGAGAATAGCGAGGCTGTAGGTTTGTCGTTTTACGCAGAGATTGTCAACGACGCTACACGTGCTGAGCTTGAGTACGACGAGGAGTCTCAGTTGTGGAATACAGTGTGGGAGGCTAACGATACTATCGTCGCTGTCCACTACGATAGCGAGGGCTCTCTCTTGGGCGAATACGAATTTACTAATAGCGCCGAGGAGCCTAACAAGTTTACTTGTACAGAGGAGGGTGTTGAGAGCATTCTTGGTAGTTGGGTAGTTTTTGATTACACTCCATCTTACTATTCAGAGCTTGGTAAGAAGGGTATCTGTGCAATGGCTACAGCCTTTGAGTTTGATATCGCTGAGCCTGTGAAGCTTGAGGCACACAACTCATTCTTGCGCTATACTTATAATGGTAGTGGTAGTGTAACCATCAGCCTTGAGGGTAAGGATGGTAATTCAGTTCCGGAGTTCCATACCCAGGAGAATGACTACACCACATCCATCACTCGCACTCAGACAGGCGAGAACTGGGTGTCAGTACTCAATTTTGGCGGCGTTGAGGATGTAATCATCTCTTACTCTATCGACGGCGTTTTGTGCAAGCAGACAACAATCAGCTATAACGATGGTAAGATCTATAACCTCGGCACACTTGAGCTCCCTTACGAGATCTCTGATTATTCTGTTCCTGGTACTCACAACGAGTGGACTGCAGGCAAGACTCCTATGTACATCGTTGGCGACTACTATGCAGCGTTCAATGTGACATTTGCCGAGGACGGTATGTTCAAGGTTCTTGGCCCTAATGATAAGTGGATTGGTGCTAACAACCTCGCAGTGGGCAAGTGGACAGCTGCAAGCACCGAAGCTGGCGATATCGCTATCTCGGCTGGTGCATACGATATCTACTACTCTGACGCAGAGTCTAAGATCTGTGTTGTTGCCGCTGGTGAGAGTGTTCCTGCAATGCCTAAGTTCTCTCTTGGCGTGATCGGCCTCGGTGGTAACTGGGATGTTGACAAGGATATGACTCTTGAGGGCGACTACTACACATTGAAGGGTGTGGCTATCGCAGCTACTGATAGCTTCAAGCTCCGTGTTAGCGATGACTGGGCTGAGAACTATGGTATCTCAAGCACCACAACAGCTGAGAGCGTAGCTATCCAGAAGGATACTATGTACTCTCTTGTTCAGGATGGTAAGAATATGCAGGTTGAGGCAGGTAGCTATGACCTCTACTTCAACTACGCAACTAAGGAGTTCTACGCCTTGACTCCAGGCACTACTCCTGATGACTTGGCTATTGCTCAGTATAAGATCTATGTTCACCCATACAACAACGTATGGACTAAGTTCAACCTCTACTCATGGGATAGCGCAGGTGCTAACCCTACAGGTGCTTGGCCAGGTAGCACAACAACAGTTACTGAGAGCATCAACGGCTATACATATTATGTATGGACTATGCCTCGCTCAGCAACAGGCACTTCGCTTAGCATTATTATCAACGATGGCACTTCGCAGACTGCTGACTTCGTGCTTGGCACACTCGACAAGGACTACTACTTGTTGCTCAATGGCATTAGCCTCAGCTTCGTGGAGGATAAGGAGAATCCAGAGCCAGAGGTTGTTCAGGGTGAGCCACAGCCATCTACATGGGCTTTGGCCGGTGATTTCAACTCTTGGGGCGATGAGGTGATGTACACTACCGACCAGGATAACCTCTTTGTAGCTAAGAGCGTTACTATTGGTGCTTATAAGGAGATCAAGGTTAAGCAGGTGGGCAACTGGAACACAAGCTATGGTGGTGGTATCAACTACCTCAATGCCAACATCTGGACTAAGGCATATAGCGGTGGTTCGAACTTCTCGATCATCAATGCTGGTACATACGACATCTACTTCGATAATGCCAACAAGCGTATCTATGTTATGACCGAGGGTACAGACTACTCTACTGCAACAGAGCAGAGCGCAAATGGTGCAGCACCAGATCTCTCGTCTGCATCATGGGGCTTGTGCGGTGCTCACAACAACTGGGGCTCACCAGATACCAAGCTCGAGTGGGATGGCACTATCGGCTTCTACGTCGCCCTCAACGCTAAGCTCACAGGCGAGTTCAAGGTTCGTGCTAACAACTCGTGGGGTGAGGACTATGGCTGCGGTGGTACAATCACTGTAAATGCTGCTGCGGGTAAGGTGATGTCACGAGGTGGTGGTAACTGTAAGGTATCATCGGGTACTTATGATGTATACTTCGACCTCTCGACCAAGAAGATCTGGGTTAGAACACCTGGCTCGGATGCTCCTACGAAGTAGCTCTTGGATTACCAATATCTATGCTGCTCAGTGCTTCGGTGCTGAGCAGCTTTTTTTTTGTGGTATATAGAGTGGAGTGGTGGGGATGATTGTTACTGCCGTACCTATATATATTATAAGGGCGTATAGTGGAATTTCAAAGGGCGCGACTATAAGGCAAAAAGAGAGCCACCCGAGAGGTGTACTTTGGTGTACAGCCCTCGGGTGGCCTACTCTTTAGGTAAAGGTCAACGATGACCCTTATCTCGATAGATTACAAACGCTCAAGCTTAACAGTGAAGTGACGCATCAACTCAGTCTCCCAAACGATCTTAACACCACGAGTGATCTCGTTACGACGATCGTAAACGTTCTTCAATGCAGCAGCGATAACGTCCATGTGGTTGTTAGTGTATGAACGACGTGCGATGCAAAGACGGAGCAAGTCGAGGCCGCCGAAACGGTTCTCACGAGTTACAGGATCACGGTCAGCAAGGATGTAACCGATCTCGCAACCACGAACACCTGCCTCGAGGTAGAGCTCGATAGCAAGAGTCTGTGCTGGGAACTCCTCCTTAGGGATGTTAGAGAGAACCTTGTCAGCGTCTACGAACAAAGCGTGACCACCAACAGGACGCTGGTAAGGAATACCGTACTCGTCGAGCTTAGCAGCGAGGTACTGAACCTGCTTGATACGAGTCTCGATAGTCTCGAGCTCAGTGTTCTCGTCAAGACCTACAGCCAAAGCAGCCATATCACGGCCGTTCATACCACCGTATGTCAAGAAGCCCTCGAATGGGATACAGAAACGCTTAGCGCCCTCGTACCAGTCCTCGTGACGTGTAGCGATGAAACCACCCATGTTTACAAGACCGTCCTTCTTTGATGACATTGTCATACCATCAGCGTAAGAGAACATCTCCTTGCAGATCTCCTTGATAGTCTTATCTGCATAGCCCTCCTCACGAGTCTTGATGAAGTATGCGTTCTCTACGAAACGAGCTGAGTCGAATACTACACGCTTGCCATACTTGTCAGCGATAGCACGTACGTCACGCAAGTTCTTCATAGATACAGGCTGACCACCAGCTGTGTTGTTAGTAACAGTAACGATGATGAAAGGAATCTTCTCAGCGTTCTCAGCCAAAGCCTTCTCCAACTTAGCGCAGTCTACCTCACCCTTGAAAGGAATCTCAAGCTGAGTATCCTTCGCAGCGTCGATAGTGCAGTCCAAAGCTACAGCCTTACGGAACTCGATATGACCCTTTGTAGTATCGAAGTGTGAGTTACCTGGGATGATATCACCAGCCTTTACAAGGTGAGAGAACAATACGTTCTCAGCAGCACGGCCCTGGTGAGTAGGGATAACATACTCGAAACCTGTGATAGCACCGATAGTCTCCTTAAGCTGGAAGAATGACTTTGAACCAGCGTAAGCCTCGTCACCTGTCATCATAGCAGCCCACTGACGGTCGCTCATAGCACCTGTACCAGAGTCTGTCAAACAGTCGATATATACCTGCTCTGACTTCAAGCCAAAGAGGTTGTAGTGTGCCTCCTTAAGCCACTGCTCACGCTCTGCGCGTGTGCTCTTCTT
>JAGBXX010000035.1 GCA_017629035.1 Alistipes sp. | reverse complement strand
TGCAGCTGGTACTGTTAAGAAGATCTACGTCACTGAGGGTAAGGCTGTTCAGCAGGGTGAGGCTCTTATCGATCTCGCTTAATACTAACTCTTTAATTAGTAACTTAATATGAAGAGTGTAAAATTCTATTTTTCATTGCTCATCGCAGCTGTGATGTTCGTGATGCCCTTGCAGGCACAGGATAATCAGCCTGCCGAGCCTGTTGAGGGCGAGGTGATTGAGACTCCTGCTACCGAGGCTAACGAGGGTATTATGCTCATCAACGAGGCTGAGGATGAGGTTCCTGCTGCTGAGGTTGCAGAGGCTGAGGCCGTTGCACACGTTGCAATGGGTTCTCAGGGTCGCGATAATACCGATATCGACGCAGAGTTCAGCGTAGGTAAGGCTATTAGCGACTTCGTGAGCCAGTCTGGTTTCAAGGGCTTTGTTGAGACTGATAAGAATGGTGTCGAGGGTTGGCGCTATGGCGTGATGATCCTTATCTCGTTCTTGTTGCTCTACTTGGCTATTGTTAAGAAGTTCGAGCCATTGTTGCTCATGCCTATCGCATTCGGTATGTTGCTTACCAACTTGCCAGGTGCTGGTATGTTCCACTCAGAGCTCTTCGCCGGTGGCCACGTTCACTGGGAGGACTTCGCTCTCGGCTCAAGTGTAGGTCTTTTGGACTACTTGTACCTCGGTGTTAAGCTCGGTATCTATCCTTGCTTGATCTTTATCGGCGTAGGTGCAATGACCGACTTCGGTCCACTCATTGCTAACCCTAAGAGCTTGTTGCTCGGTGCTGCAGCACAGATTGGTATCTTCGTAACATTCATTGGCGCTTTGGCTTTGGGCTTCAACTATTGGGAGTCTGGTTCTATCGGTATCATTGGTGGTGCAGATGGTCCAACAGCTATCTACCTTACTTCGAAGCTTGCTCCACACTTGCTCGGTCCTATCGCCGTAGCTGCTTACTCATACATGGCTCTTGTTCCAGTTATCCAGCCTCCTATCATGAAGCTGCTCACAACTGAGAAGGAGCGTAAGATTGAGATGAAGCAGTTGCGTACTGTGTCACAGCGTGAGAAGATCATCTTCCCTATCGTTATTACCGCTATCATCGCTATCTTGTTGCCATCTGCAGCTCCACTTATCGGCTGCTTGATGCTCGGTAACTTGATGAAGGAGTGTGGTGTTACAGAGCGTTTGTCAAAGACTGTTCAGAACGAGTTGATGAACATCGTGACTATCTTCCTCGGTATCTCGGTAGGTGCTACTGCCACTGCTGGTTCGTTCCTTAACTTCCAGACTTTGGGTATCCTAACTTTGGGTATCGTAGCATTCTCATTCGGTTCAGCTTCTGGCGTTATCTTGGCTAAGGTTATGAACCTCTTCAGCAAGGAGAAGATCAACCCACTTATCGGTTCTGCAGGTGTATCGGCTGTTCCTATGGCAGCACGTGTATCTCAGACTGTAGGTCAGCAGTACAACCCAAGCAACTTCTTGTTGATGCACGCCATGGGTCCTAACGTGGCAGGTGTTATCGGCTCAGCTGTTGCTGCAGGTATCCTTTTGGCCTTCCTCCCATTGTAATCGGGAAGATATATTAAAGAGTACTCCCTCAAGAGCTTATGCTTTTGAGGGAGTATTTTTTTGTCGATATGTCACTGCTTGCTCCTTGCCCTATACTGATTTGGTGTCATGCCCATCTGTCGCTTGAACTTGGCTATGAAGTGCGAGGTGTTGACAAATCCACACGTTGTTGCCACATCGGTTATCGGTATGTTTGTTGTGCTCAGTATCTGTCGAGCAAGGCCTATTCTACACCTCAGTATCCACCTGTGTGGCGACATGTTGTATTGATCCACGAAGCGTCGCTTAAATGTTGACTCAGAGCAGCAGCAGATGTTTGCCAGCTCCTCGATCGAGAGCCCTTGAATAACGCCCTCAATCAGCGCCTGCTCCAGCCGTTCGCTCTCTCGCTTGCTAAGCTTCGATTTGAGTGAGTCCTGGTCGATCTGTTGTTTTATCTCTTGCTCGAGAAATTCTTGGGGGTAAATCTCTATGCTCTTTTTCATTGCCGATATGTTTTATACTGCAAAGATACAAAAGAAATCTTAATAGAGTATTCAAATTAGTTTGAAATATTGTAAAAGTGTCAAAATAGAACTAAATGCGACATTCGACCAGTGATTTAGATATAAATATCTCTTTTACAGATAGGGTAGTGTGCATAGACTCCCATGCCGGGTAGTTCCTTGATAGCCATGTAGTGAAATTATTATGTTAGTTTATCTCGATTTTGCTGCGTCGTATGACTTTTGTACCTATCTTTGCACATTCCTAATTTACGAACGATGAAAGCTCTCAGTAAGAACGCTATTATTGGCTATCCTGCCGGCATTATCACCGGTATTACTTATGGACTCAATCCGCTCTTTGCCATGCCCCTTATGAGCAACGGAGCCGCCATTGAGTCGATACTCTTCTTCCGCTACGCCTTTGCCGTGGTGCTGCTCGGTGCCTTTCTTCTCTTTACGCGACAGAGCTTTAAGATTGGTGCACGTCAGGCGTGCGTGTTGCTCGTGCTTGGACTGCTATATACATCGAGTAGTATATTTCTGTTCCAGGCCTATAACTATATACCCTCGGGCCTTGCTACCACGCTCATATTCCTCTTTCCTGTGCTTGTAGCCATTATCATGGTCTTTCTCAAGGTCGTGCCCTCATGGCCCGTATGGCTCGCCATTGCTGCGACGTTTGGCGGTGTGCTCATTATGACACAAGGCAGTGGCGGCGAGGCGATAAATCCCGTTGGCGTTATGCTCTCGCTCGGCTCGGCATTGGTCTATGCACTCTTTATCGTCATTATCAACCGTAGCAAGGCTATTGCTGAGATATCAAACACGCTTCTTACCTTCTATGCCCTCACTGTTGGTGCGCTCGTATTCTTGGGCATTATAGCCTTCTCCGATACGGAAATCACAGCCGGTATCGAGGGTGGTGCGGCGTGGCTCAATCTTGTTGGCCTGGCTATTTTACCCACTATCGTCTCTACTGCTACACTCGCTGTTGCAACACGTAATATCGGCGCAACTAAAGCCTCTGTTTTGGGCGTTTTCGAGCCCATTACAGCCATTATGATCGGCACGCTAATGTTCGGTGAGCCCCTTACTCCAAATATCGTCATAGGCATCAGCATTGCCATTATCGCCGTCACCTTCATGATCCTTGTCACAAAGCGATAGCTAACATAATGGTTGGTGTGGCATAGTTTTGGGAACATAGTGGTATGTAATTACAAACATCCACTATGAAGCAAAACGACAAGAAACATCTGACGGCCGAGAATGGCCGACCCATTGCCGATAACCAGAACACACAGACCGCAGGCATTCGTGGCCCTGTGACACTTCAAGATCCGTGGCTCACTGAGAAGTTAGCCCACTTTGACCGCGAGGTTATCCCCGAACGTCGTATGCACGCCAAGGGCTCGGGAGCTTACGGCACATTCACCGTTACGCACGACATCACTGCCTACACCCGAGCCTCCATTTTTGCCGAAGTAGGCAAGAAGACCGACTGCTTTGTCCGCTTCTCGACCGTGGCGGGCGAGCGTGGTGCTGCCGATGCTGAGCGAGATATTCGTGGCTTTGCGATGAAGTTCTATACCGATACGGGCAACTGGGACTTGGTGGGCAACAACACGCCAGTATTCTTTCTGCGTGACCCGCTCAAATTTCCTGATCTGAACCATGCAATCAAGCGTGACCCCCGTACGGGTATGCGCTCGGCAAATAGTAATTGGGACTTCTGGACACTGCTCCCCGAGGCTCTGCACCAGGTGACGATTACTATGTCGCCCCGAGGTATCCCTGCCTCATACCGTCACATGCACGGCTTTAGTAGCCATACATATAGCTTTATCAATGCCGACAATCGCCGTACTTGGGTGAAGTTTCATCTGCGTACCTTGCAGGGTATTAAGAATATGACCGACGCTGAGGCCGAGGCTGTGATCGCCAAGGATAGGGAGTCGCATCAGCGTGATTTGTTCGAGGCTATTGAGCGTGGCGACTATCCTCGTTGGCTTATGCAGGTGCAGCTGATGACCGAGGACGAGGCGAGGGAGTATCATATCAATCCGTTCGACCTCACAAAGGTGTGGTATCACAGCGATTTCCCGCTGCACGATGTCGGTATCTTGGAGCTTAACCGTAACCCTGAGAGCTTCTTTGCCGAGGTGGAGCAGGCGGCCTTTAACCCGATGAATATTATTGATGGCATAGGCTTCTCGCCCGATAAGATGTTGCAGGGTAGGTTGTTTTCCTATGGCGACGCACAGCGCTACCGACTGGGCGTGAATCACCACCTGATACCTGTAAACAAGCCTCGTTGCCCGTACCATTCGTATCATCGTGACGGCCAGATGCGCACGGACGATAACGGCGGCCGCTCGATAGGCTACGAGCCAAATAGCTATGGCGAATGGCACGACCAACCACACCTCAAAGAGCCACCTTTGGCTGTTTCGGGCGATGTGTATAACTACAACGAGCGAGAATACGACAGTGACTATTACACGCAACCAGGCAAACTGTGGCGACTGATGTCCGTGGAGGACCAACGAGCCACTTGCGAGAATACGGCACGAGCAATGGGCGATGCAGAGGTGTTTATCAAGCAGCGCCATATCCGCAACTGCCACCGTGCCGACCCATCTTATGGCGAGTGCGTAGCAAAGGCCTTGGGCTTGTCGCTCTCCGAGGCCCTCACTGCCCCGACCCTGCCCATCCATCGTGGGATTGGAGATAATATACAACAATGGCGACTGCTTGAATGTAAGCAGTCGCCATTTTATTGAAGCATTGTGTGTAATATGTTATCGGGAGTCATGACCAGCAAAGAACTCCTCAGGTGATGGCTTTGGGTTGGGAGGAGTAGGGGATTGTTAGGATATAGATACAAAAAAAACAGGTGACTTTAGTCACCCGCTTTCTTTCTGTGGTGCCACCGGGGATTGATGTATCCTTGTAAGCACTTGTATCTCAACGCTTTGCCTTTGGCTTATATAAAAAAGCCACGAGACTGGCACGTTTAATCTACAATAGAATTCACCTTATTTCATAAACACGTTACGTGCACATGTGAATTTCA
>JAGBXX010000034.1 GCA_017629035.1 Alistipes sp. | reverse complement strand
GGACGTATCTATCTACAAACTTGATAAAGATTAATTATGAGACACAATAAGAATTTTAATCACCTTGGCAGACAGGCGGGCCACCGTAAGGCTATGCTTTCAAACATGGCTGTTTCGCTCATCTTGCACAAGCGTATTCAGACTACCATTGCAAAGGCTAAGGCTGTACAGAAGTTCATCGAGCCTCTTGTAACAAAGTCTAAGGAGGATTCTACTCACTCACGTCGTGTAGTTTTCTCTTACCTCAAGCAGAAGGAGGCAGTTACTGAGTTGTTCCGCACTATCGCTCCTAAGATCATGGAGCGTCCAGGTGGTTACACTCGTATCCTCAAGACTGGTTTCCGTCTTGGTGACGGTGCTGATATGTGTATCATCGAGTTCGTTGACTTCAACGAGACTTACACATTCGGTCGTGAGGCAGCAGCTCCAGCAGCTGAGGCTAAGCCAAAGACACGTCGTTCACGCGCAAAGAAGACCGACGCTGTTGAGGATGCAACTGTAGTAGCTGAGAAGAAGACAAAGCAGGCTGCTCCTAAGGCTGCTGCTAAGGCTTCTGCTGCTAAGGGTGCTAAGAAGACAAATGTTGGCAAGAAGATGTAATTTTTCTTGTGATAAGTCGCAATCTGCGGCACCAAACTCAACTCCTCGAATGGGACGTACGCCAGTACTACCCATCCGAGGAGTTTTTCATTTGGCCCCACATCTCACGACTTCTAACAAGAAAAATACATCGTGTAGCAGAGTATCATCTGCAACCTCTCAATCATTGCCCCGAATGGGACGTACACAAATAACTCCCCGTCCTAATTCATAATTTCGGGCTGTGCCTCATTCTCCATTTTGTGATTGCTGAAATTTTGCTACCTTTGCGTTGGGAATGTAATCAAAACTAACAAATATGAGAAATCTACTCTTTGGCCTTATGGCCTTGCTTATGTTTGTGGCCACGTCGTGTGAGCCCTCAAACAACGATACACCTAAGACCCAGCTTGAGCTCACATCAGAGAATAAGTTGCGTGCAGATCGCAATGGTGGTGAGTTTGAGATCCACTACTCGCTCCTAAACCCTGTTGAGGGCACAGCCGTGGAGGCTACGGTCATCAACTCGGCGATGATTACACGTGCCGATACCTCGGTTGCAGGCGTTGTAGCTATCACTATCTCGGAGAATAGCACCGATGCAATTCGTGAGGGCGCTGTTATTGTTAGCTATGGAGCACTCTCGTTCACTGTTAAGGTCGAGCAGGACTATGCAGCCGTTGATGCGCCCCTGGAGCGTGTTGAGATTGTTGCTAATCAGCTTGTTGGCAACTACTATGGCGATAATCTTCGAGAGGGTGTGGGTCACTACTGGATTATCCTCACTAAGGATGGCTTTGTTGACGGCGCTGCTGTGACAGGTGGCGAGTATTTCCGTCTGGATCTCATTGCCCCCATGCCTCAGGATATGAACGATATCCGTATCCCCGATGGCGACTATACCTTCGACTACACTCTGCGCTACGACGAGTATACCATCGTAGATATTGGCAATACCGACTACTCGTGGGTTGACGAGAATATGGAGGGCTGGGCACTGCCTCTCGACGATGCTAAGCTGAGTGTTCGTGGCAACCGCTTTGAGCTCGAGGCCTTGGTTGATAACACAATTTATAGCGTTGTCTTTGAGAATGACTACTCGCTATCGTTGAGCGTCATAACAGATTATGTATCAAACCTTAAGAAGGATACTGCTATCGACGTCTCTAACTGCTATGCTGCTTTTAACTGCTATGGCGACTATTGGAGTTGTGGCTATGAAAACTGGTGCATAGAGTTTGTATGTAACGACGGTATGAAGTATGGCACATACCTCGTTATCGACTTCTTAAACAACTCTACAACCGATTTTACGGGTACCTATGTTGCCTCAGGTTTCTCTGAGGAGGATCCTACTAAGCCTGACTTCCGTCCAGGAGTCTTTGTTCCTGGCTTCCGCGTAGCTGACGATGCCGACCTACTCCTCGGCTCACTCTTTATGGTCTACAAGGATGGCCTCTGCGTGTCGCAAGCACCTCTCTATGAGGGTAGTGTGACCATTACTGCTAACGGCGATGGCACATACACCATCGTTGTTGATGCGCTCGACGATGCTCCCAAGCAGAATCGCATCACGCTTAACTGGACAGGTAATTTCTTGTGATAAATAGCAATCTGCGGCACCAAACTCAACTCCTCGAATGGGACGTACGCCAAGTACTACCCATCCGAGGAGTTTTTCATTTGGCACCACATCTCACGACTTCTAACAAGAAATAGGGTGGTGGAAGAAATGTCGCATTACAGAGACTTATCCCACCCTTGTCTGCTTGCACTCTCTATGCCTTTGCTGTTCCCGATCCCTCTTTTTTATTACATAAAAGCGGCAAAAATTTTTGTCTAATGATAAAAATATTATATTTTTGTAGCTTGAATAGTGTGTTCTTTTTTAAGGACTTGTGTGTCGTGGTGTAAGACACACATTGTGAGACAATTACATTAACAACTTTATAACTAAACTAAAACTATGAAAAAATTCAATTGGTTGATGATGCTCGTAGCAATGGTTGCTATGGCATTTACAGCTTGTGAGAATCCTACTCCGGAGCCAGAGCCAGAGCCAACTCCAGAGGGTCTTACTTTCAAGGTTGAGCTTGGTGAGATCACCTACTCATCTGTAGAGTACACTGTTACTCCTTCTGACCTTGAGGCTGAGTATCTCTGCATCTTGTACGATGCTGAGACTGTTGAGGAGTTTACTCAGGACAAGTATCTCGTTGCTACACTCCTTCAGGAGCTCGAGGCTGAGGCACGTGCCGAGGGTATGACATTGGCTGAGTTCTTGCCTACTTACACTGATAAGGGCGTTCTCGAGGATTCATACGAGCGTCTTGCGTCAGAGTCTGACTACTACATCATCGTTTTCGGTGTTGACCCAGCAAACAACTACGAGGCTTGCTCTGAGGTTAGCAAGACAAAGTTCACTACTCTTGCTTTCGAGAAGCTTGATGTAACTTTCGAGGTTGAGACTACTGTTGACGGTAATACTGCAGAGTTCGAGGTTACTCCATCTGACAATGAGGTTATTTGGTACTTCTACACTATCTCTACAGGAACTTTCGACTACTACCAGAGCCCAGATGCTTACAATATGAGCCTCGATCAGTTCCTCCTCTACTGCTTGGAGCAGCAGATTGGCCAGCTCCGTGGTGCAGGCTATACTGACAACCAGATTCTTAATGCTATCTTCCACAAGGGTGCTCTCACACTCCAGGCAAAGGATCTTACTGCCAACACAGACTACACAAATATGGTTGCAGGTTTCATCATCGACGAGACAGGTGCTATCACACTCGCTTCTGACGTAGCTACATCTACTTACACTACAGGTGATGCTAAGGCAGCTGACTTGACACTTACAATCTCTGTAACAGACGTTGAGATGGACCGTGCAGCTATCAAGATCACTCCATCTGATGACAAGGCTACATTCTGCTGGATGGTAGGTGCTTGGGATGGTCAGCAGACTGCTGAGGAGATTATGAACGAGATCGTTGCTATGTATGGTAGCTGGATGAACAGCGGTATGATGCTCTACTATGGCGTTCAGGACTACACTGGTGGCCCAGGTAGCGCATACAAGTACAAGCTCGACGCTCCAGATACTGATTACTACGTAGTTGCCTTCGGTTATGCTGGTGGTATCACTACTGAGCCAGTTATGGAGACATTCCACACATTGCCAGCTCCTGATGCTTCAGAGACTGAGTTTAACATGACTGCTTCATCAATCACTCCTTATAGCTTGACAATCGGTGTTACATCATCAGTTGCTTCTACATACTACACTCCAGGTGTTTGCAAGCCTGAGGAGTACGACGAGGAGATTCTTGTTTCAGAGGTAGAGGCAGGTATCGCTGAGATGCTTGAGATGCAGCAGCAGTTCGATCCTAACGTAACTCTCTCTCAGCTCTTGGGTATGTACTTCTACAAGGGTAACTACACTATCGATGCAAGCGGTATGCAGCCTGAGACAACTATCATGGGTTACATCTTCGCAATCGATCACAAGACTGGTAAGGTGGCTAAGGTTCAGACATTCGAGAACCTTGCAACTACACCTGCTGTTGGTAGTGTAACTCCTACCGTAGAGTTCATCGGTAACTACTCTGGTAACGATGAGGCAGGTGCTGTATTCGGTCAGCCAGATGCTACAAAGGGTCGCGCTATCAGCGTCTTTAAGTACTCTAACTTCGATGGTGCTCGTTCACTCTTCACTACTTTGCTTGGTGACAACCTCATGAACTACACTGATCCTGAGCTTTGGAAGTACGGTACTGGCTATTGGGACGCATGCTCAATGTCACAGCCTTACGGTTTCTATGTAACTGACTGGGATTACGAGTACACAGCTTTGGCTTACGCAGTAGACGCAACTACTGGCCAGCCTGGTGGTATCGGTCGCCAGAATACAATGCCTACTGTAGAGAACAAGCAGGACATCCAGGAGCTTATCGACCTCGTTGCTGAGCTCAACGCTGCAGAGGGTTCAAGCTTCGCATTGCCTGAGTCTGTAGTTATCGGCGAGGGTATTAAGTATGTAGCTTCTCCAGTTGTTGTTGAGGCTCCAGTAGCTGAGGTTAAGGCTGAGGCTAAGGTTGCAGCTCCTGCACTCAACGCAAACGAGGTTATGGTAGGTGGTTATATCCGTCCTTTCTACTTGTAATTTTCCACGATAAGGCAGCATCTGCTGCCGCTATCAAAAACTAAATGCGAATGGGCAGTACGTCAAAGTACAGCCCATCCGCATTTTTTTTTGCCGAGCGTTGCGGCTACTACCAATTACCCTCTTGTTGATCGAAGGAATACTTTGTGTCTCTATGGGTCAGATGTGTTGCTATGCCACTACTAAAACATCGAAACCCATTTTAACTCATTAATACACATCATGCCCTATCCTCGTCTAACCCCCTCTAACTCACGTCATCAGTTTATCTTCTCGACGTAAATTATCCCTGAAAAATTTGGCAGTACGCCTAAAAAAATATACTTTTGTATTGGAGAAATGGTGCTTTATGCCTACCCACTGCGGGACTATGGCGGGTATTGTGCCACGAACGAGGTGTAAACAATTAATTTATAAACTAATACAACTAACTAAACTATGAGAAAAATCAACCTTTTGATGGCGCTCATGATGCTCTTTGCAGTGTCGTTCACTGCTTGTAAGGAGCCTATCGACGAGCCTACACCTCCAGTACAGACAGAGGATCTTACATTCGAGGCCTCTGTTGTGGAGACTACACGCACATCAGCAATTGTAAATGTTACCCCTTCAAATCTCGAGGCTGACTACGTGTCAGTGGTATATCCTGCCGTGACTGTTGAGCAGTGTGCTACCGATGCTGAGATTATTGTTAAGATCTATGCTGAGTTCGCAGCCTACGCTGAGGCTAACGGCAAGACATTCGTAGAGTATATGGCCGAGGTTGTTAAGCGTGGTGCCTTGGAGAACCACGAGGTTAAGGGCCTTGCGCAGAATACAAACTACTACTTGCTCGTGTTTGGTGTTGATGCCCAGGCTGAGTATGCTGCATCGACCGATGTCACTGCCGTACGATTTAAGACCAAGGATGTTCAGCAGTCAGCATGTTCATTCACCATTAAGTCTGAGGTATACCTCACAACAGCCTCTATCACCGTTACTCCATCTGATCTCAACCAGACATGGCATCTTGTGAATGTTGCTGTCGAGGAGATGCAGACATACACAAGCGAGGATGGCGAGTATGGCTGGACACAGAAGGAGTTCTTCCAGAACTATCTCAACACCGAGATCGAGACTCTCAAGGCTCAGGGTATGAGCGACGACGAGATCAAGGATAAGCTTATCCACAAGAGCTACCGCACACTCAACGCCTCAGGCCTCCAGCCTAAGACTAAGTATGCTGCCCTTGTTGCTGGCGTTCAGTATGATGCCGATGGTGTTGCTGTTGTTACCGAGGTTAAGGAGTTGCGCTACAACTCTGGTGAGGCTGCTGAGAGCGACCTTGCTTTCGACATCCAGGTGACAAACATCGAGCACTACTCTGCTGACATCAAGATCACTCCATCGGATCTCAATGCTGAGTACTACTACTACATCGGCTATATCGACTCTAAGAAGAAGAGTATGAAGCCAATCGATATTGCTAACGCAGCAATTTCGGAGTATCTCTACTACTGGACTGAGAGTGGCAATATCGCTATTCGTGATGCAAGCCGTGGTGTTGTTGATTTGAGTGGCTATGAGTTGAACATCGCCGAGACTGAGTACTTCGTCGTAGCATTCAGCTTCGAGGCTAACCCAAATTATGGTACTGTGAACGAGGAGACTGGCGAGTATGACACTAACCCTGGTGTTATCACATCGGCTCCAGTATATGTATCGTTCAAGACTCCTGAGCACGGTGATCCTTACAACGCAGAGTTCAAGTTTAAGTTCACTGAGGTAGGTCCTTACGACTTCACATTCGAGGTAGAGTCAAGCGACCCATCTATCTACTACCAGCCAGGTATCGCTTATCCTGATGGTTTCAACCCAGAGTCAGCTATCTCAGCTTCTGCCGACCAGCTTGCCTTGGTAATGCAGATGTGTATGGAGGGTCAGAGCCCATGTCTTACTCACCAGGAGGCTCTCGACAAGCTCAAGCAGCAGGGTTACCCATACCGCAATGGTAGCGCTAAGTTCTATGTAGCTAACCTCAACCCTAATACAACCTACATGGGCTATGTTTTGGCTATCGACGTTAAGACTGGTAAGTTCGCTAAGTGCTACTTCGATTTGGATGCTACTGTTACAACAACTTCAGTAGGTAGCGTTAATCCTGAGATCGAGATCTTGGGTGTCTACAACGGTGACCATGAGAATGGTACAATCTTTGGCGACGCAGCGATGACTGTCGGCAAGCCTATCGTGGCTGTTTCTCACAAGAATATCGATGGCGCTACAGCACTCTATACAGCGATCTCTGCCGATGCTATCGAGGATATCAACGCCTTGGCTGACCGCTACATCATCTCTGAGTTCCGTGGCTACTGGAGCGAGATCACAAACCTCGCAGTGCCTTACGAGTTCTTCATCGCTGAGTGGGATCTCAAGCAGTCTATCGTGTCGTATGCTCAGGATGCAACAGGCGCTGAGGGTAAGGTTGCACGCATGGGTATCACCCCAACCGAGGTTGACGATATCGAGGAGCTTCGTGCCTATGTAAACGAGCGCAATGGCGCTGCAGCTCAGGCTATGCGTCAGTCACTCGTTGTTGACTACAACGTGGCTGCTCCAACAATGGAGTGCATCTGGAGCGAGGAGGTTGCTCCTTTGCGTGGTGCCGAGGTTACATACCATGCTGTTGAGGCTCTCGAGCGTCCAGCAAGCGACCTTGTAAGCGTTGCAGTGGTTAAGAGCTTCGCATTCTAAGAGGTATATATAGATAGTAATTCGAGGGCGTGTTCTTTGGGCACGCCCTTAATAATAAGATTCGTCTATGAGAAATCTATTTTCAAAATTGTGGGCTATGGTTGCTGCGATGGTTATCGTAGTTGCCTGTGGTGTCGATGTCGACCCACCGCCACCCCCTACACCACATCCTGATTTCCGTGTAAATATTGACGGTGTTACACGCTCTACCGTTACCGTAAGCATTGCTCCCTCTGAGGAGATTGCGGACTATATCTGCGTCGTTGAGGAGCGTAGCGTGGTCGATGAGTTTACGCAGGAGAAGTTCGTCATTGCTACTCTGTTTCAGGAGCTTGCAGATGAGGCATCATCTAAGGGTCTTACTCTTGCAGAGTATATGCCCTCGGTGGTGGATAATGGTGCTATTGAGGGCGCTACCTTCTCTGGCTTGTCGCTCGATACGGAGTACTATATCTTGGTATTTGGTGTAGATGACAAGTACGAGGCCTGCACAGAGCTTACGAAGGTTGCATTCAAGACCTTAGCTGTGGAGAAGAGCAATTGTAGCTTTGAGGTGGCAACCGAGGTTGTTGACAATAGCGTGACTATCAGCGTGACGCCCTCGGATCAGGAGATATACTGGTATCTCTGCACCATGCCTCAGGCGACCTACGACTACTACGTCACCTCGGAGGATGGTTATAAGATGTCGGAGGGATATTTTTATGAGTACTTCTTCCAGCAGGATATCAACGCTTATCGAGGTGCTGGATATACCGATGAGCAGATTATCGAGGCACTTATCCACCAGGGTAGCCTTCAGCTTCAGGCTGCGGGACTTAACGAGAATACCGACTATCTAATCCTCGTTGCGGGCCTTATCATGGACTCTGAGGGTATTGTTATATGCACGGATATCAGCAAGGCGAACTACACTACGCAGAGTGCTGCTAAGTCGGAGATGACCTTCGATATCGAGGTGTGGGATATTGGCCAGATGGAAGCCTCGTTCCGCATCACTCCATCTAACAACAACGAGCTCTACTGCGCACTTGTGCAGCCTTGGGATGGTAGCTCTACTGCTGACGAGGTTATGCACCAGATTGTTGACCAGTGGGGTGGCTGGATGCAGGTTATGGCCGATGATAAGGGTGTTGTTGAGCACTCTGGAGCGAGCGCCATGAAGCTACCTGCTGCAGATACCGACTACTATATCATCGCCTTTGGCTACGATGGCGGTATCACCACCGAGGCATATATGAAGACCTTCCGCACGCTGCCCGGAGGCAATGTCGAGGAGGTGGAGTTCCAGATCTCGGTGAGCAGTATTACGCCCTATGGCTTCAATATGAATATCACATCGTCCGATCCTACAATCTACTATATTCCAGGTGCTTGCGTTCCTGCGGAGTATAACGAGGAGCAGTATATGGCCTGGGAGCAGGAGGCCTTTGATTACTACTATGCGGGCTCTAAGGATTTCAATCCAAGCATAACCATTGCCGAGGTGCTCGATCAGTACTACTACAACGGCACGAGCAACGTGATGGTGTCGGGACTTCTGCCCGATACTGATATCATGGCCTATATCTACGCCCTGGATAGCCGCACAGGTAAGATCGTCAAGAGCTTCACGTTTGACAACGTGGCACGCACCTCGACACTTAGCGACGTAACCCCAAAGGTCGAGATTGTGGGCTACTACTCGGGTGATGACGAGGCGGGCTCGATCTTTGGCAATGCTGCAATGTCGGCAGGCAAGGCCATTGTCGTGGTCAAGTACTCCGATCTCGAGAGTGCCCGCACGCTCTTTACCACCATGCTCGAGGGTGATTGCACGAGTCTTGTTGCCTACCCAGACAACGAGTTGTGGACACTCGCTTCGGGCTATTGGGCAACATGTAAGCTGGCACAGCCATATAGCTTCTACACCTCGGAGTGGAATGTCGCTATGACGGCTCTGGCTTACTGCGTAGATACCAACGGTAAGATTGGTGGTATTGGCCGCAGCCTGGCTTGTGCTACAGCCGAGAATAAGAGCGATATCGAGGAGCTTCGCACGCTTGTTGAGGAGCTTAATAGCGCAACTCGTTCATCACTCTATGTGCCAGCATCGTTGGTCGTTGCCGAGTCTGCGGCGTGTAGGCCTACGATTACTCGTGTGGAGTAAATAGGAAACTTAAGGAGTAAAGATTAGGGACAGAGTTAGTTCTCTAACTCTGATGTAACCAGCTCATAATCAAATATTAGTAAAAGAAAAAGAGTAACTCGGCCATGGGCTGAGTTACTCTTTTTTTCTGAACAGGTGCGCTATCTCTAGACTATGCGTTGCCCTTGCCTCCGAATGGATCGAGGATAGGCTGCTTAGTTGGGATGTTGATCTTGCCCATGTTGCTCTCGTAGCGTGTGATGTTCTCCTGGAGTGACATCAGCAGGCGCTTTGCGTGCTCAGGTGTGAGGATTACACGGCTCTTAACACGTGCCTTAGGAAGGCCTGGGAGCATGGTTGCGAAATCGAGGATAAACTCCGAATTAGAGTGAGCGATAATAGCGAGATTACAGTAGTTGCCCTGAGCAACCTGCTCGTCGAGCTGAATCTCGATACCTGGCTTCTTAACTTCGTTCATAGTATTAATCTTTTTTGAATTATTTTGTCATCTTCGTGGCGTAAAGTTACAAACTTTATCGCAAGTAGCAATATTCGGGCAGTAAAAAAACTATCCTAAAGGATAAATGTTGATTTTTTGAGATAAATCGTGTGGTAGATATGCCAAAAAGGTTGTATCTTTGCAACGTGGTATGTTGTGGTGTGTAGGCATGTGCCGTTGCCCTCTTGCACCACGATAACATTAAGTAGAATTTAACGATGTTTATTGAGATATTAAGAATACTTTTTGGCGGTCTTTGCGTGGGTCTTGCCTCGTCGGTGACCGTAGGCCCTGTGGCTGTGCTCTGTATTCAGCGCACGCTGAGCAAGGGTCATCTCTCGGGTATCATGTCGGGCCTCGGTGTGGCGTGTGCCGATACGCTGCTTGCGATTTTGGCATTCTCGGTATATGCACTTATCAAGTCATATATCGACGAGTATAGCACCATTATTCAGATTGTGGGTGGTACGATAGTTGTGATTATCGGTATCTTCATCTTTTTTCAGAATCCCGTGCCTCAGATTCGCAAGAATCGTGCTGGCCAGACACGTCTATGGCAGGATTTCGGCTCAATGTTTGGCGTTACGCTCGCCAACTTCATTGTCATCATCCCCTACATCCTTGCCTTCTTCACGATGTTTAATCTCGATATCAGCATTGCTCCCGACGCTGAGTCGGTGGTTAGCGCTGCCTCGGTAGGTCGCATGATGCGCAACATGCTCGTTATTGCGGGCTTCCTGCTGGGAGCTATGGTGTGGTGGTTTACACTCACCTCGATTATCAATATTTTCAGAAAACGATTTCGCCCACGCCACATGCTCACGATAAATCGTGTTGCAGGTATCACTATCAGTGTGCTCGGCGTTATCACTCTCCTTTCAACAATTATCAAGTAAGATGAACAATAAGAGGATTATTATTGCTATCGACGGTCACTCGTCGTGTGGCAAGAGTACGTTTGCCAAGGCTATTGCTGCCCGCTTGGGGTATATCTTCATCGACACAGGTGCGATGTATCGTGCCGTTACGCTCTATGCCCTTGAGCATGGAGCAATACTCTCGGGTATTGTCGACGAGGAGCGTGTGGTCGGCATGCTTGGTGAGATAAACATCGACTTCCGCTTTAATCCCGAGCGTGGTGCTTCGGATATATATGTCAATGGCGACCTGGTCGAGGGTCGTATTCGTACCATCGAGGTTAGCAACTGCGTGAGCGCTGTGAGCTCTATTGCTGAGGTGCGCTCAAAGCTTGTAGCTATGCAGCAGGAGATGGGTCTTCGCCGTGGTATTGTCATGGATGGCCGTGATATTGGCACTGTTGTATTCCCCGATGCCGAGCTTAAGATATACATGACTGCCGACCCTATGGTGCGTGCCGAGCGCCGATATAAGGAGCTTACGGCCAAGGGTGATAATGTTACGCTCGAGGAGATCTACGAGAATGTCGTGTCACGTGATAAGGCCGATATGAGCCGTGCTATCTCGCCTCTGCGCAAGGCCGACGATGCTATCGTCTTGGATAACTCGCAGATGAGTGTCGAGGAGCAGATGACATGGTTTATGGAGCGCTACGAGGAGGCGGTGGCAAAATAATCGAGGGGTTATGCGTGTTATTATTGACGATAATTCGGGCTTCTGCTTTGGTGTAGTGCGTGCCATTGGCGAGGCAGAGTCTGCACTTAGTCGCTTGGGCGAGGTCTGCTCGCTGGGCGACATTGTCCACAACCGTGTTGAGGTGCAGCGCCTCGAGGCCTTGGGTCTTCGCACTGTGACACACTCGGATATCGCAAATCTCGGTGGTGCAACACTCCTTATCCGTGCCCATGGCGAGCCTCCACGTACATACGAGATGGCCAAGAGTATGGGTATCGAGCTTATCGATGCTACGTGTCCTGTGGTTGCACGCCTTCAGCGCCGTGTGCGCGAGGCCTACGACAAGATGCAGAGCGTTGGCGGTCAGGTGGTGCTGCTTGGTAAGCGTGGCCATGCCGAGGTTGTAGGACTCACGGGCCAGGTCGGTGACGATGTTACGGTTGTGGAGAGCGAGGCAGACCTCGATGCCGTAGACTTCAGCCGCCCTATATACTTTCTATCGCAGACCACGCAGAGCATTGACCTCTTTAACCACCTCGGCCAGGTGATTATGCGCCGTGCTAAGAGCGCTGATGCTGTTACGCTCGATGATACTATCTGCCGACGTGTTGCGGGCCGTGAGCAGCTGCTCACCGACTTCTCGAAGAGTGTCGATGTTGTCATCTTCGTGTCGGGCCGCAAGTCCTCAAATGGCCGTGTGCTGTGCGATGTCTGCCGCAGGGCTAACGAGCGTTGCTATATGGTCGAGGAGGCCTCGGAGCTCGAGGCCGAGTGGTTTGAGGGTGCCGAGAGCGTAGGTATCTGTGGTGCTACGTCGACACCTCGTTGGCTTATGGAGCAGGTGGCAGCAGCCCTTCGTGGCGGAGATGAAAAGTAGTCAAGTGAAAAAGAAATAAAACAGAAGAGATGAAATACGTTGTACGATCACTGAAATATCTGGTCTTGCTCTGCGTTTTGTACATAGGCCTGACCTATCTTATGAGCCTTGTTGAGCCTTCTGCTGCCACTATTTGGCAGCAGTTGCTCACGCACCTCAATACCCGCAATGGCCTCTATATGGTCATTGTCTTTATCCTCCTTGCTGCCTTCTACCCCAAGTTTGGCTTCATGCGTAGCCGCATCGAGGAGTGCGATATTGTTGAGGATAGAGTGCGCATAGATAATGCCATGCGACTCTTCGGCTTTA
Organism: Alistipes sp.; assembly: GCA_017629035.1. Classification (GTDB taxonomy): domain Bacteria; phylum Bacteroidota; class Bacteroidia; order Bacteroidales; family Rikenellaceae; genus Alistipes. Next base: position 90,148 of record JAGBXX010000034.1, on the reverse strand, counting down.
GAGTCGTTGAGGAGGGCGACACAAAGCTTACGTATCGTGCCGAGGGTATCGTGCACCGTCTCTCGCTCATGTTCGAGGATCATATCGAGGTGAGCAAGGTCGATGGTGGCGTTGAGCTTCGAGGTCTTCGCCGTAGTGTGGCACGTGTGGCGTTGCAGTTGCAGTCGTATATCAAGAACCGTCGTTATGAACAGGATAATTAGTATGAGAAGAGGAGTAGTATATTTTGTTTTTGCCCTTGCGGCACTCTTCGCCTCTGTCAACTCGGCAAAGGCACAGAGTGGCGAGCAGAGCAGTAGAGATTTTGAGCTTGGCCGCTCAATCGAGATCTTGGCCAATGTGATGCGTACTTTCGATGAGCACTTCGTCTCGGAGCTCTCTGTCGATGATATGCTAAGCTCTGCGGTCATGGGTATCACACGTGTTACCGACCCCTTCTCGGCATACTACTCTGAGAAGGATATGGAGGGTTTCGAGATCATGACCACAGGTAAGTATGGTGGCGTGGGCTCGGCAATCAGCAAGAAGGGCGACTATATTATCTTCGCTGAGCCATATAAAGGCTCGCCAGCAGACTTGGCGGGTATCAAGGCGGGCGATAAGATCTTGGCAATCAACGGCAAGGATATGAAGGGTGCTGATGCTGATGTTGTCAGCAGCAACCTCAAGGGTGATCCTGGTACCGATGTCGTGGTTACCATCGAGCGTTTCTTTACCTCGGAGGTCGAGACCATCACCATTCGTCGTAGTCGTATCGCTATTCCAAGTGTTTCGTATAGCGGTATGTTGCACGATGGCATTGGTTATATCTCGCATACGGACTTTATCGAGGGTAGCTACGACGAGGTGCGCCGTGCACTCGAGGCGTTGCAGGCCGAGGGCGAGCTTCGTGGCTTGGTGCTCGACTATCGCTCAAATAGTGGTGGTCCGGTGAATGAGGCTGTCAACATTGCCTCGTTGTTTGTGGATCGTGGCGAGCGTGTGGTGTCGATGATGGGTCGTGACTCGTCGTCGTTGCGCTACTACGACACTACGCATGCACCTATTGCTCGTGATCTTCCTATCGTGATTTTGGTAAACTCAAAGACTGCTTCGTCGTCGGAGATCTTGGCAGGATCACTTCAGGATAAGGATCGTGCTGTGGTTATGGGCCAGCGTACTTATGGTAAGGGCTTGGTTCAGGCGACAGTGCCTGTGGGCTATAATGCATACGTCAAGGTCACAACTGATAAGTATTATACCCCTTCGGGTCGCTGTGTTCATGCTCACGACTATGTGGCACGCAACAATGGCGAGAGTGGCGAGGTGCCCGATTCGCTTATCTCGGAGTTCAGAACACGTGGTGGCCGCAAGGTCTACGACGGTGGTGGTATTGTTCCCGATGTTAAGATCGAGCCTAAGTACTGGAGCCGCTTTGCTGTGGCAGTATATGCCGAGGGTCATATCAAAGATTGGGTTGATGAGTATGTGCTCAAGCATCGTGACCTCAAGGTCGATGTTCGCAACTTTGAGCTTACCGATGAGGATTATGCCGACTTCTGTCGCTTTATCGAGGATAAGGAAGTGCCCTACGAGTCTGAGACCCGTGCGGCGTTGAAGATTCTCGAGGAGGCTCTCGAAAAAGACCTCTACGACGAGGCTCTGCGTGATGACTTCCGCCGTTTTGCCGACCTTATCAAGGACGACAAGATGTCGAACATGCAGACCTATCGCCGTGAGATTGAGGAGCTAATAGTATCCGAGATACTCACTCGCTACGCATATAGCGAGGGTGCTGTGGAGCATAATATCGTCAAGGATGCAGATGTGGAGCGTGCCGTGCAGCTGTTGCTCGATAGCGAGGAGTACAACCGAATACTGAGTGAGCAGGATCTCTCGAAGCGCTAATTCAGTTAGAGTGCCGTAGATGAAACTTAAGCTAAATATCCTGTCCGGTAGATTCTTCTCTACACGCCGCCGCACCATAGTCATCGTGATAGGTCTGGCGCTTGCGGCGTTGTCGGTCTACTACACCTGGAGTATCTCGGCAGAGATGCGCCACGAGGATGAGCTCGCCGTGCAGCAGCTGCGTGACACGGAGCATAATGCTATCGAGATGTGGGAGGATATTATGCGTTCGTCGAAGTCTTCGGGATATATCTTCTACGACACCAACTTGCTCAATAAGCTGGCCGAGCACACTACCGTGCCTATGGTCATTGCCGACGATGCGCTGCGCCCCCTGGTGACAAACCTCCCCAAGGAGATCACCTCAGACCCTAAACGTCTGCGTGCCGAGATTATGGAGATGAGCCGCCATAATAAGCCCATTGTCATCACCTACCTAATCCCGCCAACGAACTTTACAATCTACTATGGCACAACGGACTACTCGACCCTTGTGTCGAGTGCCCATAGCGAGGCTTTGGCGTTCTTCCCCTACGTGCAGCTTATCATCATCGCTGTCTTTGCGATTTTTGCCTATATCGCCTTCATGTCGACCAAGCAGAATGAGCAGAACCGTGTGTGGGTAGGTCTTGCCAAGGAGACGGCTCACCAGCTTGGAACACCTACCTCGTCGCTACTTGGCTGGGTGGAGTACCTGCGTAGTCAGCCTGTCGACCAGATGGCCGTAGAGGAGATGGCCAAAGATCTGGTGCATCTGAACAAGATTGTAGACCGCTTCTCGAAGATTGGCTCCGAGACGCAGCTCACGCCGATGAATATCAATGAGGTTGTTGGCGATACGGTGCTCTATTTCAGACGCCGTGTGCCCCGCAACGTGAACCTTACGTACAATGGTCTTGCCATGGCTCCTATCGAGGTGCCGATAAACGCTGCTCTGTTTGAGTGGGTTGTCGAAAATTTGATGAAGAACTCGCTCGATGCACTTCAGGGTCAGGGAACTATCGAGGTCGTTGTGGGCGAGAGCGATAGCGACAGCACAGTCTTTGTCGAGGTTAGCGATACGGGTAAGGGTATCCCCAAGAGTAATTGGACCCGTATTTTCGAGCCAGGCTTTACCACTAAGACCCGTGGCTGGGGCCTTGGACTATCACTTTCACGCCGAATTATCGAGGAGTATCACAAGGGACGTATTGCCGTGGTGCGCTCCGAGATTGGCAAGGGAACAACAATTCGTGTAACACTTAACCGCAACGTAAATGAGTAGACCTACCAATATAGAGGATCTGGAGTTGGCTGGCTTCGATATTGTGAAGCCTGCCGAGATATTTGGTCGTAGCTCGCAACTATGCTCGGGTGAGCCAATCTACGATGGTGGCTATCGTGCTGTTACGGCCGATGAGATTTTTGGTAGTGGTTCGTCGCTCGTTGAGGCCGATGTTGTCTCGGCTCTCGAGCCCTCGTTTACCTATACGTCTATCTATCAGCTCTTTGTAGTAGTATCGTTCATCCTCTACCTTCACATGTTGCTCCGCTCGTGGGGCTTTATAGGTGTCATCTGGGGCAATATCTTCAGCGTGCATAGCGAGCGAAATATGGCCAGCGAGGGTGGCGAGCTTCCGCTCAGCTACTTTAAGGTGGTGGCTATCATCGTGGGTGTCATGATGCTCTCACTGGTGGCTCTGCGCATTGTTGATATCGAGCTTCCCGCCTCCTCGCCACTATATTCAGGACTCTTTCTTAGTGTGGCGCCCTTTGCCTCGTTGCTCTTTGTTGGCGTTCTTGTGGCGTGGCTCTACGCCCTGCATACCATCTCGGGCTGGATATCGCAGTCGAGTGCCGTGGCTGAGTTGTCGAGCATCTCGACCATCAATTTTGTGCGTTATGTAGTGTTGCTCTATCCCCTTGTTGCTACCTGGTTGGTTGCCTCGCGAGAGAGTGTCTCGGAGTGGGGTGTTGCGGTGATTTGTGGTACTATTCTACTACTTTTGATATATTTAAAGGATACTTTTGTGTTCTTTATCGGCAAAAAAATTCCGATTTTGTATTGGATTTTGTACCTTTGCACCGCTTTTTTGCTACCAATTAGCTTTGTAGTAACTATGTTACCAGCGCAGATGTAGGCTTTGTGTTGCTGTATCATGTTGGTAAACAGGTTATTGTATAAGTGATAATGGAGCTAAAAATGGCGTAACTTAGCCAGAAATAGAAATAGATTGTAACAGATAAAATAACTTAAGACTTTGAAAGTAAGTAAGATTTTAGTGTCGCAACCCCGTCCGGCCGTATTAGAAAAATCCCCATTTTTCGAATTTTCGTCAAAGCACGAGCTTGAGATCGACTACAAGCCTCTGATTCGTGTTGTGGGCGTGTCGCTTAAGGAGTTCCGTGCGCAGCGCACCGAGATTCTCGAGCACTCAACAATGATATTCTCATCGCGAACAACTATCGACAGCTTCTTCCGTATCTGCGAGGAGGCTCGAATCACTGTTCCTGAGACAATGAAGTATATCTGCAATACCGAGGCTGTGGCCCTCTACTTGCAGAAGTATATCGTATATCGCAAGCGTAAGATCTCGTTTGCTGATGGTACGTTCAACTCACTTCTTGAGCTTATCGTGAAGCACAAGGACGAGAAGTTTATCCTCGCCCTCACAGAGCCTTTCAAGCCCGAGTTGCCCGATACACTTCTCAAGCTCAAGCTCAAGGTTAGCCCTGTGGTTTTTGCCCGCACCGTTGCTGCCGATATGAGCGAGCTCAACCCTGAGAACTACGATATTATAGCCCTCTACTCTCCATCCGATGTCAAGGCGTTGACCGAGAATTTCGATGTGGCTAAGCTCCCTGTTGTGGCTACCTTTGGCGAGGCTACGTTGCGTGCTGCTATCGAGGCAGGACTCCGTGTCAAGGCTTCGGCACCATCGCCCGAGGCACCATCTATGGTTAAGGCTCTTGATATCTACTGCAGCAAGCTTGAGGATGGCGTGGCTATCGAGGATGCTCAGGTTAAGGAGGATTTGGAGAAGGAGGAGTTTATTCGTGCACAGCAGTCAAAGCTCCAGAAGAAGACTCGTACTCGCACACGCAAGGCTCAGTAGTCATGTCGCAGATCGAACCAGCAACACTCCCTAAGAGCGAGCGCCTACACTCGCTTGCGGCGGTGCGTCGTCTCTTTACCGACGGCGACTCTGGTTTCGTCTACCCATTTAGATATAATGTATTTATCGAAAGTAGCACCTCGCCCTCTGTCGAGGTGCTATTCTCGGTTCCTAAGCGCAACCATAAGCGTGCCAACAAGCGCAATCTTCTGCGCCGTCGCACCAAGGAGGCATACCGCCTGAATAAGTCTACGCTCTCGGCTGCAGCACAGGCCAAGGGTGTTAGTGTAGATATATCGTTTGTCTACTCTACCAAGGAGGTGCTTCCGTATAAAACTATAGCCAATGCAGTCAGCAAAATTTTGGCAGAGATCGCTCTTCGTGCTTAAGCGCATATTGGCCTTCCCCTTTATTCTGCTGGTGCGCTTCTATCAGCTATGCATATCGCCACTCAAGCCCCCTACATGCCGTTTCACGCCCACCTGCTCGCAGTATGCTATCGAGGCTCTGCGCAAGCATGGTCCGCTTAAGGGCTCCTATCTCACCGTGCGCCGTATTCTGCGCTGTCATCCGTGGGGTGGCTCGGGATATGATCCAGTGCCTTAGCTCTATTTATCAGTATATTATATAGTTACAGTGGCCTCGCCCCTAAATATAGGGGGTGAGGTCACTCTTTTTTACCAACTATTTGCGATTGTCGGCCTTGTCGAAATGCAATACCTTTGCACCGTGAAAATATGTTAATCTCAAACGGTAAAAGGATGCAACGATACTTATATATACCTCTTATGCTCGTGGCCCTGTTGGGACTCTCGCTGCCGACACAGGCTACCGAGCCACCACATGCCAAGGCTATGACTGCTACGCTCTCGGGATTTGTCTTTGACCACAGTGGCGAGCCTCTGCCCTATGCCACGGTATTTATCGAGGGTACTACGATTGGTGTTACTACCGATATCACTGGCCGATACACTCTTCAGCTCGAGATGGGTGATTATGCTCTTACAGCCTCGACACTCGGCTATGAGAGTGCAACGAAGAGTCTTAGCGTCGCTGCCGATATGTCGGACCTCGACTTCACCCTTGCCGAGGCCTCGACACGTATCGATGAGGTCGTTGTCTCAGCCTCGGGCGTGGGCCACCTGCGTCGCTCGGCATTCAACGCCGTGGCTATTAGCACCGAGGAGCTCGCAAATACCTCGAAAAATCTCTCAGATGCACTCTCTAAGGCTCCAGGAATCAGGCTGCGTGAGTCGGGTGGTGTAGGCTCGGATATGGCTATATCGCTCGATGGCTTCACGGGCAAACATGTCAAAGTATTTATCGACGGAGTGCCTCAAGAGGGTGTTGGAAGCTCCTTCTCGCTCAACAATATCCCTGCTGGCTATGCCGACCGTATCGAGGTATATCGAGGTGTTGTCCCTGTGGGCTTTGGCGCCGATGCTATTGGTGGCGTGGTGAATATTGTGACCAACAAGAGCCGACGCAGATGGTTTGCCGACGCATCCTACTCCTTTGGCTCGTTCAATACTCACCGCTCGAATGTCAACGCTGGTCAGAGCTTCGAGAATGGAGTTATGTGGGAGATCAACGCCTTTCAGAACTACTCGGATAATAACTACAAGATTGATGCTGCTGTTGAGGATTTCGAGACAGGGCGTATCGACAAGCTCAAGAGGGAGCGTGTGGAGCGCTTTAACGACACATATCACAACGAGGCTGTTGTTGCCAAGTTTGGTGTTACGGATAAGCCCTGGGCAGATAGACTCGTGGCAAGTGTCAGCTACTCGCAGTCATACAAGGAGATACAAACGGGTGTGCGCCAGGATGTTGTATATGGCGACAAGCACCGCCGTAGCTATACCATAATGCCCACGATAGAGTATCTCAAGCGCAACCTGCTGGTCGAGGGTCTTGACCTTACGCTCACGGCAAACTACAACCACAACAAAACAACCAACATCGACACTGCTCAGTACAAATATAACTGGCGTGGCGAGCGTAAGCGTCTTAACTCCCCTGGTGAGCAGAGCTATATGCACACTCGCTCGCAGAACGACAACTGGAGTGCTACGGCTACACTCAACTACCGTATTGCTCGTGGCCACAGCCTCACGTTCAACCACCTCTTTAGCGCCTTTACCCGCAGCAACACCTCGCTGCTTGCTGCTCAGGAGCAGCGTGACCCTATCGACAAGCAGACGATGAAGAATATCTCGGGTTTGCAGTATCGCTATGCCCCCTCTGAGCGTTGGAACATCTCGTTGTTTGCAAAATATTATGCGTTATCACTCTCTGGCCCTATTGCCACGGATGCTAACTCAACAAACTTTGTCAAGACCTCGCGAAGCAGCAATGCTCTGGGCTACGGTCTTGCTTCGACCTACTTTATCATCCCCGATTTGCAGGCAAAGTTCTCCTATGAGAAGGCCTATCGTCTGCCTACTATCGAGGAGATGTTTGGCGACGAGGATCTCGAGATGGGTGAGATTGGCCTAAGACCTGAGAGCAGCGATAATCTCAACCTAAGCTTCGGCTACTCACGCACGTTTGGCGAGAGTATGCAGCATGGAGTCTTCGTCGAGGCGGGTGCAATATTCAGAAATACAAACGATTACATTCAGCGAAATATCGTGGATCTGAGTGGTGGTAAGGTGGCGGCAAGCTACATAAACTATGGCAAGGTGCGCACCTGGGGTGCTAACCTCTCGATGCGCTACACCTTTGCTGGCTGGCTCTCGGTGGGTGGCAATGTGACCTATACCGATGTGCGTGATAATATGAAGATAGCCATCGGCACAACGTCGATGCCCAACCTCGGCTATGGCCAGCGTATGCCAAACGTGCCATACCTCTTTGCCGACTCGGACATAACACTCACATGGCGAGACTGCCTGGGTCGTGGCAACGACCTGAGCCTCACGTACGACAACCAGTATCTCAGAGGTTTCTACTACTACTCGTCGCTCATAGGCACAAACAAGAACGAATATATGGTGCCCGACCAGTTCTCGCACAATATCTCGCTCAGCTACTCTTTACGTGCAGGCAAGTATAACATATCGCTTGAGTGTCGCAACTTCACTAACGAGAAGCTCTACGACAACTTCAGTCTGCAGAAGGCAGGTCGTGCCTACTATGCTAAGTTGCGTGTGAGCTTCGGTGGACGATAAATATCAGATAATTTAAATTAAACAGCTATGAATAAAACTATTAAATTACTCTCTGTCACACTTTTAGCGCTACTTGCTATCTCGTGCGAGGTTGCGCCAAACAATGGTAATAACCCTGTAATCGAGGGCGAGCGACCCTATGTTATCGCCTCGCAGGGTACATTCTCCAACACCACGACCAATGCTCTGCTTACTGCCTCGACACTTGATAGTGGCGTTGTGGGCATGGATCAGGGTCTTGTTAACGATGGTGCCTCGTATTGGGTATTCTGGGGCGGTAAGTATCTATATGGCCTTACTTACAACCAGGGTAATGCTGGCACTACACGCTCCTATGTCATGAACGAGGACTACACTCTCTCGGCACGTTCGGCAGAGTATGCCGTGCGCCGATTTACCACCGTGGGCATATACAACGACTATATCGTAACAACCTCGACGGGTGATGGGCCACAGGAGTATGCCGACGAGAATGGCTATCTTCCTAAGAGTCTGCTTATCTCACTGCTCAATGTCAAGGCTGAGACCTATGCAACAAACAACACCCTCGAGGAGCACTACCTTGCTGAGAACTTCCTGGGCAATGGCGAGTTTGTGACCCTGGCTGGTATTGAGCAGGTGGGCAGCAAAATATACTCTGCTGCCGTGCCTATGGGTCTTAGTCAGTATGGTGTGAAGGCCGATGGTGGCAAGTGGGTGCGTGAGGGCTATGCCGATTTGATTAAGAGGGAGTCGGGAGGCTCTGGCTCGGGTGCATACAAGGAGGGGGAGTTGCAGTGGACGCAGTATCCCGATGAGTGCTGGGTGGCTATCTTCGATAATGAGAACTTCGACTCTAAGCGCCTTATTCGCACCGATAAGATTAGCTATGCTGCAGGTCGCAACAAGTCGCAGTACTATCAGATGATCTGGCGCACGGAGAGTGGCGATGTATACGTCTTCTCGCCCTCGTATGCCAAGACTATGGCCGACGAGCGTCAGCGAACAACACTCCCTGCGGGTGTGGTGCGTATTAACTCAGGTAGCGAGGAGTTCGACCCAAGCTACTACGTAAACATCGAGGCTATGGCCGACGGCCGATCATTCCTTCGCACGTGGTATGTTGGTGGTAGCAAGTTCCTTATGTTGATGTACGACAGTGTGTTGGAGCCTGCTAAGACAATGACCGCAACTGAGCTTGCTATTTTCGATGCTGAGGCTGCTAAGCTTACACCTGTCAAGGGTCTTCCTGCTGTGAGCTCAATCTCGGGCTTCGGCTCTACACCCTATGCCGAGGGTGGCAAGGTATATGTCCCTGTGACACTCACCGACGACTACCCAGCGATATATGTCATCGACACGGAGTCGGCTATTGCAACCAAGGGACTCTCTATTCAGGCTACGCAGATTAGTGGCGTGGGACGCCTTGAGCCAATAAAGTAGTGGTGATTGGACTAAATTTTGGATAATTTTTCTTAACTTTGTGCTATTATTAGCAGTATCATGAAAAAGTTTATTAAGCAACTACATATCTGGTTATCAATACCTCTTGGTGTTGTTATCTCTATCACCTGTTTTACGGGAGCTATTCTAGTGTTCGAGAAGGAGATTACCAGCGTCGTGCGTGAAATCTCCGATGTGGAGCAGGTTGTCAGCGAGTCGGGCAAGCCTGAGCGTCTGGAGTTTTTCAAGACCACGTTTAGACTCCACCGCTGGTTGATGGATGCCCCTGCTTCGCGAGGGGAGATGAGTGTGGGAAAGATGATAGTGGGTATCAGTACTATAGCTATGGTGGTGCTGCTTATCTCGGGTATCGTGTTGTGGTGGCCTAAGAGCATAAAGATGTGGCGCAATCGCTCGCTTGTAGCGGTGCGCAAGGGGTGGCATCGTTTCTGGTACGATCTGCACGTCTCGGCAGGTTTCTGGGCTACGATCATCCTGCTAATCATGGCACTTACGGGCCTTGTGTGGTCGTTTGATTGGTATCGTGAGGGTTTCTATACTCTCTTTGGCGAGGGGGCAAGATCGTGGTTGCGCAGTCTGCATGTAGGCACAATCGGGGGCATGTTTACTCGAGTGCTGTGGTGCTTGGCTGCCATTGTCGGAGGTACACTCCCGCTCACGGGCTACTACCTCTGGATCAAGCGCAATTTCTTCCAAAAATAGGGATAAAACATAGACTATGTCGTTCCAATCTTTGGGTTGGGACGACATTGTTTATTATGGGGTGTGCTCGACAAATATTTGGGTAATGTTTTGCAGTTAACGAAATTTTCTATAATTTTGTTAAAAATTATAAGGGTACAACCCTGCAACTAAAGATTAGAGAGATAAAACCTACTAATAGAATGAAAAACATTTTCCGCTATCTTATGCTTATGCTCGTGGCTGCGACTGTTGCATTGGTGTCGTGTGCGCCCGACGAGCCTACTCCCGATGCTAAGGAGTATAGATTTGAGCTTACGTCACAGCCCTCTATGCAGTTCCCTGCCGAGGGTGGCGAGGGTCTTATTGAGTGGACTCTGAACGAGGTGACACGCACTAAACCACATCCTGAGGCAGAGCTTATGTTTGCTACTCAGGCAGAGTGGATTACACTCAGCACTGAGCAGCTTGGAGCCTTTGTTGTTGCCCCTAACGAGGGTGAGGCACGTGAGGCTGTGATTACTATCACATACGTTGAGCAGGTTGTTGAGGTTGCTATCAGCCAGGCTGCGCCTGAGGCTAAGGCTACGGAGCTACACTATGCCCAGCGCCTCTCGAGCCAGGATGCAGGTCTTGAGCTAAACAACTTTGCTATTGTATTTGCTGATGAGGCAGAGAGTATCGAGCTCGGTCTGTTGCTTGTTGGCGCTGAAGAGGATGAGGTGCTTAAGGCAGGAAGATATAGCGTTGAGAATGGTGGTCTTGATATTGAGATGAGCGTTGTTGCTATCGACGGTGAGGAGTATGCGTTCGTTGATGGCGACATCCAGGTGGCCTTGAGTGGCGAGGAGTATGACTTCGACATCGCTCTTACGCTTGAGTCTGGCCAGGAGCTCCTCTATACATATCGTGGCGAGGTAGAGAATATGGTTCAGGAGATTGTGAGTGAGCCTGTTGCCTTTGAGCCTGTTAGTGTGAAGGCTGAGTACTACATGATTGGTAACTTCTTCCTTCAGCTCTATATCGACGGCACACGCTACCACGAGCTCGATATGCTCGATGAGATAGCGCCTAACGACGATTTCCTCTCAGCTGGCACATACTCGTATGCTCAGCAGACTATCAGCTCATGGTCGACATTTAGCACTGGCAACGACCAGACATGCTCGCTCACGGAGGCTGAGATCACGCTTGTTCACAATGCCGATAACACAACAACCATCACTGGATATATCAAGTCAGAGCAGGGTGACCATATCACTATTGATTGGACTGGCGTTGTCGATGGCTTTGTATATGAGAAGGAGACGGGCAAGACATTTACTGTTGAGGCTCTATCGGCAAAGGTTGACTACGACAAGGCGGGCCAGAAAGATATCCTCTTCATGGTCGACGAGTTCTCGGGTCATAAGTTCAGTTTCAAGTCGGATGATATCTTGCTTGGCAAGCCTTTGGCAGATGGCGACTACTCGTCAGAAGCTGGCACAATCGACATAGCATACTGTGTGCATGGCTATGGCGATGTATATGGCGATGTGACAAGTGCTCAGGCAACTGTCGTAAACGACCTTGAGGCGGGCACTACTACATTCGAGCTTAGCTGGGTCTACGAGGGTAATATCTATGAGCTTTCGTGGTCGGGTGCCGTTGCTGGTATCAACTACGCTGAGGATGTTGTTGCTGAGCCACTTAAATTCTCGCCAGTCTATGTAGAGATGATTAAGGTGTCGAGCGTTGATAGATACTTCTACTTCTACGACCAGTATGAAAATGAGCTTGTTGTAAACCTCTATAACGGCAAGATTATCATGCCTTATATCAACTATGAGGGGTCAAAAATTGATATCGACACCAACGACTTCACATTCGAGTACTCAGACAATGGTCTTGGCAAGGAGAATGGCCTATATACATACAATGTCCGCCTTGTTACAGTTGATGGTAGAACCATCGAGTTCAAGGGTAATATCTTGACTTACTACAACTAACGAAAATTATTAACTAAAACTATATCTATGAGAGCGTTGTTTAGACTTTTTTTGGCTTTAGCTGCTGTGCCACTCATGTTTGTGGCGTGTCAGCCAGATGATCCGACTAATGATACTCAAAAGGAGTATACCTTTGTTCTTACCTCATCTCAGCTTATGGAGTTTGGCGTTGAGGGTGGTGAGGGTCTTATTGAGTGGACTCTCGAGGAGGTTACTCGCAATAGCCCTGTGCCACAGCCAGTGCCAACACTCTACTGCGAGGCTGAGTGGATTGAACTATATGCCGAAGATTTGGGTGCTTTTGCCGTTGCAAAGAACGAGGGTGATGCACGCGAGGCAGTGATCAAGATTAGCTACTCTGAGCAGAGTGTCGAGGTTACTGTGAAGCAGGCAGGCGTGAGTGAGGAGCCTCAGCCCGATGCTTGGTTCAAGATCGACGTTCAGGAGGTGCACGCAGCATCGGCTATCACGCAGGTGACGCCTGCCGATGACAAGATGCACTATGTCATGTTCCTTGACGAGGTATCGTACATGCAGTTCAACCAGATTTATACTGCTGAGCAACTTTGGGAGGATGACCTTGCGGCATTCGAGAGTGCTGCGTTGAACAATGGCATGAACCTTAAGGAGTATATGGAGGCAGCAAATGTCCTCTTCCAGGGTAAGCAGCGTGTGCAGTGGAATAGCGTTCGTCCAGGTGTTAAGTCAGTATTGTATGTCTATGGCGTGAAGTTCGCCGATGATGGTGCGTCGTATGAGCCTCAGACAGAGATTAGCTGGGAGGTGATATGTCCCGATCGTGCGCCACTGCAGGATGTAGAGTTTGACCTTAGTGTCGATGTTAAGGGTGCCGAGGTTACGCTCGATGTCGACGCTAATAGCTGGGATGGCTACTATGTCGTGAAGGTTGTTGATGCTAACAACGAACTCTATGTGGGCGAGGGTGTATCGTTTGACGATGATTATATGGCAGAGATTGCTGATGAGTGGGTCGATGTATACTCTTCGAACCTCAGCGCAGGACACTCTATGCAGGATATTCTCGACAACATCTGCTACAAGGGTGATATGTCGTTGGAGCTCCAGCTCGACTCTTATGTTCTCTACTCAGCACTTGTCTATCCTGTTGCGGAGTATGATGGCTTTGTGCAGGTTGTAGGCGAGCCTTCGTATATCAACTTCTCGACCGAGGAGGTGGGTCAGTCGGATATGGCCTTTGATATCGAGGTTACTAATTGCTATGTACGTGTAGCAGATATTCGAATTACTCCATCAAATCCTGATGAGACTTGGCTCTTGATGATTACCCCAACATCTTACTTGCCAGATGACTACGACAATGAGACTTTGTTGGATTATGCCTTGGGTGAGTTTATCTACTACACCTATGAGTTCAAGGGTGAGATTACAACGCACATGAATACCCTCTACCCAAATACCGAGTATGTTATTGTTGTATTCGGCTATAGCGGTGGTGTTGTGACAACCGAGGTATGCTCCGAGGTATTCAAGACCGAAAAGGAGGGAGAGTGTGAGTTGGAGGTAACAGATGTCATAGTTGGTGGCCCTTACCGTCCATCCGACTTGTACAACTACGACCCTGTGACCTTTAAGTACTACACTCAGCCATACTACTACGATTCGTCGCAGTATATCGTGACTATGGAGGTTAAGACCAGCCAGCCTACAAGCGATATATTCTCATACTTTATCTCAAAGATGGATTATGATTGGGGTGGCTACGATACAACCTTCTACGACTTGCTAATCGATACTTGCGATCCATTCGAGATTAGTGAGGGTATCTACGATTATGGTGGACACTACGCTTGTGCCGCAGCCTTCGACTATAAGGGTAATGTAACTCCAATGTGGATGTCGGAGCTCTACGAGTGGACTATGGAGGATATTCGTCCTATCGAGGAGTTTATCGAGAAGTGGGAGTCACGCTCACCAAATATGCAGCTTATGAGCGTTGGCCGTGATGGCGTGATGCGCCCCGTGGTAATGAAGTAAGCAGATACATATATAAATAGTAAGGGCTGTCCTTGTGGGACAGCCCTTAATGTTTATAGCAGATAGGCTTAATTAGAATGCCTTGCCAATGCCGAGGAAGTCCTCAGCCTTGAGTGCAGCACCACCGATAAGACCACCGTCAACATTCTCCTTAGAGAAGATCTCGCCAGCGTTCGAAGGCTTGCAAGAGCCACCATAGAGGATTGGGCACTCCTCAGCCGCCTTGCCGAACTTAGAGCTCAATACCTCGCGGATATATGCGTGAATCTCCTCAGCCTGATCAGCAGTAGCAGTCTTACCTGTACCGATAGCCCATACTGGCTCGTAGGCGATAACGAGCTTTGCAAACTGCTCCTCGGTAAGGTTGAATACTACCTCCTCGAGCTGCTGCTTGCACACCTCAAAGTGGCGACCTGCCTCACGCTCCTCGAGGTTCTCGCCTACACAGTAGATAGGCACGAGGTTGTTCTCGTAGGCACGAGCCATCTTCTTGTTCAAAGTCTCAGATGTCTCACCATAGTACTGGCGACGCTCAGAGTGGCCAAGGATAACATACTGGCAACCGAGCGCAGCGATCATCTCAGCCGATACCTCGCCAGTGTAAGCACCCTTAGTCTCAGTAGCGCAATCCTGAGCACCCACAGCGATGTTTGTACCCTTGAGTGCCTCGATAACACCTGCAAGGTGTGTGAATGGAGGGCATACGATGAAGTTTACGCAGTCGCAAACCTCGCCTCTGCCAGCAGCTACGCTCTTAGCAAGCTCAACACCCTCTGCAGGAAGTGTATTCATCTTCCAGTTACCTGCAACAATCTTCTTTCTCATAGTTTGTATTCGTTGTTTAATTTTATACCTGACTAATTACTCCTTGCAACTCTCGATCCACGCCTTAATCTCGGCAGTGGCAAGACCAAGCTTGTTCTTCTTGTTGAAGCCACAGAGGTCGTTGAAGAGCTTCATGCCACCCGATGTTGCGGTGTTCTTGAATGCCTCGAGGGTGATGTAGCCCATCTTCTGAACTACTGCAACCCACTCCTGAGGGATGCCTGCCTCGGTGTATACCTCCTCAGCATCAGCAACCACCTTCTTCTCTGGGCGCATTGTTGGGAAGAACAATACATCCTGGATAGATGTCTCGCCAGTCATGAACATTGTGAGTCGGTCGATACCGATACCCATACCTGAGCACGATGGCATACCATACTCCAAGGCACGTACGAAGTCCATGTCGATAGTCATAGCCTCGTCGTCGCCCTTCTCCGAGAGTCGCATCTGCTCCTGGAAACGCTCGAGCTGGTCGATAGGATCGTTGAGCTCTGAGTATGCGTTACAAAGCTCCTTACCATTTACAAAGAGCTCGAAACGCTCGGTGAGCTCCTCGTTGTCACGGTGGCGCTTGCAGAGAGGTGACATCTCGATAGGGTAGTCAGTTACGAATGTTGGCTGCACGAGATCCTCCTCGCAGTACTGGCCAAAGATAGCGTCAATAAGCTTACCCTTACCCATAGTGTCGTCGATCTCGACGTTAAGACGCTTACAAGCCTCGCGAAGCTGCTCCTCAGACTGACCTGTGATGTCGTAACCTGTCTTCTCACGAATAGCATCGGTCATTGTCACACGGCGGAAAGGTGCCTTGAACGAGATTGTGCGACCATCGAGCACCACATCGGTAGTGCCGTTAACAGCCATTGCCACACGCTCCAACATCTGCTCAGTAAACTCCTGCATCCAGATATAGTCCTTGTATGCAACGTAGATCTCCATACATGTAAACTCTGGGTTGTGTGTACGGTCCATACCCTCGTTGCGGAAGTTCTTGCCGAACTCGTAAACACCATCAAAGCCACCCACGATAAGGCGCTTGAGGTAGAGCTCGGTAGCAATTCGCATGTAGAAGTCGATATCCAGAGCGTTGTGGTGTGTGATGAATGGACGTGCAGCAGCACCACCAGGGATAGGCTGCAAGATAGGTGTCTCCACCTCGAGGTAGCCACGCTCGTTGAAGAAGTCACGCATTGTCTGCATGATCTTGGCACGCTTTACGAATGTATCCTTGACGTGTGGGTTAACCACGAGGTCGAGGTAGCGCTGGCGGTAGCGCACCTCAGGATCTGTCAAGGCGTCGAATGTCTGGCCATCCTTCTGCTTAACAACAGGGAGTGGGCGTACTGACTTCGAGAGCACGGTAAACTTCTTACAGTGTACCGACAACTCGCCAGTATTTGTGAGGAAGGCAAAGCCCTCTACACCGATAAAGTCACCAATGTCGAGCAACTTCTTGAATACTGTGTTGTAGAGTGTTGGGTCGCCCTCGGGGCAGATGTCGTCACGACGGATATATACCTGAATACGACCAGTCGAGTCCTGGAGCTCGAAGAACGATGCTGAGCCCATGATACGGCGGCTCATAATACGACCGGCAATCGATACCTCCTGGTAGTTGCCCTTCTCTGCGTCGTAGTTCTCGGCAATCTCCTTAGCCGAAGCGTTCACCTCGAAGCGAGCTGCTGGATATGGGTTGATGCCCAACTCACGCAATGCCTTGAGCGACTGACGACGCAATACTTCCTGTTCACTGAGTTCAATCATAAAAATATATGTTTTTAGTTTTTTCGCAATATTCGCCACAAAGTTACAAAACAAAAGTGACTATCGCAATTTTATTTTATAAAATTTGGATTTTGTAGTTTCAACCTAAATTCATATCTTTGCATAAATGAACTATTGATATGAGAATTAAAACCTTTGTTTTGGCACTTGTTGCCACTCTGATTTGTGGTGCTGAGCTCTCGGCACAGAATAACAATATCACCCCTGCGCCTGTTCGTGTGTATGGTGGAACCTGTTCAGATAGTGGCTGCATGCCAGCTATGCCTTTTGATTTTTCGCAGCTCTCAACACTCTGTATTAAAGGCGTTAAGGGTGCGGATATGGAGCGTATTGCTGCTGCTGTCAAGGCTGCTGGTCTTGACCTAAAACTTGTTAAGCGACCCTCGGTTAAGAGTTGCGTAAACATCTATATTAATCCCGATAGTATGTCGTTTGAGGAGGGTTATGCAATAGTCACTTCGGAGCGTTGTGTTGACATTACAGCCCGAAGTGCTGCGGGAGCCTTCTATGCCTTGCAGACCGTGCGTCAGTTGGTTGAGAGTGGCGAGTGGCTCACTGGAGCTATTGTCGACTATCCACGCTTTGAGTATCGTGGTGTTTTGATCGATATCTCACGCCACTTCCGCACTGTGGATTTCCTTAAGCGTCAGATAGATATGATGGCACGTCTGAAGATGAATCGTCTGCACCTGCACCTTACCGATGCTGCGGGCTGGCGCTTGCAAATCGACTCATATCCACGCCTTACCAGCTTTGCTGCATGGCGCAAGCCACACGACTGGAAGGGTTGGTGGAATGGCGATCGTAAGTATGTCGACGAGGGTACTCCGGGTGCTTCGGGCGGATATCTTACCAAGGCTGAGGCACGTGAACTTGTAGCCTATGCCGCCGACCGCTATATCACCATTATCCCTGAGATTGAGATGCCTGGCCACTCAGACGAGGTGTTGGCAGCATATCCCGAGCTCAAGTGTTCGCACAAGCCTGAGTATCAGGGCGATTTGTGTATCGGCAAGGAGGCTACATTCGAGATGATGCAGGCTATTCTCGACGAGGTTATCGAGATCTTCCCATCGGAGTATATACATATAGGTGGCGATGAGGCTGGCAAGGGCGACTGGAAGCTCTGCGAGGATTGTCAGCGCCGTATGCTTCAGGAGGGCCTTGAGAGTGTCGATGAGTTGCAGAGCTATATGATTCATCGCATGGAGGAGTATCTCAACTCGAAGGGTCGTCAGATTATCGGCTGGGATGAGATTTTGGAGGGTGGCCTTGCGCCAAATGCTACGGTTATGTCGTGGCGAGGCGAGGAGGGGGGCCATATCGCTGCCCAGGCGGGTCATAAAGTTGTAATGTCGCCTCACGGCTACTGCTATATCGACGCTCCGCAGGATGCGCCATACTCTCAGCCTGAGAGCATTGGTGGCTATTTGCCTCTGGAGAAGGTGTACTCCTATGAGCCTGTGCCAGAGAGCATGCCCGAGGAGGTAGGCAAGTATATCCTCGGTGTCCAGGCAAACCTCTGGGCAGAGTTTATTGTCGAGGATTCGCACTATGAGCACATGCTCTGGCCACGTGCTATTGCTGTGGCGGAGATTGGCTGGTCTGAGCCAGAGAATCGTGATTATACGATGTTCCGTGAGCGTGCCGTAAAAATTGTAGATCGTATGATTGAGGAGGGTTACACACCTTTTGATCTTAAGAATGAGATTGGTAACCGCCCAGAGTCTAAGGAGGATGTTGAGCACCTGGCACGAGGCAAGAAGGTGACCTATATCGAGCCATCGTTCTACTATGCACCTAAGTATGCTGCGGCCTACGATGCAACGCTAACCGACGGTAAGCGAGGCACTTGGACCTATGCCGATGAGCGTTGGCAGGGTTTCCTCGGTCGTGGTGGTGTCGATGTTATCATCGACATGGACGAGGTCACTACCATTCATAGTATCTCGGCCGACTTTATGCAGATTTGCGGCCCTGGCGTCTTTATGCCATGCTTGGTGGAGATTGCTGTGTCGGAGGATGGCGAGAACTACACAAAGATTGCCGACATCGAGCATGAGGTGATTATCGACGAACTTCCTTCGTTCAAGAGCTTTGGCTGGGAGGGTGAGATCAAGGCTCGATATATCCGCTACAAGGCTCACCGCAGCAAGTACACAGGCTTCCTATTTGTTGACGAGATTGTCGTGAAATAGGTTGTGCGTGAAAAAGTT
Organism: Alistipes sp.; assembly: GCA_017629035.1. GTDB lineage: Bacteria > Bacteroidota > Bacteroidia > Bacteroidales > Rikenellaceae > Alistipes. The sequence goes on along the minus strand of JAGBXX010000034.1, from coordinate 71,039 downwards.
AGAGGGGTTGTCCATTGCTTTGGACAACCCCTCTTCTCGTTACTTTATCTTCTCCTTGAGCGCCTCTATGAGCTCTTTGTTCTGGCAACTTATTACGTAGGCTTGTTTCGATGTTCGTATTAGATAGAGGTTCGATAACTCGCCAGCGAACATTCTATACTTGCCATAAAGACGAGAGTGGAAATGGCCGAAGTAGCCAAACATGCCACCATTGCCCATTGTGCGCTTAGAGCGAAGTATCACGCTTCTATCAGCCTCCTCGATCGAGATGATATCCTTGGTGTAGATCGTCACTCTGCCCACCCAGCGCTTGATGATAAGCTCGTTGCCGTACAAGCAGAGGTAGCGTGGCGATGTACAGAAGACTATTGCGGGGAATGGCACCATTAACATCATGAGAAGGTAGCGCTCCCTGCCCATCTCAGCATCAGGAATGAGTAGGTACATGAAGCCTATGCCTATGAGTACCAACGTGGTGACAATACTGATTACCCACACGCTCTTGCTCCAGCGAAATGGCGATACGTAATACTTGCCTATAGCCATAGTGTGATGATATTTAATTATTTATGCTCGTCAACCCACTGCGTAAGCTCCACGAAGTCGGCTACGGAGAGCTGCTCGGCACGCATCGAGAAGAAGCGGTGCTCCTGGCCACCAAAGTTGCCAAAGACGGCCTTGAGCGAGTTGCGTATCATCTTGCGACGCTGTCCAAACGAGGCCTTTACGACCTTGATGAATAGCTGCTCGTCGCACTCCAGACGCTCAACATTGTTGCGCACCAGACGTACCACGGCACTCTTAACCTTTGGTGGTGGGTTGAATACCTTCTCGCCAACGGTAAAGAGGTAGTCGATGTCGTACCATGCCTGAAGCAGCACGCTAAGTATGCCATACTCCTTTGAGCCTGGAGGCTCGGCAAGACGTACGGCCACCTCCTTCTGGATCATGCCCACGCACTCGGGAACGATATCTCGATTTTCGAGCACCTTGAAGAATATCTGCGATGAGATGTTGTATGGAAAGTTGCCGATAATCTTTAGCCTTGAGCCATACACCTCTTTGAGGTCCATCTTTAGGAAGTCGCCTTCGGTGAGTCGGGGCGCAAACTCAGGGTAGTGGGCGTGAAGATACTCCACAGACTCCGAGTCGATCTCGGCGCCGTAGGTCACTACGTCGTCACGCTGCAACAAGAACTGTGTGAGAACACCCATGCCACAGCCCACCTCCAACACCTTGTCGGGGTTTTCAGGTGTTCCTCCAGAGAGCGATGTGGCTATCTTGCGAGCGATATTTAGGTCGGTCAAGAAGTGCTGTCCGAGAGCCTTCTTTGCGCGAACTTCAGCCATTGGTAATACTTCGTCGTTATACTTATGTTAATATTATCAAAAATTAGTTGGCCACCTCCGAGATAAACTTGATGCGCACCAGACGTATCTCCTCCTCGCTATACTCCGAGCCAAGCTCCTCGATAGCAGCATCGAGCGAGTCGGTCTCGGCATCCTCCTTGAAGTAGAGGTAGATATCCTCGACCTTATCCTCGTCCATGATGGTGTTGAGGTAGTACTGAATATCAAGGCGAGTGCCCGAGTTGACGATTGTCTCGATCTCGGTGAGCAGCTCGTCCATGTCGAGGTTGCGGGCACGTGCGATATCCTCGAAATCCATCTTGCGGTCGATAGACTGGATGATGAAGATCTTGTTGTTCGACTTGTTCGCAACACCCTTCACGACCATATCCTGAGGACGGATGATCTCCTTCTCGTCGACATAGCGCTTGATAAGGTCGATAAACTCTGCGCCATACTTCTGCGCCTTGCCCACGCCAACACCCGAGATTGTCTGCATCTCCTCCATGGTGATTGGGTACTGGATAGACATATCCTCGAGCGAAGGATCCTGGAAGATAACGTATGGAGCAAGACCATTCTGCTTTGCCACCTTACGACGTAGATCCTTGAGCATAGCAAAGAGCTCCTCGTCGGCAGCGCCACCACCCTTTATAGGTCCTGTTGCCTCGTTCTCCTCCTCAGAGTCGTAGTCGTGATCCAGGGTGATAGTCACTGACTTAGGGCTCTTGATATACTCCTCGCCACGCGAGTTGATCGATATGAGTCCGTAGTTCTCAATATTCTTGTCGATGAAGCCCATGATAAGACCCTGGCGCACAACGGCATTCCAGAAACGTGCATCCTTATCCTGGCCAGCACCAAATATCTCAAGTTTGTTGTGTCCGTAGCTCTTGATCATCGCTGTGGTCTTACCCATGAGCACTGCTACGAGGTGGTCAATCTTGAACTTGTCGCCAATCTCCTTGAGTGCCTCGAGAGCGAGCTGAAGCTCCTCCTTAGCCTCCATCTTAGGCTTGGGGTTGCAGCAGTTGTCGCAGCTGCCGCAGTTACCCTCTTTGTACTCCTCGCCAAAGTAGTGCAATAGCGAGCGACGACGGCACATAGAGCTCTCGGCATACGACACTGTCTCGAGCAGCAGCAACTTGCCAATCTCCTGCTCGGCAACAGGCTTACCCTGCATGAACTTCTCGAGCTTCTGAATATCTTTGTAGCTGTAGAACGTGAGGCAGTGGCCCTCGCCACCGTCACGACCAGCACGGCCAGTCTCCTGGTAGTAGCCCTCCAGTGACTTAGGTATGTCGTAGTGTATCACATAGCGCACATCGGGCTTGTCGATACCCATACCAAAGGCAATGGTGGCGACGATGACATCTACACGCTCGTGCAAGAAGTCATCCTGGTTGTCGGCACGTGTCTGAGCATCCATACCTGCATGGTATGCCAGAGCCTTGATGCCATTTGCCACGAGCAGCTCGGCGAGCTCCTCGACCTTCTTGCGGCTTAGGCAGTAGATGATTCCGCTCTTGCCGCTATTCTGCTTAATGAAGCGGATGATGTCGTGGTCTACGTTGTGCTTGGGGCGCAACTCGTAGTAGAGGTTGGGTCGGTTGAACGACGAACGGAATACCGTAGCGTCGGTCATGCCGAGGTTCTTCTGGATGTCCATCTGCACCTTGGGGGTTGCTGTTGCCGTGAGGGCAATGAGCGGTGCTTGACCGATATCGTTGATGATAGGACGGATACGGCGGTACTCAGGGCGGAAGTCGTGACCCCACTCCGAGATACAATGCGCCTCGTCGATAGCGTAGAACGATATCTTGATTTTACGCAAAAATGCGATATTATCCTCCTTGGTTAGTGACTCCGGTGCAAAGTAAAGCAGCTTGGTGCGACCCTCGAGTACATCCTGGCGCACTTGGGCGATTGCCGACTTGTTGAGCGATGAGTTTAGGAAGTGAGCAATGCCCGACTCTGTCGAGAATGTACGCATTGCGTCCACCTGGTTTTTCATCAGGGCGATGAGTGGCGATATGACAATAGCCACACCATCCATGATAAGCGCGGGGAGCTGGTAGCACAACGATTTACCGCCTCCCGTAGGCATTAGCACAAATGTGTCCTTGCCCGAAAGTACGTTGTTGATAACGGCCTCCTGGTTGCCTTTGAACGATGTAAAACCGAAATACTCATGCAATTTGTCGTGTAGTATTCCTCCTTGTTCGGTGTCCATAATTTTTTGTCGTGAAAAAATTTTATCCAAATATAATATATATTTTTGGAAAATAGTAATAACTTTGTGAAAAATTTACGAAAAAAGATGCGATTGTTCACAAGCGAATTGGTAAAATCCTATAAATCACGTACTGTCGTAAACCATGTTTCGATCGACGTGCGACAGGGTGAGATTGTAGGTTTGCTCGGTCCTAACGGAGCTGGTAAGACAACTACCTTTTATATGATAGTAGGCCTTATCAAGCCTAACGAGGGACGTATCTTCCTCGAGGATGACAATGGAAAGGTTCTTGATATCACCAAGGAGCCTGTCTATCGTCGTGCACAGATGGGTGTTGGCTATCTTGCCCAGGAGGCTTCGGTATTTCGTCACCTCACTGTCGAGGACAATATACGTGCCGTGCTCGAGATGACCGACTACTCTCGTCAGTATCAGAGGGAGCGTGTCGAGCAGCTTATCGAGGAGTTCCGCTTGCAGAAGGTGCGCAAGAGCTACGGTAATCAGCTCTCGGGTGGTGAGCGCCGCCGTACCGAGATTGCTCGTGCTGTGGCTATCAATCCATCGTTTATCCTTCTGGATGAGCCATTTGCGGGTGTCGACCCTATCGCCGTGGAGGATATCCAGAGCATTGTGGGCACGCTCAAGGATAAGAATATCGGTGTTATCATCACCGACCATAATGTCGACGAGACGTTGGCCATCACCGACCGTACATATCTCTTGTACGAGGGTAAGATTTTGAAGGCTGGTACTGCCGAGGATCTTGCTGCTGATGAGATGGTGCGTCGTGTGTACTTGGGTAGCAACTTCGTGCTCCGTACCTCGCCACAGATGAAGCGACAGATGCGTGAGCAGGAGGAGCGTGAGCGTGAGGAGGCATTGCGTGCACTTGGTCACGTTAGTCAACGTGACGAGGAGGACGACGAATTTGACGATAACGAATAATAACCATATATGGATAGTAGTGTCCCTTTAGGGAATCGTTTGAGGGGAACGATAACTCCCCCATGTTCTAAGAGCTATGCTCAGCGTGCGTTGGCCGCAGCACTTCTTGCTTCGGGACGCACCACACTTCGTGGCATCGAGCTGTGTCGTGACACACGCTCGGCAATCTCGGCCATCGAGGCTTTGGGTGCCACAGTCGAGATTATTGATGAGAATACCATTGCTATTGAGGGCGGCTTTAATCCCCGTACTGATCGACTAAATGTCGGCGAGTCGGGACTCTCGGCACGCCTGTTTACCCCAATTTCGGCACTCGGCAGCAAGCCTATGTGCATCTCGGGTGAGGGTACGTTGCTCCACAGACCTATGTCGATGATGATCGAGCCTCTCAAGGAGCTCGGCGTCGAGGTGCGTGATGGTGGTGGACGACTCCCTATCGAGGTGTGTGGCCCTATGCGAGGTGGTCGTGTGGTTGTCGATGGTAGCATGTCGTCGCAGTTTGTCACAGGTCTTCTTATCGCCCTGCCACTTGCCGAGCGTGATACTACGGTCGAAGTGCATGGTGCAGTATCGGTACCATATATAGATATGACTCTTGATACTCTCGAGCGCTTTGGTGTCGAGGTGATGTACCAGGAGGGCGATTACTCCGAGTTTTTTATTGAGGGTGGCCAGAGCTATGAGGCTGTCGATTATACCATTGAGAGTGACTGGAGTGCTGCGGCAATGATTATGGTTGCTGCCGCTATTGCTGGCCACGAGGTGCGTATTACCAACCTCTCAACCCTCTCTCGTCAGGCCGATACGGCAATCTGCCGTGCGCTGGAGCGTGCTGGAGCCTCGCTCGTTATCGAGGAGGATGCTATCACAGTGTCGCATCGTGACCTTGAGGCCTTTACCTTCGACGCTACGCACTGCCCCGACCTCTTCCCTGCGCTTGTTGCCTTGGCTGCAGCTGCCCAGGGTGTCTCGACAATTTATGGTATCGAGCGTCTTAGAGGCAAGGAGAGCGATCGTGGCGAGGTGCTCAAGGAGGAGTACGAGAAGCTCGGTATTGAGATCGAGCTCGACTATGAGGAGAATGTTATGCGTGTTGTTGGCGGTAAGGTTGTTGCTGCTAATGTAGACTCGCACGATGATCATCGTATCGCTATGTCGTTGGCAATTACGGCGTTGCGTATTGATGAGGAGCTCGATATAAAGAATCGTGAATGTGTAGCCAAGAGCTATCCTTCGTTCTTCGATGATCTCGAAATGCTCAAAACTTCTAAGTGTGAATAATAGTTTCGGTGACATACTTCGTGTTACGATCTTTGGTGCTTCGCATGCCGAGAGTGTAGGCGTTGTGCTCGAGGGTGTGCCCGAGGGCATGAGGCTCTCGGTCGATGATTTTGCCCAGGATCTTGAGCGTCGTCGCCCTAAGGCTGTGGGCGATACTCCACGCCATGAGGAGGATGTTCCGAAAATAGAGGGCCTTGATGCTGAGGGTGTTACCACGGGCGGAAGGCTCACAATATCATTTGCAAACAAAAATACACGCTCTTCGGACTACGACCATCTGCGTCGTCAGCCACGACCTTCGCATGCCGACCTCACGCAGAGGCTCAAGTATGGCTCAGAGTACAATCTTGCGGGCGGAGGTATCGCCTCGGGACGTATGACCGTGGCCCTTGTTGCCGCAGGTGTGGTGGCAAAGAGGCTGCTTCAGGGTCTACAATTTGATACTCGCCTATGTCGTGTTGGAGGCTCTACAAATCCCGAGGAGTTCGATTCGATTATTGCCCAGGCACGAGCCGCGGGTGACTCGGTAGGTGGTGTTGTGGAGTGCTGCGTGAGCGGTGTTCCCGCTACTCTTGGCGAGCCATTTTTCGACTCTGTGGAGAGTATTATCTCGCATCTGCTATTCTCAATCCCGGGAGTTAAGGGCGTTGAGTTTGGCGATGGTTTTGAGTCGGCAATGCGCTATGGCTCAGAGCGTAACGATGTAATCATAGATTCTAAGGGTACCACCCGAACAAACAATGAGGGAGGTATTAACGGAGGTATCAGCAACGGAAATGATATAGTTGTTCGTGTGGCTATCAAGCCTACGCCGAGCATTGCACTCAAGCAGCAGAGCTACGATTTTGATAGTTGCTCTGTTGAGGATCTTGTTATCGGTGGCCGTCACGATGCATGCATAGCACGCCGTGCCGCCGTTGTTGTTGAGGCTATGGTTGCCCTTGCCCTTGCCGAGCTAACACTTAAAAATCGTTAAGCTATGGCCACTCGTAGAGAGCTTTACTTGCGTGTTGCAGAGTCTATTACGGAGCTCTATGGCGATATCGAGGCACGTCAGATTGCCGAGATGATCGTCACCGAGTGCGGAGCTATTACTCGCAGTCAGCTTCTTGTTGAGCCAAATAAGGAGCTTGAAATCAAGGATATAGATAGAGTTATCGAGGAGCTACGATCGTGGCGTCCCGTGCAGTATGTCATTGGTCGAGCCGAGTTCGACGATATGTCGCTCGAGGTGCGTGAGGGGGTACTGATACCTCGTCCCGAGACCGAGGAGCTTGTGGAGTGGGTGGCCTCGGAGGTTGGCCACGATGCTCGTATTTTGGACGTAGGCACAGGCTCGGGATGTATCGCTCTGGCGCTTAGTCGAAGATTGAAAAATAGCAGTGTCTGGGCTCTTGATATCTCGCCCGAGGCACTCGACATAGCACGTCGCAATGGTGCAAAGTATGCTCCGAGCGTTCAATTTGTCGAGGGCGATGCGCTTGCTGACTTCTCATCAGCTGTCAGTGAGAGGCTAGATGTCGTAGTATCCAATCCCCCATATATTCCACGCAGCGACGAGAGCTCCATGCGTCGCAACGTTACCGATTATGAGCCCTCGTCAGCTCTCTTTGTCGAGGACTCCGATCCACTTATTTTTTACCGCTCTATCGCCCGCACAGCACGCAAAATGTTAAAGCCTCAGGGTAAGCTCTTCTACGAGATTTACGAGCACTATGCAGCCGATATGGTGGCTATGCTCGAGGCTGAAGGCTATCAGGATGTTGTTGTACGTGAGGATTTTAGAGGCAAACAACGAATGGTATGCGCCACGATGAGTTTATAGCCGAGGAGGGCAATGCGAAGCAGCCTAAGCCCAAGAGTGCGGCTCAGGCTCTGCAGTCGTTGATGCGCCTTGCTGCACGTAGCGAGAAGTCTTCGGGCGATGCTTTGCGCCTGATGAAACGTTGGGGTGTTGCGGAAGGTGAGCGGGCAGGTGTGCTTAAAAAACTTGTCGAGAGTCGCTTTATCGATGACCAGCGATATGCCGAGGCCTATGTGCGTGAGAAGTCACGCCTCTCGGGATGGGGCGCACGCAAGATAGCTATGCAACTACGCACAAAGGGCGTGGCGCAAGATGTTATAGCTAAGGCTCTTAGTGAGATAGATGGCGATTCTCAGCAGCAGCGCCTACAGGATAAATTACGTCGTAAGCTCCGCACGGTAAAGGCCGAAACGGACTTTGAGCGCCGAGGCAAATTGTTTCGCTACGGACTATCTCAGGGCTTTGACTACTCAGACGTGAGCGAGGCTGTCGAGGCAGTCATGCGTGGCGGCGAGGAGTAATTATTGGGGCGATATTTGCCCGAAGCATAAATTTTTAGTACATTTGCATCTATTGAACCCCTCGACAACGTCTTGTTGTTGAGCAAACAGTTGAAAATGAGCGATAAACAACATAATAGCGTAGAGTTGAACCTGCTTCAACGCCTCGGCTTGGGACTCCTTTGGTCTTTTAGTCGAGTGATGAGTATTACGCCCCGTTGGTTTCGCTTCTATATCTTCCAACCCTTTGTCACTCTGCTATTTCGCCTTATCGGCTACCGCTCACGTGTGATTATGTCAAATCTCGAGGGTGCATTTCCCGAGAAGTCCAGGGCGGAGCTACGTAAGATTCGCAACCGCTACTATTCGACACTTTCGGAGGTGGCTGTTGATACCATCTGCTTGGCGGGTATTGACAACCGTAGCCGTGGCAAGCATATAGTGTGGGACAATGGCGCGGAGCACCACCAGGCTGTTGCGGGCCGTGACTGGATAGCTCTCGCCTCGCACTTTGGCTGCTGGGAGTATTTCCCGATGTATGCCTGGGAGGCGGAGGGCGATAGGTTTATGGCGGTCTACCATCCTCTGCGCAGCAAGGTCTTCGAGGCCTACTACCGACGCATCCGCCAGTTCGCACCGAATATCGATCAGGTGCCTATGAAGAGCTCTCTGCGTCACTATATCACGCATCGCTCCACGGAGCATGGCATCGGCCTGGGACTTATCTCGGATCAGAGCCCTATTCTTATGGCCGATACCGAGTGGATAGAGTTCTTTGGCCAGCCCACGGCCTTTGTCGATGGTGGCGAGCGTCTGGCGCTAAAGTTCAAGCTACCAGTCTACTTCTGCCGTATACGTCGCATCAGGGCGGGTCAGTATGGTGTAGCCATGGAGCTTATCTATGATGGTCAGGAGCAGGTGGCAAGGAACGAGATTATGCGTCGCTATGCCGAGCGTCTTGAGAGCATGATACGTGAGACTCCCGAGCTGTGGATGTGGTCGCACCGCAGGTGGAAGCATACGCCCGAGAAGCAGGCCAAGAGATTTGGAAAGTCAACACTTGAATAGTTTATGGATATAGTCATTACATTTGTCAATGGACTCGATCCCCTGTGGCAGAAGCAGTATGAGAGCACTACAAGTACCCCTATCCTCACGAAGCGCTTTCGTGATTGGGGCACGTTGCGCTATCTGTTTCGTGGCATAGAGCGAAATATGCCCTTTATCCGCAAGGTGCACCTCGTGGTATCGTCCCAGAGCCAGGTGCCTGAGTGGGTGGACCGCAACGAGGTAGATGTTGTGCTTCATAGCGACATCATACCTGCCGAGCATCTGCCAACATTCAATAGCAACACCATAGAACTTCACATGTTCAATATCAAGGATCTCGACGAGGAGTTCCTTTATTTCAACGACGATATATTCCCTATGCTGCCTATGCGTGCCGAGGACTTCTTCCAGGAGGGTAGGGGCATTATCGGCATGAGTAGACATCTGCTCTCTATGGATATGTTCAAGAAGATATGCCGTAACTCCGACCGTGCTGCACGTAAGGCTCTGGGCATGAGGCCTAAGTGCTGCTTCCTGCGTCCTCAGCATATTTGCGCTCCGATGTTTCGTAGCGAGTGTAGCAAGGCCTACGAGGCTGTCAAGGAGGATATTCTCGCAACACTCAGCAGAACACGCCGTGCGGAGAATATCACGCAGTATCTATTTACCGATTTTGCCTATCTCAAGGGTCGCATAATCAATCGTCGCCAGCCCAGTAAGCACTTCTCCATGGCCGTTGCCTCGCCCGAGAAGATCGAGAGCTATTTGCGAGCACCTGAGCGTGCCCTTGTCTGCATCAACGATGTGCAACTTGGCGATAAGCAGTATAGAGCCATGCACGATATGTTGCATAGAGTCTTTGAGGATATATTCCCCGAGAAATCAAAGTTTGAGATATAGAAAAGGTTGTCAGCCACAAGACTGACAACCTTTTATCATTTTGTCGTAATACTCTCTATTTGCGGCAGTTAACCATCCATTCGGCAAGAGCTTTTGCTGCATCTCCCTTTTCCACAATACCGAGCTCGTCGTCCAAGAAATCTGCCAGGCGTGAGCCGTACTCCTCGCTGTTAAACTCGCTTATTATGCGCAATAGATCCTCCTGGTTGCGGGCCAAAGGGTAGGGCAGTTTGGTGAAATCGTAGTAGTAGCCACGGTCGTACTGCTCAATGTCGGTGGCATAGAGCAGACATGGGCGGCGCTGCATCGAGAAGTCGAACATCGAGCTTGAATAGTCGGTAATAAGCAGGTCGCTTGCCGAGAGCAGCTCCTGCATATCGGGGTAGAGTGTGCCGTCGACAACACCTTCATAATTCACAAGCGACGAGGTGTCTACCTTGTTGATAAGGTTGGGGTGCATGCGCACGATGACGGTGAGATTGTCGCACTGCAATATACGTTTGAGCGCAGGGCGCATCTTGTCCCAGTCTATGTGATATGGCTCGAGTGTGCCGCTACGACGAAACGTAGGTGCGTAGAGCACTATGCGGCTATCCTGGGCTATGTTATACTCTCGGTTAATGCGCTGACGTATAGCATTATGTCGTGTTGTGTCGAAGAATATGTCGTTGCGAGGAATACCCCTCTCAAGAATCTCGCCCGAGTACCAGAAGCTGCGCTTTATAAGCTCGGTGTTGGCTCTGCATCCCGAGATCATAAGGTTGCATACCTTAGAGTCACGCTTGGCCTTCTGCACGTAGCTGAAGCCGAGCTTCTCCTCTACATCACGCTCTATGCGCTTGAGTGCGGCACCTCCGTGCCAGAGCATGAGATACTTCTGCTCGGGGCGTTTGTGCCAGTAGATATGCCAGGGGTCGGTGCGAGAGTTTGTCACAAGGAACTCTGCGCTGTTGATCATCTTGAGGTACTCCCACGTGCGAAACCTCACGCACTTGACACGAGGGTCGACAGCCGAGGTATCGACACCACGACGGAATACCCATACAATCTCCATATCTGGGTAGTGCTCAAGTAGATACTCGGTGAGATAGCGAGGGTTACAACCATATTGTTTGTAGTTGTATGCCCAGCACACCACTCTGCCTGGAGTAACCTTAGTACCCAGGCGTGCGAACAATGATAGTAGGTTGCCCAGCGACTTTATCGCTCGGTTCAAACCCCAGGCTATAGCACCACCAATTCTCTTCATAATCTTGGTTTAGTAATATTTATTACTACAAAGATAGGAAAATTATTCTCAAATGGGAAAAAAAGTGTAATTTTGCATATATTAATGAAGAGACCCCGAAATGGAGAGTAGATTTATGTTTGATGCGGCCCAACTTCGTGCACGCTACAACCCCGATGGCTCAAGGCTCAGAAGCGACCAGCTTGAGTTGCTGCGTATGTTGCAACATGTTGCCGAGATATGCCGTGAGCACGATATCAAGTGGTGGCTCAGCTCGGGCACGCTGCTTGGTGCAGCACGTCACAAGGGATTTATACCCTGGGACGACGACATCGACATAGTTATGTTGCGCAAGGACTATCGTCGTCTGGAGCGTATACTACGCAAGGAGCAGAACGAGGAGTTTGTGCTTCACTCCGTGTGTAGCGATGTGGAGTATGTCAACTGCTTTGCCAAATATCGCAAGCGTGAGGGTAGGGTAGAGTCGTCGACAAGGCGCTATAACTACTACAAGTGGCGAGGCATAGGCTTCGATATATTCACTATCGAGAAAACAAATTTCTTTGCAGCCAAGGCGGCAAGCACCATCTATGGCAATATCCAGCACCTCACGTCGTATATTAGCTGGGGATGGCTCCGCAAGCCTCTTATTCGTCTTATCGAGTTGCTCTCGTTTGTTCTTATCTTCCCTCTGTTGCGTCTTGTGGGACTTATCAACCCCCGTGGCGAGTACCACTACTCACTGGGTCAGGGTTGGGCCAAGCATAGGTTCTTCATGAGCGATACTATGCCTCTTGCTACGGCAGAGTTCGAGGGTGTCGAACTGCCTGTGCCTAAGGATATGGATGCCTACCTGACAAAGGTCTATGGCAACTGGCGTGAGCTACCAAGCCCTGAGCAGATACGACGCTGCATACACTGCAATGAATATATTCGTGAGATATACGGAGTTCAGGATAAATAGAAGATTATGACCCCAAATTTAGTTGATAACCAGCAGCTTACTGAGCGTTTTAACCCCGAGGGCTCGAAGCTGCGTGAGAATCAGAAGGAGCTGCTCGAGATACTTCTTGTGCTTGCCGACATCTGTCGTAAGAACAATATCAGGTGGTGGCTCAGCTCGGGCACGTTGCTTGGAGCAGCACGCCACAAGGGATTTATCCCCTGGGACGATGATATCGATATAGTGATGTTTAAGCGTGACTACCGACGACTCTCCAGAGTGCTTCGAAAGATGAACGACCCACGCTTTGTGTTCCAGACCATGCAGAGCGATATTGAGTACACAAATGTCTTTGGCAAGTTCCGCAAGCAGGATGGCAGAGTGATACCTGTCACCAATCGCCGCTGGCAGAACTATAAATGGGGAGGGCCATTTATCGATGTCTTTGCTATTGAGCGCAATAACTTCGTGGCCACAAAGTTGGCACGTTTTATATATGCCAATACCGAGCACCTCACGATATATATCAAGAACCGCCGATTGCGCCGATGTGCTATTCGCCTTATCGAGGTGTTGTGTCTGGGAGTTATCAACCCGATACTCAAGGTTGTGGGCTTGATTAACCCCAAGGGCGAGTACCGCTATACCTTGGGCACAGGATGGGCTAAGCACAAATTCTTTAAGCGAGATATTCTGCCTCTTACGACAATCTCGTTCGAGGGTCACGAATTCCCTGCACCGAAGAATACCGATGCCTACCTCACCAATGTCTATGGTAATTGGCGTGAGTTGCCCAGCGATGAGCAGATAAAACGTAGCCTGCACTCGACTGAGTATATAGAGGAGTTTTTTGGCAAATAAACTTTTAGTATGAAGAAAGTTATTACATACGGCACCTACGACCTCTTGCACGAGGGTCATGTCAACCTGCTTAGACGAGCTAAGGAGCTTGGCGACTACCTTATCGTGGGTGTTACCAACGATAGCTTTGACCGTGACCGTGGTAAACTCAATGTGCGTAACAATGTGCTTGAGCGTGTCGAGGCGGTCAAGGCAACAGGCTTTGTAGACCAGGTGATTATCGAGGACTACGTGGGGCAAAAGATAGACGACATACTTAAGTACGATGTCGATGTCTTTGCTATAGGCTCGGACTGGGAGGGTAAGTTCGACTACCTCAAAGAGTTCTGCGATGTGGTATATCTGCCTCGTACCGAGGGTGTTTCGTCGACTATGCTGCGTGCCGAGAGCGAGACTATCGTGCGCCTTGGTATTGTTGGCTGCGGACGTATCGCCCGACGCCTTGTTGCTGAGTCGCAGAAGGTCGATGCTGTGCGTATCGAGGCTCTCTACGATACTGCGGCGGAGGCTGCGGCGGAGCTATGCCCCGAGGGTGCGAGGGTTGCAAGTAGCTTCGAGGAGCTTGTCGAGAGTGTCGATGCGGTATATATCGCTACGCCACATCTCATGCACTACACTCAGGCTAAGTATGCCCTGGAGCATGGCTGCCATGTGTTGTGCGAGACCCCTATGGTGCTTAGCGAGGCTCATGCCAAGGAGCTATTTGCGCTTGCCGAGGAGCGTGGTCTGGTGCTTGTTGAGGCTAATAAGACGGCATATTGCCCTGCGTTTAACCATCTTATAACACTGATTAAGAGTGGCTTGATTGGCGATGTTGTGGGTATCGATGCCTCGGAGTCAAAGCTCTGGGGTAGGGATAAGCTGCGCCGTGAGCTCGACCCTAAGCAGGCGGGAGGCTCGATCTACGAGATGGGCTCCTATCCACTCCTTCCTATTGTGCGACTGCTCGGCACAGAGTATGAGAATATCAACCTCTACAGCCGTCTTAATGACGATGGTGTGGATGTATATACACGAGGTATTGTGCGTTATAAGAGTGCCGTTGCCTCGTTCCAGCTCGGCCTGGGCGTGAAGACAGAGGGCAACCTCGTGATCTCGGGAACTAAGGGCTATGCCTATGTCCCCTCGCCATGGTGGAAGACCGACTATTTTGAGCTTCGCTACGAGGATCAGAACGAGAATAAGAAATACTTCTATAAGTGGGATGAGCCAGGCCTGAGATATGAGCTTCAGGAGTTCGTGGCCTGCATCATCAACCACCGTCTTACCTCGGCACGTCTGCGTCCGCAGGAGAGTATTGCCATGGCACGTGTCATGCAGCAGTTTACCGATCGTATTAACTTCTTTGAACTATGAGAAACGCAATAGTTACGGGTGCAACAAAGGGTATCGGCCTTGCAGTGGCTCGTATGCTCCTCAAGGAGGGCTACCATGTCGTTGTTACCTATGCCCACGACCAGAAGGCTGCGGATGATTGCCGTGAGCAGCTCGCCAAGGTGTCGCCCCACTTCGAGATAATCAAGGCCGACCAGACGGACAAGATGGCTATGCGTGAGTTCGCGGCACGTATGGCAAAGCTTGAGACCATAGATTGCATTGTCTGCAACGCAGGAGCAACGCTGCGCTGCGACCTCGAGTCGATTACCGATGAGGATTGGGAGAGGACTATGCAGGTGAATGTTAATAGTAGCCTCTATCTCATACGTGATCTATATCGTCGTATCCCAAATGGTAGCCGCATTATCTTCATTGGCTCGTTGATGGGTGTATATCCTCACGGCACGTCGTTGGCCTATGGTGTTACTAAGGCTGCGGTGCACGCCCTTGCGCTAAATCTCGTGAAGTGTTTCGAGGGCACCGACACCACGGTTAATGCCATTGCCCCAGGCTTTGTCGAGACAGAGTGGCAGGCGACAAAACCACAGCATATTCGTGATAATATCTATGCCAAGAGCGCCGTTAAGCGTTTTGCAACACCTGAGGAGGTGGCCGATGCGGTGCGTTTTTGCATCAACAACGGCTTTGTTAATGGCTCTGTTTTGGAGATTAGTGGTGGTTATAGCTTTAAGTAGTAAGTATTTATGCAGCAGAATATTACAATTTCGATTATTGCCCCAATCTATGGTGTGGAGAACTATATTGTAGAGTTTGCCAACTCCATTCTCTCACAGTCATATCCACATATTGAGTTTATCTTTGTCAACGACGGCACGAAGGATCGCTCTATCGAGCTTCTCGAGGAGCTTATTGCCCAGAAGTATGAGCACCTGCGCCCACAGATCAAGATTGTTCACAAGGCCAACGGAGGTCTTCCTGCGGCACGACGCACAGGTCTGGAGCACGCCACGGGAGATTATATCTACAACGTGGACTCCGACGACTGGCTCTCGGAGGGCTCTATAGCTAAGATTGCAGCCAAGATTGCAGAGAGTGGAGCAGATATCGTATACTTTAACTACGTGAAGGAGTATCCTACACGCTCAAGTGTGAAGAAGGAGCGTGCCTATGGCGCTGGTGAGCAGCGACTCTACGTGCGTAATATGTACAACCACCGCTCGTTTGGTACACTATGCAACAAGTGTGTGCGCCGAGCGCTCTTTACAGAGAACGATATCGCTGTGCCTAAGTATGGCTATGCCGAGGACTGCTTTGTGTCGACACAGATTGTGGGTCTTGCCAAGAGCGTAGCATATCTCGATGAGGATATATACCACTATCGCAAGGGTGTGGCTACGGCTCTCACCAGCCAGCAGCGTCGCAAGCGCAAAAGAGAGTATGCGCTTAACTTTATTGATCTCTATCAAAAGTATTGCAATGTGCCTCAGGAGGTTAACCCTGTTGCTTGCATTTTTGACGACATACTTATTCAAGCCGGCTGGTACTCTATCTTCTACCGTCTGGATCTCTTCAAGGAGTATCCATGGTTGGCCGAGGCTGTGCGTGGTGCAAAGATCAGGGGCGGTGGCTCCGATGTGCCTATCGTGGCACAGCTACTTACCAAGTTAGTGGCTCTGTTCAAATAGATAAAAATAGGTGTTATCCTCGGCGGGGATAACACCTATTTTTTTTGTTACTGCCTTACCCATATCAGCTTCGAGGTGTCGTAGCCTCGGCTGCTGGCAATGGCTATGATATTGTTCTTGGTCTTGCTGTCGAGGTGGCGTGTGCGGGCGAGTATCCATAGATATTTATCCGATTTGCTGCCCACAAGTGCCCACTCATACTCCTCGTCAAGAGCCAGGATGTTGTAGTCCGAGTAGAAGAACCAGAAGAACGATACCCGCAGCTGCCCTGGTTGATCTCCAGGCTTAGCCTTGCCGTATGCAGTCTTGCGCCGCTCAGTCTTGGTGTTTATGCCGGTGTTGGTGACCGATATTGTACCGTCGTCGTGCAGCGCATAGAAGGCCTCGCAGTACTCCATGTTGCGCTCAAAGGAGTGGTCGAAGCGAGCTATCTCGTACCAGCGCCCCATGTAGCGCTTAAGCTCCACGTCACGCACTGTGGTGCGGTCTATCTCAAAACTCTTAGCACTCGACGAGAGTGCTGTAAATAACATTGCTGTCATAACTAAAATATATCCCTTGTTCATAGCTGTTGTTTTACTATCGAGATACATTTATTATGCCATAAGGGCTATCACCCCTCTGGGAGATAGCCCTCTGGTGTACAAAATCGGCGATTTTGTCACAAATAATACTAACCTAATTTCGGTTATGCTCTTGATGCTGGTAGAGATAATTATCGAAAGATGTCGGCGAGATAGCTGTCCAAAAATAGCAACTCGTGATCTCCACCCACCACATCATTCATAAGCATATCCTCCTCACTGTAAAGTTGTAACGTGCGATTGTCAATTTCTTGCATAGGCAGCCCTGTTTAGATTGTTTGATATCTAAACGTGCCCAGCTCGGCTTTATTGTGCGAGGAGTTAACTTAATACGATATTATTATCCTTGATCATCTTGCGCAGGTTGATAAGCGCATAGCGCATACGACCCAGAGCAGTGTTGATGCTCACGCCAGTCTCGTCGGCAATCTCGGCAAACGAGAGCTTAGAGTAGTAGCGTAGGCGTACCACCTCCTGCTGCTCCTCGGGCAGAAGATCCACGAGGTTGCGTACGGTCTGTTCGATCTCGCCCTGCACGAGCTCATCCTCGGTATTAGGCTCGGCAATGCGCATAGTGCCAATCATATCGTAGCCTGCCTCAGCCTCATTGAGCTGACGGCTCGACTTCTCACGACGGAAGTGGTCGAGAACTCTGTTGTGGGCAATACGCAATACCCACGACAGGAACTTGCCAGAGTCGGTGTAGCGACCCTCGTCAATAACCCTTACGGCCTTAATAAATGTCTCCTGGAAGATATCGTCGGCGATGTCGTTGTCACGAACCATCATGCCGATATAGTTGCGCACACGCTGACTGTGGCGCTCGATAAGCTCAGATATAGCACTCCTATCCCCCGAAAGGTAATTATTAAGCAACACACGGTCGCTCAACATACTTACATTCGCGTTCATACTCTCAATATTTTAAGTTAGTTCAAGAGTAGAGTTTTGTCGATAGGCAGTACAGTTTTTTTTAGTTATTAATTTTAATTTCGACTGCAAGTTATGAATATTTTCGCAAACTGCAAAATTCGTTGTTGTGCCAAAATCTCGACTTTTAAACCCAATAATTCGGCATTGTTGTTGCAAAGTGCGTGCCAATCAGTGAGTTAGCTTTGGGTCTTTAGCTGTTTGCAATATTTTGCTCTTGGGGCGAAATGACAAAATGTGGGGGTGAAATGACACGCCCAAAAACAATAATTCCCGCCAAGCGTCGCTTGACGGGAACTACTCACTTTGCTTTTAGCCTTCGGATTATAGCGTAGACTTTGACTCTACAGCCACCTCACGGCTAACCTTCGATACAAGACCCTGGAGCACGTTGCCTGGACCTACCTCAGTAAACTCAGTTACGCCATCAGCAATCATATTCTCAACAATTTGAGTCCAACGTACTGGAGCTGTGAGCTGAGCGATAAGGTTCTTCTTGATAGTCTCAGCGTCGGTATATGGCTGAGCGTCGACATTCTGGTATACAGGGCATGAAGGTGTCATGAACTGAGCCTCGGCGATAGCCTGCTCGAGCTCCTGGCGTGCTGGCTCCATGAGTGGAGAGTGGAAAGCACCACCTACAGGCAGACGCAATGCACGACGTGCACCAGCCTCCTTGAGCTTTACACATGCCTCGTCAACCGCTGCATCAGCACCTGAGATAACGAGCTGACCAGGGCAGTTGTAGTTAGCGGCAACGACTGTGCCCTCGACAGCAGCACATACATCCTCGATAGTCTTGTCATCAAGACCGAGAACTGCTGCCATGCCACCTGGCTGCTGCTCGCAGCACTGCTGCATAGCCATAGCTCGCTTAGATACGAGCTTCAAACCATCCTCGAAAGAGAGTGCACCAGCAACTACAAGTGCTGAGAACTCGCCGAGTGAGTGACCTGCAACAGCATCTGGCTTAGCGCCAAGAGCCTTAGCCAAGATCACTGAGTGGAGGAATACTGCTGGCTGTGTAACCTTTGTCTGCTTAAGCTCCTCAGGGGTGCCTGCAAACATGATATCTGTAATTCTAAAACCGAGAATCTCGTTAGCCTTCTCAAAGAGCTCCTTAGCCTCAGGAACGTTGTCGTAGATATCCTTACCCATACCTACGGCCTGTGAACCCTGGCCTGGAAATACATAAGCGTGCTTCATAGTTTTCAAGCTTTTGTTAATTCAATGTTTCGGCCACAAAGGTAGCAAAAATTTTTTCTCGTGCTAATATGTCGCTATAATTTGTTGTATTTCACCGATTAATAGCCGTAACTGCTCTATTGGGCCTGTCAGTAATGCCCCACAAGAGTTCGAAGCTGTTTTTGTGAGGTTTGGGTTGCAAAAAAACCATTTTATTTTTTTTCTTGTCAGGTGTTTTATTTAAGAAATAATTGTATATCTTTGCATTACACATAATATCTATTTAAGAGTATGAAACACATTAGACTATTTATCGCTATGCTACTCTTCGCTCTCGGCTTTGCTGCCTGCAACCCAGAGCCCGATGTTGTAGCAAAGAGCGAGATTAAAGTATCGAAGACCGAGATTGAGTTTTCGGAGCGTGGTGGCACCGAGAGTGTTAGCTACGAGATTGTAAATCCTATCTCGGACGAGCGTATTGAGGCCGTGACCGATGCCGAGTGGCTTGAGATTGAGGCCGACGAGGAGGGTGTATTGGAGATTACAGCCTCTGGCAACTTCTCGCACGAGCAGCGTAGTGCGCAGGTGACACTCAGATATAAGAGTGCCGATGATGTAATCCTGACACTTACGCAGGACTATGTCACAACCTCTGAGGGTGCACCTCTTGAGCTTGAGCTTGTCGACTTCGATGCAACGACTATCACCGTGTCTGTAATTACCGATGACCCTGAGCTTACGTGGGTGCCTATGGTTACCTACAAGGAGTCGTGGGAGTACTACGACAATCAGAACGATATTTTCCAGGCCGACTTGGAGTATTTCCAGTACTTGGCCGAGATTAACGACATCTCGCTTGCCGACTTCTTGATGCAGATTGTGGGTACAGGCTCTGAGGGCTCTATCCGCATTGCACAGCTTACGCCAAATACAGAGTATGTTGTATATGTATATGGTATCTCGCTCGAGGGTGAGCGCACAACAGATATCATGTCGGTAGAGGTCTGCACTGAGCCTCCACACGAGGGCGATATCACCTTTGAGTTCTCGGTCAAGGAGGAGGACTTCATCTTGGAGTACACCGTTACCCCTTCGCACACGGGCGTAGACTACTATTGTGGTATCATGTCCGAGCAGGAGCTCAACTATTGGAAGCAGAGCCTTGGCACCGATAGCCTCAAGGAGGTGGTGCAGCAGGGTAGTATCGACTCTACAATCGAGCTGCTCCAGAACTGGGGTTATATCAGCGAGCGCACAGAGTTCTTTGATATCTACAACCTCTCGGATATCTTGGAGGATGGCTGGTTTGAGTGTAAGGCCGATACGAAGTACTATATCTTTGCAGCTAAGTGGAACAACAACTGCGATATCATCGGCGAGGTAGGCTATACAGAGCATACATCGGCACACCTCGACCCTTCGAACAATGTTCTCACTATCGAGCTCAATAACCTCACGCAGTCATCTGTCGATGTCAAGACTCAGACAACTACAAACGACCCTTATGTAGTTCTTCCGCTGCGTAGCGATGTTGTTAGCGGCCTTAACGACGATGAGCTCTTCGAGCTTATCATGAGCGAGTACGACTACGTCATTAGCTCGTACACCTACCAGGGCAACTCTACAAATACTTTCGGTAGCATGCGTCCAGATAGCGACTACACGATCGTGGCCTTCGGCTACAAGGCGGGTACGCTCACAACGCAGAAGATCTGGCGTGAGCCATTCCACACCCTCGCTTCGGGTAACCCTGAGGATTGCAGTTTCGCAACAAATATTGTCCCAGGTGTGGATAATGCCTGGATCGAGATTGTCCCTTCGGACAAGGGTCATGCCTACCACTGGATGATCTATCCTGCAAACTACACTGGCGATGATGTTAAGGACTATATCCAGAATGTCATCATCAAGCGTGGCTACGACAACGACTACTCAGTATTTGCCTCATGGGAGCTTACGCAGGGCGATGAGACAACTACTGTTTGGGACTTGGCTCCCGATACTGACTATAAGCTCGGTATTGTGATCATGGGCTTTGATAAGTGCGAGTTCCTCAGCGATGTCTACTTCAGCGAAGTATTCCACACCGATGCTGTGACCTATGCCGATATCGACATCCGTGTCTTGATTGATAAGTATTTCAGCGTCGACGAGCTTGTCGCTGCTGGCTATGAGGGCTTTGGCATGTACGCAGGCAACGCCTTGATCCCTATTAAGGTTGAGATCGAGGGTGAGTACTCGGAGTTCTACTACGACTTCTATGGCAACGATCTTACTGATACCGAGGATTATCCCGATGAGATATTTTATGAGTATCTCTGGGATGGAGCTCCTTATGAGAGCGCTAACTTCTTCCTACCTTTCGATAAGGTTATGACCGTTGTCGCTGTTGCCTACGACGATATGCGCAACCCTTGCCGACTCTATCGCGAGGTGGTATACTTCACGGAGGATGGCTGCTCGAGCGTCGAGGAGTACGAGGCTATGGCTTCGGCTAAGAGCTGCTCGGTGCTTCCTAAGAGCGTAGTTGTCAGCGAGCCTGTTGCTAAGGGTCGCCAGAGCGAGGTTACGCTTCCTATCTACTCTGAGGCAAAGAGCGCAGAGCTTAAGTTTAAGGCTCAGCAGATTCGTGCCGAGGCTCTTGTGAGTGCCGCAGCAGAGCGCAAGGCTGGTGCTCAGCAGCGCTCAGAGCGCTTTGTGGCTCGATAGCTCGTTGCGAAATAATCGCTAAGAGGCATTTAACCCCGAGGGTTAAGTGCCTCTTTGCATATATAGCAAAAGTTGAACTCTGCTTTATGAAATTTATTAAAATTTGTAGATAATTCCGAAATTTTTTTATTATCTTTGTACTACTAATATAAAAATCAGAAGCATAAAATGACACCATTGGCCAAGTTTTTCAATATTGATGCCGACGCAACTCTCAAAGGCATTATGCACAAAAATAATATCATTAAGCGCAGCATTATCGCTTATATGGCAGTCAACGGCGATTGTATACTCTCCGAGCTTACTCGAGAGCTACATATCAGTGTGCCTACGATGACCAAGCTCGTTCAGGAGCTTGTCGACGACCATATCGTGATCGATCTGGGCAAGGTGGAGACCCCTGGTGGACGTCGCCCCAATGTCTTTGGTTTGGCAAACTCGGCAATATATTTTATAGGTATCAACGTGGGTCGTGACCACATGGCCTATGTCGTTACCGATCTTCAGAACAATGTTATCCACGAGCGCATGGATACAAGTTTTGAGCTTGTGGATCGTCCGCAGTGTCTTGAGCGTATATGCCAGAATGTGGAGTCGTTTGTGGCTACATGTGGCATTGAGCGAGAGAAGATATTGGGCGTGGGTGTCTCGATTGTGGGCCGTGTGAACCCCGAGACTGGCCGTTCGTATAAGTACTTCACATCGTGCGAGGAGTCGCTCATGGAGATCATCCAGAAGCGTATAGGTATTCGTGTCATGCTCGAGAACGATACTCGTGCACGTTGCTATGCAGAGTATACTACGGGCAAGTCGAAGAACGAGAGCAATGTGCTCTATCTGCACATGGGTCGTGGTGTGGCTATCGGTATTGTCATCGACGGCAAGCTCTACTACGGCAAGAATGGCTTTGCTGGAGAGTTCGGTCACATTCCATTCTTCGATAATGAGATCATCTGCGGCTGTGGCAAGAAGGGTTGTCTTGAGACCGAGGTGTCGGGTATTGCTATCGAGGATAAGATCGTATATCTCATCCGCAATGGCGTAAATACCTGTCTTCGTGAGATGTATGACCGTGGCGAGACTATACATATCAACGATATTATCGCAGCTGCGCAGAACGACGACAACCTCGCTATCGAGCTTATCGAGGAGGCTGGCGAGAAGGTGGGCAAGGCCGTGGCCTTCCTTATCAATACCTTCAATCCCGAGACCGTTATTGTGGGTGGTAACCTCGCTATGGCGGGCGAATACTTCATGCTTCCGCTCAAATCCTCAACAAACAAGTACTCACTCAACCTCGTGTATAAGGATACTAAGTTCCGTGCCTCGAAGATGACCGATAGTGCCAATGCTTGGGGTGTGGCAATGCTTATACGTAACAAGATTATCGGTTTGTAGTATGTTGTCGCTTGAGGCAAATATATGCCGTCTGCGTGCCCTTGAGCCCTCGGATGTCGATATGCTCTACTTGTGGGAGAATGACCCCGAGGTATGGCGTGTGAGTGGCACCGTGGCTCCGTTGTCGTATGAGCGCTTATGTAGCTTTGTACAGGAGCAGAACTACGATATATATGCCACTCGCCAGATGCGTCTTGTGGTTGAGGCTGAGGGTGTTGCTGTGGGCACAGTCGATATCATTGACTTTGACCCCCAGCACCTGCGCTTTGGTGTAGGTGTGCTTATCTATGCTCAGGAGAACCGCCGACGTGGCTATGCTCGTGCGGCGCTCGAGGCCGTTGCTGGTTATGCTCGTGAGGTCTTGGGACTTAAGCAGATATGGGCCTCGGTGGCCTCGGATAATGAGGCGAGTGTGGCCCTGTTCGAGTCGCTCGGCTTTGAGCGCTGTGGTCTGCGCCGTGACTGGCTGCGCCGTGGTGCGGAGTATGTCGATGTATACGAGTATCAGTTGCTCTTGATCTGATTTTGCGATTTAGATAAAAACTCTTATATTTGTCTCAAATATAAACGTGCGTGATTATGCGACAGAGAGTCCTAAATATTTTCATTGCCCTGGGCGTTGTGCTCCTTGCTATTGGCTGTTCGACCGATAGTGGCACGATGAGCCTTCTGTTGCGTGCCGAGAGTATTGCGCAAGATTCGCCCGAGGAGGCTCTTGCTGTGCTTGATAGCGTCGATTTCGAAAAGGTGCGTGGTAAGCGCGATGTAGCTCGCTATCAGCTGATTAAGAGCGAGGTATTGTATCACAATTATATAGACTCTGACTCCGACACTCTCACTCGTGGGGCAGTGGAGTTCTATCTCAACTCGGAGTATGACCATGAGTGTGCTCGTGCCCTGTATCAGCACTCGCTCGTGCTTAAGCGCAAGGGTCAGAACTATCTTGCCGAGGCTATGTTGGCTCTTATCGAGGCTAAGAAACGCCTTGAGCATGTCGATGACCTACGCCTTAAAGCACTTGTGCTTCGTACTGAGGGCGATATCTATGGTGCAGGCTGCCTCTTTGCCAATGCTCTTGAGTCGTATGCTGCGGCTAAGGAGTGTTTCGACCAGCTCGGCATGGAGTATCACAGTGCGAGTGTGCTCTACGATATGGGTGCAACATATATCCAGCTGCGTGAGCACTGGCAGGCTAAACGTGCCCTCGATCAGGCTTTGAGCTATGGCGTGAGGGTTGATAATAAGCGCTTTATGTGTGCCGTGCTGCACGAGTTGCTCGACCTCACTATCTATCTCAATGACTATGATATGTGTAGGGAGTATGTAGCACGTTTTGCCGAGCACGACTGCTTGCTATTTGGCCAGGCGCACATGAGTGCTATGCAGGCTATGCTTCTCTCGCACGAGGGTCGCAAGGAGGAGGCACTCGCCATTGTGGAGCGTGCCGAGGCTGAGCCCGATGCTGACTGGGCCGATCTGGAGTATGCTCGATATATCATCTACCGCAATGTTGGCGATAGCCAGGAGGCGTTGCGCTGGGAGGAGAAGAGCAAGCACCAGCAGGATGACCTTATGATCAAGGTGCTCGAGCAGCCCGTGCTCAATATTCAGATAGAGATGTTGCAGCGCTCGGTCGATGCCGCAAATCGTGAGCGTAGGCTTGTGCGCCAGCGTAACACGCTGATATATTGCTCTATATCGGTTATCATCCTCTTTGTTGGATATATGTTGTGGCGTCGTATGCGCCGCAAGAACGAGGCCATAGCCCACTATGTCGAGACTATCCACGAACTATCGGTTGCCCTGGATAATGTACCACGTGAGCTCTCGTCGTCGCTCGGAGCTCTATATCGTGATCGCTTCAGCGAGCTCAACGAACTCTGCGACATATACTACGACCATAGCGGCTCATCACGTCATAAGAGCATGGTCTTCAACAAGCTCACCGAGACTATCGATGCTATGAAGAGCGACTCGGCGCGTATTGCCGAGCTTGAGCGTGCTGTTGATGAGTATCGTGATGGCCTCATGCGTAGATTGCGCCAGCTGCTACCCAAGCTTAGCGAGCGTGACTATCGTGTGGCGCTCTACTCGTTTGCCGGTTTCTCGAGCCGTGCTATCGCTATATTTATTGACAGCGATCCTGTGTCGGTGTCAAAGATTAAGTATAATATCAAGACTAAGATCAAGAGTGTGGAGAGTGTCGATGTGTCGGCTCTCGTCGCAGCACTATCAGAAAAGTAGTAAAGTGATACCTTGGAGTAATGAAGAAGATACTATACATACTGCTATCGGTGTTGGTGTTTGTCGGATGTGAGCCTTGTAGCGACAATGTAGTGGTACCACCTCCCGAGCCTATTAATCCCAATCCAGAAAGACCCGATGTTCCTGAAGGTGATCTGCCCTCGCAGCCTATCAAGCGTCGTCCTATCTCTCCTCAGGATAAGACCCTGCGCCCACGATTTACCTTTAGGTTAAATCGTCTATTTGAGCTAAGTTTTGGCCCTACGTCCGAGCCTATGTGCTATAGCGTTACGCTGCGCTCTGAGTCAACAGGCGAGGAGTACACCGAGCTGATATATGCCGGTGATGCGGTGGTTACTCTTCCGCTTATGGAGAATACCAATGAGTATACTCTTACTATCGAGGGCGATGGCGTGTACTATGTAGAGAATATAATTTTGTAAGAATATGCGTATACTTATATATATATTATTAGCCGTTTGTTTGGTTGGCTGTGCTGCATTAGAACCAGGAGAGGATAATCCTCCTCATGATCCCGAAAGACCTGTGCAGCCCATTAAGCGTCGTCCGATTACTCCCGACGGCATTGTGTGGCGTCCACGCTACACCTTCTCTGACTTCGAATTTAGTTTGACAATTACTCGTGCTGCTGCATGCTCTACTAAGAGTATGAGCATTGAGGTCTACTCTTCTACAACGGGCGAGACCTTTAGAGGTGTGTTGCGCTATGAGGGCGATTCATTGACTATACCACGAGATTTGCTCGGCGAGGAGTTTACCGTAACTACCGAGTGCGATGGCGAGGTTCAGGTCGAGGTGTGCACCGTAGGCCAGGAGTAGCATCTATTTTGCCTAACGAATAGCCATAAAAGGGTGCAAAAAGTGGTGTTTTTGGTCGAAAAATGAGATTTTGCGATAAAAAATCGATTTTTTTTGCAAAAAAGTTTGGAGATATAAAAAAATGTAGTACCTTTGCACCGCAATCGAAAGATAACGGTTCTTTACAATGCCTGAATAGCTCAGTTGGTTAGAGCACATGACTGTTAATCATGGGGTCCTAGGTTCAAGTCCTTGTTCAGGCGCATAAGTGCATGGGATGCACAAATAGGGGTAACTAAGCTGCATGGTTTAGGCCACAGGTGGTGGAGGAACAAAGCCCAGCCCCGATAAGCAGTAGATGCGGTCGAGCTTCAATGGTTATGATGACAAGACCCTTTGAAAAAAACTTATCGAAAAGTTTGCAGGTTAAAAAAAAATGATTACCTTTGCAGTCCCAAGCATTAACTAACGGGAGCATAGCTCAGCTGGTTCAGAGCATCTGCCTTACAAGCAGAGGGTCAGGGGTTCGAATCCCTTTGCTCCCACTAAAGACGACTTAGGTCGTCTTTTTTGTTTTTTGTACAGCGATATGCAGAGCAGACGACTACGGTCGTCTGTTTTTGTTTTGTGTCAACTCATGTGTGCAAGCACCCACATTGCCCCAAAAACAAAAAGCCTGTGGCCCACTCTGCATATCACCTTGCTACCACAGGCATTGCTCACAAATTGGGGGTTGAGCCGATATGATAGTGGTTTATTGCTCGTGCCACGCACTGCGCTTCTTTATTTGGTATCGGCTCTATGCTTCGCATTCAAATCCCTTTGCTCCAACAAAAATTCAAGCAAAAAGAGCACTACATTGTAGTTCTTGCTTGGATTTTTGTTAGGGCCCCCGCGGCGAGCGGGAGGGATGGGCGTCACGAAAGCAGTCTTGTCTGCTGGAGTAGCCAATCCCCATGCTAAATAAAAAAAGACGACTTCGTGTCGTCTTTTTTATTATTCTCCCCAGTGTGGGTGGTTAACTTTAAGTCCGAGTAGCTCGACAGCTCGGGTGCTGATGCTAAGAGCAAGGCTCTCGATATCCTGAGGGTTGAAGTAGAAGGATGGCGAGGCGGGGATGATGATGCCACCAGCCTCGGTAACAGTCGTCATATTGCGCAGGTGGATGAGCGAGTAGGGTGCCTCACGCACCACGAGAACGATTCTTCGGCGCTCCTTGAGCATGACATCGGCAGCACGCTCGATAAGCGACTGCGACACGCCCGAGGCAATACGGCCCACGGTGCCCATCGACGCAGGGACAACAATCATAGCATCCCACACCGAGGAGCCGCTTGCGACCGACGACCACATATCGTCGTTGGAGTAGCGCTCGATACGCTCGCTTTCGGGTAGTGTAACACCCTCGTGGGCCATGACGCCCTTGGCATTGGCACTGCAAATGAGAGCTATGCGCTCAACGTTATCATTGGAGAGGAGTAGCTCGAGGCATTGACGGGCATATATTGCACCGCTGGCACCTGTTATGGATAGGATGATGTTCATAGTTACAACTCTAAGATTTTACACTCAAGACCCATTTCACGTGCCTTGCGCAGCAGCTGTGGCAGCACGTAGCTCGTGTTTCTAAAAGACTTAGCGCTATCATGCAGCGACACTATATCGCCGCCACGCAGACCCTTGAGTGTGCCACGCAGACACTTCTTGGGCGTGATATGTCTGTTGTAGTCACGGCTCAGCACATTCCACATCACCACACGGTAGCGTTGCAGAATTGTGCGCAGCTGTGTCTGGGTAATCTGCCCGTATGGTGGGCGATAGAGCTCGCTATGGACCATGTCGCCCGCAAGGTCTACATCCTCGACATAGCGCTCTAAGGTCATTCCCCACCCCTTCTGGTGTGAGTAGGTGTGGTTACCCACTTTGTGTCCACGGTCGAGAATCATCTGGTAGAGGTCGGGATAGAGCTCCACATTCTTGCCCAACACGAAGAATGTGGCTTTGGCGTCGTACCTATCAAGGGTGTTGAGTATCCACTCCGTAACGCCAGGCGTGGGGCCATCGTCGAACGTGAGGTACAAACCCTCGGGGTCATTAATCTCCCAGACAACGCCAGGAAAGAGTCTACGCAGTATGTTTCTTGGTCCAATTCGCATAAATCGTTAGCTATTAATATAGCTTAAGCGATGCAAAAATAACTTTTTTTTCGCAATTTGAAAAATATGGTTACCTTTGTATAATATGAGTGGGTGAGTTGCCCGCTATTTGCATTTTAGGAACATAAAATTCATACCTATGAAACGACTTGTTATATCATTTATTGCTATTCTTGCCTTTGTCGGTTGTACCGTAAAGCCACAGCAGCCAACCAAGACAGCCATTGGCATGCCCTACGAGGCCTTTGTTATAGCGCCCGATGAGGCTTGGGACTCAGGTCTTGACTCTGTGATATACCGCTCGCTCGGTGCTCGTGTGCTTGGCCTGCCACGCCCAGAGAGCTACTTCTATGTTGTCGATCACCGTGATCCGCAGCGTATTACCAGCATGGATCGTAAGTATGCAAATCTCCTGAGCGTGAATATCAACGTTGCCCACGAGGAGCCAAGCATCATGGTGGCAGACAACGTATATGCCCGTCCCCAGTGTGTCGTTACGGTAAATGCACCTACGGCCGAGGCGGCAAAGGAGTATATCGCAGAGCATGGTGGTGAGATATGTGGTCTGTTTGAGATTGCCGAGCGCAACCGCTCACTAAGCGACAGCCGTCGTAGTAGCACCCCCAAGCTCATGGAGCAGTTCGAGAAGCACCTGGGACTCAATATGCATATTCCTGCTGGCTTTGGTCGTGCAAATAGTGGTGACCGCTCGCTGCTCTGGTTTATGCGTGATTACGAGAAGAAGGCGCAGTATATCTTTGCCTTCTCGTCTGAGTATACCGACCCTTCGGATCTTACGGGAGAGTGGCTTGAGCGTATGCTTATAAACAAGCTTGCCGTGGTGCACAGCGACAAGCCAGGCTCATATATGACCATCAGTCAGAATGCCCCAATCTACTGGAGCGAGCTTGTGATCAACGACCGTGTGTGGTACGAGATGCGTGGCTGCTGGGAGGTGACCTTCGACCAGATGGGTGGCCCGTTTGTGAGCTTCTCAACGCTCGATGATGAGAGTCAGACAATCAAGACTATTCTCTTTGCTCTCTATGCTCCCGAGGAGGCACAGCGAGGTCTTATGGGCGAACTCGAGTATCTGATCTATACAGTTAAATAGTTGTATATATAATAAGAAAGGGATGTCAACTGACATCCCTTTCTTAATTCTATCTACTCCTTAGGGGAGTGGTACTACATTGGCAAAGCCCATGAAGGCCATGGCGAGCAGGCCTGCAGTGATAAGCGCAATAGGCACACCACGCATACCCTGTGGCACATCCTCGACCTCCAGACGCTCACGGATACCCGCAAAGAGTACAAGAGCAATAGCGAAGCCCACGGCGATTGATACTGAGTAGACAACGCTGGTTAGTAGGTCGAAATCCTTCTGCACGGCGATGATTGCCACACCGAGCACGGCACAGTTTGTCGTGATGAGCGGAAGGAAGATACCGAGTGCCTGATAGAGCGATGGAGATACCTTCTTAAGCACAATCTCGACCATCTGCACAAGGGCGGCGATAACCAAGATAAAGACGATAGTCTGCATATACTCGATACCGAAAGGCACCAATATATAGTTCTGCAACGTCCATGTAACAACCGAGGCGAGTGCCATAACAAAGGTTACGGCCATACCCATACCAAGTGATGTATCTACCTTCGACGATACGCCAAGGAATGGACATATACCCAAGAACTGCGAGAGAACGACGTTGTTAACGAAGATTGCGCCGATAACTACGGCGAAGAGGGTGATCGACTCTACGTTGATCGTACCATCCACAAAACCCTGGATGACCTCTTTCGAAATATTAGTCTCTACCATCTCTTATCGTTTTGCTATTTTGTTAAACAATACCATTAGGTATCCAAGCACAAGGAAGCCTCCTGGTGCAAGGATAAAGAGCAGTGGCATAACATCGGCGGCGAACGTGTAGCCGAAGATTGAGCCTGCACCGAGAATCTCACGCACAGCGCCAATCACCGTAAGCGAGAGCGTGAAGCCAAGACCGATGCCAATACCATCGAGTGCTGAGTCGACAATGCCATTCTTCGAAGCGAAGGCCTCGGCACGACCCAGGATAACGCAGTTAACCACGATAAGTGGGATGAAGACACCCAGCGATGCGTAGAGCGCAGGGACATAAGCCTTCATCAACATCTCGATGATGGTAACAAACGAGGCGATAACCACGATAAAGACAGGAATACGCACCTTGTCAGGAACGATGCCCTTAATCATAGAGATAACCATGTTCGACATGATGAGCACAGCCATTGTGGCAACACCCATACCCATACCGTTGATGGCCGATGATGTAACACCGAGCGTAGGACACATACCCAAGATAAGTACGAACGTTGGGTTGTCCTTGATGATACCCTTAGTTATAAGTTGAAGCTTACTCATTGCTTACCTCTCCTTTCTGAGCCTCAGGCTCCATCTGGTTATTATTCTCGGCCGCCTCGGTGGTTGTTGTAGCACCCGACACTGCATCGTTCTCGGATGGGAGCTCGCCCTTAGCCCAGAGGTAGCCAGCGTAGGCTGTCTCCACAGCATTAGCGTAGGCGCGTGACGAGATTGTCGAGCCTGTGAGTGCGTCGAACGAACCATTATCCTTCTTTACTGCGAACTTGAGCTCTGCAGGTGACATGCCAAGAACGCTCTTCTCGAGGCTATTGCCAGGGTTGAGCATATTGGCACCAAGACCTGGGGTCTCCTTCTGTGAGATAACCTTAACGCCGCTAATTGTTGTCTTGCCCTCCTGCTCCACGAAGCCTACCATGAGGTAGATGCGATCGCCATAACCATTCTTGGTGATGCTTGGAGCCTCGACAGCGTAGCCCACAAGGTTGCCACCAGCCTTAACTGTTGTCACGTTGATATTGAAATCTCCAATCATACGTGTAGTATCCTGCAACTCGGCCTCGCCCTCGAACTTAGGCAATACCTCGAGCTTTGCAAGATCCTTGTTGCGCTGCTCGGTCTCTGCGATAGTGCCCTTGGTGAGGTTGTTCACCAAGCCCACGAGGAGTGCTGCAACGGCAGTGATGCTGAAAAGCACCAAGACCATATTTTTCAATGTACTCTTCATCTTCTCTTGCTATTTTGTGCCGAAGCGCTTAGGACGACAATACTTATTAATAAGAGGTGTTGCGGCATTCATGATAAATATCGCAAACGACATACCCTCGGGATATGCACCCCACAAACGGATAACCATGGTGATGACACCGATACCTACACCATAGATAATCATACCCTTGTGGGTCATAGGCGATGTAGAGTAGTCTGTGGCCATGAAGATAGCACCAAGCATAGCACCACCAGCCAAGAGGTGGAAGAGTGGTAGCTGCCAGAGTGTTGCGCCACCATCAGGGATAGCTACCGAGAGGCCAAATATTGCCATTGTGCCGAGCACAGCAACAGGGATGTGCCATGTGATAACTCGACGCACGAGCAAGTATACTCCACCAAGGATGAGTGCCAAGGCACCAATCTCGCCCATAGAGCCGTTCATGTGGCCGCCAAGCAACGACACGAAGTCGAGCTCGCTTAGCGACAAGGCTCCAGCCTTGACATTTGCCAACATCGTAGAGCCTGAGATAGCATCGGGCACCGATGTTGTCCAATCAGTCATCTGCACTGGGTAGGCAATGAGCAGGAAGATACGACCTGTGAGCGCAGGGTTGAATGGGTTGCAACCCAAGCCACCAAAGGTCATCTTACCAATGCCAATGGCTACGAGCGAGCCGATGACAACAATCCACCATGGAATACCCACAGGGAGGTTGAATGCAAGGAGCATACCTGTAACAACTGCCGAGAGATCGCCAATAGTGGTGCGACCCTTGAGCAAGAAGCGCTGTATGAGGTACTCAAATAGAAGAGCACTCGCAACAGATATCGCAGTAATCATGAACACCCTCCAACCGAGAACGTAGCACGATACGGCGAGAGCTGGCACCAAGGCCAAGATCACATCGCCCATGATCTGCTGCGTCTTCTCGCCACCATGGATGTGGGGTGAGGGGGCTGCAAAAAGTCGTGTTTGCATAATTATATATAGGAATTCGTTTTACTTCTTATTAGCTGCTGCACGTGCACGAATGTTTGTCATCACGGTCTGCTTGGCAATACGTATGTAGTCCAGGAGTGGGAGATACGATGGACAGGTATATGAGCAGCAACCACACTCGATACAATCTGTTGCGTAGTGCTCCTCGGCCATATCCCACTTCTGCAACTTGCCGAGCTTCGAGAGCAAGTATGGCTCAAGACCCATTGGGCAGGCCTCGACACACTTACCACACTTGATACATGAGAGCTCCTTGCCACGTGCTGCCTCCTTACCCGAGAGGACAGTGATACCCGAGCAACCCTTGATAAGAGGTGCTGTGATGTCGACAATAGCACGACCCATCATAGGGCCACCATTGAGCAACTTAACATCGCCCTCAGGGAGTCCTGCGAGCTCGAAGAGTCGGCTCACTGGAGTACCAAAACGTGCGAGGTAGTTGTGTGTGCTCTTAAGATCCTTACCTGTGATAGTAACCACACGCTCGATAAGAGGCTTGTTCTTCTGCACCGCCTCGTAGACTGCAATCGTAGTAGATACGTTGCACACCACAGCGCCCACAGAGATTGGGAGTGCTGGTGGAGGTGGCACCTGGCGGCCTGTAGCTGCTGCGATGAGCTGCTTCTCGCCACCCTGAGGATAGCGCACCTTGAGTGGTAGGATCTCGATATTTTTGTAGTTGTTCTTCTGGGCAACCTCACGAAGGTGAGCTACAGCGTCAGGCTTGTTGTTCTCCACGCCAATCACCGCACGCTCAACCTTTACGGCACGCATAAGTATCTCTACACCAGTCAATATCTCCTCAGCACGCTCAAGCATGTTGCGGTAGTCTGATGTGAGGTATGGCTCGCACTCCACGCCGTTGATCACGAGCACCTCGGCCTTCTGACCATCGGGGATTGTGAGCTTGACGTGTGTGGGGAACTGAGCACCACCAAGACCTACGATACCTGCATCCTTGATCTTGGCAATGATCTCCTCCGATGAGAGTGTGCACTCTCGCTTAAGCTCGGGGCTGCGGTCGATGCTCTCAACCCACTCGTCGCCCTCACGCTTGATGACCACCATCAAGCGACGCTGGCCCTGACCATTGGCATAGCCGTCGACATCTACTACCGTACCCGATACCGAGGAGTGGATGTTGGCCGACACAAAGCCTACGCTCTGGCCGATAAGCTGACCTGTGAGCACCTTATCGCCCTTCTTAACCACTGGGGTCGATGGCGCTCCGATATGTTGAATCATAGGAATGGCAACCTTGTCGGGCAACTCGAGGCGCTCGATTGCCTGGTCTTTGCTCCACTCCTTGTTGTCATGCGGGTGAATACCGCCTATGGGAAATGTTCTCATTCTTAAGTTACTCGTTTTTAGCGGTTTCAACCTTTACCTCTGGCTTTGGCGCAGCAACCTTTGGCTCCTTGGGAAGTGGCTCCATGCCCTCAAGCTTAATAGCTCCAGTAGGACACTCATTCACGCACTTGCGACAGAGTTTGCACTTCTCAGAGTCGATATACGCCAGGCTTGACTCGACGGTGATGGCGTCGAACTGACACACCTTGGCGCACTTGCCACAGCCGATGTAACCAGCCTTGCATACCTTCATAACCACAGCACCACGGTTCTTCGAGCGGCAGGCAACGTAGATAGCACGGTTCTTAGGCCACTTCTTGCGAAGCTCGATGAGGGCCTTAGGGCAGGCCTTGACACATGCTCCACAAGCGGTACACTTATCTACGTCGACCTCCACAAGACCTGTCTCAGGGTTGAGCTTGAGGGCGTCAAACTTACACGCTGCGATACAGTCACCATAGCCGATACAGCCAAAGGCGCAGCCCGACTCGCCGACATAGAAGGTGTTGACCACGGCGCAGCTCAGGGCACCGTCGTAGTGGTTGATCTTGGGGCGCTTGGCACAAGTGCCGCCACAACGCATGGTTGCCACCTTGGGGCTCTGCTGTGGAGCGCTCTTGCCAAGGAAGCCTGCGATAGAGCCCATAACCTCGCCACCTGCAACAGGGCAGTTAAGCGACGAGATATTATCTCTTGTCACAAGGGCCTCGGCCATAGCTCGACAGCCGGCAAAACCACAGCCGCCGCAGTTGGCGCCTGGAAGCATCTTCTCGACATCGTCAATGCGTGGATCCTCCTCTACTCTAAACTTCTGTGCTACGAAGTATAGAATAACAGCGAGCAGCGCTCCTAATACGCTGAGAGTCAAGACTGTTAATAGTAGTTCGTTCATTACTCTTTTATAATTGTAAATTTTATCTTTCGTTCAAAATATCCTCGCAACAGGTAGATTGCAACGTAGTAAACTGCCGTAGCTACAATCGAGGCTGTTGCCGCCGTGCCATCCTCAAAACCGAGACCATGGGCTCCAAACAGCACACCAAGAAGCACGATCAAGGGAAATATATATGCCCAGAGTAGCGATGTGAGCCCCATCTTGCCATGCTCAAGTGCTACTATCACCCTCTCTCCCACGCAATACTCCTGGGCATTGGGTGTTCGCACCTCGATAATTCTCTCGGCTCCCTTCTCGCCACAGAGACCCTTGGCATGACATGCTGCGCAGGCCGACTCCTTCTGAACCTTGACCTTGACAACGTCGCTCTCAAGGCTCTCAACAATGCCTCGGTGCTGAATTCTGCTCATAATCCAACTAAACTGTTCTATCTATATTATTCAAGATTACGAGTGCTCCAATCACACCTGGCACCCAGCCACAAAGACTTAGAAGTGTGACTATTAGAAAAGAGCCACACCCCTGGTCTATAACAGCCAGAGGTGGAAAAAAGATAGCTAATAGGACTCGTAGGAGTGACATATATAGTTTATCTCGGATTTTGCGGAATGGATTGTATATTAGTCGCAGTAGTGGTTAACCAGAGGCATGAGCCACTCGTGGCCAAAGGCGCATGGTGAGAGGCGTAGCACTGGTGGGAACTGGTAGCGCTTCTTCTCGTTCTCCATAACCATCTTGTGGATCTTCTCCACAACATTTGCATCGAAGCCAGCGTTGATAATCTCCTCACGGTGCTGCTTCTTCTCGATCATGCGGAACAAGATGGCGTCGATAACCTCGTAGTGAGGCAGGAAGTCGCTATCCTTCTGGTTAGGACGAAGCTCTGACGATGGCTCCTTGTCGAGAATCTCGTTGGGGATAACCTCGCCGAGGTGGTCGTTGATATATCGTGCAAGATCGTAGATCTCACCCTTGTAGAGGTCGCCAGTAGGGCTGAACGTACCTGCGGTGTCGCCATAGAGAGTACACCAGCCGAGGGCGTTCTCGCTCTTGTTCGAAGAGTTGAGCAACATATATCCCGTCTTATTTTGAAGTGCCATGAGCATCGTTGTACGGATACGTGTCTGGATATTCTCCTCGGTAGCGTCAAACTCTGTACCACCAATTACTGGCTGGAGAGTGCCCACCATAGCGTTGTATGCCTCGATGATTGGGAGCACGCTATACTCTACGCCGAGGTTCTCAGCGAGCTTCTTGGCATCCTCTACACTCTCATTAGGTGTGAATGGCGAAGGCATGAGCAGTACACGAACATTCTCCTTGCCCAAAGCACCCACAGCGATGCAGGCAACAACAGCCGAGTCGATACCGCCCGAAAGACCTACGCAGGCCTTGGTGTAGCCATTCTTGTGGAAGTAGTCACGAAGACCAAGGCAGGCAGCCTTGTAGAGCATCGTGTTGCGATCCTTGTATGTTGTGAAGGGTACATCGAAAGCCTTGTTCTCGGCCTTGGTGTCGAAGATGCGGAAATCCTCCTCGAAGCTCTTGAGCAACATCACGAGGTGACCATCCTGGTTGAGGATACCCGATGTTCCGTCGTAGACGATGTCGCCCGAGCCACCCACCTGGTTCATCAGGATGAGTGTTGTGCCCTCGCTGAACGCAAGACGGCTCATCTTGTCGAAGCGGCGAGTCATGATACCCTTGCCATAGCGGCGTGCGTTGATTGAGATGATAGCATCAACCTCCTCGTCGATATCATCCATGCGGCTGAGGTCGTCGCCTACAACCACACGCAGCTTGCTATCCATGATATGTATTGTCTGGCAGCCAATCGACGAGCCTACGATATAGCCCATCTCGCGGCGTGCCGAGACGTGGCGCTTGCCGATAAACTCAACATTTCCCTTGCTATCGATATATGCTGCGGCGCTGATAGGGCCCTCGTCAGTAAGATATGGTGTGCCGACGATGGCAGCTATGCCACGACACTTTGTTGCGATAGTGTCGATAGCCTCCTCGCAGAGTGTGAGGAAGGTGGTCTTGGTCAGAAGACCATAGGCTGGTGTGCCACTTATGGCGAACTCAGGGAATACAACAAGGTCTGCACCCTCAGTTTTAGCTCGAGTGATTGCCTCGATAATCTTAGCGGTGTTGGTCTTGATGTCGCCTACTGTAAAGTTTAGCTGCGCTAATGCAATTTTCATAAATCAATTATCCTCTTTCTTGATTAAAAAAGTTGATTGCTATACCATAGGTATAGTAATACGGCCGCAAATATACGACAAAAAAACCAATTTACGAAGGGTTATATGCAAATATTAGGAAATATTGAGCCGATGACTAAAATGGCTCGCTGAAGCCCACCACAAAGTTGTGTCCGTGGCGGCCAAAACCGAGGTCTATGCGCAGGGCCTGGCTGGCGTTAGTGTACCAGCGAATGCCGACACCATAGTCGGGCATGAAGTTGCGCCACGAGGCCTTCGTTTTGCTCTCAAATGTAGCCGCTGTGCCACCCCATGCAGCAACGACAAGACCCTCCCATACTCGTTGGCGTAGCTCGAGTTGAGCACCCACCAACGAAGGGCCTATGTAGCGTGATGAGTAGTAGCCTCGCATGCGCTGTTCCGAGCCAATATTGTAGTACGTAAGCCAAGGTGTGTTGCTCGACTGGTAGCCTGCATAAATATCCGATGCAAGGAGTGCTCCACGCCAAAGTGGAATATATACATTTACAGATGCATCTACTTGATACAGAGTGCTTGAGGTGCTATTTAGGGTCTTAGGGCTGAGCGTTGCTCCGAGCTCGAGTTTTATGCCACGTTGGTGGTTGATATCAATGATTTTATGCGTCGAGAAATCGAGCAGCAGGCTAAGGCTTGCGCCCGAATATTTTGTTGCGTTTTGCCCCAATATCTCGAGTGCTCGGGAGTCTAGTTTTGAGGCCTTTTCAAATCTGTAGTCTACGCCAAGGCCGAGGCTTAGATTCTTGGTGGTGTGCCAGCGGTATATCGCCTCAGCAAGATATATCTTCTCGGTGTATAAGCCGAAGTTGTCGCCCGACTGTGCGATGTAATCAAGGCCATAGAGCTCCTTGGGTGTGGAGCTCGTTTGGGCACGATAGAGTATGTCGTGGCGGTCATTACGAAGGGTGTTAAAACCCTTGATTGCAATATTGTAATGCCCAGTGAGTGAGGCGGTTGCTAAGATTTGCAGGCTATTTATTTTGCTCCAATCTCTTGGTGCACGGTACTCCATATTGCCCAACAGCGTGAGTCGCCAGCCTGTATTCACGGAGTAGCCAGGAGAGCCTATTAACGAGATATTTACACCCCGAGGCTCGTCGGTCGTGAGGTGCATATAGTCATAAAGACGAAGACCAAACTCCGAGTTGTTCGAAGTTTGGTCTATGGGTCTATATCGGTAGAGAATGGTGTCTTGCTCGATTATCGCACTGCTCGGACCCTGAGCGCTGAGGCTTAGGGTGGAGAATATAAGCGTTAAGGCAAGAGCAAGACTACGCACCATTGCGTGCTACTCGATTAGCGGAGCTTATCCGCAGCTGCGATAAAGCGATCCTGGTCTGCCTTAGTCATCTCGCCCTTGTGCATGAAGACAAGCTGGCCCTGCTTGTTCACAAGCATGATTACGAAGCAGTTGTTGCAGTCACCAAGACGCCATGCGCTTGAGATCCAGTGGTCTGGGTCGCAGAGGATAGTTGCGCCATTCTTAGCTGTACGTGCGTCAGCAATCTTTCGAACGAGCTCGTTAGGATATACTGCATCCTTGAGGTTAACGATACCGAAACCCTCGATATTTGGGCCCTGAACACGGCCAGTAGTCTCGAGGTAGGTGATAAAGTCGTGGTTCTGCTTAGGTACCTCAGGGTCAACATAGAAGATCAAAAGATTCTTCTCGCCCCACCATGGAAGACGAGCCTTGCGTCCGTTGAGATCCTGAAGCTCTACATTACGAACAGGACGTGGAAGAGATTGTGCCTCAGCAGCAATATTGAATACAAACGCTGCTACCACAACGAGCAAAATTGCTTTAATTTTCATGATTGAACTATAATTAGTGTGTTGTTTGTTTTTTCAATAACGCCACAAAGATATAAAAAATTATCTGCTTGAGCCTTAAAATGAGCGAAAAAGCGTGCCACTATTACCCCAAAAAAAGCCTATAATTCAATAGCCTAAACGAAACTCAGTTTTTAATCAATAAAACAACATTGTTCATGTCGAATAAAATATCTACCTTTGCCAAAAATAGAGAATTATGAAGCAACAAATACTTTTTGTCTGCCTGGGAAACATCTGCCGCTCGCCGGCTGCCGAGGCTATGATGCAGACTCTTGTGGATCGTGAGGGTCTTAGCGATAGGGTATATCTCGACTCAGCAGGTACGTATGGTGGCCATGCTGGAGAGCGTGCCGATGCTCGTATGCGCCGTGCGGCGGCGGCTCGTGGCATAGATATCACCCACCGCTCACGACAGGTGCGTGAGGAGGATTTCGAGCGCTTTGATATGGTTATTGCCATGGACGACAACAACT
This sequence comes from Alistipes sp., assembly GCA_017629035.1. Classification (GTDB taxonomy): domain Bacteria; phylum Bacteroidota; class Bacteroidia; order Bacteroidales; family Rikenellaceae; genus Alistipes. Next base: position 32,015 of record JAGBXX010000034.1, on the reverse strand, counting down.
ACGAGGCTCTCTTTCGTCTTGCACCCAACCGCGAGGCGCAGTTCAAAATCTACCGCTTTCGTGAGTTCTTGCGCCGCCATACCGACTGGTCCTACATCCCTGACCCATACTACGAGGGTCACGAGGGTTTTGAACTTGTGCTCGACCTGCTCGAGGATGGATGTGCCACGCTTGTCGAGGAGCTGAAATCGAGAGGTTAGTCCTTGGGGTAGCTCTTGGCGAACTAAGAAATTATTCTTAACTTTGTTTAATGTTCTACGTAAATTGATATAGCTATGCTAAATTTCATGCGCTCACTGCGTCTAACTTTTATTGCCCTTGTGATGTTATTGGTGTCGTGCGAGATGACATCTAACGGAGGCGCATTGCCCACCATGGAGCTCGATGTCTATGAGCTTAATATCACTGGTGATGGTGGCGATATTCCTGTATACTACGCTGTTACCAACCCAGTGAAGGGTGCTAAGCCCGAGGTTGTGAGCAGTGTTGAGTGGATTGTGCCTCTCGAGATTACCTCGTCGAAGATTGTGCTCAGAATCAGCGAGAGCGACGAGCCTATGGAGCGTTTAGGCTTTGTTACGATAAGCTACAAAAACATGGAGTCGAAACTCAGGGTCTATGTGATGCAGGACAAGCAACCACTCAACGACTTCAAATTTGAGGTTGCCAACGTGACATATAAGAGCTGCACGGTGCACTACACGCCAACATACCCAACACGTCCCTACATGGCAAATATCATCGACTCGGAGTATTTCAAGCAGACGGGTATTACCGATGGTGCTCAGTTTGTTGCCAACGAGATGGAGAGCTATCTAAATCTGGCTCAGCGCAACAACCTTACGCTCGAGGAGCTTATGGACCGTGTGAGCCCGCAGCTGATCTACACGGGCAAGGCTACACGTGACTTTACGGGTATGCAGCCAGGTGCTACATATACTATATATAGCTACGGCGTGGAGTTCAGTGGCAACAGCTACACTATGACCACTCCGCTGCACACCTCGGTGGTAAATATCCCTATGCAAGAGATGTACGACGTAGATTTTAATGTATCTACATCGGCTGCTGGTGGCACGGTGAGCATTAGCGTTACGCCAGAGAACTGGAACGGATACTACGCCGTGCAGATAGCTCCCGAGGATAACCTCCTTTACATTGAGCCAGGCGAGCCTATGAGCGAGTATGCTATCAAGACCATTGCTGCGAACTTCTACACTGGTGCTCGCAGTGCTATGGCGAATGGTTATAGTGCCGAGCAGTATCTCAAGTCTAGCTGCTACACTGGCCCACGAACAATTAACATGCAACTTAGCTCGGACAAGAGGTATATGGTCATTGTCTTTGCCGTAGAGTCGTCAAATGGCGAAGTGCCAGTGATGCGTTCAATGCCAGTTGTAAAACATATATAAAGATTGAAATATATGCGTCGTCTTCTCACTTTTTTATCCTTTGTTACGCTCCTTGTATCATGTGTAGATAGTGAGGAGCAGAGACCTGGGTTTGGTGTTAGACCAACAGTTGTCGAACTCTCGGCTCTTGGTGGCTATGCCGAGGTGGAGTATACTCTTCAAGAGACAAATGGCATCAATCCCGTAGCTCTTGCCGAGGTGGAGTGGATTGTTGATATTGACAACTCACGTCAGGGTGTTATAGGATTTAGAGTCCTCCCTAATAATACCTCCTCATCGCGCGAGGCGACAATCACTCTTCGTCATATATCTACCGACGAGACCCCTCAATTTGTTGTCAAGCAGGCAAGGTGTGATGATAACTATCTTAGCGTGGAGATTACGAAGATAGACTATTCGGAGTGCGAGGTGAGCATTGTGCCTAAGAGCGACGAACTGCTCTATGTAGCACGCATGGCGGAGCTCGACTACCTCACGCAGCTCGGTATCACGACTGTCGAGGAGCTTGTTGCGGCCGACTATAACTCCTTCATTACCAGCCTCACAGGTGGTGTAACCCTTGAGGAGTATCTCAAAACAAGTCGATTGATCTCGTCGGGCAGCACGCAGCGCGTGTGGCGTGATCTCTCGCCTGCCAAGAGGTATGTTGTATATGTCTACGGCCTCTATCTTCATGGCGATAGGTATGAGTGTATAACCGATGTTGAGTACGTTCTTGTGGATAAGCGTCTACCCGAGCGTGCCGATGTGGAGTTCGATGCCAAAATTGTTGCTGAGGGCCCCGAGGTGTCGTTTGCCGTCGAGCCTAAGGGGTGGGATGGATACTACATGGTTCAGCTCGTTGAGGATAACGAGGCGGGATATATAGAGCAGGGTCAGCCCTTCACCAGCGAGGCTGAGGAACAGGTTGCCGAGGCCTTCTTCTATATTGCAGACCATCTCTACTACTTTGAGGAGAAGAGTGCCGAGGAGATTATGTCGCAGCTAGGTTATAGTGGTAGTGTAGAGTTTCAAAAGACGCTCAACGCCAATCACCGCTACATGGCTCTAATCTATGCCATTGACTCGGCGAATGGTAATGTTCCGATGGTGGTGTCAAAGCCCCAGGTGAGCTACTTCTCTACGGGCGATGTCGAGCGTTCGGATATGACCTTCGAGGTGGTGTTCGACAATATTCGTCCTCGCTCGGTAGATGTTACCATAACCCCCTCGAGCGATGAGAGTTATACGGCAGTGCTAATCTATGCCAAGAACCTGCCTCAGGGCGACAAGCAGCAGCAGTTGGACTACGTCATGAGCCGCTATGAGCCACTCGAGCTCTCGGGTATCTATCGTGAGCATATATCACAGTTGCCACCTGCTACGGAGTTTGTGCTTGCTGTCTATGGTTTCTATGCCGATGCTGCTACAACAGACCTGTTCCTGTATCGTTTCACTACGCTCGAGGATGGCGAGGGCACAAATCGTATCACGTCTGTCAGCTGCGAGGCCTACGATCTTGCCGAGGTTGTTCAGCTTGAGCCATACTATAATGCATTCTTGGGCTATGCCGACTACTTCATATCTATCGAGGTGGCTACTGCCGAGGCTTCGCCAGCCCTGCACTTCGATATCTTCCGTAGCGATGTGTTGACTGAGTATAGCGAGGCGGAGATTCGTGAGAGCCTTCTTGACTACTCCTATACCTCGTCGCCCGACTGGGCACTATGCACCTATGGCAACGAGTATGTTGTCTGTGGCTTGGCTGAGGATGAGAATGGATATGTCGGTGAACTGTTTATCTCCGATCCTATAACCTTTAACAGGGAGGATGTGAGCGATGCTCAGGAGTTTGTAGAGCTCTATAAGGATTACGTCAATTAATCATCCTACCAGAGTTAAAGACCTTCATATATAGGCAAAAAAAATAGGGGTTGTCCACTTTCGGACAACCCCTATTTTTGTTATCTCCAAGCCATTAGAGCTTGATGCCGTAGTAAGCCTCGACAGCTGCCTTAGCACGCTTGTGGTATGCCTCAACACCTGCCTCGATCTTACGCTCAGGAACGAGCTTAGTGCGAGGAGTGATATTCTCGAACGATGTTACAGAGAACTCAGCACGCTTCATAGGTACTGGAGCCTTGCCAACAGCTGATACAGGCTTAGATACGCCCTTAGATGTTGCAACGTTAGCCTTAGCAGCCGATGTGCCAGCCTTGCGAGTGAGGACGATCTCGCTACGTACACGTGGGTTAAGAGGTGTAGCATAGCCATTCTGGAGCTGAGTTACACATGGGTAGTATACCTCAGTCATGCCATAGCCGTCAGTGTACTCGATAGGCTTGATAGTGATAGTGTTGTAGTCGTCAGAAACCTCAACTGGGAAGCGAGCCTTGATAACTGTAGAGCCGTCAGCGCCGATTACGTCGCCACCGAGGTATGAACGCTCGCCAATAGCCAACATGTAGAATGTGTAGTCAATGCCGTAGAAGAATGCTGACATTGGGAACTCACGCTCAATGTTGATTGGCAACCATACGTTACCCTCAGCGTCGATCTCGAGGTTCCACTTTGGACCGAAGTCATAGAACATATCAGCAACAGTAGCTACAGAGAACTCGTCAGAGATGAACAAATCGTATGGAGTCTGTACGATATCGAGGTTGTAGTCTGGGTGAGCAAAGTTGAAGCCGAGGCACAAGAGGCGGTTGAAACCACGTGTGCGAGCGTTGTACTGCTCAGCCATAGCCAAGAACTCCTCGTAGAGCTCGTCAGTATTTTCGCGGCTGATGCCCCAGTCTGCATAGATGTCGTAAACCTCCTCAGGAAGAGTTGTTGGGTACTCGATACCACCAGCGATAGTCACAGGTGATGTGTATGTACCAGCGCTCTCGTACTTGTACTCGCCAGTAGCGTTACCCTCAGAGTCTGTTACAGCAACATAGTTCTTCATCTCTGCTGAAGCTACCCACTCGCCCTTAAGCTTCTCGAAGAGCTCAGAGTTTACACGTACTGGGAAGTTAGCGTTAGGAGTAGTGTACTCAGCCACAGCCTTAGTGTTAGGATCGTCAGGATTGTTGCCAGTACCCTCCCAGTTGTAAACGAGCATTGCAAGACGTGTAGTTGCATTCTCGCGTGAAGAGATAGTGAAGTTGAAACCGTTAGCAGAGTTGATAAGACCTACTGAAGTAGCGTCAAGGCGGTTACCCATCTCCTTTAGGAGTGATGTGTAGCTGTACTCCTTGAGGATGTTGTTGAACTCACGCTCGTAGTTACATGCGAAGTAAGCCTCAGTGATAGCGTTATCTGGGTTAGGGTTCTTGATGTTGAATGTAACTGTGTAAGGATCGTCGCTTGGCACAGGAGTTATCACAACCTCAGGCTTTGGAAGAGTTACCTCAGGCATTTCGAATGTAGTAGTTGCGAAGCACTGAGTCTTACCCTGAGCGTCGCCAATACCTGATACAAGAACACGGATAGTCTGGCCAGCCATACCCTTAGTATCCACAAACCAGTCAGTGAGCCACAACTCAGAGTTGCCCTGACCCATCTGGATACCGAAGCTCATCATTGCGAAGTATGAGCCAGTGAACCAACGCAAGTGCTCCTCGTTGTTCTCGATAAGAGGGAGGATCTGTGTCTGGTACTCAGACTCTGTACATACGAGGATGCAGTACTGAACAACGTCGTCTGTTGGAGTGAATGAGATACAAGCGTCGATAGGAGTTACGTCAGTAACCTTGATCTCGACATTACCCTCGAGAGTCTCAGCAGGAAGAGTCTCAACATAGAGACGCTCGTAGTAACCTGTCCAGTACTTCTCGGTGTCGTACTCGTCGCTATCCTTCTCGTTGTACCAAGTTACCCAGTCGTACAATGGGTTGTAGTAGCCAGCCTGCCAGCCTGCAGGGAACCACCATACTGTGCTCTCCCAGTATGAGTCGTCGTTTACCACCTTGCTCTTAATCTCGCCAGTCTCCTCGTCAATGTAGAGAACAGTACGCTCCTCGGTGTCGTCCATGTATGCGAACTCACCAACGATGAAGTAGCCAGGCTCGCCAGGAACCTTAGGATCTGCAAAACTTGCAGAGATCAAATTACCCTGATCGTCATAGATGAAGTCGCCATTCTCGTCAGTCTCGGTGCTGTGCGCCTCGTCGTAGATGACAGTCTTGTCAGTAGTAGTCCACTGAGCAGCGTTGTAGAGCAAGTTGTCGTACGAACCTGTACCCATAGACTTCATGTAGTTGAACATAGCCATAGAGCTTGTAGAGTAACGCAAAGCGTTGCCACGCTCCTTCACCTCATCAGGAATCTGGATATGTACTGAGAAACCGTCGTACATACGGTCAACAACTGTCAATACGTTGTCGCCATAGCTTGTAGTAGTGAACTCAACACGCTTAACCTCCTCGTAGATAGAGCTGTCTGCAAGACGGAATGCGAAGAAGTAGGTGTAAGTCTTACCTGCCTCGCAGCCAGTGATTGTGATTGATGTAGTCTTCTCAGTCTCGGTATCCTCGATAACTGTCTTGAACTCATCGCTCTGAAGGATTGCTGTTGCAGGGATCTCGGTGTCGCGCTGAATGTAGGCGAACTCCTTAACGTTCTTTGTTGTCACGCTGATAGTTGCGCCGTTGGCAGCAACATCGGTCACAACAACCTCAACCTTGGTGTCCTTGCCGTCCTCGTGTGTAGGATCGGGGGTACACGCGCTAACTGCGAAGCCTGCGATAAGAGCCACGGCTGCAATTAGGAGATGCTTGATGTTTTTCATAAAAAAAAGTATAAAGTTTGAAATATTATGTGTCTTATGCGATTGTTGCGCAATAGAGCATCTGCAAAGGTAGTTATAATTTGCGAAACTATGGGTGCGGCTATCCACTTTTTTCGCCATTTATCTATTTTTTTTGCATATTATTCCTCTTGTTGCATTTATATGTATAACAACGAGTTGCGCATATATTCATACATTGTGGTAATGTGGTTTTTATTCAAAATAAAGGACTGCCCAACACCTGTTGAACAGTCCTCGGATAAAAGGGTATATAGTCGAGCCCCATGGCCCGTAAAGTCGTTATGGCTATAGGTAGTCGTAGATATAATCGCCGTACTCCACCTCGACCCATGTACGAAGCAACTCGCCCTCTGTTGAGTATGTGAGATATATCTCCGAGAGCAGGCCATTGACCACAACCTCGGTCTCGATGATATATAGGTCGCTCTTGTTGTTGCGCTCCACGTAGTAGACGCTATCAACTGGTGTCTGAGTGCCGTAGCCCGTTTCGAAGGCTGTGCGAACGGCCTCGGGCAGCGACTTGTAATCAATCTTGTACTCTGTGAGCACCCACTCGCCCGACTTTGTGAACCAGGCCTCGCAGTCGTTCGAGATACCTGGGAGCTTGAACTCTGCTACTCGATGACCACGCTCACGGTCCCACTCCACATCCACGGCATTAGGGTATGCCGTCTTGAACGAACTCTCGAGCGAGAGCGAAGGAGTATAGTCGTCGTCGCAGCCCGTTGCCACAATGCCGAGGGCTGCCACCATAATAAAAAATAGTCTTCTCATAATCTTAACCTAAACTTAATTTTTATTGACACACCCGACTCTGGAGGTTAGTCGTCGATGTCAACCAACTTGAAATTTTTGTCAAACGTAAGCTCAAGGCCTCCACTGAGCTTTACCTCCCACTCGTAACGCTCACGCTTGAGCTGCTTAATCACTGCTGTGGGGTATCTCCTTGCCACGTAGTCGGCAATCTTTTTTGGAATAAGCACTGCGGGTATCTCGCCCTCGTGACACTTTATCTCCTTCCAGTCGCCATTGTTGCCGAACTCGAGCTTTAGACCACTCTCAAATACTACCTCATACTCATTCGATACAAGGCCCACCTCCTTGATTACGTAGGATGGCTGCTCGAAAGCAAAGTGCTTCTTCACGAAGTTCTGCGACGTGCTTGGTAGCTCGTTGAACTCTATCTGACGCTCGTCGTTGTCAAATATCGGCGCTGCCCACGAGGGCTCTGCTACGAGGAGTAGAAATAGGACTGTAACTAATAATTTAATCTTTCTCATAATTCTCATGTTTTTAATCTCTGTTGCAAATATTGTGCTTATATAACGCAGAGAGTAGTAAAAACTATATCCCTGCGGTGCAAAGATATAAAAAAAATCTTAAATGCAAACAATAATGGTCAAAAGCAGTGATTTTATATTTATAAATTTAGGGTCTATATACGAAAAAAGGACTGCTGCAACAATTTGTGCAACAGTCCTTTGTCCTGTGACTCGGGTTTAATATCCCGCTATATATTACTTGCTATTGTCGTACATCTCAAGTGCTGAGCAAGTGTAAGTACCAGCAATCTTGTGGCCGTTATCGTCCATACAGTCGAACTCTACAACGAAGTTGATACCCTCCTCACGGATAGTGATAGTACCATCAACAAGTGGAGCTACGTCGTCAGTGCCGTAGTAGTTGTCAACAGCTACGAAGTACCAAGAACTACCGAAACCATTTGCGTAGTAACCAGCGATAAAGGTGTTCTTAGCAGCCTCTGCCTCTGTAACACAGTTGTATGTGCCAACGATATTAGATGCCTCAAATGCCAAGCTGTCGGTTACGATGTCAAGCATAAAGTAGTCGCCATTGATGTTTGTGCCAGGCAATACAAGGCTCACTGTCCAGTTTGATGCGCCAAGGCCATAGTAGTCACCAAAGTAGTTGAGGCGGATAACACCATCTGGGTGGTTGAACGTAAGATCCTCAGTAAGAGTAGAGTAGTAGTCAGGTGCTGGAACCTCGATGTAGCCGAGTGCCAAAGAGCCCTCGTATACTACGCGGTGTACCTTGCCGTCAACCATCTTCAAGATAGCCTCGAACTTGTTCTCAGTGATGATTACAACGCCATCCTCGATCTTTGTCTCCTCGTATCTGCCATCCTGGAATGTCTGCATACGAACGCTGTAGAAATCACCAAAGGTCTCACCAACGCCAGAGTTAAGGTAGTCGTAAGCAAATACACCCTGTGGAAGTACTGGTGCTGAGGCGTCAGTAGGAGTGTTTGAGTAGAGGTCGAAGCGGTAGTATGTGTCGAGGTAGAGGTCAGACCAACCAGTTGTACCATTCTTTGAGAGGATAGCGAAGTAGTTAGGATCCTGAGAATAAGCAGTACCGTAGTACTCACCATTGAGTGCTGTAGCTACGAACTCTACATCTACAGCCATACCCTCTGCCTGACGTACGAATACATCGAACGACTGCTCACCGTAAGCAACAGTAAGAGTAGCAACACGAGTCTCCTCGATGTTGTTGAAATCGACGTTGAACTTGATGTTCTCACCAACTGTGATGTTGTTAACCCACTCGGTGTTAACTGTAACTGTAGGCTGTGCGCCTGCCTCGCCATCAGTGATTGTGTAGTTAATAACGCCCTCGCCACCGTAGAACGCCATCTCTACAGACTGCTCAGTAACTGCAAGTGTGCCCTTTACCTCAGTGCTTGGCTGCTCGGTTGGCTCACATGCTACGAATGCAACAAGAACTGTTGCCAAAAGTAGAAAGAATTTTTTCATAGTTATACTTATATTAATTAATAAATAAATAAAAATTGTTCGTTACATATTACTCCTCCAAAAGATCAGGACGCAGCTCCTTGGTGCGAGCGTAGGCCATCTCCTCCTGCCACTTTTCGATCTCGGCAAAGTTGCCCGAAAGCAGCACGTCGGGGACCTTCCAGCCGTTGAACTCCGCAGGGCGGGTGTAGACAGGTGGAGCGAGCAGGTTATCCTGGAAGCAGTCGGTGAGTGCCGAGGCCTCGTCGCCAATAGCTCCAGGGATGATACGCACCACCGAGTCGGCAATGACACATGCGGCAAGCTCGCCACCTGTGAGTACATAGTCGCCAATAGATATCTCACGAGTGATAAGGTGCTCGCGGATACGATAGTCTATGCCCTTGTAGTGGCCGCAGAGGATGATGATATTCTTCATCAGCGAGAGGCGGTTAGCCTCGTGCTGGTTGTAGGTAATACCATCGGGCGAGGTGAAGATGATCTCGTCGTAGTCACGCTCCGACTTGAGCTTCTCGATGCAGCGGAACACGGGCTCACACTTCATAACCATGCCTGCCTCGCCACCAAAGGGGTAGTCGTCGACAGTACGTCGGTTGTCGGTGGTGTAGTCACGCAGGTTGTGTACATATATCTCTGCGTGGCCCGACTCCTGAGCTCTCTTCAAAATAGACTCGTTGAGGGGCGAGGTGAGAAGCTCTGGAACGACAGTTATAATATCAATACGCATCTTGTCTGGATTGAGTGTTAGCCTTTGTAGTTAATCTCGTTGTTGAGCACCTCGGTGACAAAGGGGTTGTACAACACCTCGTGACCGATTGTAGAGCTATCCTCGTGGCCTGGGTAGATAGCCACATCGTCGCCAAGGGGAACAAGCTCCTCGAGGATAGACTTCATAATCCACGAGTAGTCGCCACCAGGCAAGTCGGTGCGGCCAATGCTCTCACGGAAGAGGGTGTCGCCCGTGAAGAGCGACTTGCTCTGCTCGTGGTAGAGCGACACGTGGCCAGGGGTATGGCCAGGGGTCTTGATAACACGAAGCTCCGTAGTGCCAAACTTGAGTGTGTCGAGTGTGTCGAGGTCGACATCGATCTCGGGCACAGGGTTGCACTGAAGACCATACATCGACGATGGCTCCTTGGACATGAGGAAGTCATCCTTCTTAGAGCAGGCGAACTTCACGCCATACTCCTCGACAACATACTTCACACCACCAGTGTGGTCAAAGTGTCCGTGTGTGTTGACAGCCATCACTGGCTTAAGACCCTCAGCAGCGATGATGTCGCTGAGTGTGCGGTTTTCGGCCGCAGACATATTTCCTGCATCGATGACGATGCACTCCTTTGTATCGTCCCACACGAGATAGGTATTCTCGCGCAAAGGGTTGAAGACAATTCTTTTAATATTCATACTTCTCTTAGGTGTTTACTCTATTTGAGCCTTCACGGTGACACGCTTAACGCCACTCGTTGCTGTTGAGTATATCTGCATAACTCTTATGTACTGACCCTTGGGAGCCTTGGCAGGGTTGAGCGTGATGTTTATAGTGCTACGCTCGTTGGGTAGCACCTTGCCACGCTCATACTCCACACTCATACACGAGCAGCTTGTGCGCACCTCGGTAACGACCAGCGGAATATCTCCCGTGTTGGTGTACGTAAGGCGCACCATCTGCTTGCCATCATCCTGCGAGATTTCGCCAAGGTCGATGACCGATGTAGATAGCTCAATATCTGCCCCCTTGGGAGGCTCTGCCTGGGTGCTATGTGTGCCAAAGGCAAGTAGACCCAGCAGAATAAATAGGCGGAGTGTTGCTCTTATCATTAGCGCACTTTGTAGTTATATTCTATTGTTCTCGTCTGCGACATCCTCGAGGGATCCGGGTTAAACTTCGTTCTCTTGGCTGCTGCGATAGCGTTGCTGATAAGCGTCTTGTCGCTTGTTGTGCTGCCCTGCTGGCGGAAGCTCGCAGATGTTACATTACCCTCGCTATCCACCACAACATCAATCATCACCTTGCCCTCGGCGTTATTGCCCTTGGGCTTAGAGTAGTCAGCAGTCGCACCACGTGTCTGGAGTCCTCCGTCAAAGTCTGCGTCGCCAATCGAGTTAAGACCCGTGCCTTCGCCCTTATGCTCCTCGCTCTCACCCTCTGGAGCAAGTCGGTTACCCTCGGTGATATCCTGGTCGGGAGTGATGCCCTTTGTTGGCTTATAGAGAGCATTAGTGTTGAGCGTCTGAGTGCTCTCGGCCTTGCCCGAAGTCTGTGTGCGGGTGTTATCCTTCGACTCGTTCTCGTAGGCCTGCGTAGGGTTGGGTCGTGGGTTGGTCACCTTGGTCTGCTCGGCACGTGCTGCGGGAGGAGTCTTCTGCTCAGGCTCCTCCTCGAGCTCCTCAACATACTCTATCTCTACGGTGTAGATCTCGTTGTTGTGGCGCTCAATCTCGAACGTGACGAAGCTTACGCCAAGGCTTATGAGTGCCATGACGACCACGGTAATTACCGCAGCATACCTCTTCGACGAGTGGTCTATGGGATTGTAATACTCCATTACTTCTTGTCGGTTGCAAGTACCATCTTGTAGCGCTGCACGCCAGGTGCAATCTCGCCCGCAGCCTTATTCTGGTCGTTGATCATGTCGATGATAGCAAGCAGTGCATCGACAGTGGTCTGATCCTTCTCGCAGTGTACCGATACGATGAGTGCCTTCTGGCTCTCAGCCATGTGGTTCTCGTAGTATGCGTTGAGCTCCACGGCCATCTCATTAGCATCGATATATGGGTTCGACTTGTTGCCATTGAAGATGTAGCTATAGCCTGCAGGGCCACTGAGCACCGAGATAGATACCGACGAAGGGTCGCCCATGGTGCTTGACGACGATGGGAGAGTGAGCTTCACGGCATTGTTCGGGTTGATCAGCGTCGTGGCAAGCACGAAGAAGACCAAGAGCAGGAACACAAGGTCGGTCATTGACGATGACGAGAAGGTCGAATCTATTTTTGAACTTCTTTTGATTGCCATAGCTTAACTATTTTTGTACAGGCTGATTCAAGATATCCATAAATGCGATTGTGGTAGCCTCCATGCGGAATACCATCTTCTCGACACGTGCCACGAGGTAGTTGTGGGCAAAGTATGCAGGGATACCAACGATAAGACCACCCACGGTAGTTACCATGGCTACGTACATACCCTCAGAGAGCTGTGCGAGCTCGATGCCACCACTCTGGTTTGCCGACATGCCGATAAATACCTGCACCATACCTACTACAGTACCCAAGAAACCAATCATTGGGGCACCACCCGAGATTGAGGCCAACCATGGAAGACCAGACTCGAGCTTTGCAACCTCAACGTTTGCCACGTTCTCGATAGCTGTCTGGATGTCGCCCATAGGACGGCCAATGCGCTCGATACCCTTCTCGATCATGCGAGCAATAGGTGAGTCGGTGCGGCGGCAGAGGTCTACAGCAGCGTTGATGTTGCCCTCGAGGATGTAGTCACGAATACGGTTCATGAAGTTCTTGTCAATCTGCGTAGCCTTGCGGATTGCAAGGAAGCGCTCCACGAAGATGAATACCATCACTGCAGCCAATGCTACAAGTACCCACATGAGCCAGCCACCACCCATAAAGAGGCTCCAAAAGCTAATCGAAAGATTCTCCGTAGTCTCGTTAACTGTCTGGTTGATTGCAGGGTTCTCAGCAATAGCCTCGGTAGCCTGCTCAACACCCTGGATTGAGAGTAAATTAATCATAATTTTAAGTAAGGTTTTAGTTAATTATTTTGTTTCGTTTATCTTCTGTCTATATCTACTCTAACGAGTCGTTTTCGATAATAGTATCTTCGCCCCTCTGCTCGAGCGCCAGCGAGTCTAGCTTTGTTCTTCGCTTTGTCTCTCGGCGTTCACGGCGACGCTGCTGACGCTCAGGGTTGACAAAGCGGCTGCGTATGCTTCGGCCCAGCTCACCAAAGGTGTTGAAGCTCTCGCCATAGTAGAGTCCAATGCCCGACTCCTGCATACCCTGGTTTTCGCCGTAGCGGTCGATAGTCTGCGTGAAGCCCTTGAGGCGGAAGGCTCCATCGGGATCTATGAGCCAGGTGATAAAGCCCTCGGCAACGAAGTTCGAGGCATTCTGTGTCGCCTGCGACGCTGCATCGGAGAGGTATCCTCCCTCAACCTCGACGATTAGTCGGTTGTCAAACCAGCTCTTCGAGAAGCCGAAGTCCACCTCATCGCCCGTGAGCTCTGTGCGTGGTCGGTAGCGCAGGACAATATTGTAGTTATCGCCCGAGAGCCAGTTGCTCAGCTGGTTCGAGAGCAGCTCGAAGCCCGTTGTTGCTGAGAGCGAAGCACCCATGGAGCCAGTATCCTCGGCCGAGAAGGTGTTGGCTGCAAGGAGCCAGAACATCTGTGTGGCGATGGCCTGCTGGTCGTTGAGCGCAGAGTTGACAATGGTCTGAATCTCGGGAGCCACGTTAGGCACCTTGACGTCGAAGTTAACCTCGGGCGACATAAGCTCTCCCGTGAGCTGTATGTAGCAATCCACAGGCACGGCACGTGAGATGTCGGCACCCTGCGTAGAGTTACCCAGCAGAGGCTTGAGCGAGGCCTTGGTGCTATATACTGCGTCGATATTGAGCTCGGCACCGAGCGGATCGCCAGTCCACTGTATTGTCGAGCCAGGCTTCACGGTGAAGAGCTTGTTGATAACGTTCTGCAGCGTGAAGAGGTATGTACCTTCGGAGATGGTGTAGTCGCCCATCATCTCGAAGATGTTGGCCTTAGGCACAATGTGCATTGTTATCTGTCCCGAGCCCTTGCCCTTGATGATATCGCCCACGGTAGGGTCGATCACAAGCTGCATCTCGATATTTGGCAATACGTTGAGCGAGATATCCATATCCATCATGCCCTCCGACGAGCTCGAGCTGCGGTTCTTACGCTCGTAGGCCATCATGCGTCGTGTGAGGAAGCGTGAGGTGTCGACACCCTCGACAAGAGGCTCCTTGAAGCGCACAAAGTCGGCATACGACACATCCTCCTTGCCCGAGAGTGGCATGTAGAACTTGGAGTTGGGGGCACTTGTACCCTCGATATCCATCTTCATGCCTCGCTTATCGCCCTTGAATGAGGCCTTGCCCGAGGCGTAGACATGGCCGTAGAAGAGGTCATTCTGCTTGGCGTCGGTGTCGAAAACGAGCATATCCTTGGCGTCGATATCGATGCTATATGTCACGTTCGAGAGGTGCTCGAGGCTTAGGTCCATGGAGTAGTGGCCCAGGTTGCCCTCCTCGTCGTAGACAGGTATGCGGTCGGCGATGAAGTGGTTGTCCTTGATCGTGAGCTCGCCACGAGGAGCTCGGTAGCGGGTGTTGGTGTAGTCCACGTGCACGTCGATACTATCCACCACGCCCTTGCCCTGGAGTGTTGCCATGCGTCCCTCACCATGGATGTTCACCTCGGCACTTGCCGTACCATGGATATCCGAGATGATATCTGTGAGGAATGGTTGTATGAGCTGCATCTCGACATTGCGCACCTTGGCCTCGGCATAGTAGCGGTTGCCCTGAGGCTGGTAGTAACCACGAATTATCGTGTCGAGCGAGTTGCAGTCGCTGATGATTACTCGTGCTCGGTTGCGCTCAAAGTCCCAGTTCGAGGTGAGCAACTGTGGTGGAGCTTCGATACCATTCACTACGATATCTGTGAGGTCGATGCGAGCATCAATCTGCGGGTTGTGTAGCGCAGAGTGCACCGTGGCATGACCATACGAGTTTGCCGATACGTTGTATCCCCAGCGGCTTATGAGTGCCGAGAGTGGCGAGAGGTCGAAGTTGTCGAGCAACAGACGTATAGAGTCACGGCGGTCACGCGATGCCACGCCGTCGATAATGAGCTGCTGCTCGGGACGGGCAATGTGGAACTGGTTGACCTGTATGCGTGATGAGTCGATGTCGAGGCCTCCGGCATACAACTTCCACTGATGGGTCTTGGTTGTAAAGTGCGAAGGCGATATGTCGACATGTATCGAGCGACGTGCGGTCTTGGCATTGCGACTAAACTTGGCGCTCATGGCAAGGAGTCCCGACTGCTGATTCTCAGTATCCTTGAAGTCTGCCGAGAGGTTAATCTGGTTCTCGTGGGCCGTACCCGTGATGTTGAAGTTCGGCATTATGCGTCGTGAGCCGAGATATACGGCCTCGGTATTTAGCCACATGAGCAGCGAGTCACGGTCGTTCTTCACGTCGACATTGGCCTCGGCAAGGATTACACCTTTGTACTCGAGTGCCTCGGAGCCGAGCTGGAGTGTGAGGTGGTTGTTCTGTGGGCTGAATACCAACGATAGCTCGGTGTCGGGGGCTATGAGCAATCCCTCGACAACGGCGTCGAGCAGCTCGTTGAGCTCCTCGTGGGTCTGCAGCATAAGCATCGAGTAGTCGTAGTCTGCGACTGGTGTGCTACTCTCGGCGTAGGTCGTTGGCTTGACATTGTCATAGAGCAGAGGTATATAACGCTTCAGGGCGTTGAATATGTAGTCGGCAATCTCACGATAGTTGGTGCGGCTCTGGAACTGGATGTCGGCAAAGTCGGACTTTATCTCGATCTCCTTCATATCCTCGTCGCCACGTATCTCGGCACTCAGGCGGCTCGACTGGAGCTCGCCACCGGGGTATATGTAGTTCATGCCCGCAAGGCTCACGGTGCCATCCATGTCGTCGAAATTGTGGCCGTCGATATCCACACCCATCTGCAGAGATAGCTGCGAGAGTGTGTCACGCTTGTTTATGCCGAGCTTGTGGAGGTCGGCATTGCGCAGGTCGAGCATAATCTCGTATGATGGTATGTGTGCTCCTAGGTCGATGATGCCATCGAGGTTGAAGCTCAGGTCGCTATCGGCAGACTGTACACTCGCCTCGTATCTGTCGCCGTCGATATGGCCCTGGGCTGCGATGCCTCTAAATCTGTCACGGCCAATGCCGATGTCGGCAACCTTGAGGTCTACATCGCCAAAGATGCCGCCGCTGCCCACGTTGCATACTGCCGTAATCTCGGAGTCAACGGTGCCGATTCTCTTTACGTCGATGATATTTCCGATATGGAGGTTGTCTGTCTTGACACTTCCGCTGAGCGAGTGGCGGCCACGCTCCGTGCGGCTCATGGTCACGTCGGCAGAGATATCTCCCTGGCCTGTTGCTATGTTACCCACGGTGCGGAATGAGTACAGCTTGCCGCCAAATGTGCCTCGGGCGTCTACGGTGCCAAGGCTGCGAATTATGCTCTCAACCTTTGGCTGTGGTGCCTTGCCCGTCACGCTGCGCATGAATAGCTCCACATCGGAGGCTGTGGTGTGAAGTTTCTTCACGCCTACGATGTACTCAGACTCCTGCCAGTTGGGTTGGCCTATGATGTGTGCGTCGGCCTCGATGGTTGTGCTATTGCCGAGCGATGCACGGTGCACGGTGGCAACAAAGTCGCTCACGACACCCTCAAAATCGCCATCGACATCTCTTAGCGTAAGGTCCCAGTTGCGCACACCTGGGGCAAAGTATCCGAGATCCTTGGTCGAGAGGCTTGAGCCAGTGACACTACCACGCATATCGACCTTGTTGATATAGTCACGATACTCGAGCCAGTCTTCGCCGTCGATCATGAAGTGAGGGAGGTTTATCACTGACTCCTGGGTCTTTGCCGTGATATGGTCAAATGTTATGTCGCCACGATCTACCAGGAAGTGACCCGTGAAGTCGGTGAGCTCGAAGCCACTGCGCTCACGCGCGTATAGCTGCTCTATCTCAGCCTCTACCGCACCACACTCGACCTTGAAGTCGCTGAGGCGGCACGATATATCGCCAATCTCCATGTCGAAGTAGTCGATACCATACTCGGGATTGCGGTGCTCGAGACGCTCGTATCGAAAACGGCTCTCGGTGGCCTCGATATCGTCGATATACATCTTGAATGTGCTCTGGCCATTCTGCTTGGATAGCTTGCGCACTATAGGTCGGATGTTGAGTTCTCCCGAGGCCATCTCTCGGAGGTTGAACTCCGCACGTTTGGCCTTGACCCCCTTGAACCTAAGACCCTCGCCCTTGATATCTAGGCTCGCGATATAGGCTTCGGCCTCGCTGACATAGAGTAGGGTATCTCTCTCGGGATCCTCGACATAGAAGTCGTAGACGTGAACTTTGGATAGCAGGTCGATGTCGATGCGGCCAATCTCTACACGGCTCTCGAGATACTCGCTGGCAAATTTTGTGGCGTGCTGAATTAGGTAGTTTTGTACACGGTCCATGCTAAGAAGCAGGGTAGCGCAAATAGGCAAAAATATCAACAACAAGAGGATTGCTGATACCACCATTGATAATATTTTTATAACTTTGCGCATTGAAAACCTGTGTACTATTGCGACATTATACTGCAATTAACCTACAAATGTAGTAATTTTTCTATAAAATAGAAAAAAAATAGGCAAAAAGAATTTGTAAAATTATTTGCAGCAGGGGCGCAACGGCTCATAAAACTCGCTTTAGTGTAGCGAATGTTGTGCTGCTGGCTGGGTTGAAGTGGGGTGGTTAGCAGGTTTTTAGCTATATAGACGAAATTTTTTTTGTTCCAATTATGGATATTACGATACTTGGCATCGAGTCGTCATGCGACGACACCTCTGCAGCGGTAATTCGCAACCGCACGCTGCTCTCAAATGTCATAGCCTCGCAGGCTGTGCACCAGAAGTATGGCGGTGTAATTCCCGAACTCGCCTCACGTGCTCACCAGCAGAATATCATCCCTGTTGTCGACACAGCACTCAAGGAGGCAGGCATTACCATCGACAAAGTCGATGCTATTGCCTTTACCCGTGGTCCAGGTCTTCTCGGCTCACTCCTTGTTGGTGTCTCGTTTGCTAAGGGACTCTCTATTGCCAACAATATCCCTCTTGTTGAGGTTAACCACCTTCAGGGACACATATTGTCGCACTTTGTCGACCTGCCCGATAGAGAGTTGCCACACCCCGATTTCCCATTCCTCACGCTGCTTGTGAGTGGTGGCCATACGCAGATTGTGCGTGTTGACTCGCCAACAAAGATGGAGATCATCGGTACTACCATTGACGACGCTGCGGGCGAGGCCTTTGATAAGTGTGCCAAGGTTATGGGTCTGCCATACCCTGGTGGTCCTATTATCGACCGTCTGGCCAAGGAGGGTGATAGCAAGGCCTTTAAGTTTGCTAAGCCCCATGTTGAGGGCGAGTTCGACTACTCATTCTCAGGTTTGAAGACCTCGTTCCTCTATACGCTGCGTGATGCTGTGAAAAACGATCCCGACTTCGTTGAGAAGAACAAGGCTGACCTCTGTGCATCGTTGCAGAAGACTATTGTTGATATCTTGTTGGATAAGCTCGTTAAAGCCTCTAAGGCTACGGGTATCAAGGATATAGCTATTGCTGGTGGTGTGTCGGCAAACTCTGGTCTGCGTGATGGCGTGGTCGAGATGGGCCGTCGTCGTGGCTGGCGCACTTTTATTCCCGAGCTGAAGTTTACTACCGACAATGCAGCTATGATTGCCATGGTGGGCTACTACCGATATATGGCAGGAGAGATTAGCTCGCTCGACGTGTCGCCTGTGGCACGAATTCAAGATTTGTAGAGCTGTTTATGAGAGATGAGTCTCTGCCATATAACGACTATGGTGTGACCATGCGCCGCCGATTTGGTGGTCGTGTGCAGAAGCTCTCGATAGATGCCGCTATGAGTTGTCCTAACCGTGATGGTAGGGTGGCTCGTGGCGGCTGTACTTTTTGTCTTAACGAGGCATTTTCGCCTGCCTACTGTCGTGAGTCAAGTTCGATCGCGGAGCAGATGGCTCGTGGTATTGAGTTTCATGCTAATCGTGGCCGCACGGCAGAATCGTATATCGTATATTTTCAAGCTGGTACAAATACAAATGCACCCGTCGATGAGCTTGAGAGGCTATGGCGTGAGGCGCTTGCAGATCCTCGTGTGTCGGGCATGATTGTCGGTACTCGCCCTGATTGTATTAGTTCTGAAATACTCGACCTTTTGGCAGATTTGTCTACATGCAAATATGTCGCTGTGGAGTATGGTATAGAGTCCACATACGACACTACGCTCGAGCATGTAAATCGAGGCCACGGCTTCCTGGATGCGGAGCGTGCCGTGGCTTGCACACGTGGGCGAGGGCTTGACGTTGGCGCTCACTTTATCCTCGGCTTGCCATACGAAAGCCGAGAGCAGATCATCGCCCAGATGGAACGAATCAATGCTCTCGGACTTACCTCAATAAAATTTCATCAGTTGCAGATATATCGCTCAACGCCCATGGCTCGTGAGTGGGCCGAGTACCCCGAGCGTTTTGCGCTAAGAGGCTACACCGCAGAGGATTATGTCGACCTTATGGTTGATATTGTTCGTCGCCTTGACCCGAGCGTAGCCATCGAGCGCTTTGCCTCGCAGGCGCCTCGTAATCTCCTCGAGGGTTCGATGCTGGGCGGTATAAAGCTCGATAGGCTTAGGGCGATGATCGTTGCCCGTATGCGTGAGCTTGGTGCCGTGCAGGGCGATATGGCAACAAAATAGAGATCACTTCTTGTCTGCTCCTTTGCCGCATCCGCAGCTCTTGTTTGTGGGTACTGCTATCTCCTTGCCGTCACGGTCAAAGCACACTTGCTGGTTGTTGCTCAGCCCCAGGCATGTACCACCTTTGATGCGCTTGAGTGAGGTGATTTTGACACCTGGATAGCTCTTGTTTACCTGGTCGATAACTCGCTGTGAGAGCAGAGTGTCGGGTATCGAGCCACTCTTGAGCATTATGGCATGGCAGTCGCCACTCTTTGCATCGAAAATCATCGTCGACCCATCTTTGAAACTCACTATCATCATGTCGCAGTGGTCTGCATTCTTGTGCTCAATGCCACTGATGGTGAGTGAGGGGAAGTACTTGTGTAAAAAATCTCGAGATAGTCGGGGAAGTTTGTCGCTGTGGCTCATTGTAGGTGTCCACGCCATGGCTGTGCCCAAGCATAATATGCAGAGCGAGAATAGAATAAGAGTCTTTTTCATACTGTGTTTTGTCTTTTGGTTTAACACCAAAATAGCTTCCAAGAAGTGTTCCAAAGTGGGGGCAAGAGAGGGTGTTTTTTACCTTCTGGAGATAAAATTGGTGGATTGGTGTAAAAAATAGGTCAATATATTTCATTATTGACGGAAAAATTGCTACCTTTGTTCAATTAATAATACTAATCACCATAGCTATGGCAATTAAGAATAATGTAATGATCGTACGCCAGAGACTTCTCACAAAGCTTGTGAGCCTCTGGAATGAGGGTGCACTTGTTGAGAAGATTGACCGAGTGCCTATTGAGTTTAGTCCCCGCAACACTAAGGTGCGTGGTCGTTGCTGTATCCACAAGGAGCGTGCAGTTTGGAAGTATAAGTCGCTCCCATTGTTGGGTTACGATATGACCGACGAGACCGACGAGCTTATGCCACTTTCAGCATACGCTAAGATGGCTCTCGACCGCAAGAAGGTGAAGGATAACATCATGTGTGTAATCGACGAGGCTTGTTCGTCTTGCGTACGCACCAACTACGATATTACTAACCTCTGCCGTGGTTGTGTGGCTCGTGCTTGTGAGCATGCTTGTCCTAAGAACGCTATCGAGTTCGATCCTGAGACTTCACAGGGTAAGATCAACCACAGCATCTGTATCAGCTGCGGTAAGTGTTTCGCTGCTTGTCCATACCACGCTATCGTTTACATCCCAGTTCCTTGCGAGGAGGCTTGCCCTGTAGGCGCTATCTCTAAGGATGAGTATGGTGTTGAGCATATCGACGAGTCTAAGTGTATCTACTGCGGTAAGTGTATGAACGCTTGTCCTTTCGGTGCTATCTTCGAGATCTCTCAGGTATTCGATATCTTGGAGGCTATCCGTCGTGGTGAGGAGGTTGTTGCTGTTGTAGCTCCATCTATCCTCTCACAGTACAACGTTCCTACTGAGCAGGTTTACGGTGCTATCAAGGCTATCGGCTTCAAGGATGTTATCGAGGTTGCACGTGGTGCTGAGATCACAACCGAGAAGGAGACTCACGAGTTCGCAGAGAAGATGGAGGAGGGTCAGCCATTCATGACTACATCTTGCTGTCCATCGTACATGGAGATGGCTCGTAAGCACGCTCCAGAGTTGCAGAAGTATATCTCATCTACATACTCACCTATGGTCTACACCGCTGAGCTCGCTCGCGAGAAGCATCCTAATGCAAAGGTTGTATTCGTAGGTCCATGTATCGCTAAGCGTAAGGAGATCCGTCGTGAGGATCTTCATGGCAAGGTAGACTTCATCCTCACTTACGAGGAGGTTCACGCTATCCTTGGCGGTATGAATATTGAGCTTGGTGAGGCTAACATCCACCCAGTAGATTGCGCATCACGTCGCTCAGCTCACGGCTTTGCTGAGAATGGTGGTGTAACAGCTGCTGTTAAGGAGCTTGTTGATGGCAAGATTGACTTCACAACATTGCAGATCGCTGGTCTCAACAAGAAGAATGTAGCTCTGCTTAAGGCTTACGGTAAGACAGGTAAGGCTCCCGCACAGTTCATCGAGGTGATGGTCTGCGACGGCGGATGTATCTCTGGTCCAAGCGTTCATACAGCGTATGGCGATGGCAAGAAGACATTCGATGCCGAGCTGAAGAAGAGATAATTGAAAATGAAAGAGTTAGTTGAGCGCCTTGTAGTAAATCGCAGGCTCGACAACGAGAGCCTTAGGGCACTTCTTACGGAGTGTACCACTGATGCTAACGTGCTTCAACTACTACGTGATTGTGCCGTCCGAACTGCCCGTGAGCAGTTCGGACTTGGCATATATATACGTGGCCTTATAGAGGTGTCGAGCTACTGTCGTTGCGACTGCCTCTACTGCGGACTGCGACGTAGCAATCGCTCGGCTGAGCGCTACCGACTCACACACGACGAGATCATGGCGTGCTGCCGTGAGGGTTACAAACTCGGTTTTCGCACCTTTGTGCTTCAGGGTGGCGAGGATGGAACCCATACGGACCGCTGGCTCGAGGAACTCGTCAGGGATATACGCCAGAGTTATCCCGATGTGGCTATAACCCTGTCGCTTGGTGAGCGTAGCGAGGAGTCATATAGAGCGCTCTACGAGGCGGGTGCTAACCGCTACTTATTGCGTCACGAGGCTGCCAATGCCGACCTCTACGACGCACTCCATCCCACTGCCAAGGGTCTAAAAAATAGGCTTGAGTGCCTCGAGGCGCTTAAGCGCATAGGCTATCAGGTAGGCATGGGTATGATGATTGGAGTCAAGGGACAGACCATCGATGATATTGTCGAGGATCTGCAACTTATTGGCCGTATGCAACCCCAGATGGTTGGCATAGGCCCATTTATGCCGCACTCGTCAACCCCCCTTGGAGGCGAGCCTGCAGGAGATCTACGCCTCACGCTTGCTGCGGTGGCGATAACACGACTTATGTTGCCCAGTGCGCTGATCCCCTCCACCACGGCGCTTGCAACACTCTCGCCCATAGGGCGACTTGAAGGAATACTCTCGGGTGCAAATGTTGTTATGCCCAACCTATCACCTTCGGACATCAGAGCCAAGTATGCCATCTACGAGAATAAGGCCTCGTGGGGCAAGGAGGCAGCCGAGGGACTTGCGGCACTCGACGAGGAGCTTAAAACCATTGGCTACCATATAGATTATAGCCGTGGTGATTTTAATAATAAGTAATTCTATATAATATGATAAAGTATGATGTTAAGTCGGAGCACGCCGCCGAGTTTATCCACGACGGCGAGATTCGCGAAACGCTGAAATATGCTTGGGAGCATAAGGCCGACAAGGCTCTCATCGAGGAGATTTTGGCCAAGGCCGAGAAGGGTGCTGGTATCTCGCACCGTGAGGCCGCTGTGCTTATCGAGGTTGAGGATAAGGAGATTGAGGAGCGTATATTTGCCATTGCACGCAGACTCAAGGAGCATATCTATGGCAATCGTATCGTTATGTTTGCGCCATTGTATCTCTCGAACTACTGCATAAATGGATGTGTTTATTGTCCTTACCACGCTAAGAACCGCACCATTCCTCGTCGCAAGCTCACGCAGGAGGAGATTCGTCGTGAGGTTATTGCGCTCCAGGATATGGGTCATAAGCGTCTTGCCCTAGAGACTGGCGAGCATCCAACCAAGAACCCTATCGAGTATGTGTTGGAGTCGATCGATACTATCTACTCTATACACCACAAGAATGGTGCTATTCGCCGTGTGAATGTTAATATCGCCGCTACCACCGTGGAGAACTACACTCGTTTGAAGGATGCTGGTATCGGTACATATATCCTCTTTGAGGAGACCTACGACCGTGAGGCATACGAGAAGCTCCACCCAACAGGCCCTAAGAGCGACTGGGCATACCACACCGAGGCTATGGATCGTGCTATGCTTGGAGGTATCGACGATGTTGGCGTGGGTGCATTGTTTGGCTTGTCGAACTACCGCTACGATGTTGTCGGTATCTTGATGCATGCCGAGCATCTCGAGGCACGCTTTGGCGTGGGCCCTCACACCATCAGTGTGCCACGTATTCGTCCTGCCGACGATATCGATCCTCGTGACTTTCCTAATGCCGTTACCGACGAGGTATTCCGCCGTATTGTTGCTGTGTTGCGCATCGCCGTGCCATATACAGGCATGATTGTGTCGACACGTGAGTCGCAGCGCTGCCGTGAGTTGGTGCTCGACGTGGGTGTGTCACAGCTTAGTGGTGGCTCTAAGACAAGCGTGGGTGGATATGCCGAGGGTATTGTTGATGCCGAGGACTCTGCTCAGTTCGATATCTCGGACAACCGCACACTCGACGAGATTGTAGGCTGGTTGCTCGAGTTGGGTTATATCCCAAGCTTCTGCACGGCTTGCTACCGTGAGGGACGTACGGGAGATAGATTTATGTCGCTTGCTAAGCGTGGCTTGATTGGTAACTGCTGTGCTCCAAACGCCTTGATGACCCTTGCCGAGTATCTCGAGGATTACGCTTCGCCACGTGTTAAGCTCGAGGGTCTTAAGATGATTGATAGACTCAAGCAGGTGATCCCTTCGGAGAAGATTCGACGTATCACCGAGGATAATCTCAAGGCTATTGTCGAGGGTAAGCGAGATTTCAGATTTTAGGCTCTATGGCACTCACAACCCCTACATCTGAGCGAGTACACATCTCGCTCTTTGGACGTACCAATGCTGGTAAGTCGACGCTCATGAATCGTCTTGTGGGCTACGATATCGCTATTGTGTCGCCCACGGCGGGTACTACGACCGACCCAGTGCAGAAGGCTATCGAGATCAATGGCCTCGGTGCTGCTATTATCATAGATACCCCAGGTCTTGACGATTATACGGAACTTGGTGGCGAGCGTATGGCCCGCACAGCCAAGGTGTTGGATAAGACCGATATAGCCGTTGTGCTATTTACATCTGAGGGTGGCGATGCGGAGATGCAGATACTCGAGGAGTGTCGTGTGCGTGAGATTCCTACGATTGTTGCAGTAAATCAGGTCGATAGGCTCGAGTCGAGCGCCGCTGTTGTCGATGCTGTGGCTAAGCGTACGGGTGCTAAGGTCATTGCCGTGAGTGCTCTTACTGGCGAGGGTGTTGATGCGCTGCGTGAGGCTATTGTCGCTTGCCGAGGCGAGGAGGAGCGATATATCACCGAGGGTTTCTGCAAGGCGGGTGACAGAGTACTGCTCGTCATGCCTCAGGATAAGGCTGCGCCTAAGGGCCGTCTTATTCAGCCTCAGGTGCAGACCATCCGTGAGCTGCTCGATAGAGGGTGTATTCCTATCTGCTGCACACCTGACCGTATGGCCGAGGCCCTGGCATCGTTGGGTAGCTCGCCTGAGCTGATTATCACCGACTCGCAGGCTTTCAACGATGTATATCAGCTAAAGCCCGAGGAGTCTACACTCACCTCGTTCTCTATTCTATTTGCACGATACAAGGGAGATATCAAACTCTTTACCGAGGGTGTCAAGGCTCTTAAGAATATCAATGAGAACTCTCGAGTGCTTATTGCCGAGGCGTGTACGCATACACCTCAGAATGAGGATATTGGCCGAGTTAAGCTGCCACGTATTCTGCGCAAGAAGTTTGGCGAGGGTCTGCATATAGATATTGTCGGTGGAGCTGAGTATCCCGAGGATCTTACGCAGTACGACCTTGTGATTCACTGCGGTGCCTGCATGTTCAACCGTCGTCATGTGCTCAGCCGTATTGAGCGAGCACGTAAGCAGGGTGTGGCGATAACCAACTATGGCGTAATACTCGCAGCACTGGGTGGTATTCTCGATCGTGTGAGAGTGGAGTAGTTTGGTTATGCAGAATAAAATTCGTAACTTTGGAAAAAATATTGATGCTATGGTGGATAAAGTTGAGAGAATCAAACTTTTAGATAGAAAGTTTAAGACTATGATCCCTGCCGAGGAGATCGACAAGGCTGTGCAGCGTGTTGCCGACCAGCTTAACGAGCGCTACGAGGGTAAGACCCCAATCTTCCTTGGTGTGCTTTCAGGAGCTTTTCTCTTCCTGAGCGACTTGGTGCGTAAGGTGAAGTTCGACTCACGTCTGGCGTTTGTTAAGATATCGTCGTATGACGGCACGCAGTCGACAGGCAATATCAAGCAGCATCTCGGCATCGATTTCGATATCGAGGGAAAGGATATTATTATCGTTGAGGATATCGTTGAGACAGGCCACAGCATGAACTACCTGCTCGACTATCTCAAGGAGCGTAAGCCAGCAAGTGTTGCTATTTGCACACTCTTCTACAAGCCTGAGAAGTTCCTCCACGAGTATAAGATCGACTATGTGGCAATGCCTATTGGCAATGAGTTTATTGTTGGCTATGGTCTAGATTATAACCAGATTGGCCGTAACCTCAAAGATATTTACGTATTAGATGAAGATTAATCCCGATTTGGAGCTTCTCTGCGGTGGCGAGCTTCTGCCACTTGTCGAGGACTTCTATACTATTCAGGGCGAGGGATATCATTCGGGTAAACCTGCCTATTTCATTCGTCTTGGTGGCTGCGATGTTGGTTGCCGCTGGTGCGATGCTAAGTACACCTGGAACCCCAAAGTCTTTCCACCTACCAAGGTGCAGACGGTGGTAGATCGTGCTGCGTCGTGCTCGGCGCAGGCTATTGTTATCACTGGCGGAGAGCCGTTGTTGTATCCTCTGGGGATTCTTACACGTGAGCTACATGCTCGTGGTCTGGAGATCTTCCTCGAGACATCGGGCACGCAGCCTCTGAGTGGTGAGTTCGACTGGGTATGCTTGTCGCCTAAGCGTCAGCTGCCACCTCTTGACGAGGCCTTTCGTCGTGCCGACGAGCTTAAGGTTATCGTGCAGACCGAGGAGGATTTGCAGTGGGCAGTGGAGTGTAGTGCTAAGGTAAGCCGCAAGTGTAGGTTATACCTTCAGCCCGAGTGGAGTGTCTACGAGAAGATTATCCCTGAGATTGTAGAGTGGGTCAAGGCAAACCCTGTGTGGAATATCTCGATCCAGACCCATAAGTTTATGCATATTCCTTAATGTATATATATAAATAGGTATATGGCCATTGATAGGCAGAAGATAAAGGATAGTGTTGTGAAGTATTTCTGGGTGTCGCTCACGCTTGCGATAGCCATATTCACGATTGTAGTCTCTGTGCGCACTGTGGGCGACCTTAGGCGCACCAATGAGCGTCGTCGTGCTATCGAGCCTAAGATTGCAGAGCTCCAGGCGCAGATTACTCGTGATAGTAGCTTCATCTACAACCTGCAAAACTCGCCCGAGTTCCTCGAGGAGTTCGCCCGTGAGAGCTTTCTCATGCAACGCGAGAGCGAGGTAGTCTACATATTGGATAAGTAAATCTAAGCGCCACACAATAACTCAAGGTTGTGTGGCGTTCTTCGTTCAAGTGACTAAATATGCAGCGTGCCTATGGTGTAAGCCTACTACTGATTAAACTATTTTGAGTTATGAAACGTAGTGTAATAATTTTAGCTTTTGCTGTCGTACTCTCGGCAGCTACTGGTGCTGTGACACAGAGTGTCGTGGCACGATACCTCGACTCTAAGGAGTCTTCACAGATAGATTCGACCTCCGTTGCCGACTACTCGGCGCCTGCCTCTACGCTCTTTACCTCGTCACGTGACGAGGGCTCTTATCCCGACCTCACCTATGCTGCCGAGACAGCCGTCAAGGCCGTTGTGAGTATCGAGTGTACCAAGCAGGTTGCCTCGTCGCAATATATCGACCCCTTCTACTTCTTCTTCGGTATGCCCGAGGGGGGTATGGATAACCGTCGTGAGGCACGTGCGGGAGGCTCGGGTGTGATAATATCTTCGGATGGATATGTCGTTACAAACAACCATGTTATCGAGGGTGCTAAGCAGGTGCGTGTTAAGCTTGCCGATGGACGTGCCTTCGATGGAAAGGTTATTGGCTCGGACCCCGCAACCGATGTGGCGCTGCTCAAGATCGAGGCAAGTGGACTCCCAACGATACCCTTTGGCTCCTCGGACGACCTGCGTCTTGGCGAGTGGGTGCTTGCCATAGGCTACCCTATGGAGTTGCAGTCGACAATTACGGCAGGTATTGTCTCGGCTAAGGCACGTAGCCTTGGCGCTATAGATAACCGATATGGTATCGAGTCGTTTATCCAGACCGATGCCGCTGTGAACCCCGGTAACTCGGGCGGTGCACTGGTCAACTCACGTGGTGAGTTGGTGGGTATCAACACAATCATCAAGACCTCTACGGGTAGTTATGTTGGCTACTCGTTTGCAGTCCCTGTGAGCATCGTGAGCAAGGTTGTTGTGGACCTCAAGGAGTCGGGTGTTGTTCAGCGTGCGGTGCTTGGCGTATCATTCAGGGCTGTCGACCAGCAGTTTATCGACCAGATGGGCAAGGAGAGTGGCATTACCAAGATTGGTGGTATATATGTTGCCTCGGTTGTTGAGGATGGTGCTGCCTCGAAGGCTGGTATCCGCAAGGGCGATGTCATTACCGCTATCGATGGTGTTGCGGTGAATGATAGCGCAACGCTCCTCGAGCAGATAGGTAAGCGCCGACCTGGCGACAAGGTTAAGGTGGTGTTTGAGCGTGGTGGCAAGAGCCAGAGTGTTGTCGTAACGCTGCAAAACAAGTCGGGCGAGACTAAGCTCCTCAGCCCAGAGGATACCGACCTCTCGGAGATTCTCGGTGGTCGCTTTGCCACAGCCTCGCAGTCGCTATGCAAGGAGCTCGATATCCGTGGTGGTGTGCAGGTGCAGAAGATAACAAGTGGTGGTCTTATGCAGCGAGCACGCATCAAGGAGGGTTTCATTATTACGCATATCAACGACAAGGCGGTATATAGTGTCGAGGATCTCGATCGTATGACCGGAAAGGTGCAGGCTATCGATGGAGTATATCCCAACGGACGTGCTGCAAGCTACGTAATAGTGGAGTAGACGTTATACAAAATAGGCCTCTGCAAACGCAGAGGCCTACTTTTTTGTTACTACCAGCGGATAGATACTCCCATAGAGCGTAGTTCGTCGTCGCTAATCTCTATAATGATCGGTCCCTCGACATTTGCTGCTATTTCGCCTGTTGCGAAGAAAAACTGAACACCAAATTCTGTGAGTGCGCACATGGTTGGTATCTCTATATCATCGTATGTGCAAAATAGAGTCTCTACTCTTGTGCAGCATTTATTATATATAGCTCGTTTAAGAGCTCCTCTCCATGAGCCTGTTGAAAGGTATGCGAGGTTGAGTACGTTGCCATTTTGTAGATTATAGCACTCTGTTGCAGATATTGGCATGCCATTAGCACCGCCAAAGTAGATGAAAACGTCGGTATAAAAGGTAATGTATTTGCCACCTCGTATCACCTGCACGCTTTGACGTGTGGTCTGACTTGGAATTGCAAATATACCGTCGTAGTAGTACTCTGTCAACTCCAATGCAATCTTGTTGGCCGCAGCTTGATTATCAATGTAGATAACCTCGTCGCCAAATACCTTTTTTCGATTTAGGTTGTCTATATGGGTGAGAATGGTGCTTTGCGAGGCGTTCGAAATGGCTATATATTCAATATCTGCTTCGGCCTTACCTTGGGCATTAGCCTTCACGGAAACCTTTTTGAAAGTAGGGTAGATATACTGTGCTCTGCTCTCTTCTGCCATGAATGGGGCAAGGAGAGATGCGACTAACACAACAAACGACGTTAGGTGTAGATGATATCTTTTCATTGTTTCATGCTTTTAGTTACACAAATTTAGTGAAATTTTGTGATAACTCATACCGCAGTGCAGAGTAACTCCAACTTTTTTTCAAAATATTTCAAGGCTCATGGCTACCTGAATTTGGTGCAAAAGGTGCTATAAAGTGCCATTTTTGGGCGAAAATCACGAAAAATCACAAAAAAATGCATTTTTTTTGCGAAAAGTTTTGGAGAATAAAAATTTTGCCGTATATTTGCAGTGTCAAAAGGAAACAATTGACAATAACTGGTCGATTCATCTAAGGGCTAGGATACCTGCCTCTCACGCAGGACATAGGGGTTCGAATCCCCTATCGACTACAAAACTTGAAAGAAGATGTCTTAGGACATCTTTTTTTTGTTTTATCCCCATACCAACTCCCGGTGCCAAACTATGTGGCTGTGGTGTGGTCTGCAGAAAGAGAGAGGGGGCAAAGGAGGGGGTGCGCTGGAGTGGTGCATATCGAAAAAAATATCCGTCTAACAACACAATGTTAGACGGATTTATCATATATATCTGGTGATCACTACAACCACTTCTTAAACTTGAAGAACCAGAATGTTGCGCACGATACTATGAGCATAAGTGCGATAGCCCAGATATATCCGTACTCCCACTGTAGCTCGGGCATAAACTTGAAGTTCATACCATACATACTCGCCACGAGCGTAGCAGGCATGAAGACCACGGCAGCCACGGAGAAGATCTTGACAATCTCGTTCTGCTCGATGTTGATCAAGCCGAGTGCCGCATCCTGGATATAGTCCAAACGCTGGAAGCTGAAGTCGGCATGGCTGATGAGCGAGTTAACGTCCTTGAGCATGAGCTGCAGACGTGGATATATATCGTTAGGGAATCGCTCCGAGCGCAAGATTGATGAGAGCACACGCTGGCGGTCGAAGATATTCTCACGCAGCAACATGGTATTCTCCTGAAGGGCATTGATGCGATACAATACCTCCTTGTCGATCTTCGAACCACTCGAGATCTCCTTGCTTACGGCAGCAACCTGCTTACTCACCATCTCCACAAGGTCGGCATCGTAGTCGATACGCACCTCGAGCAACGAGATGAGGATGTGGTAGCCCGTAGAGTATGAGCGATAGTTCATCTGCAGACGTTTCTCGGCCTCACGGAAGGTACGGAACTCAGCCTGGCGCATAGATACAAGCACACCCTCGTTTGAGATGATAAACGACACAGGCTCGACGGTAAACGACTCACCCTGAGGTACAAAGAAGTTAGAGTTCGAGATGATAGCATTCTCGGTCTCTGAGTATTTTGATGTAGACTCGATCTCCTCGACCTGCTGACGTGTCTGGAGGCTAAGCTCCATGAAGTTCTCGACAGCCTTCTGCTCCTTGATCGATGGGTCCAAGAGGTCGATCCAGAGAATATCGTCGAAGCCGAGCTCGTCGAAGAGGTCGGTATCGGCGTTGCGGATAATCTTGTTGTATTGCTTTAGATAGATGGTGATCATATCTCCTCCAATAGTTTTATTCTTTTTATTCAACTCTACCCCTTGCTATTCGGGGTCTTCGCGGGGCGGAATACAATGAACGCCCCAGGGGTCGGAGGTAAGAAGTCGCTCGGCACGCTGCCGTACGGCTTCTTTAATAGGATCGTGGTTCTATGCGTATGCCTGCATCCCAGAACTTCTTCAGAGCACGATGCTTCTCTTCGTCGAGGATGAAGTCTATGTTGCGTGTTAGATACTCGTAGGCTGTGATGCCATTGTCTGGCTCCATGTAGCGTGACTCGGTGATAGCCTCCCAGGTATGCTCCACACCAAACGTGAGAGCACGCTGCAGCTCGTCGGTAATCTCGTTGGGCACACCCTTGCGTGCAACCCATACGGCAAATGCAAATGGGAGGTGAGTAACCTCACGCCACTCGAGTGCAAGGTCGTATGTGTAGCGGAACTTGCCCTCGTAGTCGAACACCTTGTCGCCAATAAGCAGAAAGGCATCGCCCTGCTCTGGGTTCATAACTCGACTGTAGTCTGCCAGGTGGAGCCACTCGGGTGAGATGCCCCACTTATGCTTAGCCAGATAGCCGCATAGCTGTACCGAGGTACGTGAGTGTGAGTCGAGCCAGAGGCGCTTGGTGCAGGTGATAGGCTCGTTTGACATTACAGTCACTGTGCGCACGGCACCAACGGCGCCAATGCAGTAGTCTGTAATAATATTGGTATCAACGAGCGATGGCACAACGGCAGCAGGGAGCAGAGCTATGTCGGCTCTTCCCTCGATGTAGTTGCGTGCACAGTCGGCGGGTGGTGCTAATGTGAGATCGGCACGAAGGTTATCTGCGTGCTTGAGTCCATAGACGAAGGGTATCGTATTGAGATACGATACAGCCGATATTTTTGGAATGACAGCCATCGTCCATAGTTTCTTAACCTTTTATTACACATGTGTGGCGCATATTGCACACCACAATATCAATGCAAAGGTAACACAAAATTTCGAGCCAGCCAAGAAAATAACCAAAAAAAGGTTAGCGCAAGAGCCATCTGGCTCATGTTCAGCAAAAAATATATGATAAGTAGTTGCAGGTTCAAAAAAAAGTGTTACCTTTGCCGCCGAATTAATTATTGCAATATTAATTATAACAAAAAGACGAAAATGAAAAAGGGTATTCATCCAGAGAATTATCGTTTAGTGGCATTCAAGGATATGTCGAATGACCACGTGTTTTTGTGCAGGTCCGCCGTT
>JAGBXX010000003.1 GCA_017629035.1 Alistipes sp. | reverse complement strand
GTAAAACAAACGTTCTTTAGGTGGTTATAGCAGTGAGGTTCCACCTCTTCCCATTCCGAACAGAGAAGTTAAGCTCACTAACGCCGATGGTACTGCCTATTTAGGTGGGAGAGTAGGTAGCCGCCTCTTCAAGCCGAATCCGATAAGGGTTCGGCTTTTTTTTTCTGTTTACCCGACTCAATGCCAACCCCAGGCTATGTCTTGAGGAGTCCGCCTGTGTTGGTTATATTCGCATCCTCCCATGCCGGTTTTATTTTAATCCACCAATAACCACTCCTCCTTATATGCGTAAAAATAACGCAAAAAGTTTGGAAATGTTCGGAAATGTTCTTAACTTTGTGTAAAATTAACGCACAAAGCATGGAAGAGTTGAAATATTGTTATAAGTATCCACATCCGTCGGTGACGGCAGATTGTGTGATTTTTGGCTTCGATGGTATGAGTATCAAGGTGCTACTCGTAAAGCGAGGTGTTGAGCCTTTCAAAAATATGTGGGCATTGCCTGGTGGATTTATGCACATCGACGAGACAGCAGAGGAGTGTGCACGACGAGAGCTGCAGGAGGAGACGGGGCTTAGCAACGTAGCAGTGGAGCAGTTTCACACATTTACCGACGTTAGGCGCGACCCTCGTGAGCGAGTGATAACCATTGCGCACTACGCCCTCGTAAAGCTCTCGGAGGTTAAGGGTGGCGATGATGCAGATGCTGCATCGTGGTTCTCGCAGCACGATATTCCGAGTCTTGCCTTCGACCACGACCATATACTACGTATGGCGCTCAAGATACTCAAGGAGCGTATATGTTTCGAGCCTATAGGCTTCGAACTTCTGCCCGAGGTATTCACGATGACCGAGCTGCAGAACCTCTACGAGGCTATTCTCGAGGTTAAGTTCGACCGTCGCAATTTCTACAATAAGATGCTTAAGCTCGGTATTTTGACCGAGGCAGAGCCACGTCCTGAGGGTGCATCACGACGCATAGCGAGCAAGTATAGGTTTAATGCCACGAAGTATGCAGAGTTAAAGCAGAAGGGATTTAGGCTTGAGTTTTAGAGCTATCAAAAATTGGTTAGACCGAGTGATAGATTTTACCCCCAACGCCTATCTATATAATAGAATAAAATAAATGATATAAATAAACAACTACTATGAAACGCCTATTTTTATTAGTGGCTATGGCGCTATTTGCCACTGTCAACATCTGCTCGGCACAGAAGAGCAAGGATGTAGATGAACAGGTACGCAGATTTGTCAACCTTCAGATGAATGATCAGTTAGAGGAGGCCGCAGAGTTGGCCGACTCAATGCTCACTCTCTATCCCACGAACGCCGACGTGTTGCATCTCAAGGCTTCGTCACTTAATGATCGTGGTCAGGTAGAGGAGGCTCTGGAGTATCAGAATTTGGCACTTAAGAGTTGGAAGAAGAGGGGTTTTTATAGCAAGTCGCTGTTGCACTTCTTTAGTGCTACTTATCACTACCAGCTCGAGGATATTGAGTCTGCGCTCATAGATATTGAGCAGGGTATTGAGTTGATTAAAAAGGATGAGAAGGTAGTATATGTTAATCTACTCATGCTGCGTGCAAGGTGTTACTACTACATCTCTGAGTTTGAGTCTGCATACGCTGATCTTGCAGAGGTGCTCTATACCTCAGATGAAGACTCTGATATTGAGTATGCGTTGGTGGGCATGTGTCATATAGCCCTTGAAGCCGAGAATTATGAGAGGGCTATATTAGTAGCCAAGGCTCTTAACGAAGTGTCGGGAGTGTGTCATGACTCGCTCCATACATTGGCACTGGCGTATCGAGAGTTGGGCGAGAATCACCTCGCTATCGACAATGCAGTGTTGATGTTGTTGATTGATAGTGGCGATGCAGAGAGCCGAGAACTCAAGTATATACTATTGTCAGACCCAGAGTATTCAAAGCAGCTTATCGACAAGTATGCTGCCGAGGATCCCGACCATGAGTATGCCCTTGAGTTCATTATCCTCTACCAGCTATGCCATGAGTACGACTCTATGATTCCATTGTTTGAGTATCTTGATGAGGATCGTAACTCCTTGCTGAGTAATTATGCTACGTTCTCGGCGCTTGCTGGCAAGTATGATGATGCCGTAGCATACGTCACAGAGCTTATTGCAAATTGTCCTGAGGATGATATCGAGAGCAGATGTTACC
This sequence comes from Alistipes sp., assembly GCA_017629035.1. GTDB lineage: Bacteria > Bacteroidota > Bacteroidia > Bacteroidales > Rikenellaceae > Alistipes. Next base: position 25,555 of record JAGBXX010000003.1, on the reverse strand, counting down.
ATTTCGCTATGCGCAATCTATACCATATTATGATGGGTGCCTACGATCTCTCGGCTGCAGATGCTCAGGAGATTATTAATCTGATACCTGATAGTGCTTTTGGCTACTATCTTATGGGCTATAGTCTCGACTATATGGGAGATGACGCTCAGGCGCTCGATTATTATAACAAGTGCCTATCTATTGATGATGAAAATTATACTCATGCCTATCTCTTGCGTGGTGAGCAGTATCTCAAGAGTGGCCAGACAGAGCTCGCTAAGCATGATTTTGAGCGTGTTCTGGAGTTAGATACAGTGGCCGAAGATGGATCATATAGACAGTTTGCTCTCCACTACCTCGGTCGTGATGCAGAGGCTATAGAGTGGATGAGAGAGATCATCTATAGCGACCCATACGATTTCGACTTCTACTTCACTGCAGCATGTCTTTACGCAACGATGGGCGAGATTTACCAGTCGCTTGACCATCTTAATATCGCATTGATGTTGGGATATAACTCTAAGGCCCAAATCGAGAATAGCGACTATCTCGACCCTGTTCGTGATACAGATGTATACAGATCAATGATGGATCAGTACTTTGGTAATTAGACCCATCTAACTCACCTCCCCCCACTCAGCTCCAAGTAGTAGAGTGGGGAGATAAAAAAAAGGACAAATCATTCGATTTGTCCTTTTTTAGTAGCGAGACCCAGGATTGAACTGGGGACCTCATGATTATGAATCATGCGCTCTAACCAGCTGAGCTATCTCGCCATTGCCTTAAAAGCGAGTGCAAAGATAGAGTATTTTTCTTAAGTTCCAAAATTTTTTTCATGTTTTTTTAATATTTTTTCAATTATTTCTCCTCTGTCGCTATTTTTAATCTTCGTTGGCGCATATTTTGTACTTCGTTGGGGTGTATTCACTTAAAAGTATAATGTTATGTTACCAGTAAAAAAGTACAATCGTATGCCGTCGCTCTTTGGCGATTTCTTCTATGACCAGTGGCCTGAGTTCATGCAGCGTCGCTCCACAGCGCCTCAGATCAATGTTATCGAGACCGACAAGAAGTTCAAAATCGAGGTTGCAGCACCAGGCATGTCGAAGGATGATCTGAAGATTGAGCTCAATGGCGACAACCAGCTCATTGTATCGCTCGATAAGGAGACTACACGTGACGAGAATGACAAGGAGTGCTGTGGCGACAAGGATTGTGAGCCAGGCGAGAAGCACCACTACTTGCGCCGTGAGTTCAGCTACACCTCGTTCCGCCAGGTATTCAACCTACCAGACAATGTAGATAAGGAGCATATTGTTGCCAAGATGAAGCATGGTGTGCTCTGCATACGATTGCCTAAGCGTGAGGGTGGCGACAAACCTTCGCAGGTAAAGATGATTAGCATCGAGTAGTCTTAAGTCGCAAAAAAAAAGTGACCCAAGAGTATCAAACTCTTGGGTCACAACTGTTTGTATTAGTTAAGCTCTATCTTCTCGGTTGATATTTGAGCCTTTGCGCCATCAATAATCACTATGCGCTGCACCTGTATGTAGCCACTTTGTGTGGTGTCGGCGGTGATTAGTCTGCTTATATCTATGTCGCTATCTATGCGCTCTAAAAGATCGATATTGAGAGTTGTCGAGGCTATCTTCTGCCACTCTTCGCCACGGTTGCAGTATGCCGAGTAGCTGCCCCACGAGGAGTTGTTCTTGCGGCTAAATGCGCCATACTCGTCACGTCCGTCACCATTTATATCGCCAATGAGCGTCATGTGGCTAAGTCGCTGCTTAGAGACGAGGTGTGGAATCTCGTTGTTGTCGAAGGCCACGATATATCTCTCATCCTCGCTCTTTGTGCTTACCGAGTCGCTCTCTGAGCTCTGCTCTTCGGGCACGTGGTAGAGTGTTGCTCGCTCCTTTGTGCCATCGCCATCGAAGTCGCCATCGATACTCTGCAACGCTGTTGCATTTGCCGCAATAGCCATTGTGTTAGCCCCGTTCTCATCCTCTGACTGGGGTGCAGACGGAGTTGTGCAGGCAGCGAAAAGTAGAGGTAGTAGTGCAGTTATATACTTAAACATGATATTAATGTTTTATTCTTTTTTCTCACGCTCACGCAACATTCTCGAGATCTCTGCTACGGTACGAAATAGCGCCCATGTGATAAGCGAGAATAGGAATGTTGCTACAGCCACCACAATAGACAATGTGATGATATTCTGAATAGTATCGCTCAGAAATGCTGGCGATAGCAGTGCACCTACGCTAAGGAATATGCCGAGTATGAGTAGTATGTCGGCAGCATTGATGAGTACCGACTCTCGGAAGATATATCTCTTCTTTTGAGGCACGATATTCTCCTCCTTGCTCTCGATTACAACTACCTGCTCCTCGGTGTCGCACTCTATCTCCTCGGGACGCTCTGCGCCACACTTGGGGCACGTCGCCTGGTCGTGAGCTACCTCGGTATTGCAGTTGCGGCAGAGCCAGCTATTTGCGGTATTTTTCTCCATCTCTCTCTACTTTGATGCGTTGTGGTCGATGTCGCAACCGGCGCAGTTTCCGCTACAGATATTGTCGTCGTCGCAGTCGTTCAGTCCCATATCCTCGCGTGTCTCCTGTACGGCACACTTGATACCCATCTTCTGCATGTTTGGGTTTGTCGAGATCTCGGACTGGATGTGGTGTCCTTTGAAGAGGTACGTAAGCGACATTGCCAGGGCAAAAAATCCCACCACGGCGATAGCTGCAATGATTGTTGTGAGTAATGTTGACATTGCTTTTGTTAAAAACTTAGTTTTTAGTTGGTTTTTCGAGCGCAAATTTATATATTTGCATCTGAATTTGCAAATGTTATAGTTCGTCATGAGGTGACGGCTGTATATAATTGTTTTATACTTACTTGGTTAGTGTATGAAGATTATTATCGCTGGTGCAGGAGATATGGGTACGCATCTTGCCAAGATGCTCAGTGGTAATGGCCACGAGATAACTGTCGTTGATGTCGACTCTAAGGCTCTGGCCGAAATCGATAGTCTTGTTGATGTTGTTACGGTCGAGGGCGACACCACGCAGTTTTCGGTGTTGCGCAAGTCGGGCGTGAGAAAGTGCGATCTCTTTATCGCTGTTCGCTCGGTCGAGAATGACAATATCCTCTCGGCAGTTGTTGCCAAGCAAATGGGTGCAAAGAAGGCTATTGCACGTGTCGACAGTAGCGAGTATCTCGAGCCAAATAGCAAGGAGGTATTCATCGACATGGGTATCGACTATATATTCTATCCCGAGCATATCGCAGCACGTGAGGTTATCAACCTCCTGGGCCACACTTCGACTACCGAGTATGTAGAGTTCTCGGGCGGTAAGCTCTCGCTTGTCGCCTTTCGTCTGGAGCTCACCTCGCCACTCCTTGGCACAAAGGTTATCGAGGAGAGCATGGACGAGGATATAGACTATCGCACTGTGGCTATTGTGCGAGGCTCGCAGACCATCATCCCTCAGCTCGACGACCACTACGAGGAGGGTGATATGGTCTATGTCATCGCTCGCAACAACGCCACGCAGCGTGTTGTGGAGCAGTCGGGACGCAACGATGTGACTATTCGCAATATGATGATCCTTGGTGGCTCACGTATCGGTGTACGTATTGCCAGCGAGTTGCAGAACGATATCAATGTCAAGCTTGTTGACTACAACGCCGATAAGGCCTTCCGCCTTGCTGAGTTCCTGGATAAGACACTCATCATCAACGAGGATGGTCGTGATACTGAGGCTATGCTCGAGGAGGATATCGCCGGTATGGATGCCTTTGTTGCCGTTACAGGCCGAAGTGAGACCAACATCCTTGCCGCTATGCTCGCAAAGCGAATGGGTGTTAAGAAGGTTATTGCCGAGGTCGAGAATATCAACTATATCTCCTTGGCTGAGAGTATTGGTGTTGATACTATCATCAACAAGAAGTTTATCACCGCCTCGAACATCTTCCGATTTACCATGGCAACCGATGTCCAGGCAGTAAAGTGCCTTACAGGTAGCCAGTCCGAGGTTATGGAGTTTATCGTCAAGCCTAACTCTCCAGCTACTAAGGGCGCTATCAAGGATATCGGCTTCCCTGAGGATGCAATTATTGGTGGCGTGGTGCGTGGCGACAGAGTATTTATTGCTGTTGACGATACCTGCATCAATGCCTATGATCGTGTTGTGGTATTCTCAATGCCCGAATCGGTGATGCGAGTAGCCGAGTTTTTCAATTAGTAGATAATAAGTAAAAAATATAAAACACTAACCACTATGTACATAGCTATTGCTGGTAATATCGGTAGCGGCAAGACTACGCTTACTGAGATTCTTACCAAACGTTATGGTGCTAAGGCCTACTACGAGAACCTTGCTAACCCCTACATCAGCGATTTCTACGAGGATATGGGTCGCTGGTCATTCCATCTCCAGCTATGGTTTTTGGGTAGCCGTATTCAGCAGACTCTCGAGATGCTTGCCGACGGCTCGGAGAATATCGTTCAGGATCGTACGATTTATGAGGATGCACACATCTTCGCCAACAACCTCCATGCTATGGGTCTTATGGCGAGTCGAGATTTCGAGACATATATGAAGATGTTTAACATTGAGCAGGATCTTCTTCCTAAGCCCGATGTTCTTATCTATCTCAAGGCGAGTGTTCCTACGCTTATCTCGCAGATTAAGATGCGTGGTAGAGAGTATGAGCAGAATATCGACGAGGAGTATCTCAGTCGTCTTAATGACAAGTACAACAACTGGATTGAGAATGTCTACGAGGGTCGTGTGCTTGTGATTGATAAGGATACAGACGACTTTGTTGCAGACCCTACGATTATCGACCGTATATGTGCCGAGGTCGAGGAGATGTGTAGCGGTAAACGCCAGTTGTAAGCTATGCGCACGCCACTTCCAGAGGAGTTTAAGCTCACGATGCAGAGGGAGCGTGGAGCCGAGGCCGAGGAGCTTTTTGCTTCACTCGACACCGAGCCGTTGACCTCTATTCGCCTTCATCCTTTCAAGATAGCCGAGGCTTTCGAGGGTGAGACAATAGGGTGGTCGCCCTCGGGTAGATACCTCGAGTCACGACCACAGTTTACGCTCGACCCACTGCTTCATGGTGGTGCCTACTATGTTCAGGAGGCATCGTCGCAGTTTGTGGGCTATCTGCTTCGTGACCACGATCTCGAGGGTTGCCGAGTGCTCGATATGTGCGCTGCCCCTGGAGGTAAGAGCACAATATACTCCACGCTTGTTGGTCGCTCGGGTCTTGTTGTGGCTAACGATATCAGCCGCAGTAGGGCGCTGGCTCTTGCTGACAATGTTCAGCGTTGGGGCATGGGTAATGTTGTTGTCACATGCAACCAGCCCTCGCATATCGGCGAGTTTGAGCACTGGTTCGATGTCGTTGCTGTCGATGCACCATGCTCGGGTGAGGGTATGTTCCGCAAGATGGACGAGGCACGCACGGAGTGGAATGCGTCGTCGCCCTTTGTCTGCGCTGAGCGCCAGCGTGAGATTTTAGCCCAGGCCTGGCGAGCCCTGCGTCCTGGAGGAACACTTATATATAGTACATGTACCTTCAACGCCACTGAGGATGAGGGCGTTGTCGAGTGGCTCATGTCGGAGTATGGCGACGAGATAGAGGCTACTAATAGGGTGGAGATCGAGGATGGCTGGGGTATCGTGCGATGCGATATCGGTGCTTTCCAGTGCTTCCACTTCTATCCACATAAGGCTCGTGGCGAGGGTTTCTTTGCCGCTGTTGCTCGTAAGCGTGATGGCGCCAACCGCCGTTCAAGTGTCAAGCCCCGCCGCAAACTCTTTCAGCCGCTCACAAAGACCGATGAGGCGGAGGTTGCTCGCTGGGTGGACAACCCTCGCGATATGGCCTTTAGACTCGTTGGCGAGGTTATATATGGATATCATAGAGGCGTTGTTGACGATGTTGTGGCACTCTCCGAGGCTCTCTCGGTGGTATATTCGGGAGTCTGCTTCGGACAGATATTTAAGCGCAGGCTGAAGCCCGAACACCCCCTTGCGCTCTTCGTGGGTATGAGCAGCGATGTGGTGCCAAGCGTTGAGATAGAGCTCGACGAGGCGTTGAACTACTTACGCCGTCAGGATATTGCTCCAGCACCATTCTCGGAGGGTATCAACCGAGTGATGTATAAGGGTGTGGCAATCGGCTTTGTTAAGCGCATAGGTGCACGCTGTAATAATATGTACCCCAAGGATTTAAGAATATTAAAACTCTAAAATATATAGAGATGGCAAAATTACTTTACTCTATGGGTGAGGTTACCGAGATGTTCGATGTCAACGCATCGCTCATCCGCTACTGGGAGTCGAAGTTCGACTGCATCAAGCCTCACAAGAACAAGAAGGGTAACCGTATGTTTACCCCCTCTGATGTCGAGAACTTTAAGCTTATCTACCACCTCGTCAAGGAGAAGGGTATGACACTCGAGGGTGCTAACAAGACCATGAAGCGTCGTGGCAATAAGGTCAAGAGCGAGGTTAACATCCTTGAGCGCTTGCAGAATATCCGTGCCATGCTCGTCGAGGTGCGTGAGTCCTTGGGCGATACCAGCCCTGTTGAGTACGAGGCACCTATCGAGGCGGTAACAGAACTTATTGCCGATGTTCGCACCGAGGCTAAAGCTCATGTTGTTGAGGTCGCTACCACACTCCAGGAGGAGGTTGTGGTTGAGGAGCCAAAGACTGAGGAGCCTATTGCTGAGCAGGTGGAGTCTAAGACCGAGAGTGTTGAGCCTGCTGAGCCACGCCGCCGTGGACGTCCACGCAAGGTTGAGGGCGAGGAGCAGCCAGATACTCAGGTTGCTACACGCCGTCGTGCTAAGCGAGCTAAGGATGAGAACAAGGAGCTCTTCCCATTCTACGAGCAGTCGTTGTTCTAACCCCAGAGAGTGAATTATGAAGATTAGAGATGTTGTAGCTGTCATCGAGCAGTTCGCTCCTCTGGGCCTTCAAGCCTCTTATGACAACTCGGGTCTTATCGTAGGCCGTCTTGACGACGAGGTGCACTGTGCACTGCTTGCTGTCGATGTTACCGAGGAGGTTATGGATGAGGCCGAGCGTGAGGGGTGCGATATGATCATTACGCACCACCCAATAATCTTTAACCCTCTCAAGCGCTTTAACTCCTCAAACTACGTGGAGCGTTGTGTTGAGCGAGCTATCCGCCGAGGTATAGCTCTCTATGCCTCGCACACAAACCTCGATAGCGCTCCCAACGGTATGAGCTGGCGAGTTGGTAGCATGATTGGTGTTGAGAATATGCGTGTTCTCGAGCCTCAGGCGGGAAATCCTGATGTGGGCTTTGGTGTTGTTGGTGAGCTCCCCGTAGCCGAGGATGCTGTCGACTTCATGCGTCGTGTGGCCAAGATCTTTGACCTCAAGGCTGTGCGCCATAGCGATATCCCCGAAGTGTGCAGCAAGGTGCGCCGTGTGGCTATATGTACAGGCTCGGGTCACTCGCTCATTGGTGATGCTCATCGTGCCCAGGCCGATGTCTATATCACTGGTGATTTGAAGTATAATGACTTCATGATGGGTGAGAATCGCATGATTTTGGTCGATATTGGCCATTTTGAGAGCGAATTTTGCGCAATTAACATCTTAGATGATGTTTTATCGAAAAATTTGTGTAACTTTGCCGTTCGCAAGAGCCTATGCTCTCGCACACCGATTCACTACCTACTCTAAAGAGTGGGATCAGTAACGAAGAACTCATATCCCAAAAGAGATAACGAAAATAACTAAATTAACTATATATGGCACAGAAGAAGACAAACGAGGTTGACTACTCGATGCAGGAGAAGATTATGGCTCTCTACGAGTTGCAGAAGATTGACTCAGCTATCGACGAAATCAACAAGGTTAAGGGTGAGCTTCCCTTGGAGGTGCAGGACCTCGAGGATGAGCTTGCTGGTTTGAATACTCGTATCGAGAATGTAAATGCCGAGATTGAGGAGCTTAACTCTCTCACTCGTCAGCGTAAGCGCGAGGTTGACCAGGCGAAGATCATGATCGCCAACTATAAGGAGCAGCAGAACAACGTGCGCAACAACCGTGAGTACGATGCTATCACCAAGGAGATCGAGTATCAGGAGCTCGAGATCGAGCTTGCTGAGAAGCGTCTTAAGGAGCACTCTGCACAGATCAAGACCAAGAAGGCTCTTATCGACGAGACTCAGGCACTTGTTGACGAGCGTAACATCGACTATAAGGCTAAGAAGGCTGAGCTCGAGTCTATCGAGGCAGAGACAGCACAGCAGGTTGCTGAGCTCGAGGCTAAGGCAGCTAAGGCTAAGGAGCCTATCGACGAGCGTCTGTTGTCAGCATACAACCGTATCCGCTCAAATGTTCGCAACGGTCTTGCTGTTGTAACTATCACTCGTGATGCTTGCGGTGGTTGCTTCAACCGTATCCCTCCACAGCGCCAGGTTGATATCCGCCAGGGTAAGAAGCTTATCGTATGTGAGTACTGCGGTCGAGTTCTCGTTAGCGAGTAATCAGCAGCGATACATATATATAATAAATAAAACTCTCCGATTGATTGCTCAGTCGGAGAGTTTTGTTTTTGCCACGAGTCTAGGCACTACTCTATGCTGAGGTTGAATCTATAACGCTTACCATTACTATCTACAACGTGGTTGCCCAAAATCGTAGGCATGTAGTCGTTCTCAAGCTCTGCAAGTACGTGGCCCGATGCATCTATAACGGTGTAGTTAGAGCCATTCTGGATGATGAAAATACCTGGTATGTTGTAGAAGCCAATGTTATTGGCCTGAGGGTCGTAGATGAACTCTGCATCACGCACAATGTACTCACCCTTGTTGTTGATTAGGGAGTACTTGTTATCTTTAGACACGACCATTAAGCCGCAGTTGAATACTGTTGAGTAAGCCAAATCGAATTGGCAAGGGATGACAAGCTGACGCTCCTCGTTGATAAAGCCACATTTGTTGCCATCGTAGACCATTGCAAGGCCATTGCTTAGGCGATGCACCTGTGCCCATGGGCACTGCTCAAGAGTCTTGTAACTCTCGAGGTCGACAAAGTAGCGATTTGGATTGCTCCAGTCGCCGAAATTTACTATCACGATATCGTCTGTCATAGCCATGTCGGGCACCCAGCTAATCTCTCGCTTGTTGCCATCTCTATCCACAAGGAAGCGAGTGTTGTTATTGTCGTACATGGTGCACCATTTTGGTGTGAGGTAATCTCCTATGACCTTGCCGTCGTTGTTTACAAAGGCACGGTAGTCCATCTGGTAGCACTCGCTGCCAATGTAGATGTCGTTTGATTTAGATTTGAACTTGCCCTCGAGGGTGTAGATATCGCCCACGTAGTATGCTTCTTCTTCGCAATCTCCCTCCCAAGTTACCTTACTTGTATCTGGAATGGCGTATATCTCGTCGTAGATTGCTATCTCCTCGTACTTGTGAGGTACGATGACTTCGCCTGCGCTGTTTATCACGCCCCACTTGCCATTGAGCTTTGTAGCGGCGATAGAGTTGTATGTCGTAAACTCCGACTGCATGGCGTTGTTGTAGCGTGCATAGCCGTATGTTACGTACTCGCAGCCATATATAGGCTCAATCACGACGTTGCCCTCCAAGTCCATATATCCCGACAAACCCTCCTCATTAGCAAAGCGTAGGAGTGTTGACTCGGTAAGGTCAGGAGTGATAATGAAACGCTGCGTGTGGGCATAGATGTGGCGCACCATGACGGGGTAGAACTCGTCATAGCCATTCTCACGCACGTAAGAGACAAAATCAGGAATACTTCCCTTCTCGAGCACCATTGCCTTGCGTAGGCGCAGCTTTGCCTCGGCGAGCTGCAGTACGTTAGGGTAGTAGGCGATGAACGCCTCGAGAGCCTCGCATGTAGACTGCACTGCGGGGAACTCAATGTCGGCCATTGTCTGCTTTAGGCTATCCATCTTGGTATGGTCGGGGTAGAGCTCGACAAACCACTTCATATCCTCGAGGTTGTTGCCCGCAAATATGCGAGTGTAGCGGTGATCCATGAGGCGCTTGCTGATTATGCCGACATTCTTGTATTCGGGATAATCGGCGATAAATGCCTCCATGACACTCTCCTCGGAGGTCTTTGTAGCCTCGATATATCGTAGCTCGATATAGTGGTTGTTGACCTCGGCGTAGTACTTAGACTCGGGGTATGTAGACATGAAGCTAGTGCACTTCTCCAGCGAGGTGTTCTCAATAGCACTCTTATATCTGCGAATCTCCAGTGAGGTGTTGAGCTCCGCAAGGCGAGGGTGGTTGCCCCTGGTGGCTATCTCGATATATTGAATATATACCTGCTCATCGTCAACCTCTATTACGTGGTTGCTCGAACTATTCTCGATGAACTGAATAAGGCCGTTGAGCGTGGTGTCGAGACCGTTGAATACCTTCTCGGCGTTGGTCGATGAGCTTATCGCCTCGATGTTGTCGATAAGGATCTTGTATCCACGCACCTTGCTCTCCAAGCTCTGCTTTTCGAGGTTGAGCAGTGCCGCCTCGGCAAGAAGACACATCTCGGGCATCTTCTCACGTGTTTTGTCGTTTATCTTCTCGAACTTCTCCGAACTCTTTATTACATCGCCATTTTCAAGACTCTTGATGACCGCCTTGGGGTTCTGTGCTACTGCCATGTTAAGGGTAAGCAGTAGTGCAAAAATTGATGTGATACGTCTCATACGCCTCTATCTTTACTATTCGAATATTGTCGTTTTAACACCATTGGCCCACTCTATCACGCCAGCAACACTCTGCACTGATGATAGCTTGTCGTTGGTGTAGTGGCCTGTCTTTGCTGGCTCGTACTCTATTGGCACAACTATCTGGTCGTTGCCGTCGATAATGCCACACTTGCCACTCTTTGATACCTTGTATAGGCCCTTGTGGCCGGCCAGAGGTGCTATGTCGTCGTAGGTAGCACTCACCTGCTTGCCCTCGCTGTTGATAAGATAGCCTATGCCACCCTTGATCACGGCTGCTGTGCCACAGCTGAAGCTATATGCACGGTCGTAACGCTCGGTGATGGCTGTAGAGAGCGAGCGGTTGACAAAGCCAAAGCTGTTGTCGATATACTGCACAAGAATCATGTTGCAACTCATGGGATACATCTCTCGGAACTTATCTTTCGAGATTATCGACTGCTTATCCAGGTCGATGACACAGCGGTTGCCCGAAGATATCGACTCGGCCATGATGATGTTGTCGTAGATGATCTCGATGTCGTAGGAGTGGAAGTTGAGTGTAACGACATTGCCGTTGCGAGCAATCACATTGATCTTCTCGTCGCCCTTGACCTGGAACCAGCGGTAGTTGGGCGTGAGGGTGTGGAAGCCTCCGTAGGCTGTGCCTACGTACTTGCCATTTACGTATATGCTCTTCTCCCACTCGTCGAGCGAATCCTTGATGCTCACGTTGGTGCTGAACCATGTTGTGTCCCAGTTGTTTAGCGAGGCATTGCCGTAGCCTGTCTCGTAGCGGCGCTCATCCTCGAGCTTTGTGCCCTGGTAGTCGTATGTTGTGCATACGTAGGTGGTGTTGTTCCACTGGCCGTTGTTGTTGCTCTCGGTCGACACCACGCAGGCCACCTCGTTGTTTAGAAAGGCTATATCTCGGTACTGCGTAGGTATTATCACCTCGCCACGGCTATTTATAGCGCCATACTTACCCTCCTTGATGACAATGGCGAGGCCTCTACTTGCAAGACACTCGAACACATCACGAGACTTGTCGCTCGGTATGCCCATGCCAACATACGCACGATACTCGTACTCGGCAGCCACTACAACACGACCCTCGAGGTTGAGGTATCCCACCTTGCCCTCCTTGTTGCAGAAGCGCACGAGTGACACCTGTGTGATGTCGTCGGTGAGTATCAGCTGTCCATGTTTCTCGAATATGGCACGTTGCATGCGTGTGTAGCTTGGCTCGTAGCCATGCTGCTTGATGTAGCGGAATATCTCGCCGATGTTGCACTCCTCTACTATTTTGCAGATGTTGAGCCTACTCTTTACCTCGCTTATCTGACGCACGTTGGGGTAGTAGGCAATAAATGCCTCGAGCTCCTCCCTGCTATCCTTGAGCGTGGGGTACTCTATGTTTGCCATCACCTGCTTGAGGCGTGATATCTCCTTGTAGTTGGGGTATAGGTCTACAAACCAGCGCATCTGCTCGATATTCTCGCTGCGTACGATACGCTTGTAGCGCATATCCATGAGGCGTGTTGTCACGTCCGAGAGTCGCTCATAGTCGGGGTACTCGGCGATAAACCTCTCGAGAATCTCCTCGTTCGAGCTATTCATGGCGTTGTCGTAGAGGATTTTTGCTCTGTGTCTTTTTATCGCATCTACATGCTTTGATGCGGGGAACTCAGCGATAAACTCGTCGCAGGCCTCCACACTACGCTGCTTGAGCACATTCTCGTGTACCACATACTCCAGCTGCAGCTTAATATCCTCGAGCTCCGTGTGCTCACCCTTGATGGCGAGTGCCAGATATTTGCGATAGCCCTCCTCGCTGTTCTCGGCCTTTACGGCATCGTAGGAGTTGGACTCTATGCGCTGTATGATCTCCTCGAGTGAGATGTCGCTACCCTTGAATACCTTCTCCAGATTCTCGGAGGTGAGTATCGACTCGCGGTGTGTGGCGAACTTATCGTAGCCATGCATCATGTCGCTGAGTGTCTGGTCTGCCATACATAGCACCGCAGCCTCGGCAAGAAGACACATCTCGGGCATCTCGTTTCTCGTCTTTATGTTTATCTTCTCAAGCCTCTCCATCGCCTTTAGCTTGTCACCCTCGACAATGCTCTTGAGCACCACACGTGGCGACTGAGCCTCGAGCGAAGCTATGGCGAGTAGAAAAATGGCTATTATCGTTGTTGCTCTCTTCATTTTATAGGTCGAATTCGTTATAAATGGGCAAATATACATAACAAAGGTAGCGCATTTCGCTCTAAATTCCAAAACTATTACCTATAAATATAGGTGTATTTGCTCTGTTTAGTGCTCATTTTTCATCTTTGTCGTCACTTGGTTTATGACGCTATTTGTGATATTTGCTCTGTTTTGAGTAAAACGCCGAAAAAATCGAAATATTTTATCAAAAAATCACCTGTTTGTAAATCATTGATACATAGACGAGTAAGTAGGATGCATGGAAAAAGTTGCAAATAAAGATAAAATTTTTTGTAAAAATATTTGGTGGATTAAAAAAAGTGTCTTATCTTTGCACTCGCAATCGGAAAGATAGCAAATGCCTCTTTAGCTCAGTTGGTAGAGCACGACACTCTTAATGTTGGGGTCCAGGGTTCGAGCCCCTGAGGGGGTACAGAAAGCGAGAAACGAAAGTTTCTCGCTTTTTTGTTGTGTGATGACTATGGGCAAATAGCGATGAGCTATGCTCATTGCGATAATAGCAGTAGTCAGCAGAGTGTGCAAGCCCACAGCAATTACTGCTATTATCATATCTGCTGGCGCAGATTGCCGCTATTTGTGAAAAATCAATTCTCTCTCTGCGGACTCGAACTTTTGGAGGGTTACCTCGGTCGTACTACCGCACCGCCACAAGTGGCGACAGCGACACTCCCTCGGTGACGGCTACGACGTTCGAGCCCCGTGGGGGTACAGAATAGGATAACTTCAAAGTAATTATTTTATTTCTATCCGAAATTTTTCCCGATTATATCGTATTAGTAAATATTTATTGACAGAAATTGTCAATCCGTAGTCGTACCTTTGCACTATAAATTTAAAGCAATAATACTATGGGACTCTTTGATTTTTTGCTAGGTGAGGATAGTCACAATTCGGATCATGGTGAGGATTGGGATCGTAGCGTTTTCGATACTGATAGATTTCGCAATCGCGGAAGTGCTAACTGGGTCGACTGGGAGGATGTGTCAACGGGCGACTGCGATACCGATGGCTTTGAGCATCCAAACTACGATGATAATGGTGAGTGGTAACGTTAAATTTTAGTGCAAATAGCGATGAGCTAAGCTCATTGCGATAATAGCAGTAGTCGGCAGTGTGTGCAAGCCCACAGTCACTACTGCTATTATCGTATCTGCGCCAGCAGATTGCCGCTATTTAACTGTGGTGATATTATTGAAATATTCTCAAAGATGGTGGGTCATATTTCGATAATTAGCAAAATATTTTATATCTTTATGACTGCTATTGCAACTTTGAGTATTTGATTTTCGTTTAACCATTTCATAAATAGAGCACCTATGAACCTAAAGCAGAGATATGTCGCTTCGGAGCATCGTTACGATAATTTCGATAATATCTATGCTCGTTGTGGCCGCAGTGGCGTGCTGCTACCCAAGGTTAGCCTTGGCTTTTGGCACAACTTCGGCAGTGTTGACCCCTACGAGCGCAGTCGTGATATTACGCACTACGCCTTTGATCACGGCATTACGCACTTCGATCTAGCAAACAACTATGGTCCTCCATTTGGCACTGCCGAGGAGACTTTCGGGCGACTTATGCACGATGATTTTAGACCCTATCGTGATGAGCTGTTTATCGCCACCAAGGCAGGATATGATATGTGGCCGGGACCCTATGGCGAGTGGGGCTCACGCAAGTATCTCATGGCGAGTCTTGATCAGAGTCTCAGGCGCATGAATCTTGACTATGTAGACCTCTTCTACAGCCACCGTTTCGACCCAAACACCCCTATGGAGGAGACATTGCAGGCGTTGGTAGATATTGTTCGTGCAGGCAAGGCCCTATATGTGGGTATCTCGAGCTGGCCTCTCGAGGCGTTGAAGTTTGCCGATAACTACCTGCGAGAGAGAGATGTTCCTCTCTTGATATACCAGGGACGTCTTAACCTTCTGGATCGTGCTCCGCAGCAGGAGGGTATTCTCGACTATTGTGCTGATAATGGCATTGGTTTTATCTCCTACTCGCCACTGGCTCAGGGTCTGCTCACGGATAAATATCTTAGGGATATCCCCGAGGGCTCACGTATGTCACGCCATACGAGTCTTCCGCCTGAGCGCCTCACACCCGAGCTTCGTGACTATCTTATTAGGCTCAATGGCGAGGCCGAGGCACGTGGCGAGAGCCTTGCCGAGATCTCTTTGGCCTGGGGTCTGGCACAGCGTGGCGTGACCTCGGTGCTTGTTGGTGCCAGCTCTGTAGCACAGCTCGAGTGCAACCTGCGCTGCATCAACTCCAAGCCCTTTGATAGAGAGTTGTAGCGAGGACTATACTATATGCTAAGAGCAAGCAGCTGGGCGAACCTGCTGCTTGCTCTTGTCTATTATCTATCTCTTGGATTAGTCGCAGAAACTCTCTATTATCACCTTTGTGTGTGGCTAATTAAAAAAAAATATTGCTATAATGTCAGATTTTGTTAACTTTGGTGTTATATAGGTAGAAAACAGACTGAAGATGACGCACCAGGAGTTCGAAATATTTGCACAGCGATGTCGTGCTAAGCTTGTAGCTACTGTACGCCACTACCTTGCCACAAGCGACGAGGCAGAGGATGTGGTGCAGGATGCGATGCTAAAGCTCTACATGATGCGTCATCGCCTCGGTGAGCTCAGTCGCCCCGAAGCCTTTGCCGTAGTTGTGGTAAAGCACCTTGCGCTAAACCAGATACGTAGCAATGAGAGGCATCGCACAGTGAGCCTCGATAGCATGAGCCTGAGTAGTGAGGAGTTTACTGAAGATAGTTGCCTTGGCGAGTTGCTTCGGGCTATCGATACCCTCCCCTCTAAACAGCAGATAGTACTTAGACTCAAGCATATTGAGGGAATGGAGGTCGAGGAGATAGCCAATGTGGTACAGATGTCACGTGATGCAGTATATCAAAACCTAAGCCGAGCACGCCGTGCGATATTAAACAAATTCAAAACAAAGGAGTTATGAGCAAAGATAGACACATAGAGGCTCTTGTCGAGAAGTTTCTCGACGGACGCACAACTAATGCTGAGGAGCAGCAACTCTACGACTGGTTTGCTATCTCCAATGTCCCAGAGGAGTGGGCGGATCTTAAGGCAATGTTTGCATGGTATAGTAGTGGCATGCCTGAGAATAGTGTTGAGCCGGTGGTGTCAAAGCCCAAGTTCTCGCTCTCGCTCTCGCTCCGACGCCGTATTGTGGCAATATCTTCGGCTGTGGCTGTAGTTGTTATTGCTATGGTGACGTGGATCTCGTCGCGCGAAGTTAATATATATAAGGGTAGTTATATCATCGAGCAGGGTACTTATTGTGACAACCTTGATTATATTCAGGAGGATATCGAGGCGTTGCTTGAGCAAGCCGATGAAATTGAGCGTAGATCGAATCAGCTCATGGCCCTTGCTGACTAAACTTAAGATAAATCAAAGTGTACACTATAAACCAATAACGAACTAAAAACTAAATAGATATGAAACGACTACTTATTTTAGCAGCGTTGTTTGTTATTGCAGTTGCTGAGTGCGATGCTCAGCAGCGCATCGACGATTTGCTAAACCGAGAGATTGAGAGTGGCACTACAGTGTTTAGAATGGCTGTGAAGCGTGACCCAGCAACGGGTGAGATTATTAAGCGTGTCAAGGAACTCTCTGCAACGGGCAATAAGCAGCTTGCCAAGGAGTTTATTGCAGCCTTTGAGAGTGAGCGTGAGAGTGTTGATGGTTGGGAGGAGAATCGCCGGGGCTCGAACGTTGTGCAGATAACAGCCGTGTGGTTAGATCCTAAGCGAATATACACACTAACAGTATCTGGCTCTACGCTTAATGTTTTTGCGCAGACGATATTCCGTGAGGAGAAAAACAAGAGTAAATAATATTAAAACGAATACAACTATGAAAAATATGATGTTTGGGGTAACAGTGATACTTGCGTTGCTTTGTGGTGTAACAGTGCTCTCCGCCCAGGATGCTAACATCCAGAATCTTACGCTTCATCATGCTTGTATAGAGGAGATTCACTCTACATTGCCTACATGTATTACCATTGCTAATAATAGTAGTGATGCAATCGAGATTTCGCTCCCTGTCAATGTGGAGCCTTATATTGAGATAGAGGTTGATAAGAAGGACAATATCCTTAGCTTTGATATAAAAGAGCAAAGTATGGAGCGCAGAAATATAGTATCGCTCCTTGAGAAGAATCCTATCCGCGTATCTTTGTCGTCAGCGTCGCTGACTGATATCTTAAACACATCGGATATGTCGATTACTTTTGAGGATGGTACTGTGAGCAAGTGGTTTCAGGTGATTAATACAGGAACGCTATTTATTAACGGTGAGGCGCTGAATGCTAAGGATAAGATTGAATATCGCAATACTGGCACGTTTACAAGTCAGATTAAGCACTATAATACAGATATGCTCTTTCTTGTTAATACAGGATTTCTCTATACTAATGGAACAACTACTGCTAAGTATATTGAGCAGGCGTCGACAGGTATTGAGAACACCGACCTCGAGGTGGCGTGCCTCAAGCTTTCAATACACTCGACTGGTAGTGGTGTAATCAAATACAAGGGCTCGGCTGATGAAGTTGAGGTCTTGTCAACGGGAAAGGCTAAGATTCGCACCTCACAACTCAACAGAGAGGAGTAGACGCAACGAGTAAATAGGTTTATATGGAGCAAGCAGCAGGTTCACCCTGCTGCTTGCTCTTGTCTATTATCTATCTCTTGGATTAGTCGCAGAAACTCTCTATTATCACCTTTGTGTGTGATTGTAGTAGGGTGTCGAGGCGTGAAAACATTGTGCGTGAGAGCACAGGACAGCCAAAGCTACCTACCGTGGCACGTGGCCAGATGGGGTAGGATGTGGTATGCTCCCAGCTATGCAGCACCACGCATCGTGAGCGCAGGTTGGAATTGGTTGCATCGAGGCCATCAAGACGATATGCCGTGCCATAGCGACCCTCGTAGCGCTCCCCAACGAGTGCTCTACCAAGGGATGATAGGTGCGAGCCATCCTCGTTCGAGAAGCGTGCGTAGGCACTCCTCACGTGCGACCTCTCGCTGCCGCTACCATGGCTCACGGGGCATGAGAATATTGGGCGTTGGGCTTTGAAGTCCCAGGCCACAAACCTACGACGGCCCGAGTGGCGACTCAGGTCGATAAATAGTGCTATCTCGGTGTTATATCCTCGTTCGTGGCAG
Source organism: Alistipes sp. (assembly GCA_017629035.1). GTDB lineage: Bacteria > Bacteroidota > Bacteroidia > Bacteroidales > Rikenellaceae > Alistipes. The sequence continues at coordinate 7,377 of JAGBXX010000003.1, read as the reverse complement.
TAGCTAAGCAGCGTTGCGGCACGCTCCCTGACTCTACTTTGTAAGCTCATTGCGCAGCTCTTCGATAAGTTGAGGGACACCCACCGAGCCTCGCTCCTTGATGTGTGTGAGTGGGTTGCGAATCATCGCCGTGTCGGGCGTGCCTGGGTCGACGAGGTATATTGGTACCTGGCGATCACGCACGTAGTAGACAAGCGAAGCCGCAGGGTAGACCGCAAGCGACGTGCCCACAACAATCAGAATATCAGCATGCTCCACAATCTTGCATGCAGCATCGAACATAGGCACCGACTCGCCGAAAAATACGATATGAGGACGTAGCAGTGCACCATCCTCGCCACGTGCGTCGAGCGCCTGCTCCCAGCCCTCGTTTATGTCGTATATGAGCTCGGGATTGCGCTCCGAGCGTAGCTTCATCAGCTCGCCATGCAAGTGCACAACACGTGTTGAACCAGCACGCTCGTGGAGGTTGTCGACATTCTGCGTTATGACACACACGTCGGCCCACTCCTCCATCTTGGCAATAGCATAGTGGCCCGCATTAGGCTCTTTTGTGAGTGCCTCACGACGACGCATATTGTAGAACTCTACAACCTTAGCTCGGTTGCTCTTCAATGCCTCGGGCGTACACACCTCCTCGATGCGGTAGTTGGCCCACAGTCCATCTGAATCACGAAAAGTGGCAATGCCGCTATCGGCACTCACGCCCGCACCTGTAAAGACAACAATTCGTTTCTTCTCCATAGTCACGATATTTTTCACAAATATACAAAATTTTGTACATCGTTTGCTCGAGATGATAACAATTTTAGTCACTTACCTTGCAGATATGGAGTAATATACTAACTTTGCGCTAAATATTCGAATTATAATGAAAAAGCTACTTAAAAATCTCGGCGTGTGGATTATCATCGCCATGGTCGTAGGTATTATTGTGGGTATCTTCATGGGTCCCGATGCCTCGATGTTTAAGCCTGTAGGCGACCTCTTTATTCAGCTTATCAAGATGCTTGTTGTACCTCTTGTAGCGGTATCTATCATCAGCGGTGCAGCGGCTCTGGGCGAGACTCGCTCTGCGGGCCTTGTGGGTGGTATTAGTATCCTCTACATGTTGCTCACAACCGCTATTTCGATTGTCTTGGCAATCTTCCTTGCCGAGGTATTCGAGCCTGGCGCACATATTGGTGCCGATGGTGTTGCGGCTATTACCCAGGCGGGTGAGGGTGTTGTGGCTACGTCTGCCGCACCTGAGCATATGTCGTTCTGGGATACTGTCATAGGCATGATTCCTGATAATCCTATCCGTGCTCTTGCCGAGGGTAACATCTTGCAGATCATTATCTTTGGTCTTTTCCTTGGCTTTGGTATCTCGACTCTCAAGGATGAGCCTCGTCGCAAGGTTGTATCGGGTCTTAATACTATCCTCGATGCACTTATCTGGTGCATCGGCAAGGTTATGTACGTAGCCCCATTCGGTGTATTTGGTCTTATTGCTGATGCGACAGGTACATTCGGCTTCGATATCTTGTTGCAGGTGACTAACGTGCTCTGGATCGATCTTCTCGCTGTTGCAATCATCGGTCTTGGCCTCTACCCACTCACCGTATACCTCTTCTCACGTGTTAAGATTAAGGACTACTTCCGTGAGATGATCAAGCCTCAGGTTGTGTCGTTCTCTACAGCCTCGTCGCTTGCAACACTCCCAGTAAATATGGAGGCGTGTGACAGAATGGGTATCTCGAAGCAGACCTCAGGTTTTGTCCTACCTCTTGGCGCTACAATCAACATGTCGGGTAATGCTATCTACTATGCCCTCCTTGCTATCTTCTTTGCTCAGTTCTACGGTATCGACTTGGCAATGGCCGACTATGTATCAATTACGGTTGTTTGTACGCTTGGCGCTATTGGTCAGGCAGGTGTCCCTGGTCCTACGCTCCTTGCTGCTGCGGTGCTTGTTGCTGCGGGTATCCCTCTCGAGGGTCTTCCACTCTTCTACGCCCTTGACCGTATCTTCGACATGATTCGCACCACGCTCAACATTACTGGCGATGCTGCTTGCTCGGCTGTTGTAGATCGTTTCGTGAAGAGATAATTTGAAATTAATAAGCAATCTTATACTATGAAAAACTACCTCCTAATTTTGGCGCTCTTTGCCACGATGCTCGTTGGTTGCGACAAGCCTAATGATCCGCAGCCAGAGGCGAAGAAGCCTGTTATTATGCTCGAGATGAGCAGTGTTCAGGCTAAGGCCGAGGGTGAGATGATTACGCTTAACTACACTATCGAGAACCTACAGCAGGGTGTTGAACTTACTGTGTCTGAGGATGCAGAGTGGATCGATAATGTTGCAGTTACAGAGTCAGCTATCACTTTCGATGTTGCTCAGAATGAGCTTTACGAGGCTCGTGAGGCGCAGCTCACACTCCTCTACGAGGGTGCTGAGAGTGTGTCTGTTGCACTGTCTCAGCTTGCTGCCGAAGACCCAACAATCATCCTTACGAAGCAGACTCTTAACTGTACTCTCCGTCCAGGCTACGAGGGCTTGGGCGCAGACCGCTACTTCCTCGGTTTCAGCTCTGGCGCTACTTTCGAGGCTCCCGATGGTACGCTTATCCCTACATACGAGGATGACATCATCTTCTACTGTGCATTCTATGGTGAGCCTGCCGACTTGAACTATGTTGTAATCCCTGAGGGTACCTACTCGCTCAATGGCGAGGATAAGGTTCTCGGCAACCTCGACCCTTACTACACCTACACCGTGCGTAACAATGGCGTTAGCGAGCCTCTTAACTCTCCAGCTACCGATGCAACAGTAACTGTTAAGAGAGTCGATGGCGAGGTACCTAACTATGTCATCACATTTGACTATACCTTCGAGAATGGTGAGCAGCTCAAGGCTCGCTACGAGGGCGATATCTTCATTCAGGTGTCTACACCTCTTACAGCTCCAACACCATGGATGGAGGAGGACTACGATGCTGAGTTTGTGGGTGTATACGCTAAGCGTGATGGTGGTTCACAATTGATTACTACTGCCGATATAATCGTTGCACAGCTCTACGACTGCCAGCTCGATGAGAATGGTGCGCAGTCAGGTGGTATAGTAGTGCGTTTGGAGCTTACTGCTCCTAAACTCGAGGGTATGAACCCAATGATTCCTGATGGTGTGTATAACGTATCTATGAATAGCGAATTGTTCTCGACACCTGTTGGCGACGTGATCAACCTTGGTGAGGGTTTTGGCGGTATTACTATGATGGGTACTGCTGCACGTGTTATGGACGAGAATGGCAAGTATTATTATGGTGCTGTGCTCTCGGGTGCAGTTACTGTTGAGTCAAATGGCCTCGAGGAGCAGACTATCAGTGTAGACCTTATGACTGGCATGGGTCAGCATATCACTGGCTCGTACACAGGCCCAGTAACTATCGACAACTACTACTATCAGCCACCTATCTCTGATGACCCATACTCAACTCTCGAGGGTGATATGGAGATCGTTGCAGACGACAACTGGTCATTCAAGGCTGACTACTATCAGGAGTACTACCACAACCGCACTGATGTCTCTATGATCCGCTTCCGTGGTTACAATGTGGCTAACCCAGATCTCAGTTGGGAACCATTCTTTGGATTCCGCTTCGACCTTATCGTGCCTAACGATGGTAATATCACACTTCCTGCAGGTACTTATCGCCCAGATACAAATGCAGAGCGTAAGCCTATGACCTTCGAGGTTGGCTCACGCCGTATTGTGAACGATGAGGGTACATACTACGAGGGCTCGTATTGCTATTTGGGCTACGACTGGTTGGGCTTTATCGACAGCACAAACATGGCACCAGCCATCGACGGCTCGTTGGTTATTACGGCTTATGGCGATGATGAGTATGGTATCCAGTACTATGTTACCGATGATAGAGGTAATATCGTTACATTCTCGCACCGTGGCAAGGTCAAGATTGTCAAGTACTAATTCTTGAAGCACATAAATAAATAATGGGTTGTCCGTTGGGCAACCCATTATTTATTTACTACAACTCTATCTCTTTAGTTTGCGCAACTCGCACTCCTTGTTGCACGACGAGCATCCGCTCTCATCCTTACACCTGAAAAATCGCCACACCCTGATAATCAGGGCTATGACCACTACCACGGCAATGCCTGCCACGGCCCAATCCTGCCATCCCATAGGCTACAAGATTAGAAGTGTTAGATGATAGCCTATCCATGCCACCACCCAGGCAATGGCGGTGTTGTAGAGCGCTGAGCCCACAGCCCACTTCCAATTAAGCTCCGAGGCTATTGCCATGATTGTGGCAATACATGGCAGATATAGGAGCGAGAAGAGCAAGAATGCCACGGCAGAGGGGGTAGACATGCTGTTGGCTATGCGTTGCTGTGCGTGGAGCGATAGCTCCTCACCATCGGCCGCCACATCGTCGTCGGGGTGGGCGTAGAGAACATTCATCGTGCTCACAACAATCTCCTTTGCCGGAATACCCGAGAGTATGGCTACTGAGGCCTGCCAGCTGAGGTCCATAGGTGCAAACACAGGCTGGCAGAACTGTCCAATCTTACCCATGTACGATAGTTCGTAGCGTGGCGCATTATCCTCGTTGTTGCTATACTCGGGGCGTGGATAGTAGCTCATGAGCCACACGATAATCGAGGCGATGAGAATGAGTCCACCCATCTTCTTTATATACTGTGCGCACTTCGACCACATGTGGCGTAGTGTTGTCTTGGCCGTAGGTACACGGTAGGGCGATAGCTCCATAACAAATGGCGCCTCCTGCTCTCGGAACATAAATCTGCGCATCAGGCGTGCCGAGATGACCGCCAGAAGAATACCGAGCAGATATAGTAGGAATAGTGCCGTGCCTGCCCACTCATTAAAGAAGGTGCCTACGATCATCATGTATATAGGTAGACGTGCGCTGCACGACATGAATGGCACCACCATTATGGTGATAAGGCGCGAGGTGCGACACTCGATAGTGCGGCAAGCCATGATTGCAGGAACGTTGCAACCAAAGCCCATGACCATAGGTATAAACGACTTGCCGTGAATACCCATGCGGTGCATAACCTTGTCCATGATAAAGGCCGCACGTGCCAAATATCCCGAGTCCTCGAGGAACGAGATAAATAGGTATAGGATCATGATATTGGGCAGAAAGACAAGAACGCTGCCTACGCCGCTGATAACGCCGTCGGTGAGCATATCTCGCAGTGCGCCCTCGCTCATGACTCCTCGCACGGTGTCGTACAACCACTCCACACCCTGCTCAATCCACCCCTGAGGATAGGCTCCGAGGGTGAAGGTGCAATAGAACATAAACCACATGAGAGCAAAGAAGATAGGGTAGCCCCAGATGCGGTGTGTGACAATGTCATCGAGCTTGTCACTCAGGGTGTTACGGCTATACTCTGCTGCTGTGTATGTCTCCTTGAGTGCTCCCGACACAAAGCCATATTTGCGTTCGGCAATAGCGGTCTCGATGTCGGTGTTTAGTGCCTCCTCAATCTCGGTGCGTGATCTCTGGGCCATAGAGTTCCACTTCTCGAAGTGGGGTAGCGAGCGAAGCATCTCCGTAACGTCGCTATCATTCTCGATGAGCTTGAGGGCAAAGTATCGTGGTGGGAAGTATGCTGGTAGCTCGTCACGGTGCTTGCGCAGGCTTCGGTTTAGCTCCTCGAGGTTCTCCTCGATTACCGATCCGTAGCCGATATGGATATGGCGCTCACGCTTATCACGATTTTCGTGTAGGGCGATGATCGTGTCGAGCAGCTCCTCGATACCACGTCCCGTAGGGCCCACGACGGGCACCATCGGAATACCTATCATCTCGCCGAGGGCCTCGTGGTCAAACTTAGCGCCGCTATTCTCCAGTTCATCGTACATATTTAGAGCGATGACCATCCTGGGGTTGATGTCGATAAGCTCTGTCGTGAGGTATAGGTTACGCTCAAGGTTTGATGCCACCACGGTGTTGACAATCACGTCGGGCGTGTTCTCGGTAATGTGTCGACGCACGTATATCTCCTCGGGCGAATATGCCGAGAGGGCGTATGTTCCTGGTAGATCGGTTATCTCGATATTGTAGCCCTTGAATTTCAGTGAGCCACGCTTGGCATCTACTGTCACACCGCTATAGTTACCCACGTGCTCACTGCGACCACAGAGGGTATTGAATAGCGATGTCTTGCCCGAGTTGGGGTTGCCTACAAGGCCTACGGTTATGTTTTTGTGCTGGCTTGCCACGGCATGCTTCATGATCTCGCTCTGGCCAATCTCGAGTGGTGTATCGTCGTGAGCGAGCTTCTTGGCCTCGCTGAGTGTCATCACCACAATCATCTCAGCCTCCTTGCGGCGCAGCGATATGTCGTAGCCCATGATACGATACTCGATAGGGTCCTTGAGTGGTGCGTCGAGAATTACGCTTACCTCCTGGCCTCTGACAAATCCCATCTCGATTATACGACGACGAAAACCTCCGTAGCCAAGCACCTTGACCACGACTGCACTCTCGCCCGTTTTAAGTTCACTAAGTCGCATAATCCTTACTATTTTATATGTTTCATTCTATCTGTTTATCTCTCTATTACATAGCAGCATAGCTCGTTGTTGTGCTTCGTGGGATCTTTGCTGCCACATTTGTGGCGCAAAGTTATGGAGTTTAGTTTAATGTTTCAATCCCCATAATTAGGGATTTTGCCTGCTAAGTGGTGTTGCGAGGCGATATTTTTAACTACATTTGACGTAGGTAAAAATGCCGATTCGTCGGTAAATCACGACTTTATGCTTAAATTTTGGCCAAAAATTTGTTGTTATCTAAAATATTTTTATAACTTTGCCATAGGAAAACCTTAAAAATAATTTATAATTATGAAGACATTAGTAGAAAACATCGCAGCTCAGTATGAGGCATTTGCAACAAACGCAGCTCAGCAGGTAGAGAAGAACAATAAGGCAGCCGGCACACGTGCTCGTAAGGCAGCTTTGGAGCTCACTAAGCTCCTCAAGGACTTCCGTAAGCTCTCTGTTGAGGAGGCAAAGAAGTAATCATTACTAAGCTTTTTGCATATAATAGCCTGTCTACATGGTGTAGGCAGGCTATTTTTTTGCATTTTTTTCTAGGCTGTAGATTATACTAATCTACGAAAAAAAGTCTGTAGAAAAGCCCCAAAAAGGTGTACACCGTTACAAATTTTTTCATACCTTTGTACTTGAACTCGAATGGTGGTGTTAGGGAATACCGCTTGGTTACCCTGGCTGAGATTATACACATTGCACCAGTACAGATAATGCTGACGCTGGAAGTTTGGAGTCATCTTTAATGGTACTTGCCGTACCACTATTTTGAGCAT
>JAGBXX010000033.1 GCA_017629035.1 Alistipes sp. | reverse complement strand
GATAACTACGTTACCCTGGATACCGTTCTCGAGAGCGATCTGTGGGTACTTCACGTTAGACTGTACCCAGTTACGGAACTTCGAGAGGTCACCACCCTGGAATGTAGGCATCTCCTCGGCAGTCACGAAGATCTCCTCCTCGATAATGTTCTCAACAACCTCCTCTACCTCGAACTCAAAGTCGTCGAATGCTGAAGCATCGTCAGAGAACAAGAGGTCTGGTGTGTCAATCTTAGTGTCGTTTGACACGATAGTAAGCACGTCAGCGAGCACCTGAGTCTTAGCCTTCTGCTGCTCTGGCTGCTTCTGCTCCTGCTCCTGAACAGTACGATCCATCTCGAACTCCTGCTCACGAACATCCTGCTTAGGAGGTGTGTATGGCTCTGGTTCTGGCTTAGTGTTGAAAGCCAATGCTGCACCACATACTGCGAGTGCAATTACTAGACCGATCTCCAAAAAGAGCATCTTTTTGTTCTCAAGGTCCGCCTTAGGTGATTTCTTAATCTCCATTTATAGTTAATTTTTTAGTTTTTAATTACTTAGCCATTTTTGATTTTCTGCTGACGCCTCTTGCGGAGCGTCCACACGCACGCATAATGCGCACTACACTACGCAAAGATATATATAAAATTCCAAAAAATCTCATTATACTCTAAAAAATATTTAATTTTTATTAATTTTGTAGTCGGTATTGCACCTGTGATGATATGACTAAGACCCTTAAACCTCGACTCTACGGAGCTTCGCTCGATGAGCTTAAAGTGCTATGTGAGCAACTTGAGCTCCCTCGATTTGCTGCCAAGCAGATCGCAGGATGGCTATATACACGCTTTGTTTCCGACATCGACGCCATGACCAACCTCTCGAAGGTGGCACGTGAGCGCCTTAAGGAGCACTGCGAGCTTGGACTCTCGGCGCCTCTCAAGGTATCGACCTCGGTCGATGGCACCAAGAAGTATCTCTTCCGCACCTCCGAGGGCGAGTATATCGAGTCGGCGCTTATTCCCGATGGTGAGCGCATGACTCTCTGCGTATCGTCGCAGGCGGGATGTAAGATGGGTTGCAAATTCTGCGCTACGGGTCGCATGGGCTTTAGACACCATCTTTCAGCTACGGAGATCATCAACCAGATACTCTCCATCCCTGAGCGTGACCAGCTTACCAACCTTGTCTTCATGGGCATGGGCGAGCCTCTGGATAATATCGACAATCTCATGCGTGTGCTCGACATCCTTACCTCGGAGTGGGGTATGGCCTGGTCGCCAACGCGTATCACAGTGTCTACTGCGGGTGTTGCTCGCACCCTGCCACGACTTCTCGATGAATCGAAGGTGCATATCGCCGTGTCGCTACACAACCCCTTCCCCGAGGAGCGCAAGGAGATTATGCCTATCGAGAACTCATACTCTATTAAGGAGGTCTGCGACATCTTGCGTCGCTACGACTTCACACACCAGCGCCGAGTATCATTCGAGTATATTGTGCTTGAGGGCATGAACTGCTCGATGCGCCATATCAAGGAGCTCTCGAGGTTGCTCGACGGCATAAAGTGTCGTATCAACCTTATCCGCTTCCATAAGATTCCCGACTCGCCATTCTACTCTCCTGAGTTAGAGAAGATTATCGAGTTCCGTGATACACTCACTAAGCGTGGTATTCAGACTACGCTCCGTGCTTCACGTGGCGAGGATATCGAGGCTGCGTGCGGACTACTATCAACTGCCGAAAAGAGGTAAAATAGTTAGAATGAAGGAGCTATGAGAAAGCTGTTTACCATACTCACTCTTTTGTTGCTTACCGTAGGTTTTGCCTATGGTAAGAAGAGTGTGCGTGTGTGCTATTCCAAAGAGCTTAGTACTATTACTCTTGATTGGAGCGATGGCACGCTGCGTTGGTCGGCTCACCTCGGCGATAAGGAGGTTGTCGCCCCCTCACGCCTTACTATGACTACCGACAGAGGTCTTTGGGGCGAGGGTATTAAGAGTGCACGAATCAAGCGAAGTGATGGTGGTGATTACGGCAACTATGACTCACGGTATAGCGGTGCTGTGGTCAACTTTGGTGACTACAGCGTTGAGGTTCGTGCCTACGCCAATGGCGTTGCCTACCGCTTTATTTCAAATGTTGACGGCGAGTATAAAATCGTAGATGAGTTGGCGGAGTTCTCGTTCAGCGAGGAGGATATGGCGTGGATACCTTATGTTAATTTCCGCCCCGATGCAACTTCTGACTACGCTACGCAGTTTGAAACATCTTTCGAGAATACCTACACCCATACATCACTTAAGGATATCGACTGGCGACGTCTGATTTTTGCCCCTATCGTTGTCGAGCGTGGCGATGTAAAGCTATGGATATCAGAGTCTAACCTCGAAGATTATCCAGGAATGTTCCTCTCAAATCGTGATGGCGACGGAACGCTCGATACCGAGTTCGCACCACGCCCTAAGGAGGTGGAGCAGGGTGGTCACAATATGTTGCAGGGTATGGTAAAGTCACGCCACGACTATATCGCCGAGTGCCACGGCGCACGCTCGTTCCCTTGGCGCATTGTAGCAATTGGCGAGGAGAACAAAGATTTAGCCAACAACGACCTTGTACGGTATCTTGCCGACGAGTGCCGCTTGGAGGATACCTCGTGGATAAAGCCTGGTAAGGTGGCCTGGGAGTGGTGGAACGACTGGGGTTTGGAGGGCGTAGACTTCAAGCCTGGTATCAACAACGATACATATAAATATTATATAGACTTCGCCTCACGCTTCGGCATCGAGTACGTTATTTTGGACGAGGGCTGGTCGGTAAATCTTGCTGCCGACCTTATGCAAGTAGTGCCCGAGATCGACATCAAAGAGCTTGTTGACTATGCTGCCGAGCGCAACGTGGGCATTATTCTTTGGGCGGGCTACTGGGCACTAAACCGTGATATTGAGGGCCTATGTAAGCACTACTCCGAGATGGGCGTTAAGGGTTGGAAGGTCGACTTCCTCGACCGTGATGACCAGGAGATGGTGGAGTTTGTCTACGACTTGGCAGAGATAGCTGCAAAGTACCACATGCTCGTTGATTATCACGGCGTTTACAAGCCTACGGGTCTTAATAAAACTTACCCCAATGCCATCAATTTTGAGGGTGTTCACGGCCTTGAGACTATGAAGTGGCTCGGTGCGGAGCACGACCAGATAACCTACGATGTTACGCTTCCATTTATCCGTGGTGCAGCAGGCCCTATGGACTACACGCAGGGTGCTATGCGCAATGCTGCCAAGGGTTACTACTACCCCGACTACTCACGCCCTATGAGCCAGGGAACACGTTGCCACCAGCTTGCTATGTATATCCTCTACGATGCACCGCTTACGATGCTCTGCGACTCGCCAACAAACTACGAGAAGGAGCCAGAGTACACTAAGTTCGTTGCGGAGATACCTACGGTGTGGCGTAGGAAAAATTTCTACGATGGTGAGATTGGCGAGTATATCGTCGGAGATGCAGTAGCCGAGGATGGCTCTATCTACCACGCAGGACTTAATGGTCATACCCCTCGTACAGTTCGTGTTGCGGGGTATCCCCTTGACTATGCGATAGAGAGGGTTGATATCTATATTGATGGCCCTAATGCCGCAACAGATGGCAGCGACTATCAGCATATCGAACTTACGGCAAAAGAGTATATAAAGAGAGGTATTAATATAGATATGGCCGCAGGTGGTGGCTTCCTTGTTAAGATTACAGGACACTACATCTATCACGGTTCGATAAAACACTAAGCAGATGATGAAACTACGACTTACGATAATAGCACTTCTTCTCTCGTGCCTGACACTCTCGGCGCAGGAGAGAGGGGATAATACCAAGTGGGTTGACCCATTTATCGGTACTGCCGACTACTCGGCTACGCACCCAGGTGCTGTTGTGCCACACGGCATGATGGCGGCTGTGCCATTTAATGTTACAGGCTCGGAGCTTAATCGCTTTGACAAGGATAATCGCTGGTGGTCAACACCTTACGACATACGCAACAAGTATAGCGTAGGCTTTGCTCACGGCGCTTTGAGTGGCGTGGGCTGCCCCGAGATGGGAGCTATCATCACTATGGCCACAACAGGCACTCCCGAGGCTAACCGCACCAAGCGTGGCTCTACATACGTCGACGAGGTGGCTTCGCCTGGATATTACGCCACGACCTATAATCAGTTTGGCGTGCGTGCCGAGGCTACTGCCACGGAGCGTGCCTCGGTCGAGCGTTATACCTTCAAGGATGGCGGAGAGGCTAATATTATAGTTGACCTCGGCACAGCACTCTCGAACGAGTCGGGAGCTATGCTTCGTCGTGTGGGCGACACAGAGGTTGAGGGTATGCGCCTCTTGGGAACATTCTGCTACACTAATCAGGCTGTATTCCCCATATATTTTGTCGTGCGCCTTTCGCACGCAGCCAAGAGTGTGAACTACTGGAAGTTGCAGCCCGAGATGACAGGCATCGAGGCGCAGTGGTCGGGCGATAGCGGCGACTATAAACTATATAATAACTACGCACGTGAGATCATGGGCGACGATATCGGCGCAATCTTCTCGCTTGGCAACCTTGAGCCAGGCACGGAGGTAGAGGTCAAGGTGGGTCTCTCCTATGTCTCGATCGAAAATGCGCGCAAAAACCTCGATGCAGAGGTAGGCGCCAAGAGCTTTGACCAGGTACTCGACACTGCCCAGGCAAAGTGGCGTGAGGCGCTTGGCCGTATTCGTGTCAAGGGTGGCTCGGATGACGACAAGACAATATTCTATACTGCCCTATACCACTCGTTGCTTCACCCAAATATCGTGAGCGACGTAAATGGCGAGTACCCCGCAATGGAGAGTGGCAAGACGGGTGTGGCTGTCGACTATGACCGCTATACAGTATTCTCGCTCTGGGATACATATCGCAATGTACATCAGCTGCTTACATTGGTATATCCTGAGCGTCAGATCGATATGATTCGCTCTATGGTAGGCATGGCCAAGGAGTGGGGCTGGCTGCCTCGTTGGGAGCTCTATGGCCGTGAGACATTTACCATGGAGGGTGACCCTGCAATACCTGTTATCGTAGATAGCTACCTCAAGGGTCTTCGTGATTTCGATGTCGAGGCTGCCTACGAGGCTATGAAGCGTTCGGCAACAACCCCAGGCAAGGATAACCCTATACGTCGAGATATCGACCCATATATCGAGCTCGGATATATCCCCGTGGGCCTCTTTGCTCAGGATATGTCGGGCGACAACTCCGTATCGCATGCCCTGGAGTACTACGTGGCAGATAATGCCCTTGCGACATTTGCCGAGTTGCGTGGCGACAAGGAGTTTGCCAAGACTCTGCGTGGGCGTGCCTCGGGCTGGCGCAACTACTACTCTAAGGAGGATGGTGCTATGCGCCCAATAGGCCAGGATGGTAAGTTTGTTGGCGAGTTCGACCCTACTGCGGGCGCTAACTTCTCGAATACAATCGGCTTTCACGAGGGTAGCTCGTGGAACTATACCTTCTTTGTGCCTCACGATGTTGAGGGGCTTATCGAGGTTATGGGCAAGAGCCGATTTATCTCCACCCTTAAAAACATCTTCGAGAAGGGGTATTACGATCCTACAAACGAGCCAGATATCGCCTATCCATACCTCTTTAGCCGTGTTAAGGGCTACGAGCACCTCACGCAGGACTATGTGCGTAGGCTCCTTGATGAGAACTACTCGACAAGGCCCGATGGTCTTCCTGGCAACGACGACACAGGAACAATGTCTACATGGGCGGTATTCTCTATGATGGGTATCTATCCCGATTGCCCTGGTGAGCCATACTACACCATCACCACGCCACGTTTCGAGCGTGTTGAGTTGGACACCGAGGCGGGTACTATCGTGATCTCTACCGAGGGCACGGGCGACTATATCAAGAGCATCACGCTTGGTGGCAAGAGTGCGGGCTACCGCATATCGCACGCCGAGCTTATGAAGGCAAAGGAGTTAAAACTAAAACTATATTAATATGAGAACAGCAAAACTACTTACTCTTCTTTTGGCGGTGGCCACGCTTGTTGGCTGTGCCACAGATTTCGCAGACCCTCTTGCGAAGGTAAATCCAAAGATTGGCTCTGGTGGCCATGGCCATGTATTTGTAGGTGCTAACGTACCTTTCGGCATGACCCAGGTGGGCCCTACAAGCATCACCCAGGAGTGGGACTGGTGCTCGGGATACCACGATTCGGAGAATAGCGTCATCGGCTTCTCGCACACTCACCTCTCAGGTACTGGTTGTGGCGACTTGTTCGACGTTACGCTCATGCCTGTTACAGGCGAGGTGGAGTATGGTCGTGGCCGTCTTGGCGACTACTCTACAGGCTTCTGGTCGGAGGCTGACCGTACAAAGGAGGTTGTCGAGCCAGGTTACTACTCAGTGCCTCTTACTCGATACAACATCACTGCCGAGATGACAGCTACGGAGCGTGGTGGCTTGCACCGCTACACCTTCCCTGCTAGCGACGAGGCATCTATCATCCTTGACCTTGTGCATGGTGGTTGCTGGGATCGCCCCGAGGAGCTTCATGCCGAGGCTGTTAGCGACACCCGCATCGAGGGTTATCGCCACACCTATGGCTGGGCTAACTACCAGAAGGTATACTTTGTCATCGAGTTCTCAAAGCCTTTCGATAAGTTCGAGCCTATTGGCGAGGATAACTTCTACTTCCGTCTTCATTTCAAGACTACAGAAGGCGAGCAGATTGGCGTTAAGGTGGCTCTCTCGTCAACAAGCATCGAGGGTGCTAAGCGAAACTACGACGCCGAGGTTGCTAATATCGACTTCGATGCAGCACGCACACTTGCTGCCGATAAGTGGCGCAAGGAGCTTTGTAAGATTCGTATCTGGGGTGCTACCGAGGAGCAGCAGGAGATATTCTACACAGGCATGTACCACATGTATGTAGCGCCATCGCTCTTCTCGGATGTCGACGGCACATATCGTGGTGCTGACCAGGAGATCCATCAGAACCCTGGCCACGATACCTATACAACATTCTCATTGTGGGATACTTACCGTGCTAAGCTTCCGCTCATGACCATCACTCACCCTGAGCGCATGGACGATGTTATCAACACCATGATTAACATCTGCGAGGAGCAGGGATTCTTGCCTATCTGGCACCTCTGGGGTTGGGATAATGGCTGTATGGTTGGCTCGCCAGGTATCATCGCCGTAGCCGATGCTGTAGCTAAGGGTATCGAGGGTATCGACGCCGAGCGTGCTTGGAAGGCTCTCGAGGTATCGTATATGCACGATATTCGTGGTGGCAAGTACCGCAAGCAGTATGGCTATATGCCTAACGACTTGCAGCAGGAGTCTATCGCTCACGACATGGAGTTTGCTATTGCCGACGCTGCAGCTGCCGAGGTTGCTAAGAAGCTCGGCAAGGAGGAGGCTTTTGCCTACCTTGACAACCGTAGCCACTCATGGCTCAACTACTTCGATAAGTCGGTAGGCTATCCACGTGGTAAGTCATCTACAGGCCAGTGGCGCGAGGATTTTAATCCATACAACGCCTCACGTATCAATAACGAGTATTGCGAGGGTAACGCTTGGCAGTACCTCTGGCTCGTGCCTCAGGATCTCGACCTTCTTGTTGAGTGTTTTGGTGGCGTGGAGCAGACTATTGAGAAGCTCGACGGACTCTTTACTGCCGACACTAAGATGGAGGGCGAGGATGTAACTCCCGATATCTCAGGCCTTATCGGTCAGTATGTTCACGGCAATGAGCCAAGCCACCATATCGTCTACTTCTACACCATGCTTGGTCAGCCATGGAAGGCTGCAGACCGCATATACGAGATCTGCGACACTATGTACTCAACCGAGGTTGATGGCCTTGCTGGTAACGAGGATGTTGGCCAGATGTCGGCTTGGTATGTCATGACTTCGCTCGGCTTCTACCCAGTAGAGCCAGCTGCTGGCAAGTATGTATTCGGTGTGCCACTTGTTGACAAGGCAGAGATCGATGTCCAGGGTGGTATCTTCACCGTGGAGCGTAAGGGCTACTCTGAGGAGTGTCGCTATATCCAGAGCGTGGAGCTCAATGGCAAGCCTCTGGAGCGCAACTACATTGCTCACGACGAGGTGATTGCTGGTGGCAAGCTCGTCTTTGTGATGGGTAGCGAGCAGAAGTGCTGGTATTAGTGATTTTTGCAGGGTGCGCAAGATGGTGATAATCACTATTTTGCGCATTGCCTTGCAAAATATATCAAAATTTTTGCTTAATTCGGGCGAAAGTTTGTACATTTGCCCCGAATTTATTTACAATAAAACTTTAAAAAAAGATAATAACTAACCCTTTGCGTTATGAAAATTTCATCTCGTGACATTGTTGTAGGCGTCAAAGAGTATCTTTTGATGACCTTTGGTATGTTCTGCTACGCCTTTGGTTGGCAGATGTGCGTACTTCCCGCAGGTGGTATGGGTGGTGGTGCCGCAGGTTTGGCTACGCTTATCAATGCTGTTCTCTCAAGCGTATTCCCTGGTTCTGAGTTTATCGCCAGCTTTGTTACCATCGGTAACTTGATCTTCGTGATCAACTGTATCCTCCTTATCCTCGGTGTTATGATCGTAGGATGGAAGTTCGGTATCAAGACTCTCTACTGCATCTTGATGATGTCAGTGATGTTCAACCTTGTAAGCATGATGCCTGCAGACACTATGGTTAAGATGGTTATGGGTGTTGACTCATGGCGTATTCTTTTGGTTGCTATGGGTGCTGCATCTTGCGGTGTTGGTATCGCAGTATCGTTCATGCAGGGTGGCTCAACAGGTGGTACCGATATCGTTGCAATGATTATCAACAAGTTCCGTACAGTGAGCTACGGTAAGGTGTTGCTCATGACCGACTGTGGTATCCTTATCGGTTCGCTCTTCCTTACCACTGCTGTAAACATGGTGCCTTCTGACTATGTTGCTGCATCTGATGAGCTTATCAAGGCTGTATCTATCATGCCATTGTCGCCCGATGCATTTGCACGTATGATCTATGGTTTCATGATGATTGCAGTTATTGGCTACACCGTAGATTTCGTACAGTCAGGCAACCAGCAGTCTAACCAGATCATGATCTTCTGTAAGGACTACGAGGCTATGGCTGAGATGATTAAGGTTAAGGCTAACCGTGGTGCTACACTTATCGACGCTATGGGTTCATACACTAAGACCCCTTCAAAGGCTGTTATGGTTGTCTGCCGCAAGCGTGACACATCAACAATCTTGAAGTTTGTGCGCGAGGAGGATCCAACTGCATTTATCACCGTAGGCTCAGTAATGGGCGTTTACGGCCAGGGCTTCGACGCCTTGAACAAGCTCTAATAGAGCGATATATATACATACTAAACGACTGCTGCGATGTTGTACGCACAGGTAGTTCTTCCGTTGGCACAGCCCATGTATAGCTTCTCACTCGATGAGAGCCTGGCTGTGGAGGTGGGCGATGCTGTGGTTGTACAATTTGGCAGCAGTCGTTTTTATACAGGTATTGTGTGGAGTATCTCGACCCAAAGGCCCGATTATCCACGCCTGAAACCAATCCTTAGTAAGCTCTACTCTCGTCCGCTGCTTACACCCCAGGGTCAGCGCCTCTGGGAGTGGATTGCAGAGTACTATCTCTCGACCCTTGGCGAGGTCATGCGCCTTGCTCTGCCCTCGTTGGCCAAGCCCTCGGCAACATCGCTCGCGGAGCTCGACGAGCGTAGCATAGAGCCCCCCGTAGAGCAGTTTATTGCTCTCAGCAAGGAGCTTCAAACTGAGGAGGCTATTGCAGCCTACAGGGAGAAAAACGTGCGCCGTGCACCCCGACGTGTTGAGACTATCGAGCGCATTGCAGCACTTGCCTTTGAGCGTAGTGCAGATGATGGCTTTGTACCTCGTAGGTTGGTCGATGTCGATACACAGCATCTCGCAGCACTGCGCTCCAAGGGACTTATCCGCACCGAACAGCGACTGCGTGAGAGCCTTGCTGGTAGTGGTGCGCAGCAATTTCTTCTGCCCACACTCTCCTCTGCTCAGAGCGAGGCGCTGCAGCAGATCAGAGATGGCCATGCAAGTGATAAGGTGGCTCTGCTTCATGGTGTTACGGGCTCGGGAAAGACAGAGATATATATCCACCTTATAGCCGACCATTTGGCTAAGGGCGAGGATGTTATGGTTCTCGTTCCCGAGATTGTCATCACCTCACAACTTATCGAGCGCCTTGAGCGCATATTCGAGGGTCGTACCACAACCTATCACTCACGCCTCACGCCTCTGCGTCGTGGAAGAACATTCCTTCGCCTTGCTGCCTCGACAGGTGGCGAGCTTATTGTGGGTGTTCGTTCAACGATATTCCTGCCTATGCGCCGCCCCGGCCTCGTTATTGTCGATGAGGAGCACGATATGGGCTACAAGCAGAGCGACTTCCAGCCTCGCTACAATGCCCGTGATTGTGCCGTGGTAATGTCACGCATATATGGCGCTAAGGTTGTTCTTGGCTCGGCAACACCCTCGCTCGAGAGCTATATGAATGCTATCTCGGGCAAGTATCACTATGTTGAGCTTAAGGAGCGTTGGGGTAGTGGTGTTCTTCCCGAGATTGTCGTCTCGGACACTATTCGTGCTGTTAAGCGTGGCGAGCGCCGTACGCACTTCAATTTCGACCTGCTCAGAAACATAGAGCGCTCTTTGGAGGGTGGCGAGCAGGTTATCCTCTTCCAGAATCGTCGTGGCTATGCCCCCTATTTGCAGTGCAAAACCTGCGGATACTCGCCTCGTTGTCCCCATTGCAACGTTACACTCACGCAGCATAAGTCCTCCTCACGCATGGAGTGCCACTATTGTGGCTATGCGGTGGAGAACTCGCTTATATGTCCCAACTGCCAGACTCAGGATATGGCCACCATGGGCTTTGGTACCGAGAAGGTCGAGGAGGAGGTGTCACGCCTCTATCCCGAGGCACGTGTCTTGCGTCTTGATGGCGATACGTCGACTTCGGAGAGTGCCTTTCGCCGCATCGTCTCGAGCTTCGAGCAGCGTGAGGCAGATATCCTCGTTGGTACGCAGATTGTCTCTAAGGGCTTCGATTTCGAGGGTGTTAGCACTGTGGGTATCCTCAATGCCGACAACCTACTCTCGGCTCCCGACTTCAGGGCTGCCGAGCGAGCCTTTCAGCTTATGATGCAGGTGTCAGGACGTGCTGGTAGACACAATGATCGTGGTAGGGTGGTTATTCAGACCTCGCAGCCTAAGCATCCAGTAATTCAGTATGTTACGTCGGGAGATTATCACGCTATGGCACGCACCGAGCTCGCCGAGCGCAAGGCTTTTGGCTATCCTCCCTACTCTCGTATCATCCGTTTCATGATGCGTTGCAGCGACTATGAGCTTCTTAGACGTGTGGCTCACGTTCTTGCCCAGACTCTGCGCACAAAGTTCGGCCAACGAGTCATGGGCCCAGTATCCTCTGCCCTTGAGATGTTGCGTGGTGAGCACCGTGCCGAGATTATCCTGAAGATCGAGGCTGGAGCCTCAATGCGACGTGCCCGTGAGCTTATCGGCGAGTCGCTTGCGGCCGTTCGCTCAGACAAGAGTTTTAATAAGGTAACTATCTCGGTCGATGTCGATGCTTCATGACATATATCGTGATATCCTTGCATTTGTCTTTCACGACACATGTGTGATATGTGGTGCTCACGTCGAGCGTGGCGTGCATCGCGTATGTATGAAGTGTCGCTATAATCTACCCAGGACCCTCTTCGCTTTTCGACCCGATAACCCTGTCAAAGAGTATTTCGATAACCATTTTGAGAGTGTAAACTGTGCCTCGTTGTTCTATCTCAAGGCAGATAATAAGTGGAAACGAGCGCTCTATCGTTCAAAGTATGGTCAGGAGTGGTTTATCGCCCGCCAGCTCGGTATTATGCTTGGTGGCGAGCTGCTCGATTCAGGGTTATACTCTGATGTAGATATTGTTGTCCCTGTGCCTCTGCATTGGCGTAAGCTACTCCAAAGAGGCTATAATCAGTCAAACTATATTGCCGATGGCGTTGCCGAGGCTCTCGGCGCCAAGGTCTGCCGCAATGCCCTCTATCGTCGTATAAATAACCCTCCGCAGGCGGGTCAGATGATTGGTGAGAGGTGGGATAATGTCGATGAGATCTTTGCCGTGCGTAGGCCCGAGAAGCTACATGGTAAGCATGTGCTCATTGTCGACGATGTTCTCACCACAGGCGCCACGCTATGCTCGTGTGCACGTGCAATTTTGCAGGCCGCACCCTCGTGCAGAATATCTATCGCTACTGCTGCAGTAGCTGGCAAGCTCGCCCGACGTAGTCGATAGACTCCTTATATGTTGTCCTCAAGTTCGCCTGTCTGGGCGATAATATTTTTGTGGCCACCGCTGCGCTGTGCCATGTTGAGCGACGATAGTACAGACTCGTAGTAGCTCTTTGAGAGCGGAATACGGCGTATAGAGTCGTCGTCGAGAGTTATGAAGTGCATGCGGTGTTCCTCACCCACAAAACGTATCTTGTTAATATTCACAATATAAGACCTATGACATCGTCTTAGTGATGTTCCCTGCAAGCTCTCCTCCACACTCTTCGTGCGACAGCGTAGCATGTAGGTTGCTATCTTGTCGTTGTGCTTGTAGTTCACCTTGATATAGTTATCCTCAGACTCGAGATAGTAGAGCGACTCCTCGCTTATTGTCAGTCGCAATGTGCCGCCGTTGTCGTGGAAATTAATCATTCTTGGAGAGCGCTCGTTGGCAGCCGCCTGGCTTGCCGCCTCTACACGACGCTCCTTCTCGTGCTCGGTCATGAGCTCGAGTCTTCGACACTCCTCACGAGAGCGTTGCAGCTGATACGAAACCGCCTCAAGCTCCTCACACTTTGTGCGATATGCTGAGAAGAATAGAATTATGCCGTTTGGTATAGCGAGTATTAGTGTCACGCAAAAAAGGGCTCTCACACCGACGCTTGGGAATGTAACTCCTGGTTCGGAAAATAGTGATATCGTGAGTATGGTATAAAGTAGCGAGATAGCCAAGTTTTCGCCCATGAGCCACCATAGATACCTTATTATTGTCATCATGTATCTATCCTGCAGTGCATACATCAGCGAGCGGCTTATGATAAGGATAACGATAGCTGCCACGTAGAATAGTATCGTTATTGAGAATTGCAGTGTATTGCTGGTGCTAAACCATACTGCAAGTGAGAATGGCTCGTAGATGAGCATGAAGAGAGCCGAGAAGACTACGATGAACGCAATCATCACGGAGATATATCGTCGCGAGATTAAATATTTGGGTATTTCTCTGCTTATCATAGGGTAATAATCGTGTTGTTATGACCACAAAAATATTAAATTTTTCATTTTCGACAAAATTTTTACCACACATATTGCGTTTTCACCACAAAATACCGGTTTTTACCACATTCTTCGTGCGTATACGCTCGCATAACGTATCTTTGCACCGAAATTGGCAAACATAATTGCGGGACTATGAGCAGTGTTGTAGCCGTGAGTGGCAGTTGCTAAGGCCAAATGTTAGCCCAATGCTCGCTTATTTAAGTATTTATTATTGAACTAAACTATATTTTCAGATGAAAATTATCGGAACAGGAGCTGCGCACCCTAAGTGTGCAGTGACAAATGAGATGCTTGAGCAGTTCCTTGAGACAACTGACGAGTGGATCACTGAGCGTACTGGTATCAAGGAGCGTTGTGTGATCTCATCGGAGAAGTTGGAGGATATGGCTGTGATTGCAGCCAACAAGGCCCTCGAGGATGCGGGTCTTACAGCTGCCGACATCGACTTTATTATCTGCTCGAACGTGGTTAACGAGTATGTTACACCTGCGCTCAGCTGCATCATCCAGGGTAAGATTGGCGCTACTTGTCCAACAGTAGATATCAACGCTGCTTGTGCTGGATTTATCTTTGCGATGGATATTGCCGAGGATAAGATCAAGTGCAAGAAGGCTAAGAACATTCTTATTGTATGTGCCGAAGAGCCATCACGCATGGTGAGCTGGCAGAACCGTAGCACCTGCGTGCTCTTTGGTGATGGTGCTGGTGCCGCTGTTGTCACTGAGGGCGACGAGCTCAAGGCTATCCGTCTTACTACGTCGTCGCTTACCGACGTGCTCTACTACCAGCGTGCACTCGAGCCTACCCCTTATATCGACAAGGAGGAGAACTTCGAGCCACTCGTGATGCGTGGTCGTGAGGTATTTAAGCATGCTGTGACAAGCTCATGCCGTGATATCCGCAAGCTTCTCAACCAGACAGGTCTTGAGGCCGAGGATATTAAGTACTACGTCTTGCACCAGGCTAACCGCCGCATCATTGACTCTATCCGAGGCTTCCTTGGTGTCGACGAGTCTAAGGTGCCACACAACGTGGAGCGCTATGGCAATATCTCGTCAGCAGCACTCCCAGCGTTGCTCGATGAGCTCAATCGCTCGGGCAAGCTTCAGAAGGGCGATAAGTTGGTGTTCAGTGCCTTTGGTGCTGGCTTCACCACTGGTGCTTGTGTTATTGAGTGGGCAAAATAATTTGATTTAAGTATTTGATTATTAACAGCATCTGTCAAAGGGTGCAATAAATAGAGAAACATAAAAAATGGAACAGAGAGTAGTTATCACAGGTATTGGTGCTATCACCCCAGTGGGTAACCATGCTGGTGAGACTTGGAAGAACCTTGTCGAGGGTAATTGCGGTATTGACTTTATTCAGGGCTTGGACGAGTACAACCTTCCTGTTAAGGTTGCTGGCCAGGTTAAGAACTTCAACCAGTCGGAGTATGAGCTCAATGCTGGTCTTGCACGTCGCAGCGATAAGTTCTGCGTATATGCTATGGCTGCTGCATCGGATGCGATGAAGGATTCTGGCTTGGTTAGTGGCGAGAATATCGATCCTGAGCGTCTTGGCGTATATATTGGCTCTGGTATCGGTGGTATGGATACATTTGTTAACCAGACTAAGGTGCTCTTGGAGGAGGGTGTAGGCCGTATCTCTCCATTCTTCGTGCCTATGATGATCTCAAACATTGCTTCGGGTAATGTTGCTATCTCTCACAATGCTCAGGGTGTATGTCTTCCTGTTGTAACAGCTTGTGCTACAGGTACTCACGCTGCAGGCGAGGCTTATCGTGCAATCAAGCATGGCTATGCTGATGCTATCATCACTGGTGGTGCCGAGGCTTCGGTACACCCATTGGCTATCGGTGGTTTTGCTAACAGCAAGGCGTTGTCACGCTCTGAGGATCCACTCCAGGCATCATTGCCATTCTCTGCTGACCGCCACGGTTTTGTTATCGCTGAGGGTGCAGGTATGATGATCTTCGAGAGCTTGGAGAGCGCCGAGAAGCGTGGTGCTAAGATCTACGCTGAGGTTGTAGGCTACGGCAACAGCTGCGATGCTCACCACTTCACTGCTCCACGTCCTGATGGTATCCCTGCTTCACGTGCTATCAAGCAGGCGCTCGACGAGGCTCAGTTCGACGCAGACAAGGATCTCCTCTACATCAACGCTCACGGTACAGGTACCCCTCTCAACGATGCTGCTGAGACCAAGGCTATCAAGCTTGCTATGGGCGAGGAGGCTGCTAAGAAGGCTAAGATCACCTCTACAAAGTCTATCACAGGTCACATGCTCGGCGCCACAGGTGCTGTTGAGCTTATCGCTTCGGCGTTGTCATTGCACCACGGTATCGTAACACCTACTATCGGTCTTACAAACCCAGATCCTGAGTGCGACCTCGACTACACACCACTCAAGGCTGTTGAGGCACCACTCACAGTGGCTATCTCTAACTCACTCGGCTTCGGTGGTCACAATGCCTGCGTAGCACTCCGCAAGTGGGAGAACAAGTAATCAAGTAAAAGTGAAACAAGAAAAGATATAACTATGAAACTTCTCGAAGGTAAGGTAGCACTCGTTACGGGTGCAGGTCGTGGCATTGGCAAGGCTATTGCTGTGCGTTTTGCCCAGGAGGGTGCTAACGTAGCATTCACCGATTTGGCTATCAACGAGGCTGTTGAGGAGACTGTTAAGGAGCTTGAGGCTATGGGCGTTAAGGCTAAGGCTTATGCTTCGAACGCAGCTAACTTCGACGAGACTCACGAGGTTGTTAAGCAGGTTGTCGAGGAC
The DNA here is from genome assembly GCA_017629035.1 of Alistipes sp. Taxonomy (GTDB): domain Bacteria; phylum Bacteroidota; class Bacteroidia; order Bacteroidales; family Rikenellaceae; genus Alistipes. The sequence goes on along the minus strand of JAGBXX010000033.1, from coordinate 20,529 downwards.
TTCGGTCGCATCGATGTGCTCGTTAACAATGCAGGTATCACTAAGGATGGCCTTATGATGCGTATGTCTGAGGCTCAGTGGGATGCTGTCATCAACGTGAACCTCAAGTCAGCCTTCAACTTCATCCACGCCGTTACCCCTATCATGGCTAAGCAGCGTGGTGGTTCTATCATCAACATGTCATCTGTAGTAGGCGTTTCAGGCAACGCTGGCCAGTGCAACTACTCTGCATCTAAGGCAGGTATGATCGGTCTTGCTAAGTCTATCGCTAAGGAGATGGGTCCTCGTGGCATCCGTGCTAACTGCATCGCCCCAGGCTTCATCATCACCGAGATGACCAACCAGCTCTCACAGGAGATCAAGGATCAGTGGGCACAGCAGATTCCTATGCGTCGTGGCGGTACCCCAGAGGATGTTGCTAACGTAGCATTGTTCCTCGCTTCTGACCTCTCTTCGTATGTTAGCGGTCAGACTATTCACTGTTGTGGTGCAATGAACTGCTAATTTGTGGTGATAAGGGGTCATTCTTGACCTCTCAATCATTGGCTCGAATGGAATGTACGCCGAGTACTATCCATCCGAGCCAATTTCTTTATCGAGGCCACATCTACAGCCTTCTAACCACAAATTTAATAGTCGGTATATCAGTTTCGCTTTTGAAATAGATAAAATATTTCCTATATTTGTACTACCGATTTTTAACTAAACAGATATTATGAAACGTATATTTGCACTCATCTGCCTTGCATTGATTACCATAGTCAGTGCTTCGGCACAGAAGAAGGAGGTGTTGGCACTCACCGAGGAGCTCAATGCCCTTAAGACTCAAAATGTTGAGCTTCAGACACAAATCGATCAACTTACGGCTATAGCCGAGAGCAACAAGTTGTTTGCTGAGCAACTCAAGACTATGGTTGCTGCATACCAAGATCTCGAGAGTTCATATAAATCAAACTCCGAGCAGGTAGTTGCCATCACGACTAAGATTGACGAACTTATCGCCTCTATGCAGAGCGATGAGGAGGTTGCCACTGAGGAGGTGGAGCAAACACCTCAGTATGAGATTGATGGCGATGTTAATTGTGGTCTTATCAGGATTCGACAGGGCGTATATTATGGATTTATAAACCCTGAGGGTAAGATTATCATTGCTCCTAAATACGAGAAGGTTACTCATTTTGACCGAAACCGTGCTTTCTTTAAGTTGAATGATAAGTGGGGTATCATCGATAACACAGGAAAGGTTATCCTAGCAGCTCAGTATGACAGTATCGAAGAATTCGATAACAATAATATTGCACGTTTTACCCTGAACGGTAAGTATGGACTTGTTAATATCAATGGAAAGGTCATCGCATCTGCGCAATATGATAAAATCTGGTCTTATGATTATGATGACGGATATTATGAAGCAGAAAAGGGAGCTTACGAATATGCAGTTTATACTGATGGTCGTGTACAATCATGGTAATATCTTGTCCCCGTTATTTAATCTATCTACTTGATATTCTCGCTACTCGGCTTCGGGTGGCGAGAATTTTTATATCCACTCGAGGTTAATTCCATAATTTTTGTTACCTTTAGCCTCGGATTTACCTATATATATAATAGTATGGAGGAGAATGTTAAAAGCGAGGTGGTCGAGCAGACCACAAATGAGATATTAGAGCTTGTAAATACTAAGCTTACGGAGTGGGGTGCAAGTGTCAAGACAGCAGACTCTATCGACGAGTGGGTGCTGCTGTTGTTGATCATTATTCTTGCCCTGAGTGTCGACATGGTGCTACGACGTGTGGTGCTGCGCCTCGTGCGCAATATTGTGCGTCGTACCAAGGCGTCGTGGGACGATATGCTCTTTGATCACAGCGTGCTCTCACGCATGTGCAACATCGTGATTCCTCTCACGATCTACGCCCTGCTGCCCATAGCCTTCCCAAGCGGAGATAACCACTCGTTGCTCACCACCATACTCTATCGTGGCGTTGATATATATATCGTCGTGGCCTTCGTGCGATTCTTCAATGCTGTGATACGTATGGCATTCGAGATTGCCGACAAGCGCCCTGCGCTCCACGGACGACCCATCAAGGGACTCATGCAGACATGCCAGGTGATAGTGCTCTGCATCGCCTCGATACTCATTATAGCAATCATCATCGACAAGTCGCCAACCATGCTCCTCACGGGTCTTGGTGCCTCGGCGGCTGTGCTCATGTTGATATTCCAGAATAGCATCCTCGGCTTTGTTGCGGGCATTCAGCTCTCGGTCAACAAGATGCTTAAGGTGGGCGACTGGATCTCTATGCCGAGCCATGGTGTCGATGGTGTTATCGAGGAGGTGGCGCTCACTACCGTTAAGATACGTGCCTGGGACAACACCCTGCAGACTATCCCTCCCTACCTGCTTGTTAACGAGCCTTTCGACAACTGGCAGGCGATGTTCGAGACCGGAGGTAGACGCATCAAGCGTTCGCTGAATATCGATATGACATCGGTAAAGTTTGTCGACGACAAGCTTCTTGAGCGCATTGCCCAGAACGAGCTCGCCAAGGCTGCCATTGCCGATATTGCTACAAAGACCGAGGAGGGCCTTCCGCTTACAAACCTCGACCTCTTTACTCGCTCCGTTACCCGTTTTGTCGCTACGCATCCACGCATCAATGGCAATATGCTGAGCATGGTTCGCCAGCTGCAGCCTACGCAGTGGGGTATGCCAATCGAGCTATACTGCTTCTCGGCCGATACTCGCTGGGTATACTACGAGGGTTTGCAGAATGAGATCATGGCCTATATCGTGGCTCTTGCTCCATGTTTCGAGCTCAAGGTCTACCAGGCCCCTTCGAGCTACGACGTCAAGGCATAGCTCCCTATCGGAGTATAAAAACAGAAGAGCTTCCCCAAAAGGGAAGCTCTTTTTGCTATCTGCTCTTGGCAGACTCGCGGACACACATAATATACATTAACCAATTTTTTTGAGCACTATGCTCTATATATTCGACCAAAGTCTAAAATAGGTTCTACTCATTTTTAGCCGTAAAGCAGAAGGCGATATTCTTAATATCTTGCAACACTATTCGAGTAACCAATCTCGGCGTGTTCTCTACCCTTTGTTTGCTGGTACAAAATTAATACGACGTTCCATAAATACCAAATTTTTATCAATAAAAGATTTCCCCGACCACTTTGTAAGTAGTTGAGTTTCAGGGAGTTGAAAAATGAGATTTTGAAAAATTTTCTCGGGCCTGATAATCAGCAAGTTACAGCGATGGAAATAGACTTTTGAGAAATAGGGTCTAAATCGCTGATTATCAGCGACTAACGGTCTATGAGGTTCTGGATGAGCATATCAGCGTCGGGACCATCGCACTCTTTGATTTTTGTCTTCATGCGATATTTAATCTTCGACAGAGCGACAGGATTGCTATCCACAAAGACCGAAATTGCTCGTGCCGAAAAACCAGCATAGCTATATAATGCAACTTTGAGCTCTTTATCGTTGAGTTTTGGACACTGCTCCCTGAGCTTCGACATAAGACCATTGTGGTAGCTGTTCACCGAGCGCTCGAGCTCGTCGATACGTGCATCGTCGCCCTTGATCTGCTCGATTGTGAGGCGCACCTCCTCGAACACCTTCGACACCTGACGTGATGTATCGCTATGCTCGTAGAATGTCTCGCATAGGTGGTTTAGCTCCTTGAGTCGGTCGTTGTATAGTCGGTCGATGGCGTCGGCCATAGGCTGCGAAATATCGTTACGTGTAAGCTGCAGCTTGTCGATCATTGCTACATAATGGTCAATATCACGATCCTTCTGTCTTACGCGTATGCGCTGCAGGATGACAAGAAGCAGGATGATGATCGTAAACGAGATAAAGATCGCCATATTGAGTTTGAAGGAGAGGTTGCGCTCTCGGATGATAGCCTCCTTCTGTGCCTCCTCGTGGCTGAGTTTGGTGCGTAGCAGGTCTATCTGATAGTCGAGCACGGGTTGTGAGACAACCTCCCTAGTGTAGTTGTTGCTGCGCACGAGTAGCTTCTCGCACCACTTGAGTGCCTCGGTGTCGTTACCCGTATGTTTATATATAAGGTATCGTGTTTTCTCGATAATCTCCTCGTCACGTTGTGGGTGTTGTTCGGCGAGGTCGAGCATAGAGTATGCAGCCTGGAGATCGTTGTTCACCTGGAGCTCCACAATGGCGCGAATGGCATAGTAGCGAGACATAAGCCACTTGGCGCAGTCGTAGCGCTCGAACATCTCAACGGCCTCGGCACACTTTGTAAAGTTTCTGCGCAGGAGATACATCTCGCAGAGCTCGTGAAGCACCACGCATAGAAAATCCTTGTCGTCGTTCTCTATGGCCCAGTCTCGTGCCTCGAAGAATAGACGCTCGGCAAGCTCATAGTCACGAATCATTGTAGCCGCACGAGCCTTGTTGTACTTAGAGAAGTATATGTGGTATTGCAGCCCGCATCGCTCAAAACTCTCGATGGCCTTGCTATACGATTCGAAGCTATTCTGATAGAGTCCACCATAGTGGTACACGTCGCCCTTGGAGCGGTGTACGACACCCAGCAGACGCTCATTGTCGCAATTCTCGAGCAGCTTCTCAGCCTCGAGTAGAGCGATCATCGTCTCGGGGTGCTTGTTGGCGTTGTACATCACGTAGGCCTGCTGGAACTGGGCGCGTGCATGCTCATTGTGCATATCGGTCTCGGAGTAGAAGCGCAAGGCAATGCTGCTCAGAGAGTCCACGTCGATATATCCACGGCTAAAGTAGCAGGCCTCGCTATATATCAGGGCGTAGCGTGCCAGGCCCTCCTCGGTGACAATGCTATCACGATCTATCGATCTCATGATGTCGCATGCCTGCGTAGGATTGCTCTCCTTGATAGCATCGGCTTGTGCTATGCGCTCGAGGATATGGTCGGGATCTTTGGTTGGGGTGCAGGAGCCAAGAGCGACAAGTACGACGAGTGCACACAACACCAGGTATACTCCTGGGGTTATGCTCTGCAGCTGATGTAGTATTGTCGTTGCTCGTTTCACGATACAAATATATAATTTTTTTACCATTATTTCACTATCAGCCAACACTTTTACACTTTAACTACGCAAAAATAGGCATATATGCCCTTTTTATCTGCATAGGGAGTGATAATCGAAAAATCTTTGTACCTTTGCCCCATAAGATAAATACTATTTACTATGAAGCGACTATCTTCACTACTTATACTCGTATCGCTGCTACTATTTGGCCTTGCTGGCTGTACCGATGGCCCTGAGTTTATCCTCCCGGACTATGGACAAAACGACGACGGCAAGGATGACGGCAAGGATGATGATAACAACACCCCTGAGCCCGAGGATCCACTCTACAACGACTATCCCAACACCTCGTGGGCTGCGGGCGAGTTGGACTGGGTATTCGATATGAATGCATTGCCCGAGATTCGTGTTACGGTGAGCGAGCAGCAGTGGAACGAGCTGCTCACGGCCTACGACCGTGATAGCAACACCAATGCCTATATCCACTGCGATGTGAACTACAAGTCTAAGGGCGAGGAGTACTTTTTCGAGGATGCAGGTTTGCGCCTGCGTGGAAACACCTCACGTCGACGTCCCGAGGGTAATGGTGGCGAGATGCACAAGCGCAATGATGCCGACTGGCACCACTGCCACTTTATGATCAACCTGCGCAAGTATCAGAAGGACGATGCCCACGAGCTGCACAACGTGCGTAAGCTACACCTCAAGTGGCACAAGGATGACCGTGCCTACTGCCGTGAGATATACTGCTACGACCTCTTCCGCCGCTTTGGTATCTGGACAGCGCCATATAGCTCATACTGCCGCCTGTGGATACATGTAGAGGGCGACTCGGAGCCAGCATACTACGGCATCTACGAGCAGATCGAGGCTATCGACGACAAGTTTATCAAGAAGCGTAAAGATCTCTTTGGCGACCACAAGCACAACCTCTGGAAGTGTGGCTGGGGCGCTAACCTCAACTACGACGATATCAAGCACGCAGATATCTACTTCGACGACGACTCGGGAGCGAACCACGCCTACGAGCTTAAGACAAATATCGAGAATTATAACGCTGCACGTGAGCAGCTTATAGAGTTTGCTAAGAATGTCAAGCAGCGCTCGGGCCAGGATTTCCACGACTGGATTGCCTCGGTGTGCGATGTGCGTCTGCTGCTGCGTACCTATGCCGTGAATGTCGTTGTGGGCATGTGGGATGACTACTGGAATAATCAGAATAACTACTACATATACTTCAACTCGTCGGATAAGAACAATTACAAATTCTTCTTTATCCCCTACGACTACGACAACACACTCGGCACGTCGCTCAACTGCGGTGTGCAGAGCGACTCGGGTCGTCAGGATCCGCTGAACTGGGGTGACACGAACAAGTCGCCACTCATAGGCAAGATTTTGCAGTTCGACGACTATCGCAAGATATATGTCGAGGCGCTCAACGAGCTTATCAACCCAGCTAACAACCTCTTCTACTACCAGTACTCTATTGACCGTATCAATGGCTGGCACTCTATGATTCGCAACTATGTCGACAACGATACCGACGAGGATTGCGAGATTAAGGATCGCCCAGCAGGTTGGGGTAACATCTACGACTACCGTATTCTCGATGCAGGGTCGTCTATGAACTTTTTCAAGGTTAAGGCATCGTCAATTCCGAGCAAGTAGAGGCAACCAACATAAAAAACTAAGGGCTGTCCAAAGGTGGACAGCCCTTTTAGTATCTAACCGATTTGTAGCTACTACTCCTCGCTCTCAGTAGGGAGCTTGAACTCTGTGAAACCAGCCTCAACGAGGGTGTTGTACCAAGCAAAGCACTTCTTCATATCCGATACGTGTACACGCTCACGATCGTACTCAGGCAATACCTTAGCAAACTCCTCCTTGATCTTCTCGGCAGACTCCTTGTGAGAAATAGCCTGCTTGCCACCAGTGTAGTTCCAGATGTTGGTGAAGACATCGGCCAAAGCGATATCCTCGCCCTCGGTGAACATAGAGATCTCTGTGAGTGCGCTTACACGCGATGTTGCCGATGCGTTCATGCGCTTGCCGTCGATGAGCGACTCAACAATAACACCACGCATAGACTGTGCAACAAACTTGTACAAACCTGGCTGGCCAGCGATAGCCAAAATATCCTTCAATTCCATAGTTTTGTGTATCTATTAAATTTGCATTAATTATTTCAAAAACGGGTTAACGAGCGCAAAGTTAATTAATTTTCGCAAATATCGCATCACCCGTCACCGAAAGTTGATCGATTAGCCCATATTGGGGCAAACAAAAAGGCAGTTACTGCGAGGTAACTGCCTAATATTGTGGACCCAGAGGGGCATGATCCCACGACCTTCGGATTATGAGTCCGCTGCTCTAACCAACTGAGCTATGGGTCCAGCACTTTAAATTGTGAGTGCAAAGATAGCAAAAATTTTATAATTAGGTAATTTTCGCTAAAAAAAATGATTTGCACCCCTGCAGCTACAGACATTTCGGCCTAAACTCAATAGTCGTGCCGCAGATATATAGCTGCTACTTGTGGCGCACGATGCGCAACGAGTGGGGCGTAACCTGCTTGATGATTGTGCGCTCATCGAAGGCTGCGTAGCGCTGATAGAGCTCGTCGTTGTAGTAGCGTATAGTCACCATCTCTACATCCTCGCTCTTCTCAACATCGAAACCCTCGGCCTCGAGCTCCAAGATAGCATCGTCGATATGCCATGAGCTGTCGACCGACATGAAGAGGTTGACTGCCGAGTTGTGGATGATGTTGGTCTTGATGCGGTGGCTCTCGAGAGTGTTAAACACCTTGGCAAACTTCTCCTCGAGGACAAACGACAGGTCACGTGAGTGGAGCTTGAGCAGCACCTGGTTGTTCTTCTGGATCATTATAGGCTCGTAGGCACGCTCCACATCGCCCGTGATCACTGAGCCCGCTGCGTGCTTGTTGCCAAATGGACGCACGTAGAGCGGTATGTTCTTCTGCTGCAGTGGTTTAATGGTCTTAGGGTGGATGATCTGCGCACCGCTATATGCCATCTCGATTGTATCCATATAGTTCAGACGCTCAATCTTGCGTGCATCGGGGAATATCTTTGGGTCTGCGTTGAGAATACCATCCACATCCTTCCATACGCTCATCGACTCAGCACCGAGCACATTTGCCACGATTGCTGCCGAGTAGTCCGAACCCTCACGGCCAAGTGTTGTTGTTGTGCCGTCAGGAGCGCCACCGATAAAGCCCTGACCTACGAATACCGATACGGGGCTGTTGGCAATCTCACGCTTGAGGCGTATCTCTGTGGCCTCGAGATTTACGTTGGCATCCTTGTGTCGCTGCTCAGTGAGAAAGGCACGACGCATATCTACCCAGCGGTTCTCCACGCCGTGGCCGTTGAGGTAGTTAGAGATGATTGTTGTTGAGATAAGCTCGCCAAATGCCACGATGGTGTCGTACCAGAGCTCTGCATCCGACGCACGATAGATTGTGTTGCGCACGATGTTGCGCAGCTGCTCAAAGAGGTTGTCTACATCCTCGATTGTGCGGTCAGCGCCCATCAGGTCGTCGATGATTGTGCGGTGGTAGGCGTAGCTCTCATCAATGCGCTGAAGTGCCGTAGCCTCGTCGCCCTGCTGCATGGCGCTAAATACTGCCTCGAGAGCATTTGTTGTCTTGCCCATGGCCGACACGATGATGAATAGCTCCTTCTCGCCAGTAACAATATCTAAAAGGTTGCGTACGCCTGCCGCATCTTTGACCGACGCACCTCCAAACTTATATACTTTCATAGCTCAGCTAATATTTTCGATTTATACGCTACAAATTTATAAAAAAGTAGCAATTCGCCGAGCAAAATCGAAAAAAATAATATGAATAATTCTCAATATTTTCGTGAAAACCACTCTCTTATTAAAATAAAAAGGGTAGCCAAACATCTCTTGGCTACCCTTTGTTGGATATCTTGGTATGACTACACAGTCATCACCTCTTTCTCCTTCTTCTCGAGCTCTACGTCGATAAGCTTAGTGTACTTCTCGAGGAGCTTCTGTGCCTGTGCCTCGCCATCCTTCTGCTCATCCTCAGACATGCCATCCTTCTGAGCCTTCTTGAATGCCTCGACAGCATCACGGCGTGCGTTACGCAAGCTGATACGTGCAGTCTCACCCTCGGCCTTAACCTTCTTTACGATCTCCTTACGGCGCTCCTCTGTAAGAGGTGGCATTGTAAGACGGATGTGCTCACCGTTGTTTGATGGTGTGAGGCCGATGTTAGAGTCGATGATAGCCTTCTCAATGAGGCGAATCATATTCTTGTCCCATGGCTGGATAAGCACAGTCTTAGCATCAGGTACAGTCACGCTGGCAACGCCCGATACTGGTGTCTGCGAGCCGTAGTAGTCGACAAACACACCGTTGAGAATGTTTACAGAAGCCTTACCTGCACGGAGGTTGAGCAACTCCTCAGTAAGGTGGTCAACAGCACGCTGCATACGGTCAGCTGCCTCGTTCAAAATAGTCTTAGTATCCATATTTCTTCTTTATTTAATTATTTTTCGGTCAACTACTTAAGTGCCTTAGTGATTGCGGCATTCACCTCCTGGGCGATAGTCTCGTCGTAGCCAGCGTTGCGGTATACAACCTTGCCCTGCTTGTTGACAATAAACGTACGAGGGATGTAGTTCGAGGCGTAGAGGTCGTAGATAGCACGGTCGCTATCCAAGCCCACACCAAAGGTGTAGCCCATATCCGTAATAAACTTCTCGACAACCTCGCGCTGCTCGCCACGTGAGATAGGGAGCACGACAAGTTTTTCGCCTGCAAAGTGGTCGATGACACCCTCCTGGAGGTGTGCAAGCTCCTGGCGGCATGGAGGACACCATGTAGCCCAGAAACATACCATAACCACGTTGCCACGAAGCTCAGAGAGTGTGTACTCTCGGCCGTCGAGCATTGTCACTGTAAAGTCGGGAGCCATGTCGCCAACATTGATGAGTGTTGTTGCCTCGACATCGTCATCGGCGCTCTTCTGCTGCTCAGCTGCAGGCTCCACATTAGCTTCAGGCTCTGCAGCCACCTGCTCGGTTGTTGCCACCTGCTCGACAACCTCCTCGGCTGCTGATGCAAAAGGCCACTTGATGATCACCACCACGAGGACGATGAGCAGTACAAGCATGAGTATTAGCGAGAGGTTAGAGCCACGCTTCTTGTATTTACTTTCAATTGCCATAGTTTTACTCTTTGTTCAAGTTATACATTTGTATCTCTGATAGACTTCTACTCAGTAACTATCGTGCCAATATTCTCGCCAGCAACAACCTTCTCGAGGTTACCAACAGTATCCATATCGAATACTATGAGCGAGAGGTGGTTCTCACGGCAGAGAGTGAAGGCTGTCTGGTCCATAACCTTGAGTCGACGTGCGAGCACCTCGTCGAAGGTGATGGTGTCGAACTTTGTAGCTGTAGGATCCTTCTCGGGGTCTGCGGTGTAGATGCCATCCACACGTGTACCCTTGAACATCACCTCAGCCTCGATCTCGATACCACGCAGTGCCGAAGCAGTGTCGGTCGAGAAGTATGGGTTTGAAGTGCCACCGCCGATGATTACGACATATCCTGCCTCGAGATACTCCAGAGCCTTAGCCTTAGAGTAGTACTCGCCAATAGGCTCCATGCGGATTGATGTGAGCACCTTGCACTTAACGCCAACAGACTCGAGTGCAGACTGCAGTGCCAGCGAGTTGATGATCGTTGCGAGCATGCCCATCTGGTCGCCCTTGACACGGTCGAAGCCACGACCTGCGCCCTGAATGCCTCGGAAGATGTTGCCACCACCGATGACAATGCCTATCTCAACGCCCATCTCGGCGATGCGCTTAATCTGCTCTGCGTAGTCACGCAAGACATCTACGTCATGACCATAATTCTGCTTACCCTGAAGTGATTCTCCGCTGAGTTTAAGGAGAATTCTCTTGTATTTTGCTGTTGCCATATTTTTATATACGGGTGTTAAATATCTATATCAGTTGCGAAGGTAGTAATTTTTAGATTAAAATCATATTTTTTCGCTCTCTAATTTCATCTCACATGGCTAAGAACTATAATTAACCCGGCTCTTTGCTCTAAAAATGGCGATATTAGCGCCCAACATAGTGGTTGTTCGAAATAAAATTACTACCTTCGCAGAGATAAACACTAATCTTAAGCCCCAATGTTGAGACTATTTCAGTACATTTTAATATCATTATCTGCTCTACTTTGCAGCTCTGTGGCTATGGCTCAGAGCCCAGACGAGTTACCCGATACGACCTATCACTCGGTGTCGGGCCTTGAGTATAGAGTTGATATTCTTGATACAATTACCGACCCAAATCTGCGTTCACATCGTGACCTCTATGCCGATGTTCCAGGTATCTTCACCTTTCGTGGCTCGCCACGTCGTGACATGCCTTATGCGGGTAGGCTTGATAGTGTCCCCTCGGTAATTGAGCACGAGTGGACCTTCCGCACCGACTACGATGGCCGTGAGACTAACTATGGTGTGTGGGGTGGTGGCTCGGGATGGACTGGCCAGCCAGTATATGTGGAGTGGAGCGACTCGCTGATGACCATTCAGCGTGAGCGTTCGCAGTCGCTTATGTCGAACTTCGGCAGCCAGGAGATTATCGTGGGCTCGCTCTGTGGTAATGTGTATTTCATTGATTTTCAGAGTGGTCGCCCCTCACGTGAAGCCTTCAAGGGGCAAAACCCTATCAAGGGGTCTGTGTCGCTCGACCCACGCCTAAATGGTAACCTATACGTAGGCCAGGGTATCCCTTGTGATGGTGCTATTGGCGCTGTTGTGTACAATATTTTCGACCATAAGCGCATTAACTACTTTGGTCGTGATAATCAGGCATGGCGTAGCTGGGGTGCCTACGATGCCTCGGTGATTGTTGTCGATGATTTCGTTATTCGTGCCTCGGAGAATGGTACTATTTACAAGCTCTCGGCAACTGACAAAGAGGTAACTATGCACTCGAAGTTGCGCTACCGCAAGGGTGGCTCAGCACCAGGCATGGAGTCCTCGCCAGCGGTGTATAAAAACTACCTGTTTACCTGCGATAATCGTGGTAACATATTGTGTACCAATATAAATACTATGAAGCCTGTGTGGTGCTTCAGCAATGGCGACGATACCGATGCAACTATTGTCGTTGCCCAGGAGGAGGATGGCGTGATGCTCTATGCTGGCTCGTCGGTCGACAAGCAGTCGAGCCCTGGCTATTGCCACTTCACCAAGCTCAACGCCCTGACTGGTGAGCTGGTGTGGCAGAACAAGATAAAGTGTCGCAAGATGGGTAGCTCCGAGAAGGTTGTTGAGGGTGGTATGTTCTCCACGCCGCTGCTTGGCCATGGCGACTGCGAGGGCCTTATCTTCACCCATATTTGTGGCATGGGCAGCTCGGATGTAGGTACCTTTGTGGCCATAAGCCGCTCTACGGGCGAGATTGTATATCGCACACGACTCAACCACTACGCATGGTCGTCGCCCGTGGCCTTCTATACGCCCGATAATAAGATGTATATCTTCACGGGCGATGTTACGGGCTATGCCTACTTGATCGAGGGCGAGAGCGGTCGCATAATATATAAGAAGCTGATGGCCAACAACTTCGAGTCCTCGCCCGTGGTTGTGGGCAATACGGTTGTTGTGGGCAGCCGTGGCCGTGAGATTTATAAGTTTAGAATACGTTAATCGAGATAACCTAAATAGCTATGAGAAGATTTATACTACTATTGTCATTTGTGTTGGTTCCTATGCTCACCTCGGCTCAGATGTATGCCATGCGTGACTCTGTGAGCAATGGATACGATTTCTGGCTCTATGTGCCCAATAACTATGAGGATAATAGAGTCAAGCGCCTCGAGGCCGAAGACCCATCTTCGGTCAAGGAGCCACTCCCTATAGTGCTCTTTTTGCATGGTCGAAGCCTCAGTGGTACAGATATTTACACAGTGCGCAAATATGGCACTATCGATGCACTTGGCCGTGGTCGTAAGATCAACGCCCTGGTCATCGCCCCACAGGTTAACCATGGTGATTGGTGGCGTCCTGAGCGATTGCTTAACGTGGTAGATTGGGTTATCAAACGCTACGATGTAGACCCAACACGTCTTTATGTCTTGGGTATGAGTCTTGGTGGCTATGGTACTCTCGATTTTGCTGCTACATACCCCGATCGCACGGCGGCTGCGGTGGCTCTCTGCGGTGGTTCAACCAAGAAGGCGTCAGTACTTCATAAGCTCAATCAAGTACCTCTGTGGATTATGCACGGCACGGCCGACGCTTCGGTGGCTGTTAGCGAGTCACGCCGTGTGCGCGATGCTATGAGCGAGAACGACCCTTCATTGCCACGCTTGCGCTACGACGAGCAGGTGGGTGCTAACCACTCGGTATATGCACGTGTATTCTATGTCGACGAGATCTATAAATGGCTCTTCAAGCATACTACAGCCGATAAGAATCGCCCTGTGGATCGTAGTGTGTCGGTGCCATACTCAAGCTTCAGTGAGTCGCGCAAGGCCTATGCAGGACTCACACGTGGTGGCGCTGTGACAGTCATCGATCCACCTACCGCATCTAACACCAAGGGTCGCTATCTCGATGTCAACGCCCCAGCACCTCAGCCTCGAGAGTCTGCAGCGCAGGATGCGCCAGTTGAGCAGAGCAAGGAGTCAAGTAGCAAGTCAAGCCAGAAGAGCGAGAGCACGAGCAAAACAAACGTTGTGCAGAGTTCAGCAGCTCAGTATCACACTGTTGTCTCGGGCGACACTCTCGGTCATATTGCCCAGAAGTATAACACCTCGGTTAGCAAGCTATGCGAGCTCAACAACATGGACAAGAACGATATCCTCAAGCTCGGCATGCAGCTCCAGGTATCTGAGGCACCAGCTGTTGTCTACCACACTATCGAGGCGGGTGACACATTTGGTGGCATTGCGCAAAAGTATGGCACTACGGTAAAGAAGATCATGGAGCTTAACGGCGCTAACGAGAGCACAATCTATCATCCTGGAGATCAGATTATTGTGTCGAGCACATCGTCTAAGCCAGCATCCCAGAAGAGCAGCAAGACCTCGAAGTCAAGCAGCTCAAAAGAGGTATATCACACTATCGTTGATGGCGATACACTCGGTCATATTGCAGTGAAGTATGATACCACTGTGAAGCGTATCTGCGAGCTCAATAATATGGGCAAGGATGATATTTTGAAGCTTGGCCGAAAGCTCAGAGTTAAGTAGAGGCTCGACTTTTGAGCATAATATTTTGGATATTTAGCTTAAATCTCGGAAAAAAGAAGTACCTTTGTTGATGCTCTGCTCCTTTGGAGCAAACAAATAGACCTAAATCATGGAGAGAAAGGAGTATAAATACCTTACATCTGTTAACTCGCCTGCCGACCTTAAACGCCTGTCGGTGGCCGAGTTGGAGGTCTATTGCCAGGAGCTTAGACACTACATTATAGAGTGTTGTGCCTCAAACCCAGGCCACCTTGGCTCGAGCCTTGGTGCTGTGGAGCTCACCGTGGCGCTGCACTATATCTACGACACCCCCGAGGATCGCATTGTCTGGGATGTGGGCCACCAGGCCTATGCCCACAAGATTATCACGGGTCGCCGTGAGGCCTTTGTCAACAACCGCAAGCAGGGAGGCATTAGTGGCTTTCCGCGTATTGCCGAGAGCGAGTACGACGCCTTTGGCGCAGGTCACTCCTCAGTGAGTATCTCGGCAGCCTTCGGCATGGCCAAGGCCGTTGAGATGAGTGGCACAGGCGAGCATGTGGTGGCCGTTATTGGCGACGGCGCTATGACCGGAGGCCTTGCCTTCGAGGGTCTTAATAATGCTGGTGCTTCGCCTACAACCGATCTCCTTGTCGTGCTCAACGACAATGAGATGTCTATCGACAAGCCTACGGGAGCTCTCGATAGTTATCTTGTGCGTATGTCTACCTCGAAGTGGTACAATGGCCTTAAGCGCACGTTGTGGAAGGGGCTTGGTGTCATACCTCCGCTGCACCGTCTTGTGCGCAAGACGGGTAATGCTATCAAGCAGGGTCTAATGCAGAATAGCAACCTCTTCGAGAGTTTCAACTTCCGATATTTTGGCGTTATCGACGGACATAACATCGCTGAGCTTATCCGCACGCTCAGCGCCCTCAAGGATATCAATGGCCCTAAGTTGCTCCATATCAAGACACGCAAGGGCAAGGGTTATGCTCCTGCCGAGGCCAACCCTTCGGTGTGGCATGCCCCAGGCAAGTTCGATGTCTTGACAGGCGAGCGCAAGCGTTCAAACTATCCTGCCGCACGCTATCAGGATGTCTTTGGTCAGACACTTCTTGATCTTGCACGCATCGACGAGCGAGTTGTGGGTATTACGCCCGCAATGCCTTCGGGATGCTCTATGAATATTATGATGGAGCAGCTCCCCGAGCGCTGCTTCGATGTGGGTATTGCCGAGGGTCATGCTGTAACCTTCTCGGCAGGTCTTGCTGCACAGGGCAAGCGCCCATTCTGCAACATCTACTCTACGTTTATGCAGCGTGCCTACGACAATGTCATCCACGATGTAGCCCTTCAGAGTCTCCCTGTTGTCATGTGTCTGGATCGTGGTGGTCTGGTGGGCGAGGATGGTGCAACACACCATGGAGCATTCGACCTTGCATACTTCGGCTGTATTCCTAACCTTACTATAGCAGCACCTCGCAACGAGCTCATGTTGCGCAATATGATGTACACGGCGCTTAATGCCGAGACCCCCTCTGTTATCCGCTATCCTCGAGGTATCGGTGAGGGTGTGGAGTGGGAGAATAAGCCCTTCGAGATGGTTGAGGTTGGCCGTGGCGAGGTGTTGAGAGAGGGTAGCGACGTGGCTATTCTTGCAGTGGGCCCTATGGCAAATGTGGCACTCAGAGCTGCAGAGCAGTCGTCAAAGAGCGTTGCTGTCTACGATCTGCGCTACGCAAAGCCGCTGGATAGAGAGCTTATATTGGAGGTCGGTTCGAAATTTAAGCGCATCATAACCATCGAGGATGGTGTTGTTCGAGGTGGTGTTGGTCAGGCTGTGGTGGCACTCATTTCGATGAGTGGCCTCTCTCCACGAGTCACAAATCTCGGTATCGACGACCGCTTTGTTGAGCAGGGTACCCCCGACCAGCTGTATGCTGAGTGTGGCTACGACATGGCCTCGCTTCTTTCGCTTCTTAACGAGTAATGGCTAATATAGAGTATAATATCACGCCGCAATCTGGCCTCGTGCTCGAGGGTGGAGGCATGCGTGGTGTCTTCACGTGTGGTGTTCTCGATTCGTTCATGGATCGAGGCATCGAGTTTCCATATACCATTGGCGTGAGTGCTGGTGCTTGCAACGGTTTGTCGTATATGTCGCATCAGAGGGGCCGTGCCAAGTTTAGCAACATAGACCTCTTGGAGAAGTATCGCTATATCGGCTTTCGCCACCTGCTCCTCGGGCGTAATATCATGGATTTCAAACTTCTGTTCGAGAAGTTTCCTAACGAGATTATCCCCTATGACTACGAGGCTTATGCTGGTAATAGGGCTATATTCGAGATGGTCACCACCGACTGCCATACGGGTCAGGCCTGTTATTTTCGTGAGAAGAGCGACCCTGTGCGCATCATCGACATTGTCAAGGCTTCGAGCAGCCTTCCCTTTGTTGCTCCTATAGCCTATGTTGATCGTAGGCCTATGCTCGATGGTGGCATTGGCGACTCTGTGCCTGTGCGCAGAGCTATGGAGTGTGGCTACGATAATCTCTGCGTGGTGCTCACTCGCAATCGTGGCTATCGCAAGGAGAATAAGAGGAGCTGGATACCGCCACTATTCTATCGTAAGTACCCTGAACTACGCAGAGCTATCGAGAGCCGTAACTTGCGATATAATAGCGATATGGAACTTGTTGAGAGACTTGAGAGCGAGGGTAAGATCACTGTTATCCGCCCCGAGAAGCCTATTGCCGTAGGTCGCATGGAGCGTGATATTGATAAGTTGCGAGAGCTCTACGACGAGGGCTATGCCATAGCCTCAAAGATCAATTTTACGGCTACTCAGCCTTAGGGCGTGAGAGTAGCATAAGTCCCAGAAGCATAATTATAGCGTTGACAACCAGGATCTCGTAGCTAAACTGATATCCTGCGAACCAATGTGTCGAGTTGCGAGCAATGATGTAGCTGAGCGTTGGCGCTGCAACCGAGAGCAAGGGTATTGACCAGCCACGGGGCTCACGCTGGCTGAAGAGGCCAAAGATGAATAGTCCGAGCAGTGGGCCGTAGGTGTAGCTTGCCATGGTGAAGATCAGGGTGATAGCACCGGCACCACTAAACTCGTTGAATACCACGATTATAAGTGCCATGACTACTGCCACAAGCGTGTGTACTCGCTTGCGTGTCTGGACAATAGTGTCACTATCTCGCCTCTTGAGAATATCTATCGTGAACGATGTTGTGAGCGCCGTGAGTGCCGAGCCTGCCGAGGAGTATGTCGAGGCCACAAGTCCTAATAGGAAGAGCACACCAGCAACAATCGGAAGTCCGCACTCAGTGGCAACAAAGCCGAAGAGATCGTCGCCACGCTCTATGCTGAGGCCCTCACGCCCTATAAATATATATAGGAGTGCTCCGAGCATGAGGAAGAGTGTGATGACTACTACCTGAATAGCTATCGAGCTTATCATGCCTCGCTGTGCATCACGCTGCGTGCGGCACGACAAGATTGTCTGCATCATATCCTGATCGAGGCCTGTCATGGCCACAACAAGAAATACTCCTGCGATGAACTGCTTCCAGAAGTATCGTCTATCCAGAGGGTTGTCGAGGTGGAATATCTGCGAGTAGTCGCTATCGGAAATAAGCGTGAGTGCACCACCGAGGTCTACGCCCAAAGCCTTGATAACAAAGAGTATACACGTGGCCACGCTCACCACCATGAGTATTGTCTTGAGCATCTCGACCCACACCACCGACCTTACGCCTCCACGACGTGTGTATATCCACACGAGAGTCATCATTATTGCTGCGTTGGCCGCAAACGGGATGTCGAACTTGTCGTATAATAGTCCCTGTAGCACCACGCATACAACGTATGCACGCAGCGATGCCGAGGCGATCTTCGAGATGAAGAAGAGCCATGCGCCAGTGCGATGTGCAGTGATGCCGAAGCGCTGGTCGAGGTATTCGTATAGCGACACCACGCCGAGGCGGTAGTATAGCGGAATGAGCAGGTAGGCGATTATGGCGTAGCCCACCACGAAGCCCATGCATGTCTGAAGATATGAGAAGTTGTCCGCAGCGACAGTGCCCGGAACCGATATAAACGTCACGCCCGACATTGCAGCGCCCACCATGGCTATGGCTGCCACGACACGGTGTGTGGAGCGACCTCCCGTAAAGAAGGTGCCACTCTCCATGTTGCGACTACTCAGCCATGCCACGATAAATAGCATGGCCACATAGCCCAGGAGTGTTGCTATGATGATTGCGGGAGCCACGTGCGTAGGTTATAGGTTGTGAGCCTTGCAGTAGCGTGCCACGGCGTCGGCAATGCGCTCGCCATCGAGAGCTGCCGAGACAATACCGCCAGCATATCCAGCACCCTCGCCCGCAGGGAACAAGCCGTCGACCTGCGTGTGCATAAGAGTCTCAGGGTCACGAGGAATACGCACAGGGGTAGATGTTCGTGACTCCACACCCACGACAATAGCCTCGTCTGTTACAAAGCCCTTCATCTTGCGGCCAAATGTTGCGATACCACTGCGCAGGCGTGCTCCAATCTCCTCGGGCATCCACCTATCAAGGCGTGATGGTGTGAGTCCAGGGATGTATGATGTGCGGGGTAGTGAGCGTGACTCACGGCCCATTACAAAGTCTGACACACGCTGTGCTGGAGCCACCTGGCGGTCGCCACTATGCTCACGTGCGAGCTCCTCGAAGAGCTGCTGGTAGCGCAAGCCTGCAAGCTCGCCCCACTGCTCTCTGAGGTGTGCAAAATCCTCGAGGCGCACCTCGGTTACAAGGCCCGAGTTGGCAAATGCCGAGTTACGACCACTTGGCGACATGCCGTTTACTACCGACTGTGTTGTGTCGGTCATGGCGGGCACGATGAAGCCTCCGGGGCACATGCAGAAGGAGTATACGCCACGGCCAGCCTCCTGGCTCACAAGCGAATAGCTCGCCGCAGGCAACCACTCGCCACGCTCCTCACGGTGATACTGAATACTGTCGATCAGACGCTGTGGGTGCTCAATACGCACGCCCATGGCAAAAGGCTTGGCCTCGACGGCAATGCCCGATGAGTATAGCAGCTCGTAGATATCTCGTGCCGAGTGACCTGTTGCCAGAACTACGGCAGCACCCTCGATGGTGTTGCTGCCCACCTTCACGCCAGTTATACGGCCATGCTTGAGCACGAAGCCCGACACACGGCTCTCGAACAACACCTTACCACCATGCTCGGTGATTGTACGGCAGATGTTTGATATTATTCGTGGCAGCTTGTCGGTACCGATATGTGGATGTGCCTCGTAGAGGATTGTTGGGTTTGCGCCATGCCACACGAGTGTCTGCAGCGCCTTGTTGTAGTCGCCACGCTTCTTGCTTCGTGTGAAGAGCTTACCGTCGGAGAATGTTCCTGCGCCACCCTCGCCAAAGGCGTAGTTCGAGTCGGGGTCTACGCTTCCGCCACGGTTGATCTGCGCAATGTCGTGCTTGCGTGATAGCACCGACTTACCACGCTCCAGAAGTATAGGCTTGAAGCCGAGCTCTATGAGGCGTAGTGAGGCAAAAAGACCTGCAGGACCCGAGCCTACGACAATCACCTCCGTGCCATTCTCTACCGATGGGTAGTCGAAGTGCAACGGTGCTGGTTGTGGCTCCTGATCTACGTATATCTCGAGTGTGAGGTTAACCTTGGCCATGCGTTGGCGGGCGTCAATCGAACGTTTCACAACACGTGCAAGAGCGATATCGCTCTGACGTATGGCAAGCATCTGCGCAGCACGCGCTATGTAAAACTTCTCGTCGGCAGCCTGCTTAGGCGACAGCTGCAGAGTTATGGTCTTTGGCATAAGATATCGTTTTATCCCACAAAATTACAAAAAATAAAATAAATATGCCTAAGCTATTGTGTATATTACAAAAGTTTTTTACCTTTGCAACGCTTTAGACCTCTCGGGCGAGAGTGTCGAGAGCTTAAGATCCTGCGGATATGGTGTAATTGGTAGCCACGTCAGACTTAGGATCTGATGCCGAGAGGCGTGGGGGTTCGAGTCCCTTTATCCGCACAAGGTTTTGAAGACGAGCAGCGAGAGTTGCTCGTCTTTTTTTGTCTTGTGCGGATAAAGGGACTCGCACTGACTGTGGCGGCTCGGCAATAGTTTCGGGTGCGCAGTTGCTACGCAACCCACGAAAAGCAAATGGTGGATAGT
>JAGBXX010000032.1 GCA_017629035.1 Alistipes sp. | reverse complement strand
GTGCGGATAAAGGGACTCGCACTGACTGTGGCGGCTCGGCAATAGTTTCGGGTGCGCAGTTGCTACGCAACCCACGAAAAGCAAATGGTGGATAGTTTAGTGAGCAAGCTCCCTACTATCCACCATCTACTTTCACGACCTTTGGTCGTTGCGCCCCCTTATTGCTATTGCTCTCGCTCTGCTGACCGCAGTTCGAGTCCCTTTATGCATACAAAAAATAACCTGTCTAACCGAAGTTAGGCAGGTTATTTTTATAGTGCGAGGCAGAGCCTCGGGGTTTACTACCAGATAATTACACGCTCCTCAACAGGCATGAACATTGCGTCAGACTCTGTGATGCCGAATGCATCGTAGAATGACTGGATGTTGCGCAAAGTTGCGTTAACACGGTTGATACCGAGTGAGTGAACATCTACCTTTGTGAGGCGCTCCTTCTCCTGGTCAGTGATATTCTGAGCCCAGAGAGTAGCGTAGCCGATGTAGAAGCGCTGCTCGCCAGTGAAGCCGTCGATATCTGCTGGACGACCCTCTGCCCATGCGTAGTCTGTAAGACCTGTGAACGCAAGGCGAAGACCACCCTGGTCAGCGATATTCTCGCCCAAAGAGAACTTACCGTCAGCATTCAAGCCTGGGAGGATCTCGATAGCGTTGAACTGGTCAACGAGCACCTGAGTCTTCTTCTCGAAGGCTGCACGATCCTCGGCAGTCCACCAGTCGTTCATGTTACCAATCTTGTCGAACTGTGAGCCCTGGTCGTCGAAGCCGTGAGTCATCTCGTGAGCGATAACAACACCGATAGCACCATAGTTTACAGCATCGTCAGCGTTAGGGTTGTAGAATGGAGGCTGGAGGATAGCTGCTGGGAAGCAGATCTCGTTGGTTGTAGGCATATAGTAAGCGTTAACCATCTGAGGTGGCATCATCCACTTCTCACGGTCTACTGGCTTACCTACCTCTGACATAGAGTCGGCAGTGTACCAGCGGTTAGCCTCGACAACATTTGCCCAGTATGACTTTGCAGGGTCAACAGTGAGTGTTGAGTAGTCCTTCCACTTGTTAGGGTAGCCAATCTTCACGGTGAATGCCTGGAGCTTCTCCTGAGCCTTAGCCTTAGTCTCCTGGCTCATCCAGTCGAGAGCCTCGATATGCTTAGAGAATGCCTTCTGGATGTTAGATACCATAGTCTCTACACGAGCCTTCTCGCTCTCAGGGAAGTACTTAGCAACGTACATCTGGCCAACAGCCTCTGAGAGAATAGAGTTAGGCACACCCATAGCACGCTTCCAGCGTGGACGAATCTCCTGAGTACCCGACATTGTCTTGCCGAAGAACTCGAACGATGCTACGGCAAACTCCTCGCTAAGGTACGATGCTGCAGCGTCGATGTAGTGTGCTACAACATAAGCACGCAACGCCTCGACATCGGCAGTGTTGATAACATCGAGGATGTTGAGGAATGATGATGGCTGGCTAACAACGAGCTTGTCGATAGTGCCAAGGCCCATAGCTGCGAAGTAAGCATCCCAGTTCACGCCGTTGAACTTAGCCTTGAACTCGTCGTATGAGAATGGGTTGTAGCCCTTCTGGATATCGCGGCACTCCACGTTTGACCAGTGCTTGTCAGCGATGCGGTCCTCGATAGCAACGACGCTCTCAACCATCTTCTTAACATCGCCCTCAACGCCTGCAAGGGTGAAGATCTTCTCGAGGTATGTCACGTAGGCTGCCTTCTTGTCAGCATTCTTCTGGTCTACGTAGTAGTCACGGTTGCCCATGCCGAGGCCACCCTGCTCCATGTAGAGGATAGTCATGTTGCTATCAGCGAGGTCAGCACCTGGGTATGATGCGAAGAATACGCCGATACCATCAGTGTGCAACTGTGCCAAGGCGTCGATAATCTGCTGACGCTCGGTCATTGCCAAGATGTTGTTGATAGCCTCACGAATAGGCTCTGCACCCTCCTTGTTAAGACGCTCCTCGTCGAGGCCCATCTTGTAGAGATCTGAGATCTTCTGCTCCACGCTACCTGCCTCAGCCTTGCTCTTGGCCATGGCCTTGAAGAGTTCGTTGATGCGAATCTCGTTGTTCTCACGCAACACGTCGAAAGAGCCATAGCGTGAGTACTCTGGCTTGAGAGGGTTGTTCTTCTGCCAGCCGCCTGTAGCCCACTGATAGAAGTTATCCTTGAGCTCTACAGTCTCGTCGAAGTTTGCGGGATTGATCGCAGGAGTCTGCTCGCCCTGGTTATTTGCACACGCTGTCATCATAAGCGCAGTAGCAATAATAAGAGTTAACTTTTTCATTTTATGGATTTTACGTTTGAGTTTTATCTTTGTTGTTGGCACTCAACTACTTGCGGATGGCAGCTACGCCTGGCAACTCCTTGCCCTCCATGTACTCGAGCAAAGCACCGCCACCTGTTGATACGTACGATACCTTGTCAGCAAGGCCGAACTTGTTAACGCAAGCTACAGAGTCACCACCGCCGATGAGCGAGTAAGCACCATTCTTCTCTGTTGCCTCGGCAATAGCCTCAGCCACGGCACGTGAGCCTGTAGAGAACTTGTTGATCTCAAACACGCCTACAGGACCATTCCAGAGGATAGTCTTGCAACCGAGGATGTGCTCACGGAACTTAGCCTTACCGCCAGTTGCGATGTCGACACCCTCCCACTCGTCTGGGATATTGTTTGCAGGAGCCTCCTGAGTATTTGCATTCTCCGAGAAGTCGTCGCAGATGAGTGCATCTGGTGAGCGGAGAATTTGAATGCCACGCTCCTCAGCCTTCTTCAAGATCTCGAGAGCTACTGGGAACATATCTGGCTCGCAGATAGACTTACCCTCCTTACCGCCCTCGGCACCTGCGAAGGTGTAGGTCATACCACCACCGATGATGATTGAGTCAACCTTCTCCATGAGCTTCTCAATGATCGTGATCTTAGTAGATACCTTTGAGCCACCGATGATAGCGCAGAATGGACGTGCTGGGTTCTCCATAACGCCGTCGATAGCCTGGAGCTCGTTCTCCATCACGTAGCCGAACATCTTATCCTGTGGAAAGTAGTCAGCGATGAGGGCTGTTGAGGCGTGAGCACGGTGAGCAGTACCGAATGCATCGTTGATGTAGCAGTCTGCATACGAAGCGAGCTTCTTGACGAACTCCTTCTGTGACTCCTTAACGGCCTTCTTAGCCTCCTTCTTCTCCTCCTCTGAAGCATCCTCAGCCAAGCCACGAGGCTTGCCCTCCTCCTCAGCATAGAAACGCAAGTTCTCGAGCAACATCACCTCGCCTGGCTTGAGGTTAGCAGCCATCTCGGCAGCCTTCTCGCCCATGCAGTCGCCAGCGAACATCACCTTATGCTCAAGGCGCTCCTCGATAGCATAGATAATCTGCTCCAAAGAGTACTTAGCATCTGGGTTCTTCTTAGGACGACCGAGGTGTGACATGAGGATCACTGAGCCACCACCAGCCAATACCTTCTTAATGGTAGGAATTGCGGCACGGATACGAGTGTCGTCAGTAACCTTACCCTCTGCGTTGAGAGGCACATTGAAATCCACACGGATAATCGCACGCTTACCTGCGAAATTGTAATTGTCAATAGCGAACATAACTCTATATTTTTGTTGTTTACGAAATTGCGATATACGGTGCAAAGTTAAGATTTTTTTTCAATCAACAATAACTTTATACCTATATATTAATACGTATGCGAGCAAATAATGTTGCACCAAAGACAAAAATCGTGGCAAAAATTATTTTTCGACAAAAAAGCCGAGATTAAACTCCATGATTGCAAAAGTTTTAGTATCTTTGTGAGATAGTTGACGTAACCAAACGTCGTGACCCCCGAGAAAATCGATAAATAAATATTAGACATCAAAAATTATAAACTCTTTTTGCTATGCAGAACAACAAACTTCAGCGTGCAGCCGATAATATCCGTATCTTGGCTGCTTCGATGGTAGAGAAGGCTAAGTCAGGTCACCCAGGTGGTGCCATGGGCGGTGCAGATTTCATCAATGTGCTCTATGCAGAGTTCCTCCGCTACGACCCAGAGAACATGGCTTACCCACACCGTGATCGTCTATTCCTTGACCCAGGTCACATGTCACCAATGCTCTATGCAGTACTCTCATTGGCAGGTACTTACACTACCGAGGACTTGCAGTCTTTGCGTCAGTGGGGTAGCGTAACTCCTGGTCACCCAGAGGTTGACGTATTGCGTGGTGTTGAGAACACATCAGGTCCTCTTGGTCAGGGTCACGCTATGGCTCTCGGTGCTGCTATCGCAGAGCGCTTTATGGTAGCTCGTTTTGGCGAGTGGATGGCTCACAAGACCTACGCTTTCATCTCTGACGGTGCTGTTCAGGAGGAAATCTCGCAGGGTGTAGGCCGTATCGCTGGTCACCTCGGCCTCTCTAACCTTATCATGTACTACGACTCGAACAACATCCAGCTCTCAACCAAGTGCGACGAGGTTGACACCGAGGATATCGAGATGAAGTATAAGGCTTGGAACTGGAACGTTATCACTGTAAATGGTCAGTCTATCGACGAGATTCGTGCTGCTTTGAAGGCTGCAAATGCCGAGACCGAGCGTCCTACACTTATCATCGGTAAGACTATCATGGGCTATGGTGCACGCAAGGCTGATGGCTCAAGCTTCGAGAATATGGTATCTACTCACGGTCAGCCACTTACAGCTGCTGGTGCTGATATCGCTGCTACTATCAAGAACCTCGGTGGTAACCCTGAGGAGCCATTCGCAGTATTCGAGGAGTCTAAGGAGGTTTACGCTCAGCGTCGTGAGGAGCTCCGTGCTTGGGCTAAGGAGATGCAGGCTGTCGAGGCTAAGTGGCGTGCTGAGAACCCTGAGCTCGCCCAGAAGATGGATAACTTCTACTCTGGCAAGCTCCCTGAGATCGACTACTCAGCAATCAACATCAAGCCAGACGATGCAACACGTTCAGCATCATCGGCTATGCTTGGCTACTTCGCAGAGCACGTGGAGAATATGGTAGTATCTTCTGCCGACCTCTCTAACTCGGATAAGACCGACGGCTTCCTCAAGAAGACTAAGGCATTCACTAAGGGTGATTTCTCTGGTAACTTCTTCCAGGCAGGTGTTGCTGAGCTCACTATGGCTTGCGTTATGAATGGTATGGCTCTCCACGGCGGTATCATCCCTGCTTGCGGAACATTCTTCGTATTCTCTGACTACATGAAGCCAGCCGTGCGTCTTTCAGCACTTATGGAGAAGCACGTTGTATATATCTGGACACACGACTCATTCCGTGTAGGCGAGGATGGCCCTACTCACGAGCCTGTTGAGCACGAGGCACAGATCCGTCTTATGGAGCACCTCCGCAACCACTCTGGCGAGCGCTCAATGCTCGTTCTTCGTCCAGCCGATGCTGAGGAGACTGTTGCTGCTTGGAAGATGGCTTTGGAGGAGAAGCGCCCTGTTGCTTTGATCCTTTCACGCCAAAATATCAAGTCGTTGCCAGCTTTGGGTGGCCAGTCACGTCGTGACGAGGCTATGAAGGCTGAGAAGGGTGGTTATGTAGTCCTCGATACTCCAGATGCAAAGGTTACTTTGATTGCTACTGGTTCTGAGGTTTCAACACTCGTTGAGGGTGCTGAGATTTTGGCTCAGGAGGGTATCGCAACACGTGTTGTATCAATCCCATCTGAGGGCTTGTTCCGTGACCAGGATGCTGAGTATCAGGCATCTGTACTTGGCAACTTGCCACGCTACGGTATGACTTCAGGCTTGTCAGTAAACCTTCGTGGTTTGGTTGGCGAGAATGGCTTTATCCACGGCTTCGACCACTTCGGTTACTCGGCACCTTTCAAGGTTCTCGACGAGAAGTTCGGCTACAACGGCAAGACCGTTGCCGAGGAGGTAAAGGCTATGCTTAAGTAATACGATCTTAATTTAAGCAATATCTTTAACAAAGCCCGTCTAACTCCTTAGGCGGGCTTGTTATAATAAAGAACCCTATGCAGATATTACTCAGTGTATTTATAGCATGTTTGATTGTTGGCGCCTTGCACCTCGTGGTAAAGGCGTTCATTCGCTCGTACATACGCAAAAAGGGTAATAAACTGATTGTTGAGATATCCACCATTCCTCCGTATAGGCGTGCAGGTAGTACTTTGCCAGATCGAACATCGGGTGGTAAGTTGGATATAATGACTATTATCACTGAGAATTACGGGGGTGATATAGTCAAGTTGGCCGAGGTACAAAATATAGTTTCCTATTATATCCCAACTTTGCGCAAAGCAGAACAACATTGCTCGATGTGCAAGAGGTTTAAAGTCGATATCCCGGCCGAGATTTTGGAGTTCATGTCCGAGTGCTTGAATATCCAAGATTGTGTTAAGGAGCATAATGAACGACTATTTGATGTAGTCCTGGAAAATAATCGGGAGTTCTTCGATACCTGTTTGAAATACCCATTAGATAGACAGCAGAGGCGTTCTATTGTATCCGTAGAGGATAATTGTCTTGTTGTCAGCAGCGCTGGCAGCGGCAAGACATCATCGATTATTGGCAAGGTCAAGTATCTCACCCAAATCAAAGGTGTTAGCCCAAGTCGTATACTCCTTATTAGCTACACAAACAAGGCTGCAGCGGAGCTTACCGAGAGGTTGGATACTCCAGGTTTGAGGGGTTACACGTTTCATAAGTTGGCTCTTGACATCATTGGCAAGGTTACAGGCGAAAAGCCTTCGATATGTGATAATACCGACGCTCTGTTTATTGAGTGCTATAGAACCTTGTCGCAGAATGTCGATTTTCAGAAGCATATTGTAAAGTACTTTGCCGAGTATCAAAATGCCGAGTCCGTTGCTGAGCAGGAGGAGAGTAAACGTCGTGAGAGTCTTGCGGAGCAGAAGAAAAAGGATATTAAGGCTATGCTCCCCGATATGGATGGTAGGTCTATATATGTGCGCAGCGAGCAGGAGTCAAAAATATGTTTTGCACTCTCAAGGTTGGGCGTTAGCTTTAGATACGAGGAGCCATACGAATACAATCTAGCAGACGAAACCCACTCTCAGTATCATCCTGACTTCTCAATTCACTATACGGTCGACGGTGTGCCCAAGCGTCTATATTTAGAGCATTTTGGCGTTGATGAGCACGGGCTTGTGCCCTCGTGGTTTGCTAAAGATAAGAATATGACTTATGAGGAGGCAAACAAGCGCTACAATGACGGTATCACTTGGAAAATCGAGGCTCACAATAAATTCGACACGCAGCTTATCTATACTTCAAGCGCAGATTTTTCAGGAGGCGATATTTGTGCTAAGCTTAGGTCGCTGTTGAGCGATGTCGGAGTGCCTCTGTGCGAGAAGAGCGACGAGGAGCTATATGCACTTGTGTTGCCCGAGGGTAGTAAGCGAGAGAAATCGTTTATTCGTCTGGTGGCAACCTTTGTGACACTGCTTAAAACGAGTTGCAAGTCGCCCAAAGAGGTGTTGCAGCAGATGAAATATTCTGTGGATAAGCGTAGCCACTTTATTGCCCAACACATCTTTATGCCTGTATATGAGTTGTATCAGTCACTGCTCGTGAATAGAGGACAGATTGACTTCACCGATGCAATTATCAGAGCAACGGAGTTGTGTAGTAATATGGATTCCGTTGGCTATGAGCATATTATCGTGGATGAGTTCCAGGATATATCTGTCGACAGATACAATTTCCTGAAGGCTCTTCGAAGAGGAGAACCTCAGGCAAGCCTCTATTGTGTTGGAGATGATTGGCAATCGATTTATAGGTTTTCGGGCAGTGATATGTCGCTGTTTAATCAGTTCTCTGACTATTTTGGCCCAACCGAGATCAGTAAGATCGAAACGACTTATCGATTTGGCGAGCCTTTGGTTTCGATGTCGGCACGTTTTATACAGGCCAACGCAGCTCAGATTAGTAAACAGATACGTCCATTTAATCAAAGTGCGCAAACCGATCTAAGTTTTGTGGCTTATGATAAGCAGGCCTATTGCGCTAAGATTGAGCAGATTTTGCGCTGTCTGCCCAGTGATAAGAGCGTATTTTTGTTGGGTAGGTATTCGTTCGATGATATATACCTATCCTCGTCGTATCAGTCTGTGCGAGAGAGTGAAAAGTTCTACTACATCATTGGTGGCAGAAAGGTGGAGTTCCTAACTGTTCATAAATCTAAAGGCCTTGAGGCGGACTATGTCATCTTGTTGCAATGCAATAGAGATACTTATGGATTCCCCTCGTTGGTTAACGACGATCCTGTGCTCAACTATGTATTGACGCAGAGTGATAGATTTCCATTTGGTGAGGAGCGAAGGTTGTTCTATGTGGCAATAACTCGAGCTAAGGTTAAGACTTTTGTGATGTATGACTCTAAGACACCTTCGGTGTTTGTCGACGAATTTATCCATCCTGAAAGAGTAACCCAAAATAGTTATGCTAAACACCGAAATGCGCAGAAGACCTGGACTCGAGGTGAGGATAGATTGCTGATGACTCTTCACAGGGAGGGTAAAAGCGTGAAGGAGATATCTGTGAAAATGGGTCGAAGCCAGACAGCTATAATAATGAGATTGGGTAAGCTCAATAGCTAATTCAATCTAGTTTTGGGCTATAGTTTGAGGGGGTGTCCAACCGATAGGTTGTGGCACCCTCTCTTGTTTTTGTTCGGGGTGGAGATTGGTGCGGAAAATCGAAGACAAAAAAATATGAAAAAACCTACATTTGCAACTTGGAATTTCGGCCGATAATTCATACTTTTGTAGGGTGAAATTGCATACGTGTGGGCACGTGCGGGAATGTCGTGACACAACGTGTTGTATATCATGCAGTTATATTAATGGCGAAGGCATATCACCCTCGCCCCAATCGTGATAATAACGAACTTAGATAATGAAACGAATAATTCTCTCTGGTGGTGGCACCGGAGGACACATATATCCAGCGGTTGCTGTGGCCGAGGCTCTCAAGCGCAAGTGGGGCGAGGAGGTAGAGATACTCTTTGTCGGCGCCGAGGGCAAGATGGAGATGGAGAAGATCCCCGCTTTGGGTTATCGTATCGAGGGACTTCCCGTGGCTGGTCTGCAGCGCAAGCTCAATCTGCACAACATCATCAACAACCTGCAGGTCCCCTTCCGTGTGCTTGCAAGTGTGCGTCGTGCTAAGCGCATCGTACGTGACTTCAAGGCCGATATCGTTGTGGGCTTTGGTGGCTATGCCTCTGCCCCAATACTCTGGGCTGCGCAGCGTCTTGGTGTGCCAACAATCATCCAGGAGCAGAACTCATACGCTGGTGTGACAAACAAGCTTCTCTCGAAGCGTGCCAAGCGCATCTGCGTGGCTTACGACAAGATGGAGCGTTTCTTCCCTGCCGACCGCATCGTGATGACGGGTAATCCGCTGCGTGGTCGCTTCTCGGCGGATGGTGGTAACCGTGCCGAGGCTCTGGAGTACTATGGCTTCAACGACACTCTCCCTGTGGTGATGGTCGTTGGTGGCTCACTCGGCACACGTACCCTGAACGAGATGATGAAGGCGTGGGTGTGCACACTCGGTGGCGAGGCCCCCGTGCAGGTTATCTGGCAGACAGGCAAGTTCTACGAGCGTGAGATGCAGCAGTTCCTTGCCGAGTACCCTACGAAGAATATCTGGCAGGGTGCCTTTATCGACCGCATGGACTACGCCTATGCCGCTGCCGATGTGGTTATCTCACGCAGTGGCGCATGCACCGTGTCGGAGCTATGCCTTGTGGCTAAGCCTACGATATTTGTCCCTTCGCCCAATGTGTCGGAGGATCACCAGACGAAGAATGCCATGGCCCTTGTTGAGAAGGGTGCTGCCGAGATTGTCCCCGATAGCGAGGCTATCAAGCGAGGCATGGCTGTGGCTCTCGAGGTTGTGGGCGATGAGCGTCGCCTCGAGTCGCTCAGCGAGAATATCGCCAAGCTTGCCATCAGCGATGCAGCAGAGAGAGTGGTCAAGGAGATAGAAAACGAGCTTAGTAAGGCTCTATAATGATATGAAGGAGTTGAAAAATATATACTTTCTCGGTATCGGCGGTATTGGCATGAGTGCCATTGCCCGATACTTTATGCACGAGGGCTATGCTGTTGCGGGCTATGACCGCACGGCCACACCTCTCACACGTGAGCTCGAGGCCGAGGGTGCTCTGGTGCACTATGAGGACGACGTGGAGCTTATCCCCGAGACTATGCGCTCTAAGGATGATACGCTCGTTGTGCTCACGCCAGCAATCCCTGCCGACCACAAGGAGTGGGCATGGTTGCGTGCCGAGGGTTTTACTATCGAGAAGCGCTCGGCGATGCTCGGCGTGCTCTCCGAGGGTAAGCTCAGCATGGCCGTAGCAGGTACACATGGCAAGACTACCACGTCGACCCTTGCTGCCTGGCTCAACTACGCCGCAGCCAAGGAGGGTAGTGCCTTTCTTGGAGGTATCTCTCGCAACTTCGCCTCGAACCTCGTCTTGGGCGAGGGTCGTCGCCTTGTTGTCGAGGCCGACGAGTATGACCGCTCGTTCCTCCGTCTACATCCCGATGTGGCTGTTATCACGGCTGTCGATGCCGACCACCTCGATATCTACGGTACTGTTGAGGCTGTTGTCGAGGCCTTCGAGCAGTTTGCCTCGCAGATCAAGAGTGGCGGTGCACTTATTCTCAAGCAGGGTGTCGAGCTAAAGTTCGACAGCTCGGAGCGCAAGCTCTACAGATACTCATGCGATATGGGTGGCGACTTCCATGCCGAGAATATCCGCCTTGTTGAGGGTGGTCACTACATCTACGACATCGTTTTGCCCGATGGCCGTATCGAGGATTGCGAGCTCGGTATCCTGGGTAAGGTGCATATCGAGAATGCTGTGGCTGCCGTGGCGATGTTGTGGTGTGCTGCGCAGATCGAGGGTAAGAGCTTCGATAAGGAGGCTGTGCGCACTGCGTTGAAGGCTTTCGAGGGTGTTAAGCGCCGCATGGAGGTATATGTCAACACCCCCAAGCAGGTATATATCGACGACTATGCTCATCATCCCGAGGAGTTGCGTGCAACTATCGAGTCGTTGCGAGGCATATTCCCTGGACGTAGACTGCTGGCTATCTTCCAGCCACACCTCTACACCCGTACTCAGGATCTCGCTCCCGAGTTTGCCCAGGCGCTAAACCTTGCCGACGAGGTTATTCTTGTGCCGATCTATCCTGCTCGTGAGCTCCCTATCGAGGGTGTATGCTCCCAGATGATTGGCCGCATGATGACTACACCATGGAGCATGGCCGAGCGTGAGGAGCTCGCCGCAAAGCTCGAGGCGATGGACACAGATGTTGTTGTGACATTTGGCGCAGGTAATATCGATGTTACGTGTGCTGCTATTGCCGAGGTTATTGGCAGAAAGAGTATCGAGGCTTAGGGTATGTTGCGAAGGATTGTCACTATCATAGGCTATGTGCTGCTTGTGGCGGCTATCGTCGTTGTCGTGGTCTTGGCCCACCGTGGTGCCGAGAGCCATCGCAACACGCAGCAGGTTGCAGGCTTCAGCATAAATGTCGATGGTGTCGATGGCTTCAGCCTTGTCGACGAGATGACCATGCACAGCTGGTTTCATGCGCACAACGTGCACCCTGAGGGCCGTACTGTTGCCGACGTGAACCTCTCGGAGCTCGAGGGCGTGGCCCTTCAGCATAGTGCCGTGGCCGAGGCTAATGCCTATGTTACGTACGACGGCTATGTCCAGATGAATATCGTGCAGCGTGAGCCTATCATGCGCCTTAGGATGGAGGGTTATGATAGCTATCTCTCTCGTGATGGTCATCTATTTGCAACTATGCGAGGCTATGCGGCCTATGTTCCGGTGATCACGGGCAACTATCGCATGATTTTCGATGGCTCGTTTACCGGAAGTGTTGCGGAGTTCACGGCCGACACTCTCGCATCGCTGCATAGAGAGATAGAGTACTGCGAGCACCGGAAGTATCCGATTTATCGTGATAAGAGCAAGGCTAGGTCGAGGTTCAAGAGCGTGAGCGACAGTACTATCAATAGGCCAATATTTATGTCCGATGCTAAGTACGAGTCGTTGTGCGAGGGACTTAAACTCTACAAGGAGGCCTATGCGCAGCGCTACGAGGCACAGGACAAAGAGTACGACGAGGCTATTGCGAGGCTCACTGCCCAGCAGCAGCAACTCTACGACAAGATTAACGAGATACGCAAGAGGGAGAGCGATTTTCGAGGCCTCGAGAGGTTCGTGAACTATGTCTTGGCCGATGAGTTCTGGAGTGCTGAGATTACGCAGGTGGTGATCTCGGAGAGTGGCAACCAGACCATGCAGCTCTCGCTGATACCTCGCTCGGGATCCTTTGTGGTGGATATGGGCGACCTTAACGACATCGAGACCAAGTTCAGCTCCCTGCGCTTGTTCTACGACAAGGTGCTCAGCAGCGTAGGCTGGGATGCCTACAACCATATTAGTCTTCGCTACGACGGCCAGGTGGTGTGCCGTGAGGCAAGGTAGCGGGGCTTAAACGACTCAGATGAAGACAAAAAAATAAAAACAAGATAGAGTATGAAAGGTAAGCAGATTGTAGCAATTGACGTTGGTTCGTCTAACGTTGTTATCGCCGTGGGTAATGTCGAGGATAATGGCCTTGTGACAATCCGTGGCATTGTTTCAGAGCCTGTCGAGGGCATGAACTCTGGACGTGTGGAGAATAGTGAGATGGTGAGCAAGGCGATTATTGCCGCAAAGAATCGTATCGAGACACAGCTTGGTGTCAAGATCTCGGAGGCCTATGCAGGTGTTTCGGGCGATTTCATTCGTTGCGTTCAGGTTACCGACCTTGTCTATGTTCAGGACGAGTTGCACAATGGTAGCAACCAGATTACGCAGCGCGATGTCGACGAGTTGGACCGTCGTATGCAGAGTGTCAAGCTCCCTGACAACAACGAGATTACAATCGACATGTATCCTCTGCGCTACAAGATCGACGAGCGTGAGGTCGAGGTGCCTGTGGGTGCCTATGGCCGTGTGCTCTCGGCAACCTATAACTTCATACTTTGCGACAAGGTTATGAGCGACCGCTTGCGTCACTGCTTGCAGCGCAACGACATAACCGTTAAGAAGATTGTGCCTAACGCAACTATTCTGCACAATACGGTAGCTACAACCGATGATATGCAGGATGGCGCTGTTATTGTTGATTTTGGTGGTGGTGTCACTGATGTCTCTGTGCTCTATGGTGGCAAGGTGCGCTATGTGGCAAGTATTCCTATTGGCGCAAGCTCTATCAACAACGATATCCGCTCGTTGAGCATCCCTTCGAACTATATCGAGGATCTGAAAATCCAGTATGGCTCGGCTATCTCGGCCCTTGCTGTCGACGATATGATCGTGTTCCAGGCTGCAAAGTGCCGTCTTGTGAAGAATATCCTGCGCAAGAACCTCGCTATTGTCATCGAGGCACGCCTCAAGGAGATTGCTGAGTGGGTACGTCGTGAGATTAAGGAGGCGGGTTGTGGCTCTAAGTTCCAGCCTACGCTCCTGCTCACTGGTGGTGGCTCGCAGATGCGTGATATCGAGAAGCTCTTTGCTCGTGAGCTCGATATCGAGGATGCACGCACCGTGCACCCTGAGTATGGCTTCACTGAGGAGTCTATGCTCGAGCATATCACCTCGCCTGCCGACGCTACCGTAGCTTCGCTCTTGGTTTATGGTGCTAAGCTTGGCTCATGCAACGTAGGCGTTCGCCCTGTAGCAGAGCAGCCACAGCCTGTGGAGGATAAGACTCAGGGTGGTCGTCGCACGCTCTCGGATTATAGCAACAACCCTGCGCAGAACGAGACAACTCAGCAGACACAGCCAACACCAACTTCAACTTCAACTCCAACCCCAACTCCAACACCAAAGAAGCCAGTCTATACTCTGGATGATGAGGAGGATGATATGCCCAAGAAGCCTAAGAAGGGTTTAGGCGAGCGATTGCGTGGAATATTCGAGAAGGCTGGTTCAACAATCATCGGTGATGTCGAGGAGGGTGAGTATTAGTCTGCTCGGCTGATTAGATAGTCTAAGAAAACGTAAAACTAAGATATACAATGGAGAATAATAATACATCAACCAACCCTCAGAGTGCGTTGAATGATTTCGATAGCCAGCTTGTGGCCAATAGCCCCGCTTCGAACTTTATGCTCGATGCCGATTCGATTATCATGGTTATCGGCGTGGGTGGTGCTGGTGGCAATGCTGTGAACCACATGCAACAGATGGGCATCCATGGCGTTAATTTTGTGGTGTGTAACACCGATGAGGCTGCGCTCAACAATAGCCCTGTGCAGAACAAGATAGTCCTTGGCCCTGGCCGTGGTGCTGGTAATAAGCCTGAGATTGGTCGTAAGTATGCTATCGAGAGCGAGGATAAGCTCCGCTCACTGCTCGAGACATCGGGTGTTAAGATGCTCTTTATCGCAGCAGGTATGGGTGGTGGTACTGGTACTGGTGCTTCGCCCGTTATTGCAAATATCGCCCACGACCTCGGTATCTTGACCGTGGCTGTTGTTACCATGCCTTTCCGCATGGAGGGTCCTAAGCGTTACCAGTACGCTACCGAGGGTATCGAGGAGTTGCACAAGTGGGTCGACTCGCTGCTGATTATCGACAACGAGCGCCTTCGCAAGCTCTACGGCAAGCTACCTATCAAGGATGCCTTTGGCAAGGCAGATGATGTGCTTGGTATGGCAACTAAGGGTATTGCCGAGCTTATTACTGTGGAGTACGCTTTGGTACGTGTCGACTTTGCCGATGTTGAGACCGTTATGCGTGGTAGTGGCCGTGCGCACATGTCTGTTGTCAGCGCTTCGGGCGACAACCGTGCATTGCAGGTTGCCGAGGGTGCGCTCTCATCATCGCTGCTTGATGATAACCATATCTCGGGAGCTAAGGAGATCCTGCTCAGCTTCTCTGTCTCGGATATCGACAAGCTCACACACGACGATGTTACCGACGCTATGTCGTATATCCAGGAGCATGCAAGCTATGTCGACGAGGATGGCAATACACACCAGGCAAATATCATCTGGGGTGCCAGCGAGAAGAAGAGCCTGGCCGACGACGAGCTCGAGTTGGTAGTTGTTGCCACACGCTTTGAGGATGGCAACGAGCTTAACCTTGAGGCATATAGCCCAGAGGTGGATCCTAATGTCTTCGGTACCCAGAACCCAGAGCCTGTGGTCGATGATATCAAGCCACGCATGGAGCGTCAGGAGATTCACCGCCGTCCAAGCGAGGGCCCAACTATCCAGCCTCCACAGGATAAGTATAAGTTGGTGCGTATGCAGCAGGTGGAGCCTGCCTATACTCGCCAGAAGCAGCAGTTCGTAGCCGAGAGCGACACCCATACCAAGACCACGTTCCGCCCTATAGTGTCACGTGTCGAGGAGGTAGAGCCTCAGAGCTATGATATGTTTTCGTAACATCATAGAGGATGAATCTAATATCGATAAATGAGAGTTTAGAGCTGGGTACTATCATTGTACCCAGCCTTATCTCTATTATACTACTTATGCTCTCGGCCCTGGCTTCAGGCTCTGAGGTAGCCTTCTTCTCGCTCACGCCTAATGATGTCGAGGAGCTCGAGAGTCGTTCGGATAGTGCGGCGCAGCGTGTTGTCGACCTGCTATCCAACCCCGACCGTCTGCTTGCTACGATTCTTGTTGCAAACAACATGGTCAACATCTGTCTTGTTATCATGGTGACACGTGTTATCAACTCCATATTTATATTTAGTGGAGTGTGGGAGTTTGTGTTCAACACCGTGATAATCACCTTCTTACTCTTGCTCTTTGGTGAGATTATGCCTAAGGTGTTTACTCAGAGCAACCCTGTTAAGATGTCACTCTTCTTCTCAGGTCCGCTCAAGTTCTTGCGCTGGTTACTCTACCCTCTGGCCTTTATTCTTATCCGCACCAGCAGCCGTGTTAGTCGATTTGCTTCCAAGGGTGCCGAGATCTCTATCGAGGAGCTCGCCGATGCTGTCGATATCGCCGAGACTGGCTCGGAGGAGGAGCAGAAGATGTTGTCGGGTATCATCTCGTTTGGTCAGACCGAGGTTGTCGAGATCATGCACTCACGTGTCGATATCACTGGCCTTGAGTACGATGCTAAGTATAGCGAGGTGCGCAAGGTAATTGTCGAGACGGGCTACTCACGTATCCCCGTCTATGGCGATGATCTTGACGATGTGCGTGGTGTGCTCTATGTCAAGGATCTGCTTCCATATATTGCTCAGGGCGATGATTTCGAGTGGCAGACACTGCTCCGCAAGCCCTACTTTGTGCCCGAGCACATGATGATCGACGACCTGTTGAAGGAGTTCCAGAAGAAGAAGATACATATTGCTATTGTTGTCGACGAGTATGGCGCAACGCAGGGCCTCGTGTCGCTCGAGGATATCCTCGAGGAGGTTGTCGGCGAGATTACCGATGAGAGCGATGACGACGAGGATAAGCTCTACGAGAAGATAGGCGAGAATACCTATATCTTTGATGCTAAGATACATATCGGCGAGTTTATACGTGCCATTGGTTTCGATGAGGATGCCTTCTCGGATGTTGAGGGCCATGCCGAGACTCTGGCTGGTCTTATGATGGAGCTTAAGCGTGATCTGCCACGACGTGGCGACGAGCTGCAGTCGCATGGCGTCAAATTCTTTATCGCCACAATGGATGGCCGTCGTGTTGATAAAATCAAGGTTGAGGTAGATGCGTAGACTATTCGTCGAGGAGATTCCCTGGGCCTATGCCTGTTGTGATACGCTCATCACTGCCGAGGATGTAGCCTCGGCCTCAAGGTTTCAGAATGAGCGTCGCCGCAACGAGCACCTTGCCTGGCGACGCGTGGTGCGCAGGGAGCTGGGTCGCAACATCTCTATCGGATATAACGAGGTGGGTGCCCCTGTGGTGGAGTGTCCCGATACCTATATTAGTGTAGCCCATGGCGCAGGGTGCGTTGCTGTGGCTATATCGGATAGCCGTGTGGGCGTAGATATCGAACGTGCCGACCGTGATTTTGGCTCTGTGAGCTCACGTTATATGAGCGAGCAGGAGGTGCAGATGAGCCAAAATGGGCTCTGGGCAGCTAAGGTGTGGTGTGCCAAGGAGGCGCTCTATAAGCTCTATGGCCGCCGTGGTGTGGAGCTTAGAGAGGAACTTATTATCGAGAGCTATGATGAAGATAACGAGCAGCTTCGAGCTCGCATGGTGGGCCAGGCAACTGCTGTGGTAGATATAGAGCTTCGTGGCGATAATGTTATTGTCGCAGTGGCCTATTTTGAATAGTTTTTGTGAAGCTAATTAGTTAACCAACTTATACTTAAGTGGGAAGTAAGGTACAAAATAATACAGTGTCGCTGGGCACTGACTCTATTGGAAAACTTCTGGCACGATACGCCATTCCGGCTATTATCGCCATGGCCTCGTCGTCGCTATACCATATCATCGACAGTATATTTATCGGCCACGGTGTGGGTGGTGCTGCAATCTCGGGCATGGCCATCACACTCCCGATTATGAATATATCCTCGGCCTTTGGCGCTATGGTGGGTGTGGGTGCTGCGGCACGTATATCTATACGTCTTGGCGAGGGTAATAAGCGTGCTGCTGAGCATATCTTGGGCAATGCCGTGCTGCTCAATCTCACGTTGGGTGTCGGCATTATGCTTGTCTTCCTACTCTTCTTGGACCCTATTTTGTTGTTCTTCTCAGGAGGTAATGCAAGTGCCGAGACGCTCGATTTCGCACGTAGGTTTATGCGTATTATCATGTTTGGTAATATCATTACCCACCTCTATCTCGGTCTAAATGAGCAACTTCGTGCCTCGGGATACCCTCGCAAGGCTATGTATATAATGCTCACGTCCATAGCCCTTTGCACCATCCTTAATCCGCTCTTTATCTTTGTCTTTGAGTGGAGTATCGAGGGTTCGGCATGGGCTACGGTTATTGCGCAGAGCGTATGTCTGCTTATTCAGGTGCGCCACTACACGTCGCCCGAGAGTTTCTTGCGTTTCAAGCGCTCGAGCTTTAGGTTTAGTGCCAAGATTGTGGGCGCAATCCTCTCGATAGGCATGGCACCCTTTATCCTCAATGTATGTGCCTCGCTCGTGACCCGATTTATGAATACTGCGCTCCTGGAGTATGGTGGTCATGGTGCCTACGACGTTATCTCGGCCGAGAGCTTCGATGGCAATGTGGGTGATGTATATGTCGGCGCTTATGGTATCATGAACCGAGTATTGCTGCTCTTTATCATGATGGCGCAAGGCTTCAACCAGGGTATGCAGCCTATCGTGGGCTACAACTATGGCGCAAAGCAGTATGGCCGTGTGCTTAAGGTCTTGAAATATACCATTATATGTGCAACAACGGTTACGACCATTGCCTTCCTTATAGGCTTCTTCTTCCCTAACGAGGTGGCAGCAGCCTTCGTCGACTCGTCACGCAGTATTACCGATAAAGCCATGGTCGAGGTTGTGGCTCAGGGCCTTGGTGTGGCGATGTTGATATTCCCATTCGTAGGCTTCCAGATTGTTGCTGGTAGCTTCTTCCAGTATATCGGCCGAGCACCTCTGGCTATGTTCCTCTCGGCAACACGCCAGCTGCTGTTCCTGCTCCCAATGTTGCTCATTCTGCCAAGATATTATGGTGCCATGGGTGCGTGGGCAGCTATGCCTATTGCCGATACATGTGCTATTATTGTTGCTGGCTCGTTGCTGCTGGTGCAGGTGCGCAAGCTCAAGCGCATGGAGCACGATATGCGTTTCTCAAGATAGAGTATCACTATGACAATCGAGGATTTAGCTCTGCTCTTTACCCGAGGCATCGGACCACGTGGTGCAGCTGCTCTTATCGAGCATTTCGGCACTGCGGAGCGTCTGTTTAGCGCCTCAAAGGGTGATATCATGCGCAGCGTGGGTCTGCGTGAGGAGCTTGCTGAGCGTATCGTGACCGCTCAGGGCATGGAGTGCGCAGAGCGTGAGGTGGAGTACTGCCGCAAGCATGATATACGCATAATCTCAGTTACAGACCCCGAGTATCCCGAGCCTCTACGCCAGGTGTCGGATCGCCCACATGTGCTCTTTGTTCAGGGTAATGTCGATGCGCTGAGCATGCAGACACTCTCGATTGTGGGTACTCGTGAGGCCTCGCCCTCGGGAGTGCATAACTGTCAACTCATTGTAAACCAGTTATCTGAGCAGGTTGATAATCTCTGTATTGTGAGTGGTCTTGCCTATGGTATCGACTCTGCTGCGCACCGTGCTGCGCTCGCCGCAGGAGTCAAGACCGTGGCTGTGGTGCCAAGCATTCTTCCCGATGTAGCCCCTACGTCGCATCGCACTCTTGCCAACGAGATTTTGCGCTCGGGAGGTGCTCTTGTTTCGGAGTTGCACTCCCAGACACGCCAGAATGGCTCATTCTTTATCTCACGCAATAGAATCATTGCGGCACTCAGTGCTGGTCTTGTTGTTGTCGAGTCGCCTGCCGAGGGTGGGTCGCTCGCAACTGCCGATATGGCAGATAGTTACGGTCGTGTGGTCATGGCCGTGCCAGGACGTATGACCGACGTAGGATCGTTCGGTTCGAATAACCTCATCCGCTCGGGTAAGGCACGTATGATACTCACGGCCAACGATATTATCGAGGATCTCGGTTGGAGTGTTGCAGAGCGAGAAGAGCATGCCGACGAGCCGAGTGCCATTGATATGGAGTCGCTCACGAGTGCCGAGCGAGCTATTGTCGAGACTATGCGGATTTCACCGATTGTTGACTGGTCGGCGCTTATGAGCAGCACCGGACTCACTCTCGGAGAGCTCTCGATGGCAGTTATGGACCTTGAGCTTAAGGGCATTATACGCACACTGCCTGGCAAGCGTTATGAGTTGGTATAAAACAAGTTAGAGAGATGATTGATACACATTCACATATCTATGCCGAGGAGTTCGACGCCGATCGCGAGCAGGCTTTGGAGCGTGCTTGGAGCGCTGGAGTGGAGGCTCTTGTCCTCCCCGATATCGACTCCGAGAGCCGTCAGAGGATGATTGAGTTAGCCCAGCAGCACCCAGAGCGTTGCTACGCCATGGCGGGTCTGCACCCAACATCTGTCAACGACAACCCTCGCTGGCAGCAGGAGCTCGACATGGTTGAGAAGATGTTGCAGCAGAGCCCTGTGAAGCTCTGTGGCGTGGGCGAGATAGGCCTCGACCTCTACTGGAGCCAGGATTTTTATGCCATACAGCGTGAGGTGTTGCATGCCCAGATAGAGATGGCTCTTCAGTACAATCATCCCGTAGTTATCCACACTCGCTCGGCATATAAGGAGATGCTCGAAGCTATTGCAACATATCGTGGTCGTGGCCTTCGTGGTGTCTTTCACGCCTGGGCCGATAGCGCCGATACAGCACGCAAGCTTGAGCGCATGGGCGAGTTTAAGTTTGGTATCGGTGGCGTCGTAACATTCAAGAACTCAGGCCTTGACAAGGTTGTCGAGGAGCTACCTTTGGAGC
This sequence comes from Alistipes sp., assembly GCA_017629035.1. Classification (GTDB taxonomy): domain Bacteria; phylum Bacteroidota; class Bacteroidia; order Bacteroidales; family Rikenellaceae; genus Alistipes. The sequence goes on along the minus strand of JAGBXX010000032.1, from coordinate 1,707 downwards.
TTTTGTTGCTCGAGACCGACTGCCCATATCTCACCCCAGTACCACATCGAGGCAAGCGTAATGAGTCCTCGTACGTGGAGCATGTATGTCGTAAAATTGCCGATATTCACCGAGTTAGTTTCTCTCAGGTAGATGCTATTACCACAGCCTCGGCAAAGCAACTTTTCGGCATATAGTAGCGGGCGGTATGCACAAAAATATTGCCCTTTATCGCTTTTTTTGCATAAAATACTACACCGATAACAAATTATTGCTATCTTTGTAGAGATATATCGGCACTAACGCCGTTATGCCTTCAGCTATGAAGCGATCTTCTATACTTATTATATATACCGGTGGTACTATCGGTATGAAGACCGACGAGGCTACTGGTGCTCTCGTCCCCTTCGATTTCAGCGGTATCTACGAGGAGTTTCCCTCGCTCAAACGTCTTAAGGTCGATATCGAGGTATTGACCATCAAGCCCCCAATCGACTCATCTAACGTCTCAATCGAGAACTGGGTCGACATGGCACGCCTCATTCGTGACAACTATAGCCGCTACGATGGCTTTGTGATTCTCCACGGCACAGATACAATGTCCTACTCGGCATCGGCTCTCAGCTTCATGCTCGAGAACCTGGCTAAGCCTGTGATTTTCACTGGTAGCCAGATTCCTATTGGTATCCTGCGCACCGATGGTCGTGAGAACCTTATCACCGCTATCGAGATCGCTGGCGCACGCACCGAGGATGGCGCTCCTATGGTCCCCGAGGTAGCTCTCTACTTCCAGAATAGATTGTTCCGTGGCAACCGCACTACAAAGTTTAGTGCCGAGGCCCTCAATGCATTTGCATCGTTCAACTATCATCCGTTGGCCGATGTAGGTGTTAATATTCAGTACGATACAGCCCGTATCGCCCCCTATGCTCCCGATTTCTCCGACGAGTTCCGCATCAGCGAGTCAATGTCAAATGATGTTGTTGTTGTGAAGCTCTTCCCAAGCATTCGCCCTGCAACACTTCGTGCTATGCTGCTCGAAAGTGGTGCTCGTGGTGTGGTGCTTGAGACCTATGGCGCAGGTAATGCACCTACGTCGCAGTGGTTCGTTGACCTTGTTAAGGAGGCTGTGGAGCGAGGCATTGTTGTGGTTAATATCTCGCAGTGTAAGGATGGAGCTGTGCAGATGCATCTCTACGAGACAGGCCTTGCGCTTCAGGAGGCAGGTGTCGTGTCGGGCCACGATATGACAGTCGAGGCAGCGGTGACAAAGCTTATGTACGTTTTAGGCAAAAATTTGCCATTAAGCGAAACGCTCGATTTGATGCGTCGTCCGCTCCGAGGTGAATTTACTCTGTAATGTTTGTTTTATTTGAAAAATATTTGTAAATTTCGCACTGATAATTGCCCTAAAATTGGGCAAAATTAGCCAACAAAACGCTGAGATAAATGCGTAAGATGTTGATTGATATTGTATTCGAAGTTTAGGAAGCCTCCCAGAATGGGCGGCCATTGCTGTGTGTGGCGCAAAGCTCCTGGCCTCGAGTCCAAATGAGAACTAACACAAATTGAAAAAAATATAGAGAAAACAACTACTAAAAATTACAAATTTTAACTAAACAAATCATTATGAAAAAATTATTTTTGGTTTTGGCAGCTGCTGCTCTCTCATTCAGCGCTGCTTACGCTCAGGAGGCTGAGCAGGCTCCTGCAAACGATGCTGCACAG
>JAGBXX010000031.1 GCA_017629035.1 Alistipes sp. | reverse complement strand
GCTGGTAAGAAGGCTTGGTCTGTAAAGTGTGACATCGCTTTGCCATGTGCATTCCAGAACGAGTTGAACGAGGCTGACGCTAAGGAGCTTTTGGCTAACGGTACATGGTGCTGCGCTGAGGTTTCTAACATGGGTTGTACTCCTGAGGCTATCAAGGCATTCCAGGATGCAGGCATTCTCTTCGCTCCAGGTAAGGCAGTTAACGCTGGTGGTGTAGCAACTTCTGGTCTCGAGATGACTCAGAACTGTATGCACATCTCATGGGCAGGTGAGGAGGTTGATGAGAAGCTCCACTTCATCATGAAGTCTATCCACGAGGCTTGCGTTGAGTTCGGTACTCAGGCTGACGGCACAGTTAACTACGTTAAGGGTGCTAACATCGCTGGTTTCATGAAGGTTGCACAGGCAATGCTTGAGCAGGGTATCATCTAATTTCTTTCCGATTTTAGAGGACACCTTTGTCCCTTCGCAAACAAATCCCCACGGGCTGTACGACGAGTACTATCCCGTGGGGATTCTTTATTGCGAAAAACCAAATCTGTTCCACTAAAATCAAAAATCTATCACGCTCCGAGGAGTACTACCCCATCCGGGGCTTTCTCATGTCAGCACCACTACTACGCCGCTCTCACATAAAAGTAGTGGATAATCCATCTAAACTCACTTGAACGCATAGTGAGCCTTCCTAATCGAGCCATTATAAACCATTTAGACTGAAGATTATTGCGATTTAAGTTTTTTTTTGTATCTTTGCGAGCCTCAATCTACATATAGATGAGTCTAAGGCGACAAATAATTCTAATTATAATAAGATAAAACTATGACAATTACAGCATCTGACATCAAGATTGGCATGTGCGTTGAGATGGATGGCAAGACATTTATCGTTGTTGACTTCCAGCACTGCAAGCCCGGTAAGGGTCCTGCTTTCGTACGTTCAAAGCTCAAGAACCTCGAGAATGGTAACGTTCTCGACAAGACTTTCTCTTCAGTATCACAGAAGATTGAGCAGGTACGTGTAGAGCGCCGTCCTTACCAGTTCACATACGAGGATGACCTCGGTGCACACTTCATGCACACTGAGACTTTCGAGGAGATCAACATCGACAAGAAGCTCATCAACAACGCAGACCTCATGGCTGACGGCCAGATTGTCGAGGTTATGTTCCACACTGAGAAGGAGACTGTTCTCTCAGCCGAGCTTCCTCCAATCGTTGACATGGAGGTTACTTACACCGAGCCAGGTGTTCGTGGCGATACCGCTTCAACAAACTCACTCAAGGCAGCTACTGTAAACACTGGTGCTACTGTTAAGGTACCTTTGTTCATCAACACTGGCGACAAGATCCGTGTTGACACTCGTACTCGTGAGTACTACGAGCGTATCAAGTAATTTGATCTTGAGCATAATTATAGAGGGGCTATCATTCGATAGTCCCTCTATTTTTTTTGCTTACTGGCCACACAGAGGCACAAAAACAGAGAGAGAGGATGCACACTGTGCTCCTCTCTCTCAATCTCTTCACGACGCCACACAAGTGGCACACGCTACTAGTTGTACTTGAATGTTGCCTCGTCTGATACAGTCAACTTCTTACGACCTTTAGCGCGACGTGCTGCCAATACCTTACGGCCATTAGCGGTAGCCATTCTCTGACGGAAACCGTGCTTGTTAATTCTCTTGCGACGAGAAGGCTGATAAGTTCTTTTCATTGCCATAGTTGTATCTGTTTTTTATTGTTTTTGTTCCGTTTTGTTCTGTATTAAATACCCCTTAACGCTTCTTTTGCGAGGTGCAAAGGTACAATGTTTTTTTTTAATTACAAACAATTCAGCAAATTATTTTGTTTTTTTCTTCGATAAAGTGCTAAATCAATCGTCAAAAAGGTTTATCTCACCACGTTCCACCTTGCCATACATGGCCGCAAGCTCGCCTATTGCGGGCGATATCACTGCGAGTGTGTCGCTGATAACACTCTCGCCACCACCCTTGATACGATACAGCAGCGTGGCATAGAGCGCTCTGAAGCATAGCTCCGTGTCGCTGATATCACGCATATCGCTATCGCCAAGCACCATGCGCAGGCGTGGCAACTCAGCCTCGAGGGCACGATATGTCATGCGGTAGTGCTCACCCACGGGAAGCTTCATGAGCTGAAGGTGGAGGTTGTGCATATCGGCAATGAGGTGAAGCGTATGCTCAATATGTCCCTTGCTCTCCTTGCCCTCCTTTTGCAGCAGCTCGACAATCTGCATATACCAGTTAAAGACATTCTCCTTCTGCTGCTCATCCAGGCCCTCAGTCTTTGCCACGAGGGTTGTATATATAGCCTCGGGGCTAAACTGCAGAGCACGTAGCAGATCCTCGACCTGCCAGAGGTAGAGGATATACTCAGCGATATTCTCCTTACGTTTTTGTAGTGCTATTAACATATATCTATCTTAAAATTATAGCCAATCACTCGAGTTAAAGGTGCTCTTAGGGGCATTTGGCACATTCTCGAAATAGGTAAATCCCGTGAGCTCCTCAAGCTCCTTGATTGATATCATATCCTTGACCTGTGGCTTGTGGCCCTTGGCCTGCTCGTGGCAGATTACAAAGGCTGCACACTGCAACTCCGAGGCCGAACAATCCTTCACGCTCTTGCCCGTGTTACCCGACTTGGTACGCAACAGAGCGTAGTAGAACATCGTTGGGCGTGACACGTCCGAGCGACCGCCAAACTCAATCTTTGCAGGGCGGCCTGTGTTGCCATACTTATCAGTATAGGTATCGAAGTAGCAGCCGATGACAGTATAGAGCGTATCGGCACATACAAGGCCGTCTATATGATCCTCGAGATTGTTCCACGCACCACCTCCAGTGTTGAATGTCGATGAGTACTGAGGCGCAATGTTCGAGTAGTAGAACACCTGCTTGTTTGTTGCCGTAGTCGAAAGACGCTCTGCTGAGCCAAGCATGTGACCCTTATTACAACCACCGCCAGTGCTCTTGCTCGAGTACTGAATGTTAGATGGGATCTTAGGATCCTGCGAGTATGCATCCGTGCGACTTGCACCCGACTCATAGCACGAGTGGCGTGGCGCCGCTACCCACACAGGGCAGTGGTGCGTTGCCGAGAAACATACCGAGAAATTACGCGCTGATCCGTTGCGCTGCGCATTCTTCTCGCCACCAGCACAGAGGTGGTGAGCATAGTAGTAGTCCGAGTTGTTGTCGTCACGGCCATCCTTGTTGGCATCTATCTCGATTGGCAACTCATACCAGTGCGAACGATAGGTATAACCCTGGGATGGCTCTGGCTCTGGCTCTGGTTCAGGTTCGGGCTCTGGTTCAGGCTCTGGAGTGCCTCCCACCTCGAGTGTTCGGAACGTACCACCCTCGAGATTCCAATTCTCGCCTGCGGCCATCACAAAGATGCGGTAGGTGTAGCTCGTCTTAGGCTTCAGGTCATCAATCTCGAGCTCTATTATTCTACCCTTGTTCACAGGGTACATATCGTAGTTATCCGATCCCGATACTGCAACAAGGAAACCCATGCGCTCTATCGCCTCATAATCCGAAGCATTGACCGTAGCCTCAAGCGTAACGCCATTTGTTGTTATATTCGTAGCCTCGCTCTCAACAACGCTGCAGCTAAACTCAATAACCTTCTCACACGCCACAGCGCATAGCACCACGGCGATAAGTATACCAAGCAATCGCTTCATCTATTCTCGATTTTTAGAATCTATCCATATTGTCACAGGGCCGTCGTTCGTGAGCTCTATCTGCATATCTGCACCAAAGCTTCCCGTTGCAACGCTCTTACCCAAAAGCTCCTCGACCTTTGCCACAAACTGCTCGTAGAGGGGCTTAGATATAGCCTCTGGGGCCGCCTTGATCCACGAAGGGCGGTTACCCTTTTTGGTCATGGTATGGAGCGTAAACTGGCTCACGACCATCACCTGGCCCTCGACATCCTGTACCGAGAGGTTCATGACACCCTCCGAGTCGTCGAATATACGCATCTGCACCAGCTTCTTGGCCAGCCAGTCGATATCCTCCTGCGTCTCGTCGCAACCTACGCCTACGAGCACAACGAGGCCTTTGCCAATCTCGGAGAACACCTCCCCCGCGATATGGCAACGAGCCTGTGTAACACGTTGAATTAGCAATCTCATGACATCGCCTCTTCAAAGAACGACCATAGGCCATCGCCCTTAGGCACTGGGGCAATAATCTCGATGCGCTTGCCACCTACGGGGTGAGCAAACTCCACACGGCGTGAGTGGAGCGAGATACCACCATCCTTGTTCGAGCGCTTTGCACCATACTTCAAGTCGCCCTTGATCGAGCAGCCGATGGCTGAGAGCTGGGCACGAATCTGGTGGTGACGACCCGTCTTGAGGTCAACCTCGATGAGGGTATAGTTTGTCGAAGCACCGAGCACACGATAGTTAAGCAACGCCTCCTTACCATCACCCTTTGGACGCTGGTGGGCATGTGAGCGGTTGGTCTTGGGGTTGCGCACAATCCAGTGGCGCAACTCGCCCTCCTCCTCCGCTGGGCGGCTCTCGGTGACTGCCCAGTAGCTCTTCTTGATCTGTCCGTTGCGAATCATCTCGTTAAGACGAGCTAGCGCCTTAGATGTCTTGGCAAAGATCACCGCACCACTCACTGGGCGGTCTATGCGGTGCACCACGCCGAGGAATACTGCTCCGGGCTTGTGGTCACGAATCTTAATCATCGCCTTGATCTGATCCTCGATAGCCTCGGTGCCATCAGGATCGCTCTGCACGAGGTCGCCTGCGTGCTTATTGACCACGAGGATGTGATTATCCTCGTAGAGTATATCATTAATTGTGAACATATTACAACTTAAAAGTAAATGGTAGTAGCTTCTCTGCTGAGTCGACAACTGTCGCCGACGTTGCGCCACTCATGATTACACGTATAGGGGTTCCCTGACGGCGCTCCACGTCGACAATCACCTGGCGGCACTGGCCACAGGGGTAGCACTCACGCTCCGAGGGATTCGAAGCAATGGCAAGGGCCACGATAGGGTCGTCGGCATAGTTTGACTCGATGAAGAAGAGCAACGAGCGCTCGGCACAAAGGCCCGCAGGATATACTTCGCTCTCGAAGTTTGCAGCGTGGTACGTACGACCACTATGCAGACGCACTGCGGCACCTACGTTGAAGTGAGAGTATGGGGCGTGGGCATGCTCGACGGCGGCCTGAGCCTCGCTCACGAGCACCTGGTCGGCAACATCGAGCTCGCTGATATTGTCGTAGTGCTCATAGTTTAATTCCAGTATTCGCTTCATAATTTCAACGGGATTGTTCTACAAAGTTAAGAATAATTTCTTAAAAAGCAAAAAATGTGCTCTATAGGGGCATAAAACCACCCTTTTTTACACGCCTATCAGTCGTATTAATTTCCATCAGAGCTATGCAACGACAACGCATAAAAAAATGGGCTATCCACACGGATAGCCCAGATATGCGATAAGGGTTGGTGATTTGTTGTCAGAATAGTGCAGATACAACGCTCGGCGAAGTTCGAGTCGATGGGCTGTACTTATGCGTACTGCCCATTGACGAGATAGTTCGCTAGCGGAAGTAGATGCGCTGTTATCACAACAAATCCTAGAAGAAGTCTTTAGCAAGACCACCCTCGCCCGTCTCCTTGTAGATCGAAGGGAGGTCGTGACCTGTCTGCTTCATAACCTCTACAACACGGTCGAACGACACACGGTGGTGGCCATCGGTGTACATCGAGTAGAGATTGGCATCGAGGGCACGTGCTGCAGCGTAGGCATTACGCTCGATACATGGAATCTGCACAAGACCGCAAATAGGGTCGCAGGTCATACCGAGGTGGTGCTCAAGACCCATCTCAGCAGCATACTCAATCTGCGCAGGACTGCCGCCAAAGAGCTGATTAGCAGCAGCTGCCGCCATAGCACAAGCAACACCCACCTCGCCCTGACAGCCCACCTCGGCACCCGAGATTGAGGCGTTGTGCTTCACGATATTTCCGATAAGACCCGCAGTGGCTAGAGCCCTCAAGATACGAGCCTCGCTAAACTCACGTGTCTTCCACAAGTGGTACAACACCGCAGGGATAACACCCGACGAGCCACATGTTGGAGCCGTAACAATACGTCCGCCACAGGCATTCTCCTCGCTCACGGCAAGAGCGTATGAGAAGATAAGGCCTCGTGATTGTAGACTCTGCTTGTAGCCCGAGGCACGCACATTGTAGCGCATAGCACGGCGGGCAAGATTTAGTGGGCCAGGGATGACGCCATCGGTCTCGATACCTCGCTCCACAGCCTCACGCATAACACGCCACACCTTGGCAAGGAATATCCATATCTCCTTACCCTCGTGCAACTCGACATACTCCCAGAATGTACGTCCATTATCTCGACACCAGATCAGGATATCGGTAAGCTTCGTATCTGGATATACATCGGCACTCTCGATAGGCACACTATTCTCCTCGGCAAGAGCACCACCACCCACGCTATACACAGTCCAGTCATCAACGATATTACCACTCTCGTCGAGCGCCTGGAAGCGCATTCCATTGGGGTGGAAGGGCAAAAATACCGTAGACTCCCACACGAGCTCCACCTCGCCATGAGGCTTGAGCGTGTCGAGGATAGCAACATCGGTTAAGTGACCCTTGCCCGTTAGCGCAAGGCTACCATAGAGCGTGACACGAAACCTTGTACAGTCGATATTTCGGCGCTGAAAAATCTCGGCAGCACGGCGTGGAGCCATGGTATGGCTACTCGAAGGACCTGTGCCGATGCGATACAACTCTCTAATACTCTTCATAGTTTACACTGTTCAGTCGTTTTACTACCCACAAAGGTAATATTTTTGCGAGTAATTCGACCCTCTTTGTTGACTTTTTTGTAACTTTGTGGCTCACAAAAGACTCTATCATGGCAACACTCTACCTCCATGTACCCTTCTGCAAGCGTATATGCTCCTACTGCGACTTCTACAAAGTAGGTGCCATAGAGCTACTGCCCAAGGTCGTAAGCATGATGCACCGTGAGATGGCGGAGCGTGCCGACTATTTAGAGCATAGAGAGCTCAGCTCGATATATTTTGGCGGTGGCACACCATCGCTACTACGACCCGAGGATATAGAGTCGCTCATTCAGAGCGCTGCGAGCCTCTTCGATATTAGCGGCGTTAGGGAGATAACCCTCGAGGCCAACCCCGACGACCTTACACAGGAGTATGTCCAAGCACTCAGCCATACACCTATCAACCGAGTGAGCCTCGGCATACAATCCTTCGACGATAGAGTCCTGAAGTTCATGAATCGCCGCCACACGGCCGAGGAGGCCATTAAGGCTGTGGAGCGTCTGCGCAAGGGCGGCATCAACAACATATCCATCGACCTTATATTTGGTGTTTCGGGCTTCGAGGGCGACCACCTTGGGGAGTCACTCAGCGAGGCTACACAGCTTGGCGTGGAGCATATCTCGGCCTACCACCTCACCATCGAGGAGCGCACACGCCTCGGACTCTTGACACGCAAGGGCGAGTACACACCACTTAGCGACGAGGAGTCCGAGCAGGAGTTTTTGCGTGTACATCATGTACTCACCCAGGCAGGCTACGACCACTACGAAGTATCGAACTTCGCCCGCCCTGGTCATCAAGCAGTGCACAACTCGGCATATTGGCGTGGAGTGGAGTATCTGGGCATAGGCGCTGGTGCCCACTCCTTCAGTCGTGACAACCGCACATGGTGCATATCGTCGGCCAAGGAGTACTCCGAGGGTAAGTTCCGCTACGAGGATGAGCATCTAACACCCATCGACCACCTCAACGAGTATGTCATGGTGTCGCTACGCACAGAGCGTGGCATAGACCTCAATTACATAGCCCAGAACTACGGCATAGAGCACCAAGAGCGCATAGCACAATCACTTGGCGCATGGATCAGCAGTGGCGCTGTGGTCAGAGAGGGCAGCATAGCTCGAATACCAGCAGATAAGTTCCTCATTTCCGATGCTGTAATCGAGTCACTTTTCGCTTAAAATTTGGATAATTCAAAATTTTGTTGTAATTTTACTATCCAAAGCATAAACATTTTTATTCGTCTACTCGATATAATGTTCCATCCCCCTGGATATCAAAACATTATATTGTGTAATTCGTCGTATAAGCTCGAAAAAAGTAACTAACAAAAATATTCCAACTATGTCAGGACTTAAATTCGACAAGCGTGAATTGGGCAACTTGGAGTACTCACTCGACAGAGAGATGCTTGCTACGGATCGTCGTGGCGGCTATATGAGCACCACCATAGTATGCTGCAACACACGTAAATACCACGGCTTGATGGTAGCACCCATCGACCAGAGCGATCGCACTTATGTACTGCTATCATCGCTCGACGAGACAGTGATTCAGCACGACCAGTCGTTCAACCTCGCTCTGCACCGTTTTGATGGCACCTACGAGCCACGAGGCCACAAGTACATCACCGACTTTGAGTATACACCAACACCTACAATCACCTATCGTGTGGGTGGCGTAGTGTTACGCAAGGAGCTACTCTGGATTCACAACCGCACACAGCTCATGATTCGCTACACGTTGGTAGATGCTCACTCAGATACTACGCTTCGTCTTCGTCCTATGTTGGCATATCGCGACAAGCACTCACTCTCGAAGGCAAATATGGAGGCCGATGGTCGTGCCTACCCTATCCCTTACGGTGTTAAGTGCCGCTTGTACGACGGCTTCCCATGGTTGCACATGCAGACCAACAGAGAGGATGCCGAGTTTGTGGCAGCACCCGACTGGTACTACAACTTCGAGTATCAGAAGGAGCTTCGCCGTGGCTACGAGGGTCACGAGGACCTGCTCTCAACTGGCTACTTCGAGTTCAACATCAAGAAGGGCGAGAGCGTAATCTTCTCGGCAGCAACCGACCTCATGGCAACGCCTGAGACTATCTCAGCAGTATTCGAGGCAGCACTCGCCGAGCGCACACACAAGATCGACTTCCTCAGCTGCTTGGAGCACTCTGCACGTCAGTTTGTCATCCGTCGTCCTAACAACCGCACAGAGCTTATCGCTGGCTACCCATGGTTTGGCCCATTCATGGAGGATACATTCATGGCACTACCAGGACTCACACTCTCGCAGAACCGTACACAGGATTGTATCGACGTTATCGACACAGCCATTAACGATATGAAGAGTAGCGGTCTTCTCGACAGCAAGCTCTCACCAGCAACTGCCGACGCTCCACTATGGTTCTACTTCACACTTCAGCAGCTCGAGGCACACCTCGGCCAGAAGGAGATTTGGACTAAGTATGGTGAGGCGATGAAGGGCATACTCGAGGCATACCGCCGTGGCTTTAACAATGAGATCGTTCTGCACAACAACGGCCTTATCTGGGCGGCAGCAGAGCGCCCATTGACATGGATGGGTACCATCGTTGATGGCCAGCCACTCACACCACGTCGTGGCTACCCAGTAGAGCTTCAGGCACTCTGGTACAACGCCGTATCATACACTTTGGCAGTAGCCAAGAAGCAGGGCGACAAGGAGTTTGTTGACCAGTGGAAGGATATGCCTAAGCGAACTCGTGAGTCATTCATCTCAAAGTTCTGGTTAGAGGAGGAGGGCTACCTTGCCGACTACGTGAACAACGACGAGGTGAACAAGTTTATCCGCTGCAACATGGTTGTAGCCTGCGGTCTTGACTTCAAGATGCTCAACGACGAGCAGCTCGTAGCTACACTCCAGACCGTACACCAGCACCTCATTACACCTCGTGGTGTGCGCACACTCTCACCACGCAACATGCTCTACAAGTCGAACTACAACGAGGATCAGCGCTCGCAGGACTTGGCATCACGCAACGGCTCGGCTTGGATCTGGCCACTCATGTTCTATGTTAAGGCATGTCTTGAGCTTGGTGGTGCAAACTACCTTAACGAGGCACGCACAATTCTCGAGGCCTTTGACGATGAGCTTCAGGCAAAGTGCGTAGGCTCGATTTCGGAGCGTTTCGAGGGCGATCCTCCATACAACCCACGTGGCTCGGTGTCACATGCCACATCTGTAGGTGGTCTGCTCTACATCAACTCACTCATCGAGAAGTATGCACCTAAGAAGCCTGCACGCAAGAGTTGCAAAAAGGCAGCACCTGCAGCCGAGGCCGCAGCCGAAGAGAAGCCTAAGCGCAAGTGCGTACGTAAGAGCGTAAAAAAGTAAAAACGTAAAAATAGATAGAATATGAGAGTCTTAATGTTCGGTTGGGAGTTTCCTCCCCATATCGCTGGTGGCTTGGGTACCGCCTGCTATGGTATGACTCAGGGTCTGGCTCGCAACGATGTGGAGGTTATCTTTGTGATGCCTAAGGCGTCGGGCGACGAGGATGAGAGCTTTGTTAAGGTTGTCAATGCCAGCGACATCGAAGCACACTACTGCGACTCAAGCATCGAGGGTGCCGAGGATATAATGCGCAAGATTTCGTTTATCCATATCGACTCGAATATGGTGCCATACATCTCGCCAGAGGAGTGGGCAACATATCGTGAGGGATACGAGAAGACAGGCAAGAAGTTCTGGGAGCGCAAGGGTGATAGCTGGACTCAGCGCTACACCTTCTCGGGTAAGTATGGCGCCAACATCATGGAGGAGGTTGCTCGCTATGCTGTTGTTGCTGCCGAGGTAGCACGCCAGCTCGAGGGTCAGTTCGACGTTATCCACGCACACGACTGGTTGACATACTTTGCCGGCGTAGCTGCTAAGCAGGTGTCGGGCAAGCCACTCGTGGTACACATGCACGCAACATCGTTCGACCGCTCGTCGAGCGACAATATCGATACTCGTGTCTACGAGATTGAGCGTTCGGGTATGGAGGCTGCCGATATGGTTATCGCCGTGTCGAACCTCACACGCAACATCGTCATCGACAAGTATCACATCGACCCAAACAAGGTTGTTGCCGTGCACAATGCTGTGCAGTTTGCCGAGAACGACAATCCACTTCCTGAGCGTGGCGTATCGGATAAGATCGTTACGTTCCTTGGTCGTATCACATTCCAGAAGGGTCCTGACTACTTTATCGAGGCTGCTGCCAAGGTACTCAAGCGAGTGCCTAACGTGCGCTTCGTTATGGCGGGCTCGGGCGATATGATGAACCACTGTATCCGTCGTGCCGCACAGCTCGGTATCTCGGATAGATTCCACTTCACGGGCTTCCTCAAGGGCGACGACGTGCAGAAGATGTTCCAGCTCTCGGATGTATATATCATGCCTTCGGTATCTGAGCCATTCGGTATCTCGCCACTCGAGGCTATGCGTTCGAACGTGCCTACAATCATCTCTAAGCAGAGTGGTGTTGCCGAGGTCCTCGACTATGCAATCAAGGTTGACTACTGGGATGTTGATGCTATGGCCGACTCGATCTACGGTCTTATCACCTACCCTGCCCTTGCCAAGATGTTCTCTGAGAAGGGTATGGAGGAGGTTAACAACCTCAAGTGGTTCAACGCTGCTATCAAGATCAAGGATGTCTACCAGGCAGCTATCGACAAGTGTAAATAATAATATAAGGTAACATATATGAAGACAGTTTGTTTCTACTTTCAGGTACACCAGCCATGGCGTTTGAAGACCTATCGTTTCTTCAACATGGGCAAGGATCACAACTACTTGGACGACTTTACTAATCGTTCAATCATGCAGAAGATTGCCCGTGAGTGCTATCTTCCGATGAATGCACTTCTCGAGAGCCTTATCAAGCAGTATAACGGTGCCTTCAAGTGCACATTCTCGATCACCGGCTCGGCTGTAGAGCAGTTCAAGGCCTACGCTCCCGAGGTGCTCGACTCGTTCAAGCGTCTTGCAGCAACAGGCCACGTAGAGTTCCTCGGCGAGACTTACTCTCACTCATTGGCTTCGCTCGCCTCACCCGAGGAGTTCAAGCAGGAGGTAAAGCTCCACTCTCAGATGCTTAAGGAGGAGTTCGGCGTTAAGCCAACAGCCTTCCGCAACACCGAGCTCATCTACTCTGACGACATCGCTAAGGCTGTCGAGGGCATGGGCTTCAAGACTATGTTGGCCGAGGGTGCTAAGCACATCTTGGGTTGGAAGTCGCCTAACTTTGTATATACCGACGCTAACGACAACAAGCTCCGTCTGTTGTTGCGCAACTACCGTCTTTCGGACGATATCGCCTTCCGTTTCTCTAACGAGGGATGGCCAGAGTGGCCACTTACAGCCGATAAGTTTGCAGCTAAGGTTGCTGGCGAGACTGGCGACGTGGTTAACCTCTTCATGGACTACGAGACATTCGGCGAGCACCAGAAGGCTTCGACTGGCATCTTCGACTTTATGAAGGCTCTGCCTGAGGCTATCTTCGCAACTGGCGAGTTGGAGTTTGCCACAGCAAGCGAGGCTGCTAAGAAGTTGCAGCCAGTAGCCGTTTTGCACTGCCCTTATGCAATGTCATGGGCAGACGAGGAGCGTGACGTGACTGCATGGCTTGGCAACGACTTGCAGAACGAGGCATTTGCTAAGTTGTATGCCTTGGCTCCAAAGGTTAAGAAGGCTAAGAACAAGGACTTTGAGTATGTATGGCACTTCATGCAGAACTCAGACCACTTCTACTACATGGCTACAAAGTGGTTCTCGGATGGCGACGTTCACTCATATTTCAACCCATACGGTTCGGCTTATGAGGCATTTATGAACTATATGAACGTATTGTCTGACTTCGAGATCGAGCTCAACAAGCTATAGTAGAGCCAATCTACTCGGATAAAGAGGGTGTACAACGAGTTTTGTTGTACACCCTCTTTCTATTTATACGTTCAGCACAATAACCACATTTTTTACTCCTTTTTTCTCCACAAATAGGGGATAATTCGAGAATATTTTACTAACTTTGTGTTTAGACAAAATTAACTAACCTCAAACGAAGATTATAACTATGAGCATGTACAATGACCGCATGGAGCACCTTATAAATGCTGCTCTTGCCGATGGCGAACTAACCGAGAAGGAGAAGCAGATATTGTTTAGAAATGCCCAGGCTGAGGGTATCGACCTCGACGAGTTCGAGATGGTCCTCGAGTCACGCCTATATGAGAAGCAGAAGCAGGATCGTGATGCAGCAGCTGCTCAGGCACAGGCTCTTGCCCTGGCTCAGGCTCAGGCTCAGGCTCAGTCACAAGCACAGAGTGCACAGCAGGCAGCCCCCAAGTCAACAAAATTTGGCGATATTCGCAAGTGTCCAGCATGTGGAGCTATTGTGGCAGCTGGCTCGGCATCGTGTGCAGAGTGTGGCTACGCCTACACCGAGGATATAAGCACCTGCGCTATCGACAAGCTCTATGAGCGCCTCTCGGCTATCGAGGAGAAGTATCAGAAGATGTCAAACGGAGAGAAATTCTTCGGCATGTTCACTGGCGCTAATCCACAATTAGATAAGGCTAAGGAGAAGATTAATGCTATCACGGTATTCAACGTACCCAATACACGAGCAGAGCTTCTCGGCCTTCTATCATCGCTTCAGCCAATCGTAGACCCTAAAGGCCCAAAGAATGGTATGAACAAGTTTGGTTACGATTTGGAGAACCTCGGCTACGGCTACTGGATTCTATTCACCAACTGTATCAACAAGGCAAAGATGAGTTTTGCATCAGACAAGACATTTGCCCCATACTACGCATTCTACGAGCAGAAGGCTGGTGAGGTTAAAGGTGGCGGCGGTCTATTCTCAATGTTTAAGAAGTAATAAAGCAACGATATGGGACTCTTTGGCAACAGAAAAGAGAATAGCGGAATGATGGATGTCATCCGCTGCGACGAGCCTGAATATTTGGTATGGAAATGGCGTCCTTCAGGCGAGGCTAACTCAACAAAGCGTGAGAATGCTATTCGCTGGGGCAGCTCACTGCGTGTTAAGGATGGTGAGGTTGCAGTATTCGTATACACGCAGAAGGATGGCACCTGCCAGGACTTCATCATGGGCCCACACGACGATATTATCAAGACAGCAAACTTCCCTGTGCTCTCGGGTATTATCGGTTTGGCATACAATGGCGACACCCCATTCCAGGCAGAGGTATACTTCATCAACCTTGCAGGCGTTGTTCAGATTAAGTTTGGCGTACCATATTTCGACGTCTACGACCCACGCTTCATGGACTTTGGCGTGCCTATGGCCGTACGTGGTACTCTTACGTTTAACATCACCGACTACCAGGACTTCATCAAGAAGCACCGACTCATAAACTTCGACATCGAGGAGCTCGAGCAGCAGATTAAGAGCGCTGTTATTAAGCGTGTTAAGAGCATTGTGGCAAATGCTCCTTGCGACTACCAGATCCCTGTGCTCCAGATTGAGCGTCGCATTGCAGACATCAGCGACATCATCCAGGAGAAGATTAAGGCAGACCTTGCCGACGATTTCGGCGTCACAGTCAAGCGCTTCGATGTGGGCACTATCGATGTAGACAAGGAGAGCGAGGGCTACCTTGAGCTTCGTCGTGTTACCGCAGCACAGCAGGAGAAGACAATCACTGCCCAGACCGATGTAAACATCCAGAACCTTCAGGATACACAGCGCATCAATGCCCAGAATATGGAAGAGAGCCTGCGCATCCAGCGTGAGGAGATGCAGCGTGCACAGCGTCTACAGACCGAGACCAACTTCATGGGTGCTCACGCCCTCGACCAGCAGACCGAGGTTATGCGCGCAGGTATGCAGAGCCTTGGCAATATGTCGAACATGGGTGGCGGTGGCAATATGAACCCTGCAGGTATGATGACAGGCATGATGATGGGTGGCGCTCTTGGCAACCAGATGGCCGGCATGATGAACCAGATGGGTGGCAATATGCAGCAGACTATGAACACCCCACCACCTATGCCTACAACACAATACTTTGTCGCTGTGAATGGTCAGCAGAGTGGTCCTTTCACCATCCCTCAGCTCCAGCAGTTTGCTCAGATGGGACAGTTCACTGCGCAGACTCTCGTCTGGAAGCAGGGCATGGCTGGCTGGGAGGCTGCAGGCAACGTGGCAGAGCTCGCACAGCTCTTTGCACCCGTAATGCCACCTATGCCTCCAGTACCACCAGTGCCACCTACACCTCCAGCACTTTAACCTAAAACGTGTAAACTATGAACAACGACTTTAGCTCTATTGAGCGACTCATGGAATTTGGTATGAGCCTCGCTGTGGCTCAGCAGATGGTCGAGACTATGAATCACGCCATTGGCAACATGGCCGTTCCTGGCGCAGGAGCACCCATAGCTCAGCAGCGTGAATATTTCGTTGCCGTGGATGGTGCTCAAGCAGGCCCCTTAAGCGAGGCGGAGCTCAGCCAGCTTATCGCGGCTGGTCGTGTCAATAAGGATACGCTCATCTGGTATCGTGGCCTCACGGCATGGAAGCGTGTGGGCGATGTACCTGAGGCACTTAAGCTAGTGCTATTGTCTAACGTAAATAAGTAATAGTCATGAAGATAGATTTCGTTAAGGCACTCGTTGCCGTAGCACTCAGTGCACTTATTGCTTATGCCTGCTACACTATTTGCGACTACGACTCGCTTCGCTGGTTAGTCACCGCAGGTGCATTTATCGCCATAGGCGTGCCACTGTTCCTGGCCCTCGGCGCCACAACAAGCAACCCTCGTGGCTCGGTGCTTCTGAGCATAACATCGTGGGTCGTTGCGCTGGTGATGATTGGCACAAACGTTGTCTTCGCATTCTGCGAGTTCAGCACTCCTGCCTACATCATTACCAATGGCATCATCCTGCTGGTCTACTTGCTGATATACCGAAGCCTGTACAAACAGGAGAATATCTAAAGCAAAAGGCTGTTCGAATTGAACAGCCTTTTTTGTTTGAGAAGGGGTCATATTCGCCTCCTATGATATTTGAGAAGGGGTTGGATATGCCCTCGATAAAGAGATACCCCGGATGGGTAGTACTTGGCGTACGTCCCATTCGGGGTAATGATTGAGAGGCCGCAGATGACCCCATAGCTAGAGAAACTTGATTTATCGTTAGAAGGAGTTAGATGTGGACTCGATAAAGAGATTACCCCGGATGGGTAGTACTTTGATGTACGTCCCATTCGGGGTAATGATTGAGAGGCCGCAGATGGGCCATTGCTACAAGAAACTTGATTTATCGTTAGAAGGGGTTAGATGTGGACTCGATAAAGAGATTACCCCGGATGGGTAGTACTTGGCGTACGTCCCATTCGGGGTAATGATTGAGAGGTCGCAGATGACCCCTTATAACGATAAATTACTCTGTGCAGCGACAAACAAGATTACGATCACCATAACCATTGTCGATCTTAGTCACATAAGGGAAGAACTTGTTCTCTGCAACCCAAGCAAGTGGGAATGCAGCCTCCTCACGTGAGTATGGGTGGTTCCACTCGCCAGCGAGCTCGAGAGCAGTGTGTGGAGCGTTGACAACAACGTTATCAGCGTTGCCCGCAGCAGCTGCCGCCTCGCACTCACGCTTAATCTGAATGAGCGACTGGATGAAGCGATCCATCTCGGCCTTAGACTCACTCTCAGTAGGCTCAACCATCAATGTCTCGTGTACTGGGAATGAGAGGGTTGGAGCGTGGTAGCCGTAGTCCATAAGACGGTGAGCGATATCGCCGCAATCGATATTATAGTCGTGCTTGAAACGAGTGAGGTCGAGGATCATCTCGTGACCTACACGGCCAGTCTCGCCAGAGTAGTATGTGCGATACTCATCCTTGAGGGCTGATGACATGTAGTTAGCATTCACGATAGCAAGCTCTGTAGAGCGACGCAAGCCCTCGAAGCCGAGCATACGGATATAACCGTAGGTGATAGGGAGCAACATAGCCGAGCCCCATGGTGATGAAGATACAGCTGTGATACCCTCCTCGCCACCAGTCTCCATCAAAGAGTGCGTTGGCAAGAACTTAACAAGGTGCTCAGCAACACATACAGGACCTACGCCAGGACCACCACCGCCGTGAGGCATTGCAAAGGTCTTGTGGAGGTTAAGGTGGCAGACATCAGCGCCGATGTAGCCAGGGTTAGTGAGGCCCACCTGAGCGTTCATGTTAGCACCATCCATATATACCTGACCGCCAGCATCGTGTACGGCGTCAACGATATCACGAATACGGCTCTCGAATACACCGTGAGTAGATGGGTATGTTACCATCAAACCACAGAGCTCTGATGCGTGCTCCTCGGCCTTCTTCTTCAAGTCCTCAACGTCGATGTTACCATTCTGGTCGCATGCCACAATCACAATCTTCATGCCCGCCATAGCTGCTGAAGCTGGGTTAGTACCGTGTGCAGATGATGGGATGAGGATGATGTTACGATAGCCCTGACCACGGCTCTGGTGGTATGCACGGATCATCATAAGACCTGCATACTCGCCCGCAGCACCTGAGTTAGGCTGCAAAGTACAACCTGCAAAGCCAGTGATTGTTGCAAGGTAGCTCTCGAGGTTAGTGATAAGCTCACGATAGCCCTCCGACTGGTCAGCAGGAGCAAATGGGTGAACATTCTGGAAGCCTGCCAATGAGAGTGGCTGCATAAGCTGCGCAGCGTTGAGCTTCATGGTGCAAGAGCCGAGCGAGATCATAGAGTTCATCAACGAGATATCACGCAACTCAAGCTTCTTGATATAGCGCATCATCTCGGTCTCGGTGCGGTATGAGTTGAATACTGCCTCGGTGAAGAAGTCGCTCTCACGCTTAACATCCTCAGCGATAGCTGCTGCCTCAACACGCTTTACAGCCTTAGCCTTCTTGCCACGAGCCTCAGCAAAGATCTCGACAACAGTCTGGAGCTCTGCATCGGTAGTAACCTCGTCGAATGACATGCGCACGCAGTCGTCAGCAGGATAGTAGAAGTTGATCTCACGAGCAAGCGCTGCATCCTGGATTACTGAAGCCTCGGCCTCAACCTCCAAGGTGTCGAACAGAGCCTTGGTGCGAACAACATAGCCCATAGACTCGAGGGCAGCCTTCACGGTGAGTGCTGCGGTGTGAGCGTTGAGCGCTGCACGCTGCAATCCCTCCTTACCATTATAGATACAGTAGAAACCTACCATCGAAGCCATCAATGCCTGAGCAGTACAGATGTTCGATGTAGCCTTCTCACGCTTGATATGCTGCTCACGCATCTGGAGCGACATACGCAATGCCTTGTTGCCAAGACGGTCAACAGATACGCCGATGATACGGCCAGGCATCTGACGCTTGTAAGCATCACGTGTAGCCATATAACCTGCGCTTGGACCACCGAAGCCCATAGGGCAACCAAGACGCTGAGTAGTACCTACGACGATGTCGGCACCCCACTCTGCTGGTGACTTCAAGAGAGCGAGCGAGAGCAGGTCGGCAACAGCAGTAACTGTAATACCTGCCTCGTGAGCCTTAGCTGCAAAGTCAGCATAGTTGCGCACCTCGCCATTAGCTGCTGGGTACTGCAAAATTGCACCGAACTCCTTGCCCGAGAACTCATACTCGGCAAAGTCGTCACGGATGATCTCGATACCAAATGGCTCGGCACGTGTGATAAGCACGTCGAAGGTCTGTGGGAAGATATTCTCGTCAACAAAGATCTGGTTGCGACCCTGCTTAACAGCCTCACGTGAGCGCAAAGCGTACATCATGAGCATAGCCTCGGCAGCAGCTGTTGCCTCGTCGAGCAACGAGCAGTTTGCCACCTCCATGCCTGTGAGCGAGAGGATAGCTGTCTGGAAGTTAAGCAATGCCTCCAAACGGCCCTGCGAAATCTCAGCCTGATATGGGGTGTAAGATGTGTACCATGCTGGGTTCTCGAATACGTTGCGAGAAACGACTGCTGGGACAACGTTAGGATAGTAACCCATACCGATAAATGAGCGGAAGGTGCGGTTCTTGGCTGCAAGCTCAGCGATGTGTGCTGCATACTCGTACTCGCTCATTGCCTCAGGGAGGTCGAGAGCCTTCTTAAGGCGAATATTCTGTGGGATGACCTGCTGCAAGAGCTCCTCAACAGAGTTTACACCGATTGTTGCGAGCATCTGCTCGAGGTCCTGCTTAGAGTTTAGACCGACATGGCGGTCTACAAAGCTGTCAAAGGTTTTCATTTTACGTTTTGTTTTATTGTTGTTTTTTGGTTAATACTTAAATGAGCTGCCGCCGATAAACTCTCTCAGCAGCGATGTTGGTGGTATCTCCTCGGGCGAGATAGGGACAAAATTATCAAGGAACTTAAGCATGCGCTTAGCCTCGGCATACTCGGGTGCGCTGTCAGAGACCTCACGCAGGAGTGGCTCGGCAAGGGCACGGAGCACCGATATCTCGTAGAAGAGCGATGAGTTGAACATCACATCGGCATTCTCCTGGTAGGGGAAGATATGCTTCTCCTCGCCATGACGCACCGAGGGCCACATCTGCAACGTGCGTAGGGCGTTATTGCCTCGTGTGGCATTATCACGTATCGTGCGGCGCAACATACGGTTGTCCGTAGTTGGGATACGTGAGAAGTTGTCCATGGCTACCGACGTGAAGCACGAGATATAGATCTTGAACTTCAGACCATCAGATATTCCAGGTGTAAGGTTGGGGTTAAGGGCATGAATACCCTCGAGTATAAGTATCGAGCGGTCGGTGAGCTTGAGAGGCTTCTCGTGCCACTGACGCTTGCCCGAGATAAAGTCGTAGCGAGGTATCTCTACACTCTCGCCCTGGGATAGACGGCTGAGGTGGTCGTTGAGCGTAGCAAGGTCGATAGCCTCCAGAGCCTCGAAGTCGGGCTTGCCATCTGGGCCCAGAGGTGTCTTGTCACGGTCAACAAAGTAGTCATCGAGGGCTATGAGCACAGGGTCGTAGCCACGCACACGCAGCTGCACGCCAAGACGCTTGGAGAATGTAGTCTTACCACTCGACGAGGGGCCTGAGATAAGAGCCAGCTTCACGCCACGCTCCTGGTTAGCCTGAGTAATAGCATTTGCGATGTTCGATATCTTAATCTCGTGGAACGCCTCGGCAATCTTGATAAGCTCCGAAGCATCGCCATCCATAACTCTGCGATTGAGGTCACCCACCGTGGGCACACCCATGATATCTATCCACTCCTGATACTCGTGGAAGATGTCGAACATCTTGTCGAGCTTGATATTGGCATCGACCTGCTCAGGGTTGGTGCGCAAAGGGAGTGCTACATAAAGACCATTGTAGTAGCGCACAACGTCGAAACGCTCCACGTACGACGAGTCGGGAGCAAGTGGGCCGTAGAAATATCCAGGCATATCGCCCAGGTAGTTCACGGTGCTATATAGATGAGGACGTGTCTCGAGCAACTCGATACGGTCGTCGAAGTCGTAGCGCTCATAGGCCTGAACAACCTGCTGCGTAGGACACTTCGAGCGGGTGATGAGTAGTGCACTCTTGACAATCTCGCTCATCTTACTCTTGAGAGCCTCGATCTGCTCCTCGCCGAGCAACCTCTTGCTATCAAACTCGGCATAGAAGCCGCTACCCAACGAGTGGCGTATGCGCAGCTTATCATCGGGGAAGAGCTGCAACGTGGCCATCTGCATCACAAACGAGAGTGTGCGCTGATAGACACGATAACCCTCGAAGTGGCGGATATCGAAGAACTCTACGTTGATAGGTTTATAGATAGCATAGCTAAGATCTTTGTAGCTATTATTCACGCTGGCAGCAAGAATAGGATAGGGCTGCTCGAACTGTAACTGCTGTAGCAACTCACTGAGCGAGGTGCCAAACTCTACACTAAGGCTCTGCTTGGTGTTGAGACAGTAGACATCTATGTTTTGCTCTCTTTTGCTCATATATTTTATAAACTGGTGTGTAAAGATAATGATTTTTTTGTAATTTTGTTGCATCTAAAACCAAGAAGTTATGCGAAAAATTCTCTTTTTGCCACTAATATCCCTACTATGGCTTGTTGCATGCAACAAAACTCAGGAGAGAATATATATCATCTCGACCAACGACATCCATGCCACAATAGAGAGCATGCCCGAGCTCGCAACACTCGTCAAGAGCTACGAGGCACAGGGCGAGGTGCTTATTGTAGACTCTGGCGACCGAGTGTCGGGCAATGCCTATGTCGACGACGCCACAGAGAGTGGAATGCCCATTATCGAGCTTATGAACGCCGTGGGCTACGACCTTGTAACCCTTGGTAATCACGAGTTTGACAAGGGAACGGCGGCCCTGGCTACGATGATTCGTGGCTCGGAGTTCGAGTGGCTATGTGCCAATGCAACCACCGAGATCGAGGGGCTACGCTTCGAGCGCTCAAAGATAGTAGATGTTGCGGGCATTAGGCTTGGCTTTGTGGGTGTTGTGTCGACCGACAACAATGGCTACCCCCTTGGCAAACGCTCCTCGTACGAGGGTGTGACATTTACTGCCGATATTGAGACTGCCCTCGAGGAGTGCAAAAATGTGAGCAGCGAGTGCGATTTCGTGGTACTCCTATCACACATGGGCCACGACCGAGATCTACGCTTTGCCAACACCACAGAGCACTGCGACTGGGTAGCGGGAGGACATAGCCACGACCTCAAGTGCGAGGCCGTAAACAATACTCATATATCGCAGAACAACAAGAATATACGCTACGCAACTGTTGCCTGCCTCAGTGTGGCAAATGGCGAGATTATCGGTGTGGAGTACGAGCAGGTCGATATGTCGAAAATCGAGGAGGATGCAGCAATGCGAGAGCTTGTTGAGAGCATAAAGAGCTCCGACCCAACACTCAACGAGGTAGTTGCACGAGCTAATGCCTCGGCGACACACGACGGCGTGGCCAACCTCACCATCAAGGCCCTCGGAGAGTATCAATACCCCGACGGCTTTGTTCCCGAGGTGGTATTCTACCACTTTGGTGGCGTACGACTTACGGAGATAGATGCTGGCGACATTCGCCGTGTCGATATTCTCAACAACGACCCATTTCTCTCGACAATCTACATCGGCGAGATGACAAGAGAGCAGATGGCGGAGTTCATCCTCGAGAAGTACAACAGCGGAACTCCTGAGAACCCCGACAAGGAGTCGCACTACCCCTACTTCCGCTCGAATATCCCCTACAAGATCATACTTGGCAGCGAGCCTCAGCCCAAGCCCGACGCTACGGCCATAGAGCTCGACTTGGAGCCACAACGTAAATACCGAGTGGCCATGTGTAACTATATTGCCGAGAGCTATATCAACAAGGAGATTGTCGAGAGCCAGCTTCACGACACCGAGATAGCTGTTCGTGATGCACTCCTCAGTCACATGGAGAGCCTCAAGGAGAGTGGCTACACACCCGACAACACATTGTACCAGACAGAGTTATAGAGTATGCTTGAGACAACATTCCAACAAAAACTCATCGAGGCGGGATGCGACGAGGCAGGACGTGGATGTCTTGCCGGCTCGGTATTTGCCGCAGCAGTTATTCTCCCTCCCGACTTTCACCACCCACTGCTCAACGACTCGAAGCAGATGACCGAGCGTCGTCGCAACGAGCTACGCCAAATCATTGAGCGTGAGGCACTCGCCTGGTCAGTGCAGGAGGTTACAGCAGAGCGCATAGACCAGATAAACATACTCAACGCCTCGATTGAGGGCATGAACCTTGCGCTCAAGGCTCTCAGCATACGCCCTGAGTTTATCGTGGTGGACGGCAACCGCTTCAAAACAGACCTCGAAATTCCCTATCGCACCATAGTCAAGGGCGATGGCAAGTATGCCAACATCGCCGCAGCGTCGGTGCTAGCCAAGACCCATCGTGACGAGTATATGATGCGCCTGGCAGAGGAGTATCCGATGTACGGCTGGGCAAAGAACAAGGGCTACCCCACACGTGAGCACCGAGTGGCAATTCGTGACTATGGACTAACACCCTACCATCGCCTCACGTTCAACTCCTCGCCCGAGCAGCTCGAGCTCTTCTAACACCAGCCACGCCGAGCTATAGTGCTGAAAATATAGCAGTTTGCAACGCTATATTTGGCCCGTTGTTTGCTACTCATGGAGCACCAACAACCGTTTGGAGAGCTCTGGGACACTTTGTGTCTAAAAATTTTGTTTATTCAAAAAAAATAGTCTACCTTTGTGGTCTATTTGTAAGGGTTCTGATCTCACAAGGATTGGAATTCATTATTTTTTTATGTTTACCGAAAACGAAAATAAATAAAAAATATAGAACTATGAGCAACGAAATTATCTATCTAACAGCCGAGGGTATGAATAAGCTCAAAGAGGAGCTTAACCACATGCTCTCTGTTGAGCGCCCAGCAGCTGCTGCCGCTATCGCCGAGGCACGTGACAAGGGCGACTTGTCCGAGAATGCCGAGTACGACGCAGCACGTGAGGCACAGGGTCTTCTCGAGATGCGAATTGCACAGCTCGAGCACACATTGTCAAAGGCTCGCATCATCGACGAGACAAAGATCGACACCTCAAAGGTGCAGATTCTCAGCCGTGTTAAGCTCCTCAACCACAACGTAAAGCGTGAGGTGGAGTACACCATCGTATCGGAGAACGAGGCTAACTTGCGTGAGGGTAAGCTCGCTATCGGTACACCTATCGCCAAGGCTTTGCTCGGCAAGAAGGTGGGTGAGATCGTAGAGGTACAGGTGCCAGCAGGCATGCTCAAGCTCGAAATCTTGAACATCTCAATCTAAAAAAATTGGGGCTTGCGCACTACGCACAAGCCCCAAATCCATATACCAGAGGGGGGGGGAAAAATTTAATACTAGCAGTTTAATGGGTGTCGGCCCACAGTTAGATGCGAAGGCTATAACGACACCTCGATATTAGCACCCGACCACTGGCTCACAACATGACGGCGATGATAAACCCTCTTGCCCTCATGTTCCACAGTCACACAAAACTCAAAATCGGGAGTATCGCTGATCTTGAGCGTGCGAGGCATGGTGTGTGGCATTATATATATGTATAGTCGAAGTCCATCACCCTTGTGCGTGCTGAGCTGCACACGATCGTGAGGCTTATAACCGATGGGAGGGGCGTCAAGGTCGCTGCCCACCGAGGCTACCTCGGCAACAAAATCGACCATATCACAGCGCTCACCCGAGGCCAAAACCTCGCCCTGAACGTGGAGATTGAAGCGCCAAAACTCCGAAAAATCGGACTCAAGAGTGATAGTATAGGGTGCCATAAGGGTAAAAATTATTTATCTTTTGTACAAAAACTTCGACACAAAAATAGTAATAATTTGCAGATTTTAGTTTTTTATCGTAAATTTGCAGGCTATTTATGCTGAAATGGAGCAGATTAGACTATATACAATAGCCTATAAAGGGCTAAAAAACGGAAGCTACGACTTTGATTTTCAGGTAGATGACGCACTCTTCGAGGCGTACGATCGCATTGAGATTAAGTCGGGTAGCTGCCAGGCTCATGTTGACCTTAAGCGTAGCGAAACTATGCTTGAGCTCTCAGTCGATATCACTGGCGAGGTAATTTGTGAGTGCGATCGCTGCCTGGAGGACTGCCCCATAGCCGTAGATTACAGTGGCGAGCTTGTTGTTAAATTCTCAGACGAGATCAACGACTACGATGGCGAGGTGTTGTGGATGTCACCCTCGGAGGATATGCTCGACCTCACACAGTATATCTACGAGAGCATAGTGCTCTCACTACCCTATCGCCGTGTGCACGAGGAGGGCGGTTGCAATCCAGAGATGTTGGCAGCCTTCACCGAGCTCTCGGAGGAGGAGTTCGAGCGTATCGAGGCCGAGGCTGATGAGGATGAGGTTGTAGCCCTCGACGATCACAACCGCGAGCTTCTCGAGCAGCTCAAGAAGCAGATGGAGAAGAGCACAAAATAGAGAGATTGAGGTTTGCACAATCGGCTTATCCGTCAAGCGGAGGGTGCAAGCAAAACGAAACATAAAACTTAAAAATTATATTGTAAGATGGCACATCCAAAACACAAAGTTTCGTCTACACGACGTGACAAGAGAAGAACTCACTACAAGGCTGTAGTTCCTACTGTAGTAACTTGCTCGAACTGTGGTTCAGCAGTACTCTACCACCGCGTATGCCCAGAGTGTGGCTTCTACCGCGGTAAGCTCGCAATCGAGAAGAAGGCTGCTGAGTAGTCTTCACAAATGGTAAAAGAGCACACCGCATCATGCGGTAGTGCTCTTTTTTGTTATTCCTTTTGTAAACCCAACAACTTCAAATAATGATTAAGATAGGTATCGACGCCATGGGTGGCGACTTTGCTCCCGAAGTAGCAATCGAAGGCGCAATCGCTGCTCTGAAATTTATCGACAAAGATAGCCGCATCGTGCTCTTTGGCGACCAGAAGCGCATCTTGGAGCTCATTGCTAAGCATGGCTCAAACGCATCAAATTTTGACATCGTACCTACAAGCGAAGTCATCGAGATGGGCGACCATCCTGCCAAGGCATTCGTATCGAAGAAGGACTCGAGCATCAGCGTAGGCTTCCGCCACCTGGTGGAGGGCAAGATCGACGGCTTTGCAAGTGCTGGCTCTACAGGAGCTATGATGGTGGGCTCAATGCAGGTTGTGAAGCCTATTGAGGGTGTTATCCGCCCTGTGCTCGCAACACTCATCCCAACAATCTCTCCTGAGAAGGGTATCCAGCGTGCTGTACTCATGGACGTGGGTCTGAATGTCGACGCTAAGCCCGAGGTATTGGCTCAGTACGGTCTTCTTGGCTCAATCTACGCTAAGTCGGCTCTTGGCATGGAGAACCCTCGTGTTGCGCTGCTCAACATTGGTGAGGAGGAGGGCAAGGGTAATGCCCAGGCTAAGGCTACATACGACCTCATGAAGGAGGACAAGCGCTACAACTTCGTGGGCAATGTCGAGGCTTCGTACATCTTCACTGGCAAGATTGGCGATGTTGTTGTTGCCGACGCCTTCGTGGGTAACAGCCTTCTCAAGATGGCCGAGGCGTTGTATCGCATCAACTTCCGCCTTGGTGGTGGCAAACCACGCTTCAAGCTCATGTGGCGCTGGTTGCTTGGCCGCATCGTTCCAAAGCTCTACTGGCAGTACGACTTCTGGGATAACATGAATGCAGAGAGCATTGGTGGTCTTCAGGTTATGGGTGTAAACGCACCTGTGATGATTGGCCACGGTAGCTCATCGGCACGTGCTATCTGCAGCATGATCCTCTCTATGGAGCGTGATATCAAGAGTAACTTCCCCGCTAAGTTGCGCGAGGCTCTCAAGGAGAGCGCAGCAACCGAGGCTGAGGCATAGATATAATTTGGGGTCGTCGCTATGACGACCCTATTTAACAAATAGGAGAACTATGAAGATTGCAAAACTATTTCTAGCACTACTCGCAGTAGCTATCGTTGCTTGCGAGCCTACCAACCCAGATACCCCAACTCCTCCCGATGATAATACCGAGCAGCCAAACGACGACGAGAACAATGGGGATGAGAACAAGGGAGATGAGGAGAACAAGGGTGACGAGGATAACTCGTGGATTGATAATCCTCAGCCACTTCCCGAGGCTACATACGCTCTGGGTGAGCGCATCGCTGCATCATCGCTCGTGACTATTGCCGATGGCAAGCGCAACGACTACATGACATTCTTCGACGAATATACCGGCTATGCCATATATCTCGACATCTACACCGCAGAGAGCAACGCCACACTCGAGACTGGCCGCTACCCTCTTGCGGACCACACCGACAACGCCACATACCGTGAGTGGAGCTACTTTGTGCCTGTGGTAAATGGCGACTTGATTCGTTTCAAGGAGGGTTGGGTCGAGGTTATTGCCGACACTGAGCACTCATCGGGCTACCCTTATCACAAGATCCGTGCATACTTCGACATGGAGAACGGCGAGAGCATATCGCTCGAGTGGGAGGGAACAATCTCATTTAAGAGCTAACGCCCACGACATCAAAGATATGGGGGTGTCCAACATAGTGTGGACACCCCCATTTTATTATAACTTGCAGCTACTGCCAGAGCTATCTATCTACCTTCAAGAGCGACGAGTCGCCATAGCTCAAAAATCTAAAGTCGTTCGAGAGAGCATAGTCGTATATCTTGTGCCAATCCTCGCCAACGTATGCACTCACAAGCAGCAGCAACGTAGACTTTGGCTGGTGGAAGTTCGTGATGATATACTTCACTATGCGGAAGCGATATCCAAGAGGTGTAATCATAATCTGCGTAGCCGCCTTGAGCTGCTCAAGACCATGGCTTGTCATATACTCCTCTAACGTACTTAGAGCCTCCTCGCCAGTGAAATCCTCGGGTATAGAGTATAGCTCCCACTGACCCACAACTCTCTCACACTCAGGCTCGCCACCGCTCTTTATACGCCACGCAAGGGCCGAGAGCGACTCGAGCGTACGCACCGAGGTAGTACCTACCGACACGATGCGACCAATATTTTTGCGAAGTTCGGCTACGGTAGCACGAGTCACAGTAAAGTGCTCAGTATGCATAGGGTGCTCAGCGGCATTCTCGTCCTTAACAGGGAGGAACGTACCAGCACCAACATGGAGCGTAACCTCCTCAAAACCAAAGCCCTTATCTCGCATCGAGGCGATAAGCTCGGGTGTAAAGTGAAGACCCGCAGTAGGCGCTGCAACCGAGCCCTCATACTTAGCATATACGGTCTGGTAGCGACTATTGTCAATCTCCTCGCTATCACGGTTCAAATATGGCGGAATAGGGATACGACCCAGGAGCTCCAACATCTCGCCAAAGCTGAGGTCTGCACTCCACCTGAAGCGCACGATATGCTCACGTGTGCCACGCTCAACAATCTCGGCAGTGAGTCTATAGGCCTCGCCCTCGAGTTCAAAGTCGATAGCTATCTCGCCCTCCTTCCACTTCTTGAGGTTGCCCACCACGCAGCTCCACTCCCCCTCGCCACGCATGGCAAAGGCACGCTCATAGTCGGCTGGCTTGTGCGGCTCGAGGCAGAATACCTCTATGCGGGCACCCGAAGCCTTGTGCATAACGATACGAGCACGCACCACACGGGTGTTGTTGAAGACAAGCATAGCACCCTGGGGAAGATGGTCGGCAACAGAGGCAAAACGGCTCTCCAAGATAGTGCCATTGTCGTAAACAAGAAGCTTTGACCCCGAACGCTCCGAGAGAGGGAACTTTGCAATTCGCTCGTTAGGAAGGTCGTAGTTAAAACTATTTATATCTATATGACGATCAGCCTGTTGCATAGTTACTCAGTGATTAGATACTCGCTCAACTTCTGCTTCCAATCCTCGGGCATCTCGACACTTCGCTGCTCCTCGAAATCGAAGGCAACCATCACCGACGAGCTCTCCGTGAGCACCTTATCGCCGAGCATGATGCACTGGTGCAGGGTCATGCTCTTGCTACCGATGCGTGATATATCGGTGCGCACCACGATATCGTCCTCAAGACGCACCTGACCATAGTAGTCGGTATGTGTCGAGGCGGTGATGATACGCAATTTATCGAATACGCCTGTAGTGCCAAGAACCGTACGATAGAAGTGGGTCTTGCCCATATCGAAGTAGCTCTGCTGCCAGATATTGTTCACGTGCATAAACGAGTCGACATCCGAGAATCGCTTCTGCACAGGAGTTATAAGTGACTTTGCCATAATATCTTAGCTACGAATAATCTCTACCTCACCACCCTCGCCAAAGGCAATAATCGCACTTGGCTTGAGCGTTGGCTTACCCTCGAAACGTGGATGAACAACATGGTCCACACCCTTGAGAATCTCCTCGTCGACATCCTTGAGGCGCTTTGCCGCAGGCTCGCCCGAGATATTTGCCGAGGTTGAGACGATAGGCTTACCAAACTTGCGGAGCAGTGCCTGGCAGAAGTCGTGCTGAGGCACACGCACGCCAAGGGTCTGAGTCTCGGGAATAAGGCTTGGAGCAACGCCCACAGCGCCTGGAAGGATAGCCGTGAGAGGCTTGTCTGAGAGCTCCATAACCTCGAAGGCGATACCTGGAGCCTTGTTAACATAGCGCACAATCATATCTGCGTCGCGCATGAGGCAGAGCATCGAGGTCTTATCCTCGCTGCGCTTGAGGGCGTAAATCTTCTTTACGGCCTCCTCCTGAGTTGCATCGCAACCAATGCCCCACACCGTATCGGTGGGATATAGTATAAGGCCTCCGTCACGGAGCACCTCAACACATTTTTCAACAGCCTTGAGCATAGCTTATCTACTTGTTTTTTAGTTCATTGAAGCAGTGACGACAGATGGGCTGATAGGTCTCCTTAGCACCCAACACCACCTGCTTATCGTCCTCCGTGAGGCGATGTGAGTGGTGAGCAAGGTCGCCACAGCGCACACAGATAGCGTGCACCTTAGTGACATACTCTGCCGTGGCCATAAGCGCTGGCATAGGGCCAAAGGGGACACCCATATAGTCCATATCAAGACCTGCAACGATCACTCGAATACCGCTATTTGCCAACTGGCGGCACACATCGACAATACCATCGTCGAAAAACTGAGCCTCGTCGATACCCACAACATCGACATCCGAGGTCATGAGCAGGATGTTCTGCGCCGACTCCACGGGGGTAGACTGAATAGCATTGGCATCATGCGACACCACCTCCTCCTCGGAGTAGCGCACGTCGATCGAGGGCTTGAAAATCTCTACCTTGAGGTTGGCAAACTGTGCTCGCTTCATGCGGCGTATAAGCTCCTCGGTCTTACCCGAGAACATCGAGCCGCAGATGACCTCAATCCAGCCCTTGTGTTTGTTATTCTCTAAAAACATCGTACCGAAGGGGGATTATTCGTCAATACGTGTGATGCGTGCACCGAGGGCATTAAGACGTGTCTCGATATCACGGTAGCCACGGTCAATCTGCTCGATATTCTGAATTGTGCTCACACCCTCAGCGCTCATCGCAGCAATAAGGAGTGCTACGCCGGCACGAATATCGGGCGACGACATATTAGCTGCACGCAGCGGCATGCGGTGGTCGTGGCCAATAACTGTTGCACGGTGAGGGTCGCAAAGGATGATCTGCGCACCCATATCGATAAGCTTGTCGACGAAGAACAGACGGCTCTCAAACATCTTCTGGTGGATGAGCACTGAGCCCTTAGCCTGGGTCGCCACAACAAGGAAGATAGACAACAAATCGGGTGTGAGGCCTGGCCATGGAGCATCGGCAATGGTCATAATCGAACCATCGATAAAGCTCTCAATGCTGTAGTGATCCTGCTGAGGGATGTAGATATCGTCGCCACGCTGCTCGAACTTAATACCCATGCGGGCAAACTGAGCAGGAATGATACCGAGGTTCTCGTACGACACATCCTTGATTGTAAGCTCCGAGCGGTTCATGGCAGCCATACCGATGAAGCTACCCACCTCGATCATATCTGGGAGCATAGTGTGCTCAGTACCACCGAGCGACTCGACACCCTCGATAGTGAGCAGATTAGAGGCGATACCCGAAATCTTGGCACCCATGCGGTTAAGCATCTTGCAGAGCTGCTGCAAGTATGGCTCGCAGGCAGCGTTATAGATTGTGGTCTTACCCTCGGCTAAGACTGCCGCCATAACGATATTGGCAGTACCCGTAACCGACGCCTCGTCGAGCAACATATATGTACCCTTAAGGCGCTTTGCCTCAACAGTATAGAACTCGTCGCTAATATCAAAGTTAAACTCTGCGCCAAGCTTCTGGAAGCCGAGGAAGTGGGTATCAAGACGTCTGCGGCCAATCTTATCGCCACCAGGCTTAGGCATGAAACCTACGCCAAAGCGGGTAAGGAGTGGACCAATCATCATCACCGAGCCACGCAGACGGCGGCAACGCTTGTGATAGTCGGCCGTGCGCAAGTAGTCGAGGTTGATATCGTCGGCCTGGAACGAGAAGCTATCCTCGCCAAGGCGCTCAACCTTGACACCCATGGCCGCCATAAGCTCGATGAGCTGCATCACATCGGCAATGATAGGTACATTCTTGAGAACAACACGCTCGGGTGTAAGAAGTGTTGCGCATATAATTTGAAGTGCCTCATTTTTGGCACCTTGTGGAACGATCTCGCCACTAAGACGATGACCACCTTCTACTCTAAATTTTGCCATAATCACAAATTTTTACCAAAGGTACAAAAAATTGTGGAACATGAGCAAACTTTAGCCCACTAAGTTATCAACAATCGCTCGTTTTTCAAGTTTTCGAAATTAATCGATCGAGCCTATATATTGTTCGTTTTGTTGATTTTTGCCCAAAAATGAGTTATTTAGACCACATTTATTGGCCCATTGGTCGCATGGCGTTTGGTTTTCAGGATTTATGTTTATTACTTTGCACTGCAAACGCAAATAGTGATAAAGATTTTAACCGAAGATATGAAGGGACGTTTTCAGCGCTTTTTCGAGAGCATAGATCCACACGATAGCTCGCTACCCAACGACAATATTATCATTGGCGAGGACTTGGCAATGATATCGTTCAACAGCAAGGAGAGCGCACAGATGGAGCCCAAGAAGCTCGATTTTGCAATCATCGTGCTCTGCTTAAAGGGCGAACTGAACCTAAAGATAAACCTCGAGGTTCACAACGTAAAATCGCCTGCGCTTGTGACAATCATGCCTGGTCAGATTATCGAGCCTCTGGACATAACCGACCAGATAGAGATATACACCATAGCCCTCTCCAAGCGCTTTATCGACATGGTCAACATCCCTGGCTGGCAGCAGCAGTATATGGCCATATACAAGAACCCTATTCACCACCTCTCGGATCAGGAGCTACGTGGACTATATATCTTCTACACAATGCTTTACGGCGCTGCAGCCAACACCGAGAACCCTTTCCGACTTCAGGTCATCGAGAATTTGTTGCGTGTATTCTACTATGGAGGCGTGAGCACGCTGCCACACTCAAAAGAGAGCACAATGAGCAAGAACCCCGTGGTGCAGCGATTTACCGAACTTGTGCAGGAGCACTACACCACAGAGCGTCTTATAAGCTTCTATGCCGACAAGCTATGTATCACGCCCAAGTACCTCTCAAAGCTGGTAAAGGAGAACACCGGACTTGCGGCAAGCGACTGGATCGAGCGCCACGTGATACTCGATGCACGTGCCATGCTCCAATCCTCGGACATGACAATTCAGCAGATAGCAGCGGCACTCAACTTCCCAAATCAATCATTCTTTGGCAAGTACTTCAAGCGTGCCACAGGACTATCGCCCAAGCAGTATAGGGAGAGTAGATCAAAGTAGTCTTAGAGAGTCGATAAACTCGGGGAACTCACGCCACAAAGGCTCTGTGAGCAACCACCACTCACGGGCCTCAGCACGCTGCGAGGGTCGCTCCGAGGCGATATCACGGCGAAAGGCCTCGTCGTCGGGGTGCTCAGCGGCGAGCAGCTCCTCGTAGTATGCCTTGTGTCGTGACACAAGCAACTTCACGAGCGACTTATCAACCACACCCTCCTCTCTATATCGAGCCCACAGGCGTGCTACCACAGCCTCGGCAGACTTATCCGTAAGGTCGATAAGCAGATCCTCGAAGGCATCCCACTCCTCCATGGCTATATAACACAAAGCCAAGAGATTAACACCCTCAAAATGATCCTCAGGATCGCAATCCAAGAGCAACTCCAACTGTGCCATAGCCATCTCCAAGTCACCAATACGGAAGTGATCCACGGCCGAGCCATAGAGAATAGTCAGCGCAGCACGGCTATTGCCATGACCCCAGCTCAGAGGCATAGGCTCATCCTCGGGAAGAATATCGGCAAGCAGCTGAAAGGCCTCGTAACGAGCCTCGCAAGCCTCGTCGTAGCGAGACTCCGCAACGAGTCTATCAACTCGCTCCTTGTGATGCACAAAATTATATTTTCCTCCACCCTCGAGTTCAAACTCCTGGTCGGTAGTTGGGTTAAATCTGAGCTCGTTGTTTGCCATTTTTGTATATATTTAACATTAGTAATCCTGAAATCACTGCCGCAAGTGCAGCACCATAGATATAGGCCTCGGTAGTAGCTCCCAGTCCCACAAACTGATTTGAGACAAAGATAAACGAGGAGCATATATAGGTCATAATAATCGCTGGCACGAGGGCAAGCAGTGTAGCTCGGCTACCACGGCGCACAAGCCATGCGGTAATCATCCAGAGCGTGAGCACCGAGAGGGCCTGATTTGACCAGGCGAAGTATCGCCAGATGATATCAAAATCTATAAAGGCGATAAATACACCTATGGCAAATAGCGGAAGGCTCACAACCAACCTCTTATATATAGGCTTCTGGTCGTACTTCATCATATCGGCAATGATAAGGCGTGCCGAGCGAAAGGCGGTATCGCCCGAGGTGATAGGGGCAATAACAACACCGAGAATTGCAAGGATACTTCCCACACGACCAAGCGTGGTATCGCAGATGAGCGACACCGCAACACCTGCATTGCTACCATTCTCCTGCATAAAGGTGTTAAGACCCTCGACACCAGCAAAGAATGCCATGGCCATAGCTGCCCAAATAAGAGCTATTATCGACTCCGAAATCATGGCTCCAAACAACACAGGCTTTGCCTGCTTCTCGTTTGTCATGCAGCGTGCCATAAGTGGCGACTGCGTGGCATGAAATCCCGAGATAGCACCACAGGCAATGCTAATAAATAGTGTTGGCACAATAGGGAGCTTTTCGGCGTTAAAGTGATGATTATCAACATCTACCAACTCAGGAATAGTGTAGTCACCAACGAACAAAACAACGAGCAGAGCTACTGCCATAAATATCAACGCCGCACCAAATAGTGGGTATATCTTACCAATAATCTTATCAATAGGCAACACCGTAGCCACAAGGTAGTAAACAATGACTATTCCAACCCACACAAGGTAGGGAATATCGGTCTTATCGGCCAAAATCTGCGAAGGGGTAACAATAAACACAGCACCCACCAAAATCATCAAAACAGGTATCACCACAAGGGTAAATCGATGCATACCACGACCCAAATATCGGCCGATGATCTCGGGCAGACTCTCTCCATCATGGCGCAACGAGATAACACCCGACATGAAGTCGTGCATGGCACCCATAAAAATACCTCCGATAGTAATCCACAGAAATGCCACAGGACCATAGCAAGCACCAAGTATAGCACCAAATATAGGGCCAGTACCAGCGATGTTAAGTAGCTGAATTAGAAATATTCGCCAACGAGGAAGTGGTATAAAATCAACACCATCGTAGTGTGTCTGCGAGGGGACACTGGCCGAGGCATCGATACCCACCACACGCTCCAAAACTCTACCATATAGGAAGTAGGACGATATCAATACTACAAGACAAACAACAAAGGTTATCATACTCTGATTTTTTTGGGTTACGATGCGAAATTAGTAAAAATTTGCGTTCCGTGCACCTTCATACACAAAATAATTACGCCCCGCACCCTCAAAAACGAATAGCGCGAAGGCTTTCGAAATTGAGTTTTTTTTCGTATCTTTGGGCGCTAAATATATGCATACGATTTGCGCACACGCACACATGAAGAGATTTATTCTACATATCGTCTTGATACTCTGCGGCTTACTCGCCGTAGAGAGATCTAGTGCGCAGTATTATAGCTGGGGTGCTGACCCCACATCGTTCAAGTGGCGACAGATGCGTGGCGAGAAATATCGCATAGTATACCCCGACACGGCACGCCACATAGCCTCCGAGATGGCTCTATATCTCGACGCCGTGCAGAGCGATATAGCCTACGGCTACAAGCATCCGCAGATGTCTATTCCATTTGTGGTGCACCCCTCGAATATGCTATCCAACGGTCTTGTGATGTGGCTACCTAAACGTGTGGAGTTTCTCTCTACACCCGATATTAACGGCTACTCCATGCCCTGGACCAAGCAGCTCGTAGCCCACGAGTATCGCCACGCCGTGCAGTACAACAACCTCAACCGAGGCATTGTCAAGGCCCTGAGCTACATCATCGGCCAGCAGAGCTCGACCATAGGACTACTCTTCATGCCTCTATGGATGATGGAGGGCGATGCTGTGATGTCCGAGACCGAGATGTCGACATTTGGACGTGGCTTGCAACCATCCTTCTCTATGGCCTATCGTGCCTATGGCGATATAACCTCGGAGTTTCGTAGCCGTGACAAGTGGTTCTGCGGCTCGTTCAAGGACTACATACCCAACCACTACAACCTCGGATATTTCCTCTGCCGCCATGGCTACAACGCCTATGGTGTGATACTCGGCAACGACATGGCTGAGCTCACATCACGCCGTCCATGGATGGTGGTATCGAACTCGTGGGTCTTCAAAAAGCTCTACGGCACTACGCAGCCACGACTCTTCAAGGATACATTCACCACACTCCACAACCACTGGCAGAGCCTGCCGAGCGTGACGCAGACAACCGAGCATATTGCAATACCCGAGCCTAAGAGCTACACCACATACTCACACCCCGTTGCCACAAACGATGGCTCGATAATAGCCCTCAAGGAGGATTTCGACACCCCTGCAGCCTTTGTGCTTATCGACAGCCTGGGTAGTGAGCGTGAGCTGCTGCGCACAGGACCATTGTCGACACGCCCTGCGCTTGACAACTTCGGCAGACTTTGGTGGACAGAGTACCAACGAAGCACACTCTTTGAGCAGAAGGTGACATCGAAGCTCTACTACCACAACATACAAAGCGGCCGCACAACGAAATATCGTAGCAAGGCTAACATTCTCTACCCCACACCTACCCATAAGGGTAATATGGCATGGGTGGAGTATACCATCGACGGCAGATACCACATCATTGTCGATGCAGGCACGGAGCATAGCCGCCGCACGACACTCCCTCAGGGTGTGGAGATACATGGCCTGGCGTACGACAACACCACCGAGGCCCTCTACGCCATTATCACCGACGATGAGGGCATGCACATAGCTCGCCACACGGAGAGTGGCACCGAGAGTGTGACACGTGCAGCATATACCACACTGAGCAACCTGAGAGCCTCGAACGGCAAGCTATACTTTGGCTCCATAGCCTCGGGACGTGATGAGCTACACTCCCTCGACCTTAGCACAGGCAAGGAGTATCAGCTCTCGAGCTCGCAGTATGGCTCATTCAGCCCTGCCCCCTACGACAAGGAGCATGTTGTGGCAACGAGCTACGACAAACGTGGTTACCTACCCGTGTTGCAGCGCATAACAACAGATAACGAGGTGGAGTATCGTCCACACCCCGAGGCGATGCTGCTGCCCGAGAGCAAGCCATGGGGCGTCATCAACCTCGACACCGTGCGATTTGATAGCGTGGCTGCCGACAGCATAGCCGTAAAACACCCCAAGCGACGCTTCAGCCGCATAGGCCACGCCATAAATGTACATAGCTGGGCCCCTGCGTCGTACAACCCATACGAGATTGTCGAGGAGTCGAAGATCGCCTTCAACCTCGGTGCAACGCTCATATCGCAGAACCTACTCTCGACAACCGAGGGCTTTGTCACCTGGGGATGGAATCACGACGAGGGATCAGTATTCAAAGGCACACTACGATACTATGGCCTTGGCATCAACCTCTGGGCAAGTGGCACGTATGGTGGTCAGCAGAATATGCACACCATCTACTTCTACAACCCCGACACGCAGGAGATTGAGTTCCCCGATGCTCCAGCCAAGGATCGCTACTACTCGGTGAGCGTGGGTGCTACCCTGCCGCTGCTCTTTCAGCGAGGATACCACACCTCGCAGCTCTCTGTGTCTACGTCGTGGAACTTCTCGAATGGCATGACGGCAAATGTCGACAAGATAGAGCTTGGTGGTGGCAAGATTAGCAATATCAAGACTATCGGATATAGCGAGGGCGTTCATCAGCTGAGCTTGGGCCTCGGCTTTAGCGACCAGGTGCGCATGGCACACCGTGACTTCCTGCCCCCATGGGGTGTGGTGCTCTCGGCAAGCTATACGCTCAACCCTACAACCGACAACTTCGGTCATCTGGCAGTGCTCTACGGCAAGCTCTACACTCCAGGCTTTGCCAAGCACCACTCGCTCTCCATAGCGGCATCGTACCAGACCTCGATAGGTGGCTTCCAGTCGGACTACATACTCTCGGGTCTTGCATTTAAGTCTACACGACTCCTGCCACGAGGATTCTCGTCGTACGACATACACAACAAAAACTACATGGCAACATCGCTCAACTACCAGCTCCCCGTGTGGTATCCCGATGGTGGCTGGGGTGGCGTGATATACTTCAAGCGACTGCGCCTGAACCTTGGTGGCGACTACGCCTCGTTTAGCAAGCCAGCCTTCAACGAGAGTGGCGACATCGTAAACCTGCGCCGTGAGCTATGGGCCTATGGTGGTGATATCATCGTAGATTTCAACATCTTCAGCCTACCCCACTCAGCAACAGCAACGGCAACACTCTCGCTCTATGGCAAGGGGTCGAACAGCCCACTGGGCAAGGGTAAGAGATTTTATATAAACTTCGGCTTAGGACTCCCATTCTAACCGAGTAGAAGAGAACGGAACAAAAAAGGAGAACAACATAGGAAACAACATAGGATAAAATATAAAACCTAACAAATATGACAAAGAAGGAACAACCAAAGAGCAACAAACGTAGCCTGAAACGATGGCTCGTTATCGCTATGTGGGCCGTGACGCTCACAGGAGTACTGGGACTCACACTACTCTTCACCCTCGCGCGATTTGAGGTGTTGGGCCCAATGCCTACCTTCGACGAGCTGGAGAATCCGCAGACAAACCTCGCCACCGAGATCTACTCGGCCGATGGTGCATTGCTGGGAACCTACTTCGTTGAGAACCGTTCTCACCTCACGTTCGAGGACCTCTTCCCACTCAACCGTGACAAGTGGCTCACGATTGATGGCCATGAGCTTCCACCTATCGTTGCAGCATTGATTGCCACCGAGGACCTTCGATTCTTCGAGCACTCGGGTATCGACTTCCAGGCAACAGCACGTGCGGGTATCAAGACCGTGATACTCGGACAGAAGGAGCAGGGAGGTGGTAGTACCATCACCCAGCAGCTGGCCAAGAACCTCTACAAGACACGTCGCCGTGATAAGGGTCTTGAGGGTAAGGCTGGTACTGTGACAGCCAAGGCTCAGGAGTATGTCATCGCAACACAGCTCGAGCACAACTATACCAAGGAGGAGATCGTGGCGATGTATCTCAACACCGTGGAGTTCTCAAGCTCTAACTTCGGTATCCGCTCGGCTGCCAACAACTTCTTCGGCAAGGAGCCATACGACCTTACCATCGACGAGGCGGCGGTTATCGCAGGCCAGGTGAAGGCGCCAGGCACATACGCCCCTATGCGTGCTGGCAAGCCTAATCCTAAGGCCGTGGAGCGTCGTAACCTCGTACTCGAGCGTATGGTTGTAGCGGGCGCTATCAGCCGCTCGACAGCCGACTCGCTCATGCAGCTCCCTATCGACCTATCACGCTTCCACCGCTCTGCAGACTCGCACAACGAGGGTATGGCGACATATTTCCGTGAGATGGTTCGTCGTAACCTCACAGCCTCAGAGCCTAAGCGCAACCAGTTCCTCACAGAGTGGGACTACGAGCAGGCTAAGAAGCAGTACGAGGAGGATCCAGTGATGGGCTGGTGCAAGAAGAACCTCAAGAGCAATGGCGAGCCTTATGATATCTATCGTGATGGTCTTCGCATCTACACCACACTCGATGCACAGATGCAGGTGCTCGCCGAGGAGGCTGCACACGAGCACATGCGTGAGGTGGTACAGCCACAGATGAATAACCAGATTAAGGCCACAGGTCAGCTCTACTTGCGTGTGGGCAAAGAGAAAACCGAGCAGAAGATTCTCTCGGCAATGCGTCAGACAGACCGTTGGCGTCACATGACCAAGGATGGATATACCGAGGAGCAGATACTCAACGTATTCAACACCAAGGTACGCATGGATGTCTTCACATACAACGGCGTGCGTGATACGATGATGACTCCACGTGACTCTATCATCCACCACAAGTCGATCATGCGCCCAGCGATGGTTGCAGTAGATCCTAACAATGGCCACGTGCGTGCCTATGTCGGCGGTCCAAGCTACCGATTCTTCAAGTACGATGCAGCGACACAGACCAAGCGTCAGATTGGTTCTACAGCCAAGCCATTCATCTACTCATACGCTATCGAGGTGCTCGGCATGAACCCATGTAAGGCTGTGCGCAACGAGCGTGTTACAATCAAGTACCATGGTCGCAGCTGGTCGCCTAAGGAGGCAGGTGGCGGCGGTTATGATGGCACCCACCACCCTCTCTACTGGGGTTTGATGAAGAGCCG
Source organism: Alistipes sp. (assembly GCA_017629035.1). GTDB lineage: Bacteria > Bacteroidota > Bacteroidia > Bacteroidales > Rikenellaceae > Alistipes. The sequence goes on along the minus strand of JAGBXX010000031.1, from coordinate 2,448 downwards.
CAACAACTACTCGGCATTCATCATGAAGAATGCTAAGAATCCTGAGAAGGTGGCTAAGTATATCCACGAGATTGGTATCCGCAGCTGGATCGAGCCTGTACCATCACTCTGCTTGGGTTCGTACGATAGTAACCCATTCGAGATGGCAGGAGCATATAGCACATTCGTCAACCAGGGTGTGCGCATCGACCCTATCTACGTTACCCGCATCGAGGATAAGCAGGGCAACGTGCTTGCAACCTTCACACCTAAGGCCAACGACGTGCTTCCTGAGCGTGTGGCACACACCGTAATCGAGATGATGAAGAAGGTAATCACCGGCGGTACAGGTCGTAGAATGTTGAACTACCTTGGTCCTGGTGGTTCAAGCATGGATATCGCAGCCAAGACTGGTACAACAAACAAGAATGTCGACGCATGGTTTATGTGCGCCACACCTAACCTTGTGATCGGCACATGGGTAGGTGGTGAGGAGAACACCATCCGTTTCTTGCGCAGTGCCGACGGTTCACGTATCGCACTCCCTATCACTGGTAGATTCCTCAAGAAGGTCTACGAGGATGGTACCCTTGGCGTTAACCGAGAGGACAAGTTTAAGTTCACAACACCAAAGCCTAAGTTCAACTGTAAGATGCCTGCTGAGAGTGCTATGACCACAACTCACAAGGTTACAGAGGAGAGCTTCCAGAACTCTGATGTTGTACCAGATAAGTTTATCGACCAGGAGGGTGACTTCTTCTAATCGAAGGGGTCATCGGCTCCCCAGGTCGAAAGTATTAACTAATATAACACTAACACTATGAAGATTGCTATCGTTGGCGCAAGTGGCGCCGTAGGACAGGAGTTTCTCGCTATTTTGGAGAACCACCCGATGCATATCGACGAGCTCAGATTGTTCGGCTCAAAGCGTAGCACAGGCACAACCTACCGCTTCCGTGGCGAGGATATCACCGTGCGAGAGCTTCAGCATAACGACGATTTCAAGGATATAGACGTTGCACTCTGCTCGGCTGGTGGCTCGACATCTATCGAGTTTGCCGAGACTATCACCAAGCATGGTGCCTTTATGATCGACAACTCGTCGGCATTTCGCATGGAGGACGATGTGCCTCTTGTTGTTCCCGAGGTCAATGGCGAGGATGCATTCAACGCACCACGCCGAATCATCGCAAACCCTAACTGCACAACTATCCAGATGGTTGTGGCGCTCGGTGCTATCGAGCGACTCTCGCACATCACACGTGTACACGTTGCTACATATCAGTCGGCAAGTGGCGCAGGTGCTACAGGCATGCAGGAGCTCCAGGAGCAGCAGCGCTCAATCGTTGAGGGCGAGGATCCAAAGATCGAGAAGTTTGCATACCAGCTCGCCTACAACCTCATCCCTCATATCGACATGTTCCAGGACAACGACTATACCAAGGAGGAGATGAAGATGTTCTTCGAGACACGCAAGATCATGCACTCCGACATCCGCACATCGGCTACATGTGTGCGTGTACCCGTTATGCGTGCGCACTCTGAGGCCATCTGGGTGGAGACCGAGGAGGAGCTCAGCGTGGAGCAGGTACGTGAAGCATTTGCCCAGACCAAGGGCATCGTGCTTATCGACGAGCCAGCCGAGAAGCGCTACCCTATGCCACTCTTTACTCAGGGCCAGGACCCAGTATATGTAGGTCGTGTGCGTAAGGATCTGTGCAACGAGAATGGTATAACATTCTGGTGCGTAGCCGACCAAATCCGCAAGGGAGCAGCCCTGAATGCTGTTCAGATACTTGAGCTTCTTATTGCTAATAAGGAGTAATATGGTTTTTTGAAAAATTAAAGAATAAAAATATTTTGTTCGGGGGTTGCAATTGACTATATTTTTGCCTATCTTTGTGCAGTTATGCATATAATATAGGATATTATATATATAATTGCAACAGAAAAAGAATATATTTTTAAACTAATAATAACCTTAAAACAATTCAGAATTATGGAAATCCCATTTGCAGAAGCGTATCGAATTAAGATGGTTGAGCCATTGAAGAAGAGCACACGTGCAGAGCGTGAGCAGTGGCTCAAGGAGGCACACTACAACCTCTTCGGTTTGAAGTCAGAGCAGGTATACATCGACTGCTTGACTGACTCAGGTACTGGTGCTATGAGCGACCGTCAGTGGGCTGCTATGATGACTGGTGACGAGGCTTACGCTGGTTCAAAGTCATTCTTCCAGCTTAAGGATACTATCGGCGCTATCACTGGTTTCGAGTATGTTATCCCTACTCACCAGGGTCGTGCTGCTGAGAACGTACTCTTCTCACACCTCGTTAAGGCTGGCGATATCATCCCAGGTAACTCACACTTCGACACTACTAAGGGTCACATCGAGTTCCGTAAGGCTGTAGCTTTGGACTGCACTATCGACGCAGCTAAGGATACTCAGCTCGAGATTCCTTTCAAGGG